>JAQUQX010000026.1 GCA_028715885.1 Candidatus Methanoperedens sp.
AACATCCCATAGCCTGCAACACCATAACCGTATCCGTCCATCATTCCGAATTGCATATTTTAACCTCCATTGATAGGAATTGATTGAAGTATTATAAAAAGATAGGGTACACCGCCGTCATGCGGCGCCTCCGCGGGGTCGGTGGTGCAATTGCCCCGCGGGTTGTTGAAGTTTAATTCTAAGCCGGAACCTTGAGCTTACCTATGTTCTCTATCTTCATTCCCCTGATTTTCTCATACGCAATCTCAGCCGCCTTCTTTCCCGCAAGAAGCATGCCGCCAAATATCGGTCCCATGCGCGGCGCGCCGTATGTCGATGTTGCGGACATGCCAGCCACGATTAAGCCGGGGTAGATCTCGTGGGTAAGCTCAACTGTCTGTTTCTCTGCTTCATCTACCCAGAGGGAGCCACAGCCAGGGGGCTCTTCGATATTTAACCTTTTTTGTTGCCAGAGGCGTCTTACCAGGACTGAATCATGCCCTGTCGCATCAATCACCACTTTTGACCGTATCGCGATAGGGTCCATGCATGTAATGAATTTGGGCATTTGCTGTACCGGGTACCACTGGATAACAACACCATCAACGTGGTCTTCCTTTAATACCAAGTCTTCTACGTTCGTAGAATTAAGCAATTTCACACCCGCATCACATGCGCTGGCGAGCATCTTTGAGACCATTTCAAAAGAATCGCAGACATATAATCCATTACCGGCGTCTTTGAGGTTTACGCCGCACTCTTCGAGTATCTTGTTAGCAGGATAACCTACGGTATTCTTTGGCATAAGGAAACCGCCCTGCCACATGCCTCCGCCGCCATATATGTTCCTCTCTATCATAACGGTCTTAAGACCCTTTTCCGCACAGTATTTTGCCGCCGCAGCTCCGCACGGTCCTGAACCCACAACCACAACGTCGCTGTCAAGAATATTCTGCATAAAATCATCAAGGAATTCATTCACTATCGTTCTTGTAACCTGTATCTCGCTAATGTTCGTCATAATTTCACCGTATGTTTTATAGGGCATCTACTGGCTATAAGCTTTTCTGAGATTAAAAAGAAATCATTTATTATATTGAAGACCATAACTTACCAATAACTATGAGTAATGAGATAAGAATTATAATTGTGGGCGGTTCTGTCATCACTTCACTTATAGGTCTGTTTTTTGTTATAAAAATCTTGATGGTATGGAAACATGTGAATAAAGAAATATTGAAAGCCAGGGTGTTTCTAAACAGCACTTTTCTGGATAAAAACTGGATATGCGTATTTATGGCTGGCGCCTTTATTACCGTGCGAAGAATGGTGCAGCTTCTGGAATTACTGGGGTTTCCAATAACAAACACAGTAGCAATCCTCTTTGATTTAATGGGACTTGCGGTAATAATCCTATTAGTATTGCTGGCGTACTACTGGTACAGGCTGATATACTCAACAATCAGGTAATGCCTGAAATCAAAGGGTTTATACACATAAAAATATAATACTTATACAGGTTGAAAATGGAAAATCCTGCCCTGTTATACACCATCCTTGTCGGCGGTTCTGTGGTATTAGCATTGATAGGGCTCTATTTTGTAATTAGAATCTGGATTAAATGGGAAGATCTTGATATTGATGTTATTCAAGCCCGGGTTTTCCTGAATAAAAAGTTCATAGAAAGGAACTGGTTATACGTTTTCCTTGCGGGCGCGTCTATAACAGTTCACCAGTTAATAAATTTCCTTACTTCCTTGAACTACATCTCCAGCCCATGGATAAACCAGATATCCTATATTCTAGAATTCATGGTGCTTTTATTACTCGTTATGCTCGCCTACGAATGGTTCAAGGTATTGCATATAAAAAAATAATTCATTTATTAATTACGATTATTGCGCTTCCCACTTCAAGGACATCTACCGCTTTTCCTTTTAAGAGCCTTTCCTTTTCCACCGAGAAACATGAGGAATTAAGAGTTACATCCTCCCCATCTACAGAAAGTGTAATGCTTCCTGATCCGGCGGTTTGCGCATCTGCATTAATGAGTGCTTCCGCAAGGGGTTTTGCCTTGTTTCTATATGTCTTACCAAGAACTTTCATATTGGGCTTAATTTTCGTGGGCACATACTCAAAATCAGGTGTGCCGGTATTGAGTTTAACAGCAGAATTTGCCGCACCTGCAATGTCAGAAGCATCTTTCAGGGAAGAATAAATCTCGATATCCTTTAGCGGCGTATTTAAAGACATGCCGCGTTCAGATTTATACCGCCTGATAGCAGCAGTAATCTCTTTTATCAATTCACCTGTAGCCTCGGCTTCGGCATTGATGAATGACTCATCTGCCAGAGGCCATGGCTGGAGATGGACGCTCTCCTGTTTAATATGAGAATATACCTCCTCGGAGAAATAAGGCAAAAAAGGCGCAAGAAGCCGTGCAAGCGTTTCAATTGTAACATAAAGCGTATACTGTGCAGCCTGTTTTCCTTCGACATCGCCGTATAATCTTGATTTTGCAAGCTCGATGTAATTATCCGCAAGAATATCCCAGGCAAATCCGCGTACGGCTTTGAAAGTTTCATCAAACTGGCAGGCATCCATTTTTTCCGTGGCTTCTTTTACCAGCCTGTTCAGCTTGCTCAAAAGCCATAGGTCTATGGGCTTAAATTCCGCAGGTTCATCTGAAATATGCGGCATTGAAAAACGAACGATACTCCACAGTTTCTGCAAAAAACGCGAGCCTGCGACTACGTCCTTCCATAAAAAGATAATGTCCGAACCCGTTGTGCCGCCTATTGCTGCCCACTGCCTGAACGCATCTGCGCCGTGTTTTTTGATTACCTCTTCAGGCACCACGAAGTTGTTTCGCGACTTGCTCATCTTGTGCCCGTCCTCGCCGAGCACCATGCCGTTTAGCAGGATGGTATCCCACGGTCTGGTATCAAGAAGCGCTTTTGAACGCAGGATGGTGTAAAAAGCCCATGTGCGGATAATGTCGTAGCCCTGCGAACGAAGCTGCGCCGGTAAAAGCACCGGATGGTCGCTGAGCCAGCCTGAGACATGAAGCGCCGATATCGAAGAGTCCATCCATGTGTCAAGCACGTCTTCTTCCCCTCTCCACTCGTTTGAACCGCATTCGCATGATTCAGGCGGTTTTTTCTGCGTGGGGTCAATCGGCAGCCATTCTTCTTTTGCGACTTTAGTCTTGCCGCACTTTATACAGTACCATGCAGGAATAGGCGTGGCAAAAATCCTCTGTCTTGAAATGCACCAGTCCCATTCCATAGTCCCTGTCCAGTTCTCAAGCCGCACCTTCATGTAATCAGGAACCCAGGCGACCTCGTTTGCGGTATTGAGTATTTCGTCCTGTATTATCTTAACAAACCACTGCTTCTCTGAAAGGATTTCGATGGGCGTCTTGCAGCGCCAGCAAAGCCCCACGTTCTGGGGCAGCTCCTCCTGCTTATAGAGGATGCCATCATTTTTCATGTCTTCGATTATGGCTTTCTTGCATGCTTCGGTGCTCATGCCTGCATATTTTCCTGCAAGCTCTGTCATCTTTCCAGTCTTGTCTATTGCTTTTCGAAGGGGAAGTGAGTGCTCGACCCACCATCTTAC
The DNA here is from genome assembly GCA_028715885.1 of Candidatus Methanoperedens sp. Lineage (GTDB taxonomy): Archaea > Halobacteriota > Methanosarcinia > Methanosarcinales > Methanoperedenaceae > Methanoperedens. The sequence continues at coordinate 3,601 of JAQUQX010000026.1, forward strand.
GTCCTGCTTATCACCAAATGTGCATATCATGACAACGCCCGTACCGAAGGTGGGGTCAACATTCTTGTCTGCTATGACCCTGACTTTATGACCGAATACCGGAACCTTTACTTCGGTGTTCACATATTCGCCGTATCTTTTGTCATCGGGATTTACTGCAACCGCAACGCAGGCGGCGAGCAGTTCCGGTCGTGTGGTGGCAATCTTGAGATTGTCAAAATTGAGGTAATTCAAAACAGTGCTTCGGGAATCATATTCGACTTCGGCGAATGCGATGGCTGTTTCACAGCGCGGGCACCAGTTAACAGGGTGGTTCTGCTGGTATATCATGCCGCTTTCGTACATCTGCACGAAAGACCTCTGTGTCTTGCCAAAATAGCTTGGCTCCATGGTTATGTATTCGTTGCTCCAGTCTATGGAGAACCCGAGGCGGCGCAGGCTTTGTCTCATGCGGGCAATGTTGGTTTCGGTAAGTTCCACGCACATGCGGCGGAACTCCTCACGCGAGACCTGGCTTTTGGTGATACCGTGTTTTTCTTCAACTTTCACTTCAGTCGGGAGTCCGTGGCAGTCCCAGCCTTCGGGGAACATCACGTTGTAGCCGCGCATTCTCTTGTACCGCGCCACGAAATCTATGTAGCACCAGTTAAGCGCATTGCCGATATGGAAATTGCCTGTGGGATATGGCGGCGGTGTATCGATTATGAACTGGGGTTTTTGTGAGTCCCAATCGAAATAATACATGGAGTCCTGCCATGTATCCAGCCATTTCTCTTCAATAGCGTTAGAATCGTATTCCTTGGGAAGTTCCATATTGCCGCTGTGATTACCTGCATGATTAATAGAATTATCGGTTTTTGGAAGCAATTTGAGTTTACGAAATCTAGGGATATACAAAACATCCGAATTAATGACAGTTATAATTCGTGTTAGCAAATTGAAATGACCTTAAAAAATGAATGTTTTGGCGGGCAGGCGCACATTCGCTTTTGTGTGTTCCCTTTAAGGCGGGAGCTATCCTCATAATTGCTTAGTATCAAGGAATATGAGAGTACTGTAAAATTTGATTTTGACTCCTTTCGCTTAAGACGATGATGAAAGTGTTTTATAGATTTAAAATATATTTAATGCAATGAGAAATGTTTATATTCTTGGTGCTGGTGCATCTGAAGGCGCAGGCCTCCCTCTAATGAGTAATTTTTTAGAGAGAGCTAAAGACCTTACAGGAATAAGAAAGGAGCCTTTTTTTAGATGGGGGTACGACATACTAAATAAAGATAGAGAGAAGTTTTTAAATTCTTTAGCATGGTATTTTCAATATAAGTGGATGAGACGAGCAAAAATTGAAAGAACAGAAGACGGAAAAGTTATCAAAGTATCTTTTGGAAAAAAATGGCTTTCACTAATACTTAATAATGAAAGAGTTGAACTAAACTTTGAAAACGGTAGAACTGGTAAATTCATTGCGAAGAAGGAAAATGGTGAGTTAAACATATATAAATGGGATGATTTTGATGATATTTGGGAATATATCAATGTGCATAAACTTGAAAATTTTAATATCGAAGATATTTTCGGATATTTGGAAATGAAAATAGACATAAACAGTTTAGATTCTGATAAAAATGAGGACGTGCACATCAGAAACTTGGTCTTAGAATTAATCGAAAAAGTAATAAAATGGAGTTATGATTATAGCGATGAAGAAAAAGTTTCAAAATACTCAATGTTATTAGAGAAATTCGTTAAGAAATTAAAAAATGATACAATAATTTCATTTAATTATGATGTCTTAATCGATGACTGCTTAGATAAGAACGGGTTATCTCCAGATTATGGAGCCACTTTTGAAAATAAAGAATCAAGTAAATCTGATATTCAGCTTATTAAATTACATGGTTCCTTAAATTGGAAAATATGCCCAGAGTGTAAGAAACCTATACGGCTTAACTATGATTATTTAACAGAAAGAAGGTCAAAGTCTGCGACAAAAACAGAATATGATGTTAATGATTTGTTATCCAATATTTTAACTATTTGTCCCAAAAAGCATAATAGAAGTTATATGATAGAAAATACTTTGATCGCCCCCCCTTCTTATATAAAAAATGTTCCTCATTTCAGGGAGGTTATAAATGAGTTACGAAAATCAGCTTCTGAAAAATTAAAAATTGCTGAGAAAATAATATTTATAGGCTATTCATTACCTCAAACAGACACATATTTTAAATATTTATTATTGTCCTCTTTACCAGAAAAAGAATTTTCTGTGGAAGTCGTTGACCCTAACCCTCAAAATATTGCAGGACGGTATTTTGAAACATTTAAGAAGAATGATATTTCATTTAGGGCGATGAAATTTGAGGATTATATACCTTCTATCCCAGAATGACTACCAAAGTGATTGAATGGGAATTGTTAGATGTGTTGCACATTGGCCTAATTACCAACACGAATTGAAACGCTCTCGAATTTGAATAATCTATTTATGCGACAAAATCCTTCTATGAATGGGAAGATGCAGAAGGGCAATTAAAATATCATGTTATACACATTCGACGGTAAAAAACCCGTAATAGCGAAAAATGCATTCATAGCAGAGACAGCATGCATCATCGGGGACGTTTCAATCGGGGAAGGTTCAAGCGTCTGGTTCAACTCCGTCATCCGCGGCGACAGGGCAAAAATCAGCATAGGAAGAGGCTGCAATATACAGGACAATGCTGTTATACATTCGGATGACAGGAATGTCGAAATAGGCGACGGCGTGAGCGTGGGGCATGGCTGCATCATGCACGGCTGTCTCGTTAAGAACAATGCGCTTATAGGCATGAATTCCACAATACTGCACGGCGCCGAAATCGGGGAATATGCTATCGTTGCCGCCGGGGCATTAGTGCCGCCCGGCCATAAAATCCCGGCAAGGAGCGTCGTTATGGGAGTTCCTTGCAAACACGTACGGATGGTAACAGAAGAAGACATCATGCTTATAAAAAATACCCTGAAGAATTACGAGATACTGACCGGGAGATATTTATCCCAGGGAAAAATGAAAAAACAACAAAATGAACATTAACAACGAACTAATACGAACTCGTACGAACTCTGGCGGCGTGAGTTCGTATCAGTTCGTACGAGTTAGTTGTTGATTTTTCATACCAGGCGCAAAGAACGCAAAGCATTGTCAACTGATTTGAGCAAGGATCAAACTGATATGCGAAACATAGAAATAGAAGAACTCGGCGCCACCCCCATAACCGAACGCAAAGTGGAGGTGGTTGAACGAAAAGGACTCGGGCATCCCGATTATATCTGCGATTCTGTAATGAACCAAGTCTCAATCGAACTATGCAAGGAATATATGGAAAGATTTGGCGCCATCATGCACCACAACATCGATAAGGGGATGCTGGTGGCAGGGGAAGTTAAAACAAAATTCGGCGGCGGCGTAATCCTGAAACCGATGCGCATCATTTTCGGGGACAGGGCTACGTTTGAAGTGGAGGGCGAATTCATCGATGTCAATACTATTGCAATAGACGCTGCAAAACAGTGGCTCAGGGATAATCTGCGGTTTGTGAATGCAGATTCAATCCATTACCAGGTCGAGCTGGCTAAAGGTTCGGCAGAGCTTACCGATATCTTCAAAAGAAAGGATGCGATACTCGGAGCCAATGATACCTCGGCTGCTGTGGGATATGCTCCCATGACACCCACGGAGACCTTAGTGCTCGAGACCGAGCAGTATTTGAATTCCCCGGAGTTTAAGAAAAGATTTCCCGAATCGGGCGAGGATATTAAAGTCATGGGCTTGCGCAACAGGAGCGAGCTGCATCTGACCGTTGCAGACCCTCTTGTTGACAGATTCATAGAATCCGAGGCTGAGTATTTCAGGAAAAAAGAAGAACTCCTGGAAGGGATAAAGACCTACGCAGCGGAAAGAACTGAACTTGAAACTTCAGTTTATTTGAACACGCTTGACAGGGAAGGAAGGGGCATGGGCGGGATATATCTCACGGTCACTGGCACGTCTGCCGAGGATGCGGATTCGGGTCAGGTGGGACGCGGGAACAGGGTGAACGGTATAATACCTTTGAACCGCCCTGTGAGCAGCGAAGCCGCCGCCGGAAAGAACCCGGTGAGCCATGTTGGGAAGATATACAATGTCCTCAGCCACAGGATAGCGAATGAGATTTACACGAACGTGCCCGATATCAAGGAAGTGTATGTGTGGCTTTTGAGCCAGATTGGGGAACCCATAGACCAGCCCAAGATTGCGGCGGCGCAGGTGATTATGGAGCGCGGCTCGCTTGAGGACGTGGAGAAAGAGGTGAATGAGGTTATTGACAGCGAGCTTGCCAATATTCAGGAGTTCTGCATGGAACTGGCGTACGGGAAGATTCCGGTGTGCTGAATCAGCGATTTTTAAGTTTTTTTGCCTTCTCCGGCAATCTTTTCTCAATCAATTCAAAAAGGGCATCCGAATCCCCTTCTGCCAGCGAGCGCACATCCTCATCGCCTTTTAAAATCAGTTCAACAAGATAATTAAGCTCCTCATCTGTCAGTCTATTGACCCTGTTAGCGAAATCTTCAGGTGATTCTGCTAATTTATGCGAGACCGGAAGCAGGATGAACTTGTAGTCATGCCCCGGCGCAGGTCCGGTTGCGCCTTCAAGTTCGGGCGCGAGTTTTGCGAGGATGGTTTTATCGAGAGCGGTGAGGGTTCGCATTAAGTTCTTTTCTCCCTCGCCGCCTTCAGCATCAACTGCATCTCAGTCCTCGCAACCATCTCTCTCACAGCCTCAACCGCATCAATATTCGCAGAGATGCTCGTTATCCCAAGCTCAACCAATCGCTTCGCCACCTTGGGATAGCTCCCAGCCTGCCCGCAGATGCTTGTCTTCACGCCAGCCTTGTTGCACTCGATAATCACATGCTCGATGAGCTTCATCACGGCAGGATGCATCTCGTTGTAAAGATGCGCCACCTGCTCGTTATTCCTGTCCACAGCAAGCGTGTACTGCGTGAGGTCGTTGGTGCCGAAGCTCACGAAATCCAGCCCCTCGGCTAAGAACTGGTCGATAATGAGCGCAGCAGCCGGGATTTCCACCATTATCCCTATCTCGGTCTTGCCAAAATCAATCCCTCTCTCCTGCATGAACTCCTTTGCGCGGCGAAGCTCCGAAGGATGCTGTACCAGCGGAATCATGATGCCCATGTTGTTATAGCCGCGCTTGATCAATTCCTTGAACGCCCTTACCTCAAGCTCGAAATGTTCCGTATCAATCAGGTCGCGCCTGATGCCTCTGTATCCCAGCATGGGATTCGGCTCGATTGGCTCTCCCTCGCCGCCTTCCATAGCCCTGAACTCATCAGTGGGCGCATCAAGCGTCCTCACCCAAACCGGCTTCGGGTAAAACGCGTCCACCACTGTCTGGATGCGCGAAACAAGCTCTGCGACATACTCATCGGCTTTCCCTTCCTTTATGTACTGCTTGGGGTGTTTGGGAAGACCAAGAATCATGTGCTCGATGCGCAAAAGTCCGACGCCGTCAGCCTGCGTCTCCACAGCGCGCGCCGTGGCTTCGGGGATGGATACATTCACCTTCACCTCGGTTGCAGTGATGGGTTTTGATTTTGCGAACGATATTGCCGCCTTTTCGGGATGTGTTGCTGCAGACGCAGCAGCCTCTTTTTCCCCTTCAAACACAAGCCCCTTCTCGCCATCCACGGTTATCTTCATGCCATCGGTCAATAACTGGGTTGCTTTCCGTGTTCCCACGACCGCGGGGCAGCCGAGTTCACGCGATACAATGGCGGCATGGCAGGTCAGCCCACCCTCGTCTGTTACGATAGCAGCAGCGCGCTTCATGGCAGGAACCATATCAGGCGTTGTCATTACTGCCACAAGTATATCGCCGTTCTTGACCTTGCCAAGTTCGCTGGCGTCAGAAACAAGCTTTGCCTCGCCGTATGCGATGCCGGGTGATGCGCCAAGACCTTCAAGTATAGCTGACGTGGCAACTTTTTCCTTTGGTTCTTTTTTCTTCTTTATTGTGGTAATGGGTCTTGACTGGAGAATGAATATTTCTTTATTTTTTATCGCCCACTCTATGTCCTGCGGGATGCCGTAAAGCTCTTCCAGGACCTCTCCAAATTCAACCAGTTTCAATATTTCATCATCATCAAGCACCTTTGCATTTTTCTTATCAGCAGGCACGGGAAGATCCATGGTTTTACCTGTTTTGGGGTCTTTTATGTGCATCACGTTTTTGGTGGCAACCTTGCGCTCTTTTATATTCCTTGAGTTGTTATCCACAACATAATAATCAGGAGAAACTGCTCCCGATACAACGGTTTCTCCAAGCCCCCACGCGCCTTCGATTATTGTGACCGGCTCGCCTGTGGATGGATGGGATGAGAACATGACGCCTGCTTTTTCAGCGTCCACCATCAACTGCACAACGGCGCAGAGGTTGACCTTGCGGTGGTCGAATCCCTGTTTAACGCGGTAATAGATAGCCCGGGCGCCGTAAAGCGATGCCCAGCATTTCTTTACGGCTTCCATTACGTTTTTCTCTCCTTTAATATTCAGGAAGGTATCCTGCTGACCTGCGAAACTGGCATCAGGCAAATCCTCTGCCGTGGCGCTTGAACGCACAGCCACGAAAGCCTCGTTCCCCTCTCTGTTGCATAGCTCTGTATATTTTGACCTGATACTCTTTTCGATATCCGAAGGTATCTTTGCCCCCATGATGATTTTTTTTGCTTTTTTCTCCGAATCCCTTAATATATCGGCATTATCAACATCCACTTCAAGCGAGCTGAAAAGTTCATCACTAATTCCGTTTTCATCAATAAACCTCCGGAAAGCCTGCGCTGTCACGGCAAATCCTGTGGGAACGGGCAGTTCAGCCCGCAGCATCTCGCCAAGGCTTGCGCCCTTTCCGCCAACTATCGCTATGTCCTCTTTCCCAACCTCTTCAAGCCATACAACCGATTCTTCTTTCATGCTTTTTTCTCCTTCAAAGATTTTTGAATTTTAATGAGTTTTTTATCGTAACTTTCAACAGCCACTTTCATGAGGCGCATTGGCATTTCACGGGTAAATCCGAGTTCCTTTGCGAGATTCTCAAGAAAATAAACATCGATTTCGTTATGCTGCGCTCTCTCAACCCGTATTGCCTCAATTAAAGCCAGGGCATTAATGAATTTTTTAACAAAACCAAACGTTGGCGTCACACTGCCGTTTTCAATACGGGAAATTGACTCACGGCGCAGGTTCATTAATTCCCCGAGTTCTTCCTGTGACATACCATATCTCTTCCTGTATTCATGTATCACTTCCCCGGCGTCCTGGTTGAGGATTAGCTCTCCTGCTACTTCTTTTTGAAAAGTAACCAGCCAGTCGGGCATGTACAGCAGGGTTTTTGATGGTATTTTCAAATCAATCTCCTGGATAAATGTAATTAGTATGTCACATTTATTTGCATCGTGAATGTTGTGTGTTTGATATTTATAGTTTTCTGAAGAATATATTAAAATAACATGATTTATCATGTCACATTACCAAAGTCCAAGAATATATAGCGCATATACAAGACTATTCAATGGAGGTTAAAAATGAAAAAGACATGGAGGATTTCGAATTACTTGTAATTTCCCCAGGTTTTTGAGCATGTTACGAATATTCTATCAGGTTTTCTATCCCTGTCTGCATAATTCCACATCAGGCATCAAAGTTTTAATGCTAAAGCTCCATGACAAAAAATCGAATGATATTTTTAATCGTTATCAATAAGTATAATATTAAAAAAAACTATTTTATTCTTGTATAATAATGAAGATTTTAGGGGATAGGTCAGGTGGAGCTAAAATACGGCTTATAATACCTAAGCTTATTGTTCTGTCTGAAAGGAAACATATCCCGCCTCGCAGATTCGGAAGATGGCTTCTGGTATCAGGATCCATTGTTCTATCTTTGCTGGTGGTTGCTGTATTATATATCCCTTCAATAGGCATCATAGAAAAACGCACAAGCGGGGACATAACATTTACAGACAGCGCTGGTTCTCCACTCAATGGTGCAATAGAATTAAGCGGGGCAGGCATGTCGAGCGGATTAAAACCAAATATCAATTCTATAAGCTGGACAAATATTCCAGGTGCCAGAGTCTATTTTAATGCTTTTGAGACAAAGAGTGTTTCAATTAATCTTAGAATTATCGGAGACTCGCCAAAAGGCAAGGTAATACTCGAAAACTGTGGCAGCGATTTACCTAGGGGTGTTAATATATCCGCGCCCGGAGTGCCAATCAAATACATGGAAATCAGCACTACGGGTGTCTCTTTCGCAGAAGCAGAAATATCTATACTATACACAGGCTCGGAACTTAAAGGACCGGATGAAAAAACTCTGGCTATTTACCGATATGACAGCGCAGCACAGGCATGGAACGAATTGCCAACCAAAATTGATGCAAAAAACAATATTCTGAGCATGACTGTGAACTCGTTATCCATTTTCGCTGTGAGCGCTAAAGGACAAAAAATAGAGGTACGCGATATCAGGAATACATCGGTTGTCAGTGATATCAAGACCTATGATGAAGCTAAAACCCTGAGAAAGACGGCAGAAAAGACAGATACGTTATCAGCATCCGATATTTCTGATAAGGGTGAGGTGGAGATTGATGCTCTTTCCAATAAAAACGTTGCAGTAAAGCTGAAAATCAATAGGGCAAGCGGCGGGGAGGTTGTTCTGGACGACTACGGCAAAAACAATCCGGTTCCGGTTCCACTTCCCGGAAAAGTAATAAGATTCGTGGAAATCGGCGCCAAGAACATTTCCTATTCCTCTGCGACAGTAACAATACGCTACAGTAAGGCTGAACTCGCAGGCGCAGATGAAAACAGCCTTGTTATCTACCACTGGAACGGCGTTTCATGGGAGGCGCTTCTGACTACTGTTGATACTGTGAATAATACTCTTTCTGCAACCACAGGCGCACTTTCACCATTTGGTGTTTCTACAGGTTACGGTTATATAAATGCCATTATTGCAAGGAAGGTAATTCTGGATGAACCGTGGGGAACAGGCTGGCCTCCGGAAAACGGTGGAACTAATTGGGAAAGTGGAGTCTCTGTAAGTCAATACGTCTATATCGTATTAATATCCAATTCAGGTTTCCCAATACCAGGTGCTAATGTGACTGGCTTCTATACCGCAGCCAATGGTTCGACAAATCTATTCCCTTTCAGCGGAACCACCGATGCCTATGGGGAGTTTAACAAATCTACAAGTCTTGATAATCAGGTCAGGATAGGGCAGACCTCAAACTCCATGGGACCTAATGAAGGGACATGGAACGTAACGATTAATGTTACATATAACAGCACAACAACTTCAATAAACCGTAGTTTCATTCTGGGGGAATACGGCTGCGGGCGTTCTGGTAGTTTATGCCATCAACCCCTTGGAGGAATAGCTTCAAAAGGTAGCGCTATGCTGAGTTTTCCTGCTCTTTCGCATGACCCATACATAGAAGGTGTAGGGTGGGCTAGCACTGAAAGTATGCATATAGTTTATGCAGGAAATCCTCCCACAAATACAATGCATGAAGGTCAAGTAGATGCGAATTATGGGATGGGACCCGGAATTACACAAGGTACAAGTTGCACTACCTGTCACAGAGGATACGACCAGGCTGGCTACAATACAACACTTGTCTACTTGGATACCGGGGTGGTTTTAACAACAAAGGGAGATGTCCATGATGTTAATGGTGTAAAATGCAAAGATTGTCATCAAAATTTTACTTATACTTATGAGCAAAGGAGATATGAAGTCCCGCAATGCTATAATTCCACTTGCCATGCAAATACGACAAATGTTCCAAAGACATGGGTTCAATCCAAGAATGACTCGTATAGCTGGAATCAGCGCGCGCACGATACAAACCAGACAATAGCATGTATATTCTGCCACGGTCCCTATCACAACATCACCAAGCCGAATTCAACAATACCCGGTGACTATTCAGCAAATGGCATAACAGAAAGCGAGCATTGCTTGAACAACTGCCACAAGAACCAGCGATACCACAATGGAAGTGTAGGAGTTCAATGCACAGTATGCCACAGCCAGGCAGCCCACGAGATACGTTATTTCAACTCAACTGGCAACTACACCTATAATATAACCCAGAGCCCAAGCAGAGTGAATGTGGGAAGGAATTATTCCGGCAAATGTTCAACATGCCATCAAAAGCCGTACTTTGCTAATATTTTAAATAATACAAAAAACCCCAACGATAACTATTCCGTTGTAAATGGAAGCTATTCAAAAGGCTCAAGCGGCTCAAAACCGGTATCAGACCCCATGACACACAGCAATGCTCTTAACAACGGTACAAAGTGGGGCAATTACTGGAATGCAAGTACTGACTCTGATTCATGCATGTATTGTCATGGTAATGTTTACAACAATGTGGGCTTTAGTTTTACCGAGAGCGCATTAGGGCATATCGTACAGTTCATGGGGAACAATACAGTAAACAGCAGTATAAGTTCAAGCACCTACTGGTGCGCAAGTTGCCACTGGCAGGGCTATACCAGCGGTGGACAGACCTACAATGATATGATCAACTCATACCTGAGCGATAATCATTCTGCGCCGCCTGAGATCACAGGCAACGCCACTTATGGCGCCAATCAAAGCGTCTATGAGTACACTAACCACTCGCTCTATGCAAAGAACGATTCTGCATGCAACCTCTGTCACGGCTACCGCTATGGCTTTACCACAATAACACAACTCATGCATAACCAGAGCAGGGTAGGTGGACCCAACTGCGCGGACTGCCATGATACAGGAGGCATCGTCTTATTATCTCATGTAAATGTGACTGCAACCAATGATACCAGTGCCGTACATAAAAACCTCAACAGCGGCGCATCAGCCTCCAATACAACAGCTTATTATTCCAATAATAAGCGCTGCTGGGCATGTCATGGAAACGGAAGCGAACCATCGCCTAACGCCCATCCCACGAATTATAAGACACCATACAATTGCACAGCCTGCCATTTGCAATCAGGAAGCCAGAACTTTAACTTTACTCCAAATAGTACTCTGTTGAACGTTACCCAGCATTACTGGAACGGCACAAATATCTCAACAGCGAATGCAACTTCCTGTTATGCCTGCCATAACAAGAGTGAGATGATGATTCTTGCGAATGATCCGGATAATGGAAGTGGTGCAGTCTATGGCGGAGCAAATGGTGGTAATAATTCCACAAGCCACTATGGAAAGAAGAGAACAGACCTTGCAAGTCTGGATTCTATCACATATTGCAGTTACTGTCACAACAACGCTACAAACAATGCCACCTTCTACGTGAGCGACCTCAATAACACCATGCTTAACCACAGTGCAAGAGCAACCACGCCATTATGCTCTGACTCAACATGCCATAACCCAGGAAGAATCCATAACAGCACGCTTGCAAAACCTGTGAGCAACGATTCCTTCTGCTCCACATGCCATGGCACAGGCGGAAGTGCTGCCACGAACAACAAAGTGCAGCACAAGACATTATATTGCACAGAATGTCATGCCAATTCTACAACAGCGACACGGGCAGGCAGGGATATCCATGCCATCAAGTACCTTCTCCAGAATAATACCTTCTCAACCTCAAATTCAAGTGCGGTTAACTGCGTCACCTGCCACCAGACATTTAACGTGGATTCGTCTTTAGCTAATTTCACAGCATTCAAGATAACAACTCCATTGCACCACAGCGACAATATCTCTAACGGTTCTGTGTGGGGGAGCTACTGGACTACGCCCCAGACCGCCTGCATATACTGTCATAACGATACCAAACACAATGCTACGCCGCTGGGTAGAATCCTCCTGTGGAACTCGAATTACCAGATGTACGGCTCAATAGGCACCAACGCCTCATGCTCTGATTGCCACTACGGTAGCGACAGCAACTATATACAGATGAACTCAACCTTTGTATCAGCAGGTCTCAGAACTCCACCCGAGATAACCAATGGCACGAACTGGAATGGAACTGGCTTGAATTACTATAATCACTCGTTTAGCAGCTATGACGACCAGACTTGTAAGGCATGCCACAACTCGCTATTAAGCAGCACAGCTAATATGAGCGAGTTTACGCACAACGTTGCAGTAGGTATAAAAGGAGGAGCCAACTGCACTGCATGCCACGATATTGGAGGCTCAGCAGGTGCTGGCAAACTTGTGAATATCAGTGCCATGAACGACACCAATGCCATACACAAGAACCTGAATAGCAATGCAACTTCTCCATCTGGATATCCATCGGCTGACTTCAGGTGTTGGGCATGTCATGGCAATGGTTCTGAACCCAATGCCCATCCTTCCAATTATAAAACTCCGTATAACTGCACGTCATGTCATATTCCTATTGCAGGGCAGAACCTGAACTATACTCCTAACACCACTTTACTCAACGTAACCCAGCATTACTGGAACGGTACCAATATCTCAACAGCGAATGCAACCTCCTGCTATGCCTGCCATAACAAGAGCGAGATGATGCTGGGAAGCGTTGATCCCGATGGTGCAGGAACAGTCTATGGCGGAGCAAATGGTGGTAATAATTCCACAAGCCACTATGGAAGAAAAAGAACGGATTATTCAATAATTCAAGGAACGAACGATTACTGTTATAGGTGTCATAACAATGCATCAACAGTATTCCCGTTCATTGACGCGAATAACATGACTATAGCGAACCATTCCATGAATTACAACTCTACAAATCCTGCATGTTCCGATTGCCATGCTCAGGGCAGGCTCCATAACAGCACCCTTACAAAACCTGCATTTACTCTTCCAAATTCCACTTTCTGCACTTCTTCTTGCCATGGGGTAGGCGGTACTGCTACCATAAAGAATCTTTCAAGACACAACAACACTCTTAACTGTACGCAGTGCCACCTGAACTCAAGTAGGAGCATCCATCCCGCAAGGTATCTCCAGCAGGATGGCTTGAACTGGAGCACCACAAACAATACTGCAATCAACTGTACTAACTGTCACCAGACCCAGTTAGCCAACTTCAGCTCAGCTCCAATCATCCCCAATCCTCTAAAACACTCATCTAACCTCTCCAACGGCAGCATCTGGGGCACGTACTGGACAACTAACAATGGTTCATGTTATTACTGCCACAACAACACCAAACATAACTCAACAGCCTTTGGCACGATTTATAATCTGCTTGTCGATACGAATAACACAAGGAATGGGACTCTCACCACAACAACATGGTGTGCGAATTGCCATTATAACGATACTGTCAATACTAATTATTTAGGTACACAGTGGAGTACTGTACCACCGTTAATCACGGTCAACAACACCGTGAATGTGCGGTGGCAGAACCACAGTACCTACTTAACAAGCGGATACAAGGACAGCAATTGCCAGACCTGCCATGCCCTGAATGGTTCCTACCTTACTACGTCATTGAACTATTCCCACAGCCTTGACGAGGGCATCACTGGAGGACCGGACTGCATAAACTGCCACGACATAAGCGGAAGCGGAGCGCCAGGGAATAAGAGGATAAAAGCCTCATCCATGAAACTGGGAGTGCATAAAAACTTAAACAGCAACGCCACCAACTCTTCATCCATAGACCCGATAAACAAAGCCTGCTGGGCATGCCACGGAGAAGGTACTGAACCTGCTGGACATCCAGAAAGATACAAAAATCCCCGCGAATGCAGCAACAATGACTGCCACTCTCTTTCGCAGTCTTTCAAAGCCCCTATGGTTTACTCTCATTTTAAAGACGCTGAGCTGAACGGCAATCCCGGCAATGTTACAAGTTACAATGTTTCTACAGGGGTTTTATGCGAAGCATGTCATTCCAACAGCTTGAGTGCAGAAAGTGTAAATCTTAATGCGTCGGTTTCCCACTATGCTACCAGCGAGAATCTGATAGATTCTATAAACTGCATCTACTGCCATCTGGATAGGGATAATTCAATAAAGTGGGGAAATGCTACCGAGATAAATAAAAATCGCTCATCTCTTGTCGAGATGGACAGAATAATAAATAAATTCTCTGCTCGTACAGGCGAATTTGTAGACTTCGGTCTGGGGTACAGGGTAAGGGTAACTGGCATAGCTGCTCTGCGAGGCAGCGCAATACTCGAATTATATAAAGAGGAGAACCTTGTGGATATTGGACTTGTCAATATCGGAAGATACGTCTATGAAGAGAACAGAATAATAAATAATGCATCTTCAAAGATTCCTGTTATTGTACTCAACATCACAGATATGTTCCTTTTTGGTGATGATGGCTTCATACAATTTGAAGGATTCAGGATAAAAAGACTGCATAACGAGAACAAAACAACTTCATGTTATCTGTGCCATTTCAAAGGTAGCAATGAGAAGCACAAATACACGGTAATAGACAGGATAGATAAAGATGTGTTCTATACCGAAGTGCTGTTCAATTCATCGGACAGGAATGAATATGAGCAGGAGCAGGCTCTGCTTATACTTGCAAATTTAACTCCTGCCAATGCCCATTTTAGTATAGAGAGACCTAAAAGAAAGACCATGCAGAAAGGGGAGATATGGAAGTTAGCTGGAAATTACAGCCTCACACTTGAAGACGTCGCCGAGAACAGCGACTCAGCCAGCTTTTTGCTGGATGTAGGCGGCAGGAACTTTACTAATATTGTGAAGAGGGGAGAGATTTTTGATTACGAATTGAGCATAAATTACCTTGGATACACGTACACGAAGGTTGTGATATTCAGGGCAAAGGTATCTGAGATATCACAGAACATCGTTGTTCTTGAAGATATAGTGGCGCTGTCGCCAAACATAGTAAAAATAAATGTCAATTCTACCATTTATGGGTATAATGCAAGCTGGCTATGGAAGAATAATACATTTATGATTGGAATGATTCCATCCGACCTGCATGTTCCGCTGTTATACGATGGTAGTGATGGCGGCGCAGCCTGTACCTCCTGCCACAATGTGGGTGAACTGGGAGCCCATAAAGATATTAATAAGGCTGCTTTTAGCAGTGTTTTCTCTGAAAACAAAGCCTGCTGGGCGTGCCACGGGGAAGGAAAAGAGCCGAAATGGCACCCTTCGAACTATAAAAACCCAAGGAAATGTAAATCATGCCATGTGGAGCGAGGGATAACATACAATGCAACCTATATAGGGGATGAAAAGCACGGCGCACTGGTGAATTGTAATCAGTGCCATGTTGTGGACACCCATAAAATAATACGGTTCGATGTAACCCCGGGCATAAGAAGACTGTCAATATCTAAAGAAGAGGTTTATGAAGGAGAAAAAGTCAGGATTTATGCTACAGCAGTCGCGGGATACGAAATGAGAATCGGGGGCGCTGAATATTATATAGACTCCATTGATAAACCAGCTCCCATGCTTACTGTTGACGGTTCTTTTGACGGGCAGATAGAAGAGATGACTGCTGAAATCGATACCGCCGGCTTGAAGCCTGGAAATCATTCGATTTATGTCAGGGCAATGGAATGGAATAACAAATGGGGTACCATTAGTTCAATATCCCTGATTGTAAAAGAAAAGGAATCTGCGATTGTTACTAAAAAATCAGAGAAAATACCCGACGTACCTGGATTCCTTATATTAATTTTGATGATACTATCGCAGCATATACGGAAAAACAAGTTGCTGCGATAAAATCCCTGCTTACTTTCATACGCACTATTTAATAAGCCATCTCAATCCTTCTTGAGCCACGGCATCATGGCGCGAAGCTCTTTCCCGACTTTCTCTATGGGATGCTCGTTCTCCTGCCTCTCAAGCGCGGACAAAACTGGTCTGTTCGTCTTGCCTTCAAGAACGAACTCGCGCGCGAACTCGCCGCTCTGTATCCTGCGAAGCGCCTCTTTCATTGCCTGGCGGGACTGTTCATTAATTATCTTGGGACCAACAGTCAAGCCGCCGTATTCCGCGGTATTGGACACATAATACCACATCTTGCTCAATCCGCCTTCATGAATCAGGTCAACGATAAGCTTTAATTCATGCAATGTCTCAAAATACGCAACCTCTGGCTGGTATCCTGCCTCAACAAGCGTCTCAAACGAGGCTTTTATCATGCTCGTGCACCCGCCGCACAGGTCAACCTGCTCACCAAAGAGGTCTGTCTCGGTCTCTTCCGCAAAAGTGGTCTCCAGCACGCCAGCGCGCGTGGCGCCTATGCCTTTTGCGTAAGCCATGCCAGTGTCCCATGCCTTTCCTGACGCGTCCTGATATATTGCAAGCAGAGCGGGAACACCTATACCCTCGGTATATGTGCGCCGGACAAGGAAGCCGGGTCCTTTTGGAGCCACCATTATTACATCCACATTCTTTGGCGGCACTATCTGGTTATAGTGGATATTGAAGCCATGCGAGAAACACAGCGTTTTGCCTTTGCTGATGTTGGGGGCGATTTCGCTGGCGTATATAGCACCCTGTATTTCATCAGGCACAAGTATCTGGATGAGGTCGCCCTTTTTAGCAGCGTCTGCCATGGTCATGACAGTCAGCCCGTCGGTCTTTGCCTGCGCCCAGGATTCGCCGCCCTTCCTTACGCCGACGATGACGTCAAGCCCTGAATCATGGAGGTTCTGCGCCTGACCTGCACCCTGGCTGCCGTAGCCTATAACCGCGATGGTCTTGTATTTCAATACGTTTAAATCTGCGTCTTTATCGTAGAATATTTTCACCATAATTATACCTTCTTTTTTCCTTTTATTACATTAATATGGGATATAAATGTATCATGAACACTCTGATAGCCCGATGTCGGGTATCAATCGCAAAATATATAGACTTACTAATTGATATAACATACTCAGGTGCTAAAATGAGTATTAAATTAGGATTTGTGGTCTCAGAATTCAACCGTGATTTAACAATCCAGATGGAGACCCTCGGGAAAGAACATGCCGCTTTTCTTGGAGCCTCTGTTGAGAAAATATTATACGTCCCCGGAGTCTTTGATATGCCGCTGGCAGTAAAGAAACTCGCTGAGGATAAGACTATCGATGCTGTGGTCACCATCGGATGCGTGATACAGGGAGCTACAAAACACGACGAGATTGTTATCCAGCACGCTTCACGGAAAATAGCAGACCTTGCACTCGAATACAAAAAACCCATAACTCTCGGCATCTCAGGTCCAGGCATGAGCCGGCTTGATGCGCATGAGCGCGTGGATTATGCCAAGCGGGCAGTTGAAGCTGCTGTAAAAATGGTCAGGATGTTGAAAGAATAGGTCGGATTAGCCTTATATTATAAGATGCTTTCTTTGCCTGACTTACGTTTCATCCTTTTTTTCCAGCATAACATATAAACACATTAAAACACATAGTATAGAGTAGGGAGGATTACCAATGGAAGTTAAAATGCCGGTAAAGGATATAATGACACGGGATGTCGTGACTGTAGATGTCAAAAGTGATGTCCTGCATTTAGCAAAAAAAATGTTAGATTGCGATGTCGGCAGTGTCATTATCACAAATAAACAGCAGCCTGTGGGGATAGTCACAGAGCGTGATATTGTAAGAAAAATCGTATCCAAGAATCTCAAACCGGATGCTCTTTCCATTAAAGAATTGATGACAACGCCCCTGATAACCATACCTGCAACAGAAGACGTTACAGATACAATGCACATGATGGTAAAAATGGATATCAGGCGATTACCTGTCGTTGACAATGGGAAACTCGTTGGTATAGTGACCGATATTGATCTTATCGCAGTTTCAGCCGAAATGGGAAACATCTTCTCCGACCTCATCAAAATGCATAGGGAGAATATTTTTTCAATGGAGGCTCCCCAGAAGATCAATCGCGGGATATGCGAGGAATGCGGGGACAATGTTGATACCCTGTTACTTGTAAACGGAAAGCTTCTTTGCGAGAGCTGCAGAGAGACTTTAGAAATGCTGTAATGAATTTTAAATTAAGTAACAAATATATACACGCAGAAAGGAGTATGTTGTTATGAAAGTGGAAGAGGTAATGACAAGGAATACTGTTTTTGTACATGATTCGGATTATATGACACATGCGCGCCAGGTGATGCGGGACAGGCATTATCGGACATTGCCTGTGTTGGATGCCAAAAAAAGAGTAATCGGAGTCCTGACCGAGAAAGACATCTTAAACATATATTCCACAAAATCAAACGTTACTGTGGAAGGTTTTGCATCCGAGTTCCCTTTTGTATATCCAGATATGGATATGATGCAGGCTGCGAAATTGATGGTGGACGCAGGACTCGGGCGCGTTCCTGTGATAAAATCGGGTCAGGATATTACACTGGCAGGCATTTTGAGCATTGTGGACATTTTCAGGAATCTGAAGTTAGACAAAATCCCCTCAAAAAAAGTCTCTGAAATAATGACCACGGATGTAAAAACATGTTCTCCAAAAGACAGCATAGCAAAAGTATGGCTCAATATGAAAGAAATGGGATTTTCAGGATTGCCTGTAGTAAGAAACGATGAGCTCATAGGCATGGTAACCCGCCGGAATATCATCAATGCAGGTTATGCAAGAATTGAGAGGGAAGATGAGCAGGGGACAAGATCTACCATGTCTCCTCCCGTGGAAAAGATTATGAGTGCTCCAGCATACTTTTTGTCTCCCGAAGCGAGTTTAAAAGAAGCAATCCAGGCATTTTTGAAATTGGACGTAGGGAGGATTTCCGTAGTCAATGGAGGAAAACTTACAGGTATAGTTGACAGGAACGACATAATCAAAGCGTTCGTTTAAAGGTGTTTTATGAACAATTTTGGCGGCAAAATTATAAAAAAAGAAAACAAGGATCCAAAAGGGTATATGCGCAATATGGCGCCCATTGGTTTTAAATCCAGGATTTCCGAGAAGTCAGGGGACAT
Source organism: Candidatus Methanoperedens sp. (assembly GCA_028715885.1). Lineage (GTDB taxonomy): Archaea > Halobacteriota > Methanosarcinia > Methanosarcinales > Methanoperedenaceae > Methanoperedens. Next base: position 22,588 of record JAQUQX010000026.1, read on the forward strand.
AATGACAGTGGCATCAAGGGATGTTATAACCATTCCACCTACGATGCCTGTAATTGGAGCGGTTAAAACAATGTTGAGTCACGGCTTCAGGAGACTTCCGGTGGCTGATGCGGGCACCAACCGGTTAAAAGGAATAGTTACATCTCAGGATATTATAGATTTTCTCGGAGGAGGCGAAAGACACCTGATTGTAAAGAACAGGTTCAAGGGAAACATACTTTCCGCCGTAAACGGCAGTATCAGCGAGATTATGGAAGAGAATGTTATATCCCTCAATGAAAAAGATTCGCTTAAAGATGCATTGAATATCATGATAAAAGAGAATATCGGCGGATTGCCGATTACCGACAGCGAAGGCAGGGTATCCGCCATCGTTTCGGAAAAGGACTTTGTCTTTCTTGTATCCGGGATTGTCACCGCAAAGACTGTGAATGACTACATGAGTAAAAAAACAGTAACTGCGCCGTCTGATATGTCTATTGGTACGGCTACCAAATCCATGATAAATAACGGTTTCAGGAGACTCCCCGTCATTCGGGACAATGTCCTCATAGGCATAATAACTGCTTCGGATATCATGCGTTTCCTGGGAAGCGGGGATATTTTCAACAAACTTGTAACTGGAAACGCCAGGGAGGTTTTCGAAGTACCCATAAGCACACTAATAAGAAGAGACGTGGTTTTTATACGGTCGGATATTGATCTCGGGGAAGCTGCGAGCTTGATGCTTGATAAAAACGTAGGTTCGCTTCCCGTGCTTGAAGACGGAGAATTGAAGGGCATTATAACGGAACGTGATTTTGTCCGTGCACTGGCGGATTAGGAGGGTCGATTTATGAAAATCAAAGATATAATGAGCGCACCGGTCTATGTAGTGTCGCCTGATGAAACTGTAGCGAGAGCCAGAAACCTGATGCTTCGCCATAAAATCGGGAGACTTGTAATAATAGAGAACAACAAGCCCATCGGAATAGTGACCAAAAAAGACATAAGCAGAAGGCTTAACCAGGCAGAACCGCAATGGCGCAGAAGACCGATTGACGACATACCTATACGAAAAGTAATGACTGAGAGCCTGGTAACCATATTCCCGGACGCTACGCCCCGGCAACTTGCTGAACTTATGAGCGAAAACAATATCGGTGGGCTCCCTGTAGTTAACAATAAAGATGAAGTGATAGGAATAGTCACGAAGTGGGATTTGATAAAGTATTTCTCAGAACTGGCTCTTCCACTGACAGTCAAGGATTTGAAAATCAATCCAGCCCTGACAGTGCACAGGCATCATACCATCAGCCACATCCTTTATGAACTCGATATAAACTCGGCTGACAGGGCAGTGGTTCTTGAGGATAAGGATATGCCTGTAGGGATTATCACCAGTTCGAATCTCACCTTTACGGAAATGAAAAGCAAAACAGGAGGCTTGCCCCATAAAGAGATAAAAATGACCCGCAAGGAGAGCGCCGCAGGAAAGAAACAGTACAGGTACATAAGCGAAGTGCCTTTAGTTGCGGAAGACATTATGTCAAGCCCGCTTATCAGTATTAAAAGCGATGAACTGGCGACCTATGCAGCAGGCATAATGGTAAAGGAAAGAATCAACGGACTTCCTGTGATAGGCAACGGGGTAATGGGGATATTGACCGGAGAAAACATAGTAAAATCAATAATGACAATGTGAGATGATAACATGAATGTAAAAAGTATAATGAAAGAACCTCTTTTGGTGCATAAATCAGACACTCTTTCACACGCAATGAACCTGATGGATAAACATGATACGCGCAGGCTCCTTGTGATTAACGGAAACGAACTTATCGGCTTGATTACAATGAGGAGCATTGCCAGAAAACTGGGGACCTGGAAGACTTCAAATCTTCCCGCCTCTTCGCTGCATGTTGCAGCCGCCACGACGAACCTGTTCACAAAGGTACTGCCTGATACGAGTATTGACGATGCGATTGCATTGATGGACAGGAAAGGCGGGATTCTTGTCGTGACAGATAACGGCAGTATCCTTGGATGGGTAACGCCTCATGAGATTATGAGAAACGCTTACGCAGTGAAAGGGTATGCCGCTGAAGTCATGAAAGAACCCATCTCGGTAAGTCCCGGCGACAGGGTCTCGCATGCGAGGCGCTTAATACTTGATAATGATATCGGAAGGCTTCCTGTAATTGAAAACAACGATGTTGTAGGTATAGTCACTGAAAGGGATGTTGCAAGAGCAATGATGAATTTCAGGGCGCTTGTACCCGATAACCAGCAGGATGAGAGAATCCGTAATCTAATTGTGGGGGATATTATGACCCGCAATGTGAAATCTGTGCGAACCAATACCCCCATATCCGAAGTCGTATCGTTAATGCTTAACGAAAACATAGGCGGTGTGCCTGTTTTGAATCTAAATGACGAGATGGTGGGCGTTATCAGCCGGCGGGCGATTATAAGGCGCATGGCTCAGGTTCGTCAAACGGGGACAGGATGAGACAGGATGTCTCAGGACTGGTTAAAAAATTAGATGTAGAAAAGGTATCCAGGCTGCTGGATATTCCTTTACACAGGATAACAGGCGCGCTTAAAAGAAAGACGCTGCAGTACGTTCGTGGAAAGCCCGAGTTATTCAGGTTTGATAAGCCTGTTTCCCATGTCGATGGGGGAACGGCTGTATTCATAGAACCGTTTGACGTAGTGCGTGGTTTTCCCAAAATATCGCGTACATTGATGCTTTATCCAGCCGTGAGCCGGCATTTCTCATCATGCAGGAAAGTGGCAGTGGAGGAGAAAATGAACGGCTACAATGCCAGAGTGGCATTAATCGGGGACGAGATTTTAGGTCTTACGCGCGGGGGTTTTGTATGTCCTTATACCACGGAGAAAGCCCGCGACCTGATTGCAAAGGATTTTTTTCTTGATCATCCCGACCTTGTGCTGTGCGGGGAGATGGTGGGTCCGGACAGCCCTTATGTGCCTAAATCGTTTTACGATATAGAGTCCCTCGAATTTTTTGCATTTGACGTAAGAGAGAAAATAACGGGGAAGCCCATGCCTGTGATGGAACGAAGGGCGCTTATGGGGGAGTACGGGATAAAGTCGGTCCGGCTCTTCGGGGAATTCGATGTAATCGAAGCGCATATCGAGATTACGCGGATTATAAAGGAATTGGGCAGCGCAATGCATGAAGGCGTGGTTATCAAAGACCCGGAAATGAGCGTGCCGCCTGTGAAATATACAAGCTCGCAGAGCAACTGCGCCGATTTAAGATACGCTTTTGAGTTATACAACGATTTCGGGAGGGACTTTTTCTTCGGGAGGGTGTGCAGGGAAGCCTTCCAGTCTGTGGAATGGGGGGAAGATGAGGAAACATTGGGGGAACGATGCCTTCAGCTCGGGGAGAGTATTCTTTTGCCCATGATAAAGACCATTAAAAAGAAAAAAGCGGGCGAACGTATTGCCGAGAACGTGCAGATAAGGGTGAAGAGCCTGGATACCGTAACTGAATTCCAGGAATACCTGAGATTGCTGGGGGTTGATGCTGTTTTTGAAGAGCCGCAAAAAATGGGGATTGAATATCTTGTACGGATTAAAAGGATTAACCATAGCACCAACGATAAGACCGAGGCGATACTGGGCGGTCAGATGTGGAGTTGAAAAAATCCAAGGTTATTTCAACCCAAACTCGTCCAGCCTTTCTCTTGCTTGCTCCCTCTTCTCCTGATGCTCTTTCAAAAACCCACGCATAAGCTCTGCCGCATGTTTCTTGCAGTTGCCGCACACACGCGTCCCGCCCACGCAGTCCTTATAGACTTCCAGAAGCTCATTATCATCATCGATGAGATGGAATAGCAATAGTTCATAGACGCTGCATTTATCAGGCTCGCCTCCCAGTTTTTTCTGCTCCTCAAGCGTCACCCTGCCGCCTGTTTTTGCGCGCATCACCTTCTTTGCTCCCTCTTCCGGCGGTTCCGTAAGTGCTATGTAGCTCTCGGGGAGGCTGCTTGACATCTTGCCGCCCTGCAAGCCTGTCATGAATTTATGATATGTGGAGGCGGGAGGCATGAAGGCATAACCTCCGTATTGTAATTCAACTCGCCTGACAATTTTCTCTACCTCTTCCAGAGTGCGTTTGAAAACATCCACATGCTCTTCGTAAAGCTTCCCGCCTGTGCGCTTTGCGATTTCAGAGAGGGCTTCCTTCGGGGCGGCTTTCCCGCGCACGCTTATGAACGATTTTTCCTGACCCTGCCGTTCCTCCACAATAAACATATTAACCTTATATGCAAGACCGCGCGTAAGCCTGATATGCGGGTCCTGGTCAGCGCCCACGGGAATGACGACAGGTTTCGGTCCTCCGAACTCCGCAAGCTGCGGCTGGAGTATGTCCGCGCTCTGCGTTATTGCACTTACCATGTGCGCGATGTTCGTTTCGCCGTTAAAACCATAAATCGCAGACAACTCCGAAAAATTGGCTTTTATACCAAGCTCGAAAGCAAGGTCTTTCACCTGATTTGATTTTGACTGGAAATAGATGTGACCACCAGGTTCAAAACCCAGGGCTATTGCGCTTAATATATACTCGTTTATACCAAGTTCCCGGCATTCTTTCCAGCTTTTGCCCCGGACAGCATGGGCTTCCATATCCGCGATAGCCAGAAACGCATCCCCGCCCTGCTGCTGGTGCCAGATAATCTCCTCCATCACCATCTTGTGCCCCAGATGAGCTTTACCTGAAGGCATGAAGCCGCTCATGGCTGCAAACGGCTTTTTAGAGAGCATGGCGTCAAGAACTGTATCATAACTCCTGTGCCCGAAAATAACATGCCTGCGCATGTACCTGTGTGGATTTGGAATTCTTGCGAGGAGGTCGTCGAACTTTGATATCCCGAATTCATCAAAAAGTTTGGAATAATTATCGATCTTGACTGCGCCCCATGGGTCGAGTGTTGTCATCGCCCCTATTCTACGCTTATAGATATGTAAAGTTTATTGTGGTTTTT
>JAQUQX010000027.1 GCA_028715885.1 Candidatus Methanoperedens sp.
TTGGTATTGGGAACCTTCTCCATTATCTGCTCTCCCACTACCGCCACTTCCTCCAGAGTCAGGTCTTCGCCTCCCACGATATGGATAAGAACGCCGTAAGCATTCTCTATATCGGTTATATCAAGAAGCGGCGTTGAAAGAGCCTGCGAAACCGCCTTCTCCACGCGGCTTTCGCCGTCGCCTTCCCCGATTCCGATTGAGGAAATCCCGCCGCGCTCCATGACTGCGCGAAGGTCTGCATAATCGAGGTTGATAAGGCTCGGCTGGGTTATGGTATCCGTAATATTCTTAACGAACGAGCCCACAAGCGCATTTGCCACTGCCAGCGCCTCTTTCAGCGGCAGGTTGCCTGCAACTTCCCTGAGTTTTGAGTTGTCGATGACCACGATTGAATCGCAATTTTCCGCGAGCGACCGAATGGCATCCCGCGCTTTTTCGCGCCTTGTCATTTCAATGGTAAACGGTATGGTTACGCATGCAATAGTAAGTGCGCCCTGTTCTCTTCCAACGCCTGCAAAAACAGGTATTGCGCCAGTACCAGAGCCTCCCCCGAGACCCGCAACAAGGAACAGAAGGTTGGTATCTTTTAATTCTGCCTTGATTTCATCAAGGTTCTCTCTTGCAGCCTCAGAGCCTCTTTCCGGGAAACCACCGCAGCCGTGCCCTTTGCACAGCTTTTCTCCGAGTAGTATTAGTTTGTCTGCACGGGTCATTGTGCTAAGATGCGACGCGTCGGTATTTGCTCCGATTATTTTACCGCCGGCGAGTTTCTTATCTGCTATCCATGTTGTGATGTTGCAGCCAGCACCGCCCAAGCCTACGACTGTCACGGATGGGCGTGAAGTCTTTACCTTTTCCAATAATTGCTCTCTAGTCATAAAATTAGCCTCCGCCATTAACTCGTTTTGTTACTATTTAAGTCTTTTTTTAGGAGAATACCACATTTTTATATATATCCAAAACATAGAGGGAAAAAGGAGATTCAAATGATAGAGATTACAGATGCTGCAGCGGCAGAATTGAAACAATTGCTTGAAAAAGAAAAGAAAACAGACCATGGGTTGCGCATATTCGAAGCCGGAATGGGCTGTAGCGGGATACAATATGGTCTTACCCTTGAGAGCGCACCAAAAAAAGAAGATTCAGTCTCTGAAAGTAACGGCATAAAATTATTCTTCAATAAAAACATTCAGGACGATATCGAGGAGTTCAAAATCGATTTTATCGATAATGAATACGGGAAAGGGTTCGTCATCGACAATCCCCATGCGGCAAAATGCGGCTCAGGATGCAGCAGTTGCGGGTGAGATGAATGTTTCCGGGTCTTGGGAAAGGCATCAATCCCCGCAAGATGGCATCTATGATGAAGCAGATGGGGATTGACGTAAATGAGATAGAAAATGTAGAAGAAGTAATTATCCGCACACCCCAGAAGGACATTATTTTTAAAGATGCGCAGGTTACAATAATGGATGCAAGGGGCATGAAAACCTATCAGGTCATGGGAACGCCGCAGGAAGTCGCCCGTGAGGTAAAAATACCGGAAGAAGATGTCAAACTCGTAATGGAACAGGCAAAAACGGGTGAAAACGATGCAAGGGCTGCACTTCGGGAAACAAACGGGGATATTGCCGCTGCTATTTTGAGGCTGAGTAAAACCGGTTAATATTTAATTTTTTCAAAGTAGTCCGGATTTTTTCCTTGAAAATTATCGGGAGCGCAGACGAACAGATGGAACCCAACATTGCTCCGAGAATATCATGCAGTCCCATTGTTTGATTAAAGAATTCGTAAATCGTTCCCTGCTCGGCAGGAAGGAGAGATCCTCCATGCATACCGGGAATTGGGAGCTTTACGAAATAGTAAACCAGAATGTATCCCAGGAATAAGCCTGCAATACCAAACAAAATATAAGTCACTAAATTTTTTAAAAGTATATCATCGGGTTTTTCTTTTCCGGATAATATATCTCTTGCAGCGACACCAGAACCTCCAATCAGACCTGCAATAATGCCTACGGCAGGAGTAAAATGGCCCAGCGACACGATATAGCTATAAACAGCCCCCGCATTCAACGAACCGGATAAACCTAAAATCAGGGTCTGTTTGATGGATGCACGGGTAGATTTAGCAGAATTATTACTTCCCGAGGACTGCGAATTTAGTATATTTTCTCCCGTTATATTTTCTGCCATTTTATACTAATCTCCTTTTCCACCATTTAAATATGTCGAATTTTGGTTCATTTTGCAATAGGCTTATTTTATTTTCAACACAATTAATTCTCTAAAATCATCTAATATTTTTAATCTTCCCACTTTTGCTTTATATTCTGAATCAAGAACTCTTTCATACCCACTCAAAATACTCATATTAACCCCTACCATATCCGAAACTAATAATATCTTTTTCTTACTTGAATTATTCACTATCCCTTCAACATATACTTCAGAAACATCATCTATAGTACTATATATCTCTCTTTTCCCGGTAACGCCCAACCCTGCATACCATGCTATCTGCGGGGAATACTTCATCTGAACAAGCACCAGATGCTCATCATCGGGATATTGATCCATATAATCCCTTAAAAAAATCCCTACTTCCTTTGTAGCTGTATATCCGGCATCCCCGCTATAACTTAGAGTAAAATATGTTACCGGAATCGTTGAAATGAGAATAGTCAACATCAGTAACAGCATTATTGATTTCATATTCATTACACGCGAAATCCCATCAATTCCTGCACCTGCCACTATCGCAACCGGCACCATAAGCGGCAGTGAATAATACTCATGGCTTGGCGGTGTCCTTATTAACACGAAAGCTCCGTATATCAAAATCCAGATAATAAGTATGTTCTTTACATTTCTTTCCCTGAACATCTGGTACGCAGCAGCCGTAATTACCAGCGGCGATATCCCTGCTGCACTGAACAGGACGACCCTTGTCAGGTCAGAGAATGGTTCGCTCCTGTGAACAAGCTCCCCTAAGACTATATTGAAAATAACATTATAATTTCCTGAAAAAGCGTAATAAGACAGCCATATCAATAGTGGTATCATTCCTACAAAAAAGCATACAATTGCATTAATTACCTCTTTTCTCTTAAAACCCTGAAAATAGCTCCATAATAACACTATCGGCAATGCGGCAAGCGCAGGTTGTTTGGTAAAGACCGCAAGACCAAGTGTGATCCCGAAAGGCAACATGCTTTTATCTTTTTTATAGGCACGTACATACAGCGCAATGGCAAGTGTCATCAGCGCAGTCATCAAAGGGTCAGTCTGCGCCCTCCCGAACCAGAGCACGTTCCAGGGAATGAAAATAAATATTATTGCTGCGATCGTTGCCGTTTTTTCGTTATATAATTCCCTGGCAAGTATATACACACCCCAAACCGCAATGACTTCCGAGAGTATGGATACGAAACGTGCACTGATATCAGAGATGCCAAATATCTTGAAGGATACATACACGGCATAGGAAAACAATGGAGGGGCAGAAGAGAAAGGTTCTCCTCCGGGATAGGCTATCTGCTCCCATAAAGAGCCTGAAAAATAATTCTTCGCTATGAGAGAGTAATAGCCTTCATTCCAGCCATGGTAATACCCGTATGAAGAAAGAGTAGCGATGTAGGTGCGCACGACAATATACGCGGCTATTACTGCGATAAACCATCCTTTTTTCATGTTGCGTCATCAGACCCATGTGAAATCTGTCTCATATCGGCAAAATATCCCCTGGATGCAAAACCAAGATGTATCGTAGAAATCGTCCCGAAAATAAGCGTCACGGATGCGCGGACAAAATGATCAACTAACGCCAGGGAAATCCCGGTGGATAAGGGTGTTCCAAAAAGCACAAAAACCCCTGCCATGGTGCCCTCATAGACACCGATTCCTCCGGGAGTAATCGGAATGGTCTGGCCAAGAAATGATGTTATCCCTGCAACTGCCGCCAGTGAATAAGGGATTTCATATCCAATAGCGAGAGCCGCCATATATACTCCAGATATTTCAAGAAGCCATACAGGTATGGAAATTGCTATCGATAAGACCAGTGCACTTGGGTTAGAATATATTTTGTAAAGTCCCTCCTTCATGGTATTCATGAACCCTGAAATCTCTGGAAATCTTTTTCCAAGTTTCCTTGATATGATTGAATCATATCTATAAATAAGGATTAGCATCAGTACAAGCAGAAAAGCCACTGCCATTGCAACTATAGCAACTAAGAACATGGTGCCGGTTTTTGAGACGAGCATTGCGCCCGCGCTTAGAAGAAGTGCCAGAGTGAGCATATCCATCGCCCTTTCAACAACTATCGTGGCAAGACTTGCCCCCATGGGAATTTTTTCAGTTGCTTTGAGGGCAGCCCCCCTTGCAATATCGCCTGCTCTTGCAGGAATTAGAAAGTTGATAAGAAAGCCGAACATGAGGCTCTTGAAAAGAGTATCTCTTTGGGCGACATATCCTGATGTTCTAAGAAGCACGCTCCATCTCCATGTCCTCATGAAAAAAGCCATCGATACAACAAAAAACCCAAGAAATACATAATATAAAGATGCATTTTTTATAGTGTCATAAACTTGAGTGTACCCGGAATACGAAAATATCCCTATCAGTACCAAAATTCCAAACATTAGTGCGGCTATAAGCTTGAGTTTTGAGCCTGAAACCGCCGACCCCAGCAGGTCCCTCAGGCTTATAATATTCCCTACTATGAACAGATTGAGCAGGCGCTTCCCGTATTTTGCGGCATTTTCCGAAAGTTTGAGTTTTGCCACCCCACGCTTTCTTCCGTACCATGTGACCGGAACCTCGGCGCTTGTGAATCCCAGGATATGCGCTTTAAGAGGTATCTCCACAGTGAGATCAAAACCATTTGCTTCCAGATTATCTATTCCGATCCTCTCAAGTACATCTTTCCTGTATGCCTTGAAAGCATTTGTAATATCTTTATGCTTAATACCGAAAAGCAGTCTTACCATATTGTTAAAAAAGCGGTTCGCGATCATTTTTACAGGCGGGTAGCCATCGGTTCCACCGCCTTCTGTGAACCTTGACCCGTATGCAATATCGTACCCTTCCTCGATTTTCCGGATAAGCTTTACTATGTCCTTCGGGTCATCCGAAAGGTCGCCCATCACAGGTACTATGATATCTCCTTTGGCATTTCTGAATCCTTCTTTTATTGCATTGCCAAACCCCGGGGCGGAACGCCTGTGAACTGGTTTAATTCTGGCATTCAGAACTGCAAGCTTTTCTATTAACTCGGGTGTCCTGTCCGTGCTGTTGTCATTTACTATTACTATTTCATAGTCCTGTGTTTCTTCATTTCCGTCAAGAACCGGGAGGAGTTCGTCAAGTAGTTTGGGGATATTCTCTTCTTCATTATGGACCGGGACTACAATTGATATCATAAACTTCGTGTTCTAATTACTATGTTTTTATTGTGTTTGTGAAAAAACGCTGTTATTATATATTTCAATCAGTATATCTTTAAGGTTATATCTAAAATCCCATCCTGGATAATGAGATTTAAACTTACTAACATCACTTATCCACCATATATGGTCGCCAATACGGCTGGTTTCAGAATAGGAATAATTCATTTTATTACCGGTGATATCTTCGCAAATCTGTATAGCTTCAAGCATTGAACAATTAGAGTGCCTTCCTCCGCCTATGTTATATACTTCGCCTACTCCTGGTTTTCGATAAAAGTGCCAGAAAGCATTTACAAGATCATAGCTGTGGATATTATCCCTGACCTGTTTACCTTTATAACCAAATATCGTATAATGCTTACCCGTTGCTGCACATTTCATCAGATATGCCAGAAATCCGTGGAGTACAGAAGGTGAATGTCCGGGCCCCGTAAGACAACCGCCCCTGAAGCAAACGGTTTTCATATTGAAATACTTGCCATACTCCTGTACAAGCACATCCGCCGCCACTTTAGATGCTCCGAACAAACTATGCTTTGTCTGGTCTATACTCATTGATTCATCAATCCCGTTTTTATAGTAGGGATGAGATTCCTCAACTTCCCATCTGGTTTCAAGTTCTACCAATGGCAAAGTGTTTGGCGTATCACCATATACTTTATTAGTTGACGTAAATATGAAAACAGCATTGGGGCAGTGTTGTCTTGTCATTTCAAGAAGGTTAAGCGTCCCGTTTGCATTTACCGTAAAATCCGTAAACGGGTCTTTTGCAGCCCAGTCGTGGGATGGCTGAGCTGCCGTATGGATTATTAATTTAATATCATCTTTATATTTTTCAAAAACATTTTTCATTGCCGCCTGGTCCCGAATATCTTCGCTGTAATGAACATAATTTTTTATTTCAGACTCAAGTTTTTTCCGGCTCCACTCAGTTGAGGCTTCATCACCGAAAAACACCTTTCTCATATTATTGTCTATTCCGATTATATCAAAGCCTTTATTACTGAAAAACCTGATCGATTCGGCACCTATTAAGCCTGCCGAGCCTGTAACCAAAGCAATTTTCATTTGTAAAATTCTCCTTAAATCATGCAAGTATTGGTCTTAGTTGTTCTGAGTTCTCTTTAATCCATATAGATATTTCTTCTATTATCTGGTCAACAGTAATTTCAGGCTTCCAGCCTGTCTTTTCCGTAATCTTACTATTATCCGTAATATATATTCGAATATCTCCTGCCCTATCTTCATTAACACGTTTTATCGGGATTTTATTTCCTGTATATTTCTGACAGAGATGGGTCAATTCCAGTAGAGATACGGTTCGTTCCAATCCGCCTCCAACATTGAATGTTTCGCCATTATGTGCATCCATATCATTAATCTGAATATCTAAAAGACGATACAGGTCTTTAACATGTAGAATGTCACGCAACTGTTTTCCTTTACCGCCATATCCTATATAACTTAAAGGCTGCTGATAATAGTGTTTGGCAACCCAGAGAACTACAACTCCTTGATCAACTTTCCCCATCTGCCAGCTTCCTGTCAGGACACCGCAACGATTAACGATACCTCTTATTCCATACATTTCTATGTACTCTTGCAGGATTAATTCCGATGCCAATTTCGTGGCACCGTATAAGGTGCGTGAACCTGTAAGCGGAAACTCTTCTGTATATCCTCTGGATGATACACCAGGCGTGTCCTGTTCATCAGACAGCTCAAAACGTGTCGGTGTTTCTATAAATTTTAAATTGTTTATGGTTTTTACAGGATACACTCTGCTGGAAGACAGAAATACAATATCTGCCCCGCATTTTCTTGCATATTCCAGACAATTGATTGTTCCAAGAAGGTTCGTATTAAGAAGATACTCTGGAGACGAATCAACCCCAGACATTACAGAAGGTTCCGCAGAGCACTCGATTATAACATCCACTTCACCTGCATCTTCAAAGTCTTCCTTATTCCTTATATCACCGTGTATAAATTCTACACCGTTTTCTTTTAATCTGGCGATATTAAGTTCAGACCCCCTTCTTTTAAGATTGTCAAGAGCCAGTACCCGGTTGTCTTTTTTATTTTTTTTGAAATCTATTGCTAGGTTAGACCCTACAAAGCCTGCACCGCCAGTTACTAATATATTCATATAATTTCAGGATTCTAAAATACCCTTGAAGTACTTTATTGTTTCTTTTAACCCTTTCTCCAGTGAAAACTCAGGCTTCCACCCAAGAAGCTTCATCGCTTTCTTAATATCCGGTCTTCGCTGTTTCGGGTCGTCAACCGGCAAAGGTTTAAATACGATTTTTGAGCTGCTTCCGGTTATATGGAGTATGATTTTAGCGAACTCAAGTATGGTGCATTCTTCCGGGTTGCCTATGTTCACGGGCAAACTATAATCCGACATCATCAGGCGGTAAATCCCTTCGATTTCATCACTCACGTAGCAGAAACTTCTTGTCTGGGAACCGTCGCCATATACGGTGATGTCCTCGCCGCGCAGCGCCTGCCCGATGAAGTTGGGCACTACCCTGCCGTCATTCAGGCGCATTCTTGGTCCGTATGTGTTGAAAATGCGAACGACCCTCGTATTAACCCCGTGATACCTGTGATAAGCCATGGTAATCGCCTCAGCGTAGCGTTTTGCTTCATCATATACCCCGCGCGGTCCTATCGGGTTCACATTGCCCCAGTACTCTTCGCTCTGGGGATTTACCAGCGGGTCGCCGTAAACCTCTGATGTGGAAGCAAGCAGGAATCGCGCCCTGTGCTCCTTTGCAAGCCCCAGCATGTTATGGGTACCAAGCGCCCCGACTTTCAGGGTCTGTATGGGCAGTTCCAGGTAGTCTATCGGGCTTGCGGGGCTGGCAAGATGGAACAGGAAATCAATTGTTTCATCTAAATAAAGGGGTTTTGTCACATCATGCCTCATATATGAAAATTTATCGCTCTTTATGTGCGCGATGTTGTGCATATCGCCTGTTATGAGATTATCCACACAGAGTACTTCGTACCCTTTTTCAAGCAGCAGGTCGCAAAGATGCGAACCCAAGAACCCTGCGCCTCCTGTTACTAACGCTTTCATAAAGCGACACCTCGCTTTATGAATCCACGTATAGCGAAGCTATACGTGTGTGCGGTGTAAACCGACGCAACGGTTTTTGATAAAACTTTCATAAAGTTTTTCATGTTCACCTTCAGAATTCGATGGACGACGAGTCGCCGATATTAAGTGAATTGTGTTTTCCGTGCACGCTTGCGTCATCCCCTACGATGGAGCGCTGGAGATTGACCTTTGAAATATGGGAGCGCGAGCCTATAACGCTGTCCGAGATGATGCTGCTTTCAATATACGAATCGCTCGCAATGGATGCGTGTGGTCCGACTACCGAATTAATGACCGTAACATTGTCCCCGATTGCAACCGGCTGTATGATCACCGAGTCTTTTATCTGATGTATGTGGTCAATATCCTCTTTCTCATCCAGCAATACGCGGTTTGTCTCAAGCAGCGATTCAGGATGCCCGCAGTCGTACCAGCTAGAAACAAAGAAGGTCTTGAGATTATATCCCCTGTTCACCATCTCCTGCAGCGCATCCGTGAGCTGGTACTCCCCGCGCGTGCGCTTATTTTGTTCAATCATTTCTTCCAGTATGGATAAAAGGACAGGCGTCTCTTTTACGAAATATACGCCTGCTATCCCCAGATTCGACTTCGGATGAGAGGGCTTTTCTTCCAGTCTTTTTATGTATTTTCCTTCGACTTCCACAATACCGTATTTTGTAGGGTCATCCACTTCACGCACGCCAATGGATGCGGAACAATCCCCGTTGGTCAGGTGATGCTTATAAAATTCGAAATAACCAGCCTTGAATATCATATCCCCCAATGCAATCATTATATCAGACCCGCCAATCTCATCCCTTGCGACATATATGGAATGACCGAGACCGAGCTGTTCGTCCTGATCAACATATCGGATGTCAAAGATGTCAGAATAATTCTTGTCCACATAGGAAACGATCTGCTCTTTTTTGTAGCCCACGACCATTATTATCTCTTCAGGCTCAACGTCTTTCATCCTGTCGAGTATATGCCCGATTATGGGTTTGCCCGCGATATACACCATGGGCTTTGGTTTGGTGAAGGTATGAGGAAAAAGGCGTTTGCCTGCCCCGGCTGCCGGGATGACAACTTTGATTTTATTTTTCACGCTTTTATTCTCCTCTATCAGCACAGACCGATGTATTCTACATTTTTTCTAAGTGTAAGCATGTGCCGCCCATCTATTATAAGTTTGTTTTTCATAACGTTAAACTCTTTATCAAGCGATTTGAACTCGTCCCATTCGGTCATTATCAGACATGCTTCAACCCCGCGCAGTGCATCTGCAGCTTTTGTGTGGTATTGGATATTGTCAAAGAGTTTTTTCATATTTTCGTTCGCCATCGGGTCGTAAGCTGAAACTATCGCTCCGTTATCAAGCAGTTCTTTTATAACAGGTATTGACCTTGATTCCCTGATATCATCGGTATCGTTCTTGAAAGCCAGTCCCATGACTGCTATTTTTTTCCCTTTGAGTTCACCAAGCCTGTTTTTCAGTAACTCTACCATCCTGACCGGCTGCCGTTCATTAACTTCTATCACGGATTTAAGCAGCATCGGTTCATATCCTATCTCCGAAGCCTTCCCGATAAGAGCTTTTACGTCCTTGGGGAAGCACGAACCTCCAAACCCTGCTCCTGCATTCAGGAAATGCGGCCCTATCCTGAAATCCTTGCCTACAGCGGACATTACCTCATAGGTATTGATACCGAGCAGTTTGCAGATGTTCCCCACCTCGTTAGCGAACGATATCTTGGTTGCCAGAAAGGCATTATTGACGTATTTTATCATCTCGGCAGTGCGCGGGTTTGTCCTTGTCACCTCGCATTTAATACCGCTGTAAAGGGAGGCTACCATGTCGCCTGACCGTTTATCGAGAGAACCCACCACTATCTTATCCGGGTGCATGAAATCATACACTGCCTTGCCTTCACGGAGGAACTCGGGGTTCATGGCTATGCCAAAATCGCCCTGATGCTTTCCCGAGCGTTTCTCTATAATGGGAAGCACCACTTTTTCAGTGGTTTCAGGCACGACTGTACTTTTTACCACGATAACATGGTAATCTTTTTTCTTTTTGAGAGAATCGCCAAGGCTTGAGCTTGCGGCTCTGACTATACTTAAATCAATGTTGCCCTCAGAATCCGAGGGCGTTCCCACGCAAATAAAGGATACTTCAGAATTGTTAACAGCAAGCTCGTAATCCGATGTTGCACGGAGCCTCTTGCCGGCATGCTTTTTCAAAAGTTCGGAAAGCCCCTCTTCATAAATCGGAGGAACGCCTGCATTTATCTGGTCGATTTTTGATTGGTCAATATCAACACAAACCACTTCGTGCCCGAGTTCAGCAAAACATGCAGCACTGACGGTACCGACATATCCAGTCCCTATTACGGAAATTCTCATGATTTTTTCTATATGATATACATCGGAATATATATACATTAGAGTTTAGTTTTGTCCGGAATCCCGGAATGGTTTCAGAAAAGACTATTAAGTTAATTCAATATCCATATACACAGGAAACAAAAGCAAAAAGGATGAAAATTATGGCATATGATGTTGTTATAATCGGTGGCGGACCTGCAGGTCTCACGGCGGGGATATATACAAGACGCGCAATGCTGAACACAGTACTCATTGAAAAAATGGGTATCGGGGGGCAGATAATTGTTACAGACCTTGTGGAGAACTTCCCGGGGTTCCTTGAGATATCAGGCGCAGACCTTGCAATGAAATTTGAGGAACATGCGCGGAAATTCGGACTTGAAACAAAAAGCATGGCAGAGGTCAGCGGGATTGAGGATAAGGGGCAGACAAAAACAGTGAAAACAACAGAAGGTGACCTAGAGGCAAAGGCTGTGATAATAGCGACAGGCACCACGCCCAGGAAGCTGGGCGCAAAGGGAGAACTTGGGTTTATAGGCAAGGGCGTCTCGTACTGCGCCACTTGCGATGGTTTTTTCTTCAGGGATAAGGTGGTCGTGGTCGTCGGGGGAGGGGATTCTGCCATCACTGAAGCTATTTTCCTGACCAAGATGGCAAAGAAGGTATATGTCGTACATCGCAGGGATAAGCTTCGCGCCGAGAAGATAAACCAGGAGCATGCTTTTGCAAATCCCAAGATAAGTTTTGTGTGGGATTCCGTGGTGGAAGAAATAGCAGGCAAGAACGTAGTTGAAAAAGTGATTGTCAGGAACGTGAAGACAAATGCGACCTTGGAACTAAAAACAGACGGCGTTTTCATATACGTGGGTCTTATTCCCAACACGGCTTTTGCAAACGTGAAAAAAGACGAATGGGGGTTTATAATCGCAAACGATAAAATGGAGACATCTGTCCGGGGTATTTTCGCAGCCGGGGATTGCAGGGTCACGCCCCTGCGCCAGATAGCAACGGCAGTGGGCGACGGGGCAATTGCGGCTGTATCTGCGGAAAGATACATAGAAGAATTATCGGGTTAAACTTAAGGATGAACAGGGAAGAACCTAAAAATCTGGACGATTACATTTCCCCGGAAGAACGGGAGCACTTACTTAACGGGCTGCATCGGTTCCTTGTATGGGTGGGCGAGAAGATTCCTGATGAGGTCGAGGTGAACGGTAAAAACATTAAACTTAACGAATTAATCTGGCGATGCATACATAAAAAAGAGCTTTCAGACCAGGAAAAAACCAGGCTTATGGAGCTGGTTCATACTCTGGAATCAAAAGAGAAACACGATGAAGAGGCGCTTCGTAAAGCCAGTCTCACACGCGACGAGGCAAAAAAATTGTACGATGAAACTGCAAGTCTCATCCGCGCGATTATGGATATAAGGGAATGCGAGGCTGGAAAGGTGAAATTGAAAGAATCCAGTGATGAAATAAGACGCACAGTGGATGATGCCCGGAGATGGATTGGTTTTTTGAAGAATGTAGGGAAGAAAAATAATCTTTAAGTATCACTGCGCAATTCAAGTTTCATCAGGCAGGCATCTTCAGCATCGAAGTAGTATTTTTCTGCAATTCCGCTCTGGTAAAACCCATGCCTTTCATAGAATCTTTTAGCCCTGACGTTACTTGAGCGAACCTCGAGAATAATTTCAAATACGCCCAGTTTACGGAAGATATTGATTATCTCTTTTAAAAGATTGCTGCCCACCCTGCGGTTGCGGTATGCCGGATGCACAGCAAGCGAGAATATGCGACCCACACCCAGAGAAGCCAGAAAACCTGCCGCGTAGCCCACCACAATGCCGTTTATTTCAGCCACGAGAAAAGTTTCAGGGTACATCTCGTAGAACTGCATGTAAAGATAGGGGTCATGCTCATCGAATACCTTCCTTTCAATATCGATGACCCACTGGAAATCGGGCGGCTGGAATTTTCGGATGAGTATCAATCGCTTCACCTGTTAATTACAAACGTCTAAAAACGCATAGGGTTATATTAATCTTGTATATATAATGCACTTTAAGATGCTTTATTCGATACATTTTTACGGGGGTCGCAATCATTCCATCTGATAATACCATTGGAATCAGCCTGTATTATACCGGGAATCCCGGGCTCGGGGGGCGTATAAAACAGCAAACTGAGGATTTCTGCGTTGAGGAACTCACGAACAGGGTTGAAACAACGAACGGGAAATACCTTATTGTGGAACTCACAAAAAAAAACTGGGATATCCACCATCTTGTGCGCGACCTTGCCCGCATCCTGAGGCTCAGCCAGCAGAGGTTCGGCTGGGCAGGAACCAAGGACAAGCGCGCCCTTACAAAACAGAAAATAAGTATATGGGACGTGGGTGAAGAGGATATAGCGCGGGTGCACCTGCGGGATGTGGAACTAAAACCATTAGGGCGCTCAAACAGGAAGCTAAGCCTCGGAGACCTCTGGGGAAATCGGTTTAAAATAACAATAAGAGATATTGAGCTGTCTCAGGAAGAAACGCTTTCGGGGGTAAAAGCCATAACGCAGGAGCTTGAGAGAGGCGCACCCAATTTCTTCGGGGTGCAGAGGTTCGGGGAAAACAGACCTGTGACGCATGTGGTTGGCGAGGCTATCGTGAGAGGGGATTTCATGGAGGCTGCGCTTACATACATAGCAAGAGCTTTTGATGGTGAGCAGGATGAGATCAGGAAGGCGCGCCAGTACGTATGGGATTCGGGCGATTTCAAGGAGGGACTGAAGCTCTACCCTGTCAATTTCCAGTTCGAGAGGGCTATGATGAACCACCTGATTGCGCATCCTGATGATTACACCGGCGTCTTCGGGGTATTGTCCCCTAAACTTTCGGAAATGTTCCTGCACGCGTACCAGTCTTATATTTTCAATACCATCCTTTCCCGCAGGATTGAATCCGGCATGTTGATACACGAGGCTTATGACGGTGATATCGTGTGTTTTAAGAACGAAATGGGTCTGCCAGATACTTCACGGCTCCAGAAGGTCACTAAGGATAACCTTGACGGGATAAATAACCTGATAAACAGGGGACGGGCATTTGCCACGGCGCCTCTTGTGGGGTATGAAACCCAATTCGCAGAAGGAGCGCCGGGTGAGATTGAGCGGGCTTTGGTGAGGGAATTAAACATCGACCTTGAGGGATTCAAAGTCCCTCTCATGCCTGAATTGTCATCAAAAGGACTGCGAAGGGAGATAATACTGCCTTTTTCGCCTGAGTTCAGCGTCGCGCAGGATGAGCGAAATTCCGGGAAAACAAAGCTAACGCTTGAGTTTTCTTTGCAGAAAGGGAGTTATGCGACCACGATTTTAAGGGAGTATATGAAAATTGGTCCGAATTAAAACTCCAAAAATCAGCGAAAATATATCAGGATTCTACAAAAAAAATAAATCGACTAACTCACAAACTTGGGCGAGAAATACTTCTTGATGACAGTATCGCACTTATCGCACGTTATCATGAGCCAGTCGCCGACTTCCTGCGTGTCATAGTGGTCGAATATGGATGCGCCGCAGCTTGGGCACACATAATATTCCTTGAAATAGTAGTTATAGAACTCAGGGCACTTCTCAAGCCAGTTGATAGCCTGCATGAGCCTATCAAGATACCTCTGCTTTCCGCCCTCTGCACCTTTCTGCATCTCCTCATACACATGCTCTTCCATGTGTTTTATGTGGCGCTTGCTGTTCTTCCGTATCCTCTGGTAATCGCTGACATACTGCTTCCCGCTCTCAAGATAATTCTGGTATCCTTTTTTAGGATTAGAACCGTCTCTCATCGTTCTCAGGAAATATTCGCTCATCAGGTCTTCCATGAGGTCTGCGCATTCTGTGCAGATGTTATAGCCCTTGTAGTGCTTTGAATCCTGCTCGCCCTTGCATATCTTGCAGGTTTCCATTACTATCACCTGACCAGCACCGGTTTAGTCGCCTCACGCGTGAACATTATGGGATACAGGTTGAGCACGGACAGGAGGTCTCCTTTTTTGATCTCGCCCGATTCCTGCCCCATGACATAAGCCACATTTATGGTCCGGTCTGTTTCCACAGGCGCAGGACCTTCCCTGGCTCCTACCTTTATGACTGATACTATCGGATGGTGGCTGAAAGCGCAGGGCATTGCAAGCATATCCTTCTGTACCTTGATGTCTTTTACCTTCACGCGCTCAAGTTTTCCCGCCCCGATGGTCACATCCTCGTCCGCGATTACCATCTCCCATTTTGCCCGCGTGGCTATGGTAAATTCATACGGCGATGCCTTCACTTTTTTCCTGCTTACTTTCCCGTTGTCACGGGAAACCACGTTTACGATTTCACTCATAAAGGTTTCACCCTGCACACCAATAACTTTCATAGTACTTATAGTTTATCATGTTTAATCATTACAATAATTGCTCGTGGTATTAAAAATTATTAAATAAATCTATCCCATATTCTCCAAAACATCCGTAAAACCATTGGTGAAACGAAACTTTAATAACAAAGTAAAGACTTTCACATAACTCCGCTCCGATAGTGTAGCACGGCCAATCATGTCAGACTCTCACTCTGACGACTGGGGTTCAAATCCCCATCGGAGCACTTATATTCTTTTAATACTCCTGTTTTTAGTTCGGGGATATCAAGAAACGTTGTTAGCAAACTATTTAATGGACTTATTTTATATATAATTCGTATGTTCAGGCAGCTACTTCTTGCGGTAATATGGGCGCTTGTTTCCATCGGCATGTACATGGCACTTGTAGTTTCACCGCCTATTGAAACGCTGGGCGACAGTTATCGTATTCTTTTCTTTCATCTTCCTAATGCAGTGCTGGCATGCTATTGATCGTGTTTATCGGTTTTATTGCTTATCTTTGGACGTACATAAAGAAGAAGGGCAGAAATTGAAGCCCGCCTTTGCCCGAGAGAAAATGTCCGTCCCGTAACCATTGAAGAGACACAATATCTATACAAGGAGAAGGTTTACCTGGGATAAAAAATATGATTACAAATTTACCAGAACTAAAGAAAAAAGTTTTTTTCCGATTGATATTTGTGCCCATTATTATGGGCTTGATGCTGTTCTTACCTGCAGGTTCGCTGGATTACTGGCAGGCGTGGATATACTGCGGCGTTCTTTTTATACCAATGTTCTTTGTTGTTTTTTATTTTTTAAAGAAAGACCCGGAACTCCTTGAGCGCCGGATGAGAATGAGAGAAAAGGAAGAAAAGCAAAAGACTATCCAGATATTAGGAATTATTATTTTCTTCTCTGGCTTTATAATATCCGGGTTTGACTATCGTTATCACTGGTCAAACGTGCCTGCATATCTTGTTATTGCGGCTAATACAATCGTTTTGTCAGGTTATATTTTCGTTTTCCTTGTTCTTCGGAAAAATAGCTATGCTTCCCGGATAATTGAAGTTGAGAAGGGGCAGAAGGTTATCACAACAGGTCCTTATGCAATAGTCCGCCACCCGATGTATCTGGGAGTATTGGTGATGTACCTGTTCACTCCGCTTGCTCTTGGCTCTTATTGGGCAATCATCTTCTTCCTGCCCCTGATTCCACTGCTTGTATCCAGATTATTGAATGAAGAGGAAATGCTGATAAGGGAACTGCCCGGTTATATAGAATATTGCCGGAAAACGCGATACCGTTTAGTTCCGTTTGTCTGGTAAACAGGTGATATTATCTTAAAAATTATTCAAAATGAAACAAACATTAATTGTAAGGTAGCTTAAACTTATGTCGTCAATAGGTTTTCGCCATTATCGCCATGTTTCCTGTTTCTTTGTTACACATCGGGCAAACTCCGTTACCCCTGCCAGATTCGCCTTCGGGTATCCCCAGAATCCCCGCGCCCACGGCTTCTTCCATCGCAAGTCCGCATTCACGTCCTCCGCACCATGGGATTCGCGCGATGCCGTCGGGGATTTTATTTTTCACGTCATCCAGTGTATTGCAGTTGAATATGCGCTCTTTCAATTGGCGTTGGGCTTTCTCAAACATGCTTTTGCGAATATCTTCAAAACGCTTTTTGACTTCTTCCACAATATTATCCAGCGGAACCGTTTCCTTGGAACCGCTATCCCTCCTGACAATTGTAGCAGCATTGTTTTTCAGGTCGCGCGGACCTATTTCCACCCTTAGCGGGACGCCTTTCATCTCCCACCTGTAATACTTGGCTCCCGGGCGCTCGTCGCTCTCGTCAAGTTCCACACGGATACCTTCAGCCTTCAATCGGTCTGCCACATCACGGCAAGCTCCGGTTATCTCATCGCTCTTTCCGAACAGAATCGGAATGACCACAAGCTGAATGGGTGCAACTTCAGGCGGGAATACAAGCCCCTTATCATCGCCGTGAATGGAAATAAGCGCAGCTATACTTCTTTCGGATATGCCATAGCATGTCTGCTGGGCATACTGCTGCTCGCCTTTTAAATCCTCATATTTTATGTCAAATGTCTTTGCAAAGTTATTTCCGAGATGATGCGCGGTTCCAATCTGCAAGGTCTTGCCGTCCGGCATCAGTGTATCCACAGCCATTGTGTAATCCGCCCCGGGGAATTTATCCCACTCGGGGCGTTTTGAAACGATGGTTGGTATTGCAAGCCTTCTGTAAAATTCCTGGTATATGCGCGTGGCTTCCTTGACCTGCTCCGCGGCTTCGTCCCATGTTGCATGCACAGTATGGGCTTCCTTAAATGATGTTATCTCGCGAAGGCGGATAAGGGGACGCGTATGTTTTGTCTCATACCTGAAGGTGTTCACTATCTGGTAAATCTTGATAGGAAGGTCGGCATGGGAGCGCACCCATACCTTATACATGGGATAAATAGCGGTCTCGCTCGTGGGGCGAAGAGCCAGCTTGACGTCAAGTTCATTCTTGCCGCCATGCGTGACCCAGTAAACCTCGTTTTCAAAGCCTTTTATGTGCTCCGCTTCTTTCATGAACTCGGTTTCTGGAATGAGTAAAGGAAAAAGTGCTTCTTTATGGTCTTTGTCAAGCAGTTCCCTGATGATTGCGTATGTGCGCTTGCGTACGTCAAAGCCAAAGGGAAACCAGACGTAAAGCCCTTTCACGGGATAACGCACATCCATGATTTCCGCAATCTGGAGAAGTTCATTATACCATTCGCTGAAATTTGACTTTGCCGGAAGCACTGCTTTCTTTTCTTCTGTCCGCTTTTCTGCCATGAAGTTCACCAATATAAATCGGTGCTACTATTGTCTTATTGGGTATAAGTATTTTGAAAGGATAATAGAGATTGAGACGAGGGGTTAAAATAAAAAAGGAACCGAATATCATGAGTAACATCCCCTTCCATTTCAGGATTAATAGCTGGGCAACACGATAATAAACGGGGTTATTATCAGGGCTATGCTTACGGCATTTACGAAATGCCTTTTTGTAGCGTTTTAATTATTGCCGCACTTAATCTGTTTTCTCCGAAAACCGTTCTAACCAGAGTTATGTCGTCTTCTCTGAATGTTTTCAATAGCATCAGCGTGATAATGTATACTATTATTAGAACCAAAAAAGAAATAACAAATGCCATAAATAAATTTGTATAAATTATTTTCACAATATATAGGAAAGGTAGAACAGATGCCAGCGCGATTATGATTTTTGAAATTCTATCTGTGTATAGTATTATTTTAACAATATGTCTTACCCATTTGAAAGATATCGCCAGAATGATAGTCGAGGATATAAGTGAGGCTATACTTGCGCCGACAATTCCGAGGTATTTAACAAGAATAATACTGAAAAAAACATTTGAAATCGCCCCTATGAACATGAGCTTAGAGTTCTGCTGCGGGTGCCCGGAGGAATTTATTACAGTAACAAAAAAAATATAAATGCCGGTCAAAAAGGCAGAAAGTGAAAGGACCTGCATAGCCACAGCACCTGAAGAATAATCCTCTGTGAACACTATTTTGAGTATTCCTTCCGGGAACAACAGCAATATGGCAATCAATGGAAAAGATAGCATCAAAAGTCGTTCGATAATATACGAAGAAATGTATTCTATTTTTTCTTTATCACCTTTTCCAAATAACTCACTTACCACAGGAGAGAATATTGAAAGCAAAGCCTGCGGAAATATCAACATCACGCCTGGGATCATGCTTGCTGCCGAGAAGATTCCAACGTTTGCAAAATTGTCATAAAACTTTATAGCATAAATTCCAGCCCACCATAATAATCCATTGGAAACATCCATAAAAATCAAAGGAATGCCAAATTTAATCATGCCTTTCGTCAATCCATGCTGGAATTTCCCATCAAATCCCCAATTTTTCAACACATAATATGCACATAAGACATATTGAATAACAAGAGATAATGCAATACCTATCAAAATTTCGTAAAAACCATATCCAAGATAAGAAAGGACGATTACAGAAAGACAGGACACAATAGGTGCGGTCGCTGCAAATATAGCCCCTATCTCAGGCTTCCGATAACCGCTAATTACCACGCTGAAAAAGAAGCCCGTTCCATGGATTGCAAACATTAGAAGCATAAATAAAATAAGTTGCTTGTTCATGGAAAATATATCTGGAAAAAGCCGGTTTACTGCGATAAACCCCAGCACAGAAAATAAAACAAGAACTATAACCATCAAAAAACCTGTCTTCGTATATGCCTTTACTTTTTCAAAATCTCCTTTACCCCGATTAAAGGCGATGTAATATGCAGTTGCTGAAGGGATTCCCAGAAGCAGAAATCCCGCACCAAACTGGGCGACTGACCATGCAAAGGTATAATTGCCGTATTCTTCAGGTGTTATATTTTTTGTTAACAGTGAGTTAAATAGAAATCCGAAAAAACGTGTTATTATTAAGGCTAAGAATACTATAGAGCTTGATTTAAAAATAATTTTTCCAAGCGATTCTTTCTCCAGTTATAACACCTTCTGGTAGATCTTTACTGTCTCTTTAGCACGTTCTTCCCAGTCGTATTCTTTTAAGGCCAATTCCCTTGCATTGTTTCCGAGTCTGTCCCGTTCTTTTTTGTTGTCTATCAAATAATCCAATTTTTCAATGAAATCATTTAAATCCCCGGGTCTTGCAAGAAGCCCCGCATTCCGGACTATTTTTCTCACTTCATCAAAATCAAATGACACTACGGGTTTTCCCATACCCAGATATTCGAAAAGTTTCAAAGGGTTCCACCAGAACCCCAGGTTTTCAAAGTATTTGAACTCGGATGCATCAAACGGAGCTATGCAAATATCTGAGATATTCAAATAAGCAGGCAACATACTAAAATTCACAGAACCTAAGAAAATCGTATTTTTCATACCTGAATTTTTAATTTTTTCCAATAATTGACCTGAACCTGTCATTAAAAAATAGACATTATTATGTGATTTATTTAATCTCTCAGCTATTTTTGGAATAAGATGAACTCCATGCCACTTTCTAAAAGAACCGCTAAATGTTATCACCACAGCATCTTCTGGTATGCCGAGTTTATTTCTAAGCTCAGAAGAATCACCTGGCTTAAATTTCTTTGTGTTTACACCATTTGGCACTACATAAATTGGAACATCAGTCGCTTTTGCGATTATTTTTTTCAAGGTTTCAGTCTGGGTTATAATAGCATCCGCATGTTCAAATTGTTGTTTCCTGTCTTTTTCTGCTATTTTTTGAAATAATGGATTTTTATAAGCCTCATCTTCTATATAGGGGCTGTTCACTTCCAGGATTCTTGGTACGTCTATTTTTCTTGAAATCCGATAGCCAAAGGGGTTTGGTGAATGGAAACGTTCATGGATTATATCAGGATGGAACTGTTTTGTTTTCTTGTACACCAGATAATAACTTAAAAAATTAAAAGGGATAAATGGGATAAGATATGGTTTAAACCACAACGTAAATCTTGCATAATTAATGTCCAGACCTTCAATTCTTTCTTCCCAAAGAAAGGGATTCAAAGCCCTGTTAAACGAAGGAGCTACAAATAATTTTAAATCGACAATTGAAGCTATTTTTTGTGTTATCTCGATCGTATGCACAAATCCGGCAGTATCTGAGGGTGAAAAAATATCAAATGCAAAGAAGGCGACTTTCATAATCCAGACTTAAAAAGAGTCTATCTCCTATAACTTTTTCTACTTTGAAGATAAGCCGCCGGAGGGATTTGAACCCTCGATCTGCTGATTACGAATCAGCCGCTTTGCCGGGCTAAGCCACGACGGCGTGATGACGTATAACGGTATTTTTCTCTAAATAGCTATCGCATTATTTTTTAAGCATATAAAACAATTAAAAGGATATGATGGACATCGTGGACATCCTGAAGATAATATTCTGTATCCCTTTTTTAATTTATTCATGCTATTCGGATATCAAAACTCGCCGTGTATCCAATAACGTGTGGCTTGTGATGCTTACAGGAGGCATCTTTTTTGTGCTGTATGATATTTCAACGTACGGCGCAGCATATCTACCTCGCTTATTTATGTCAGCAGGATTCATTTTCGTGTTCGTGTATATTCTTTTTCAATTCGGGATATTTGGCGGAGCTGATGCAAAATCGCTAATTGTTCTATCTATAATTCTTCCTGCTTATCCAAAATTACAGGCTTATAGCTACACCTTTCCCCTGAATAAGCCTTTGATTGACCTTTTTGCCTTTGGTATATTTGGCAACGCAGTCCTGCTTACAATTATTGTTCCAATTTCGTTAGCATTTTATAATCTGGCAAAAATGGGATTGAGTATCGACAAACCAGCGTATATTTTCATAGGGTATAAAACTAAAATTTCAGAACTTGTCAATAGACATATCAAGCTGATTGAGAAATTTGAAGTAGTAAACGGCGCGATTAAATTCCATTTCAAGCGCGGTGGAGTGGAAATTAATGAGAAGGTCATTTCAGAGCTTAAAACTCTGTCTGAAAAAGGTTTAATAAAAGAGGAGGTATGGGTGACCCCGGGACTGCCGTTTATGATTCCTATAACTTTGGGGTTTTTTGTGGCGATGTTTTATGGCGATTTGGTTTTTGAGTTAACAAAATATTTGATTTTGATGTAACATTCCAGAATAAAAAAATCAGTAGTAATAAGTGAGCATAGCAGCTTTCTGCAGTTCCCGAGAGTTCGCACATCTTAGTACAATGCAAAACGTAGACGGGCTTAACTGCTGTGTTCGAAATGGGTACAGGTGTTGCCCCGCCGCTTTGACCGCTATACTCGCTTATGACGGTAAGACCCCGGACTTAAAGTCCGAAGATTTAAGACCATGTATAATGCGCAACACCGAATATCGCCCGAATGTAGTGAAACAAAATCTAGCGTGGACGTTAGTGGTCGACGGGCTCAGCACCTCGTCACCTTGGTGCGTACACCCCGACTCTATCAAACTCGTCTTTTACGAGAGTCCTAAAGATGTCTCTTTTTAGGTTAGGTTTCAAGCTTAGATGCTTTCAGCTTTAATCCTTTAGTGCGTAGCTGCCCTGCGATGCCTTACCAGACAACAGGTCCACCAGTGGCACCGTTGCACAGTTCCTCTCGTACTAAATGCAACTTACCCTCAGACCTCAAAACACCCCTTATAGATAGTAACCGACCTGTCTCACGACGGTCTAAACCCAGCTCACGATCTCCTTTAATAGGCGAACAACCTCACCCTTGGCTGCTGCTGCACAGCCAGGATGGAAAGAACCGACATCGAGGTAGCAAGCCGCCGGGTCGATATGTACTCTTGCCGGCGACGACTCTGTTATCCCTGTGGTAGCTTTTCTGTAGTCAATAGCCCTCATCAAGAGGGCTTAGTGGTTCGCTAGACCCGACTTTCGTCTCAGGATTTCTTGTTATGCGAAATCCAGTCAGGCTGACTTATGCTCTTGCACTCCACTGTGAGTTTCCGACTCACATGAGTCAACCATTGGGCGCCCTTGATATCTTTTCAAGGGCGTGGCGCCCCACCCAAACTGCCCACCTATAGGTGTCCTCGTCTCCGAGTGAGGGTCGTAGTCTCAGAAGGGTAGTGTCTCATTGTCGGCTCCACCTCCGCCGAAGCGAAGGTTTCGACGCCTCCTACCTACACTGCGCATCCAAAACCACAACCCAGCCACAGGCTGCAGTAAAGCTCAACGGGGTCTTCACTTCCCCTAAGGGGTCTCTAGACTCTGCACTAGAATGTAAAGTTCACCGGGTTCTGACTAGGGACAGTAGAGCACTCATTGATCCATTCATGCAAGTCGCCAATTAAGCGACAAGGTACTACGCTACCTTAAGAGGGTTATAGTTACCCCCGCCGTTGACAGGCCCTTCTTCCCGTTGTACCGGGTTTTCAGGTACCTGCACTGGGCAGGATTCACTGACTGTACTTGTCCTTTCGGATTAGCAGTCAGCTATGTTTTTATTAAACAGTTAGTGCTCCCTGGTCTCTGCGACCTGCCTTCTTCAAGGCAGGCACTCCTTATCCCGAAGTTACGGAGCTAATTTGCCGAATTCCCTTAGCCAGTTTATGCCGACACGCCTTAGTCTTCTCAACTAGGGGCACCAGTGTCGGTTCTTGGTACGGACATTCAGTCCCTTTTTCACGGTCCCCTGGGATTAATCGGATTTCTCCATCACACATTCATCCACTTCTCACCATTACGGTACTCCATGGATTTCGATGCTTGGACAGCGCGGGTGCACTGCCCGATCTACCCTGAGGCGTCAGGCCGCTTGCGCGGTATGACTGAATGGTACAGGAATATTAACCTGTTTCCCTTTTGTCGTATTCGAATTACGGTACGACTTAGGATCGACTAACCCTCGGCTGACAATCATTGCCGAGGAACCCTGGCCCCTACGGCGGTTCAGATTCTCACTGAACTTTGGTGCTACTATTGCCAGGATTTTCGTTCCCGTATGGTCCACAGGACTTCACAGCCCTGCTTCTACCCAAACGAGACGCCTTCCTACAGAATCACCTTTCGGTGTCCCGTGGTATCGGTGGTCGGCTTGAGCCCCGTCCATTTTCGGGGCCCCAAACCTCGACTGGTGAGCTGTTACGCACTCTTTAAAGGATAGCTGCTTCTGAGCTCACCTTCCAGTTGTTTTGGGCTTGGGACGCCCTTTTTGTGTTTACACTTAGCCGACACTCTGGGACCTTAACCACGGTCTGGGTTGTCTCCCTCACGCACTGTTAGCTTACCCACCAGTGCGGACTCTCGCTTTCTACGATGACGCCGATTTTGGAGTTTGACAGGAGAGCTAGAGGTTTCCCTCCAGGATTCCCCAATCAGTGCTCTACTTCGACGACGATCTCCAGCAAGGTCATGCTGCGACATGTTTCGGAAGGAACCAGCTATCACCCAGCTCGATTAGCCTTTCACTCCTAGACGGGGATCACGCGAATGATTTGCAAATCAAAAACGCTTGCGGTCCTCAACGCCCCTTTCGAGACGCTTCAACCTGCCTCCGCCTAGATCGCTAGGATTCGGGTCGTACTCTAGTGACTCCACGCACTTGTATACGCTGCGCCTCACGGTGTTGCGCGCATATTGCTTTCGCTTCGACTGCTCTTTCAATTAGCCTCGCCACTCGGGTACACTCCCTGGCCCGTTCTTCAAAACGTAATATACAACGCTGGCAGTATAGCCCGTACTAATGCCTCGCGACATATTCCTTCGCTATACAGATCCTTTCACGCTGTATCGCTCCATCACCATCCGATTTCAGGCGCTTTGCACCTCCCTT
>JAQUQX010000028.1 GCA_028715885.1 Candidatus Methanoperedens sp.
AACTTTGATATCCCGAATTCATCAAAAAGTTTGGAATAATTATCGATCTTGACTGCGCCCCATGGGTCGAGTGTTGTCATCGCCCCTATTCTACGCTTATAGATATGTAAAGTTTATTGTGGTTTTTGTGGGGCGTTGATGAAATATGTTCAAAATCCATAGAGATTTTGTCCGAGGGGGGATTTTCACCCCCTAATAGCAAACAGAGGAGCTACCCATAGGAGGTTTTCGGGCTCGGACATGGAATTAACGTGATAATGATGATGATGCCCACAATATAACATACGTAGGCATGTAGTATTTAAGGCTATCTGTTGATTAAAAATAAATTTTAATTGTTTTGTTCAGCTTGAGTTTGTCAGGAGGTATATGCTCATTATCGCAAGAATAATCCCTGCGGCAATCCTTATGTTCATTACATCCTTCAGTATGAGAACACCGAGAAGCACTCCCACGATGACGTTCATATTCACAATCGGCACAACCTTGGAGAGCGAAGCCTGCTCAAGAGCTAAAAAGAACAGGATTGTTGCAATAGCCGCCATAATGCCCCCTGCAATGCTGTATTTTATGTTTTCGTAACTGATCTCGAATCCGTTTTTCGAGATAAAATACGCCCCGAGCAGTATCTGCGCCGCAAACTGGGCAGCGATAAAAAACATGGACGACAGGACAGGATTGCCCGAGGATGATAATTTAATGAAAAACTGCATAATCCCGTAAAGGAATACACATGCGATGGCATAAATAATCCAGTTCATCCATCACAGTATCACGCCCATGATGGATAAAGATTACCTCATTTTGCTATTTCCCGGATAGTCCTTGCAATCTCATCAAAAGCAGGCGGTCTAATCTGGAAAACATCAATACCCTGGGGGAACTCAATCGGTCTTCCGTCCGTTATAATAAGAATACCGCTGGTGTTTTCAGGCTGTTCTCCTATTATTTTCAAGGCATGTGCGCCCATCTCATCCTGCATTTCCCGTATCATTTTAACAAGATAATTCCGCCATCCTTCAAAATCAATATTCTTGCCGTAAAAACCTTCATGGAACTCTTTTACCTCGGGTAAAAACGACTTTGAGTACTCCTCAAATAACAGTTTTGACCGCTTTATATGTCCGCTTTTTTCTATTCCCCTGATTGCAGCGCCGGAATCCACGAGGCTTTTTACCAGTTTATAGTGGTTGCTTTCCTTCCCGAATTTCTCAAAAAATTCCATTCCTGTTTTCTCATCCTCGTTTACCCCTTCAAGATACAGGACGCTGACATTCCCGTAGGTTGAAATGAAATAACCTATTTTCTCCCTGACCTCGCCCCAGAACCGCTCAATCTTTGCGGTATCGAGTTTGAATTCAAGCGCCAGCTCTTCAAACGGGAGAGTGGGCACAACGTAGAGTTTCCGCTTTGCTGTGAAGTTCTTTGCTTCCGGTTTTTCTATCTTCCCGAGTTCTGCCATAGCTCAACTCTTATTATCGAAGAAATATAAACATTACCCATGCCGGATTTAAACGGGTTTCAGCTCTCTGTTAATTCCTTTTCATATACCAGCAGGTCATGAGAGCTGTGAAGCACAAACCTTACCTCTTCAATCCCTGCATTTTTCCCAAGGAATTCAATGACAGCCCTGATGGCTATCCTGCCTGCTTTCTCGGTGGGGTACCCATACGCGCCTGTGCTTATGGACGGGAATGAAATGGTCTTTAGTCCCATTTTCAGGGCGAGGGCAAGGCAATTCCTGTAAGCTTCCGCAAGCAGTTCAGGCTCCCTGTTGTTTCCCCCGCTCCAGATAGGTCCAACGGTGTGGATAACTTTTTTCGCTTTCAGTTTTCCTCCCGTCGTCGCGACAGCCTTTCCGGCGGGCAGACCAGCAGGATACAAAGTCTGTCTTATCACCTTGCACTCTTTCAATATCTCATGTCCTCCACTTCGGTGTATGGCGCCATCAACGCCTCCCCCGCCCATCAGGCTTGAGTTGGCTGCATTGACTATGGCTTCGGTCTCCTGTTCGGTGATGTCGCCCAGTATGAGAGTTATTTTTGTGGTTCCAATTTTTACGTCCATTTTCAAATTTTGTAACTTATACCTTATAAATAATCGTGCAAAGTTTTGCTGGTATATTTTTCTAATTCGAACTGTTTAGTGGACTTTCGTGGATATTCTCCTTTTATTAAAGCGTTGACATGCTCTTTTACTCTTTCATAAACTTCATCTTGATTTTTCGAGGCATCGATAATAACAAAATTTGTGTCTAAAAAATTATATCTCTCAGATTCAATTTCTCCCTTAAATATTTCTAAATATCGTTCACGAATTTTTTCCAACAAAAATAATTTTTTCTCAAAATATTCTTGCTTTTCCCATTTTCTTTTTCCATTGTTGCTATCTGATTTAAATCGTGCTAGTGATTTGGATGGATCGACATCTAATAATATAGCTAAGTCCGGCGGAATGGCAAACTGATTTATTTTGCATAACCAATCAAAATCAATACCTTCACTTGATTGATATGCTAATGTCGAATAAATGTATCTTTCGCTTATTACAATTCCCGATTTGTTAAGTATTGGTTTTACATTTTTGAAAAGATTATCTAATCTATCTGCCGCAAAAAGTAAAGCTAATTGCTCCTTAGCTACAAATTTATCATCTATCAAAAATTGACGAATTAATTCTCCAATCAAGCCATTTGTAGGCTCCATTGTCTTTTTAACAGCTACATTTATAAGAGAAGGAAACTTTCCTTCTTTAATTTCAGAAAATAGTTTTGTGGCTTGGGTGCCTTTTCCAGAGCCATCAATACCCTCTATTACAATAAAGAAAGGATTCTTATCCAAGTTTTACGCCTCGCACAATCTTGATATTTATTGTATATAGATATTTGGAAAAAACTTTGGATAAACTTTTTCATATATACAGATGTATTGCTTATTAGGGATAGAAAAAGGTGACACATTATGGACATCCAGACCACAACCCGCACCGAACTCATAGACATAACCGACCGCGTGCGCGCAATAGTAAAAGAAGGGGGGATAAAAGACGGCATCTGCGTCATATCCACGCGCCACACCACAAGCGGCATAATCATCAACGAGAACGAGCGCGGGCTCAGGAACGACATACTGGGAATGTTAGAGTCGCTTGTCCCGGAAAACAAAAGCTACGTTCACAATTCAATAGACGACAATGCCGACGCCCACCTGCGCGCTGTCCTTCTCGGCAACAGCGCCGTCTTACCTATCGAAGACGGACATCTCGTTCTCGGCACGTGGCAGAGCGTATTCTTTGTCGAACTCGATGGACCGCGAAACCGGAGTGTAACTATAAAAATAATAGGGAGCTAGAAAGTATCCAGTTCTCCCCTGGTTGTCATATCTGTAATCTTCGTAATATCGGCAAGCCATTTATCGATTATAGCTTCAGATTCTGATTTTATGACTTTCATGTTCGCGCCATCTTCCGGTATCACCTGCGCGCTTGCGATAAGGGGCTGGTCGATGGGCTTGCCTATCTGCGAAAGGATGCGGATATACACGTCCTCGATTCCAGAAACGTTTTCTGCAATATCCTTTGCTATCTGGTTGGAGAGAAGGTTATACAGCTTGCCCACATGGTTTATGGGGTTCTTCCCGCTTGTGGCTTCCATGCTCATGGGTCTGTTCGGGGTAATCAAACCGTTGCACCTGTTCCCCCTGCCAACCGAGCCGTCGTCTCCCATTTCGGCTGAAGTTCCGGTGACTGTAAGATAAACCGACCCGCTTTTTTCGTCATCTCCTGTATTAACAAAAACATCCACTTCACGGTCTGTATATTCCGCTGCAAGGTCGCAGATTTTATTCCGCAGTTCTTCTTTTACGGAAATATAGTGCGACAGGTCATCCACATGCTTCCCTATCATTGCGCACGCTACTGTGAGAGTAATATGATCATTCTTTCTCATCCCCATAACCTTGATATCCGTTCCTATTGCGGGAAGGTCTTTCTTGAAATTCAATACCATCTGGCGTTCGGTATTATAGACTATCTGTTCAACCTCGGAGAAAGGTGCATGTCCTACTCCAAAAGAAGTATCATTTGCCATTGGCGCTTTTCCGCGCTTGAAAACACTCTGGAGGTCAGTTGAACCCACGCCAAGCTTGCAGTCGATGATTATGTCATGTTCCGAATCAATATCAGGAAGGGTGGTTTTCAAATAATTCTTTGCGGCTTTTACTGCCGTAGTGTCTGTTGGTATTTTTATGTCCTTGAATTCTTTTGTCGCCCTGCCTACAAGAAGCACATATATGGGTGAAATTAATTCCCCGCCCTTGTACTGGGGATGGGAGCGTCCAGCCACGACCTCTACCTGGTCCGTGTTATGATGAAGCACTGTTCCGCATTTTTTGATATATTCATTGCACAGCGCACGGCTTACTGCTTCCGCAAAGCCGTCCGCCATGCTGTCAGGGTGCCCGACCCCTTTTCTTTCTACTATTTCTATCTCCTGTTTTTCAATTGGAGTCTGTGTGATTTTTTCCACGCGAATATTTCTTGCCATTAAATTACCTCTAACGGTTTTCTTCAAATGATGCTATTTTGTATATAATACCTTTCGGTTTGAGGTAATCTATTTATCATGCTTTAATATTATGCTGGATAAAAGCAATGACCTCAATCCCAGACCCCACCAAATCCATCCTCAAAAAACACGGCTACCATCTTGCAGGCACACACGGCGCAGTAAAAACATGCCTGTGGCTCAACAAAAGCCTGCGAAACGCTGGAAGCTGCTACAAATCAAAGTTTTACGGGATCTCATCGCACCGATGCATCCAGATGACGCCAACGCTTGTATGCAATCACCGCTGCCTCCACTGCTGGCGCGCCATCGAAGTGCCCGTGGAAGTTCCGAAAGAATGGGATTCCCCGCAGGAAATAGTGGATAGCTGCCTAGCTGAACAACGCCGACTGGTGTCGGGATATGGCGGCTCTGAATTCATGGACAAAGCAAGGTGGAAAGAAGCGTTTGAACCGAAGCATGTTGCCATATCGCTTTCTGGCGAGCCGACGCTTTACCCGTATCTGCCTGAACTTATAGAAGAATTCCATAAAAATGAACACACGACCTTTGTGGTCACCAATGGGACAAATCCGGAAATGGTTGAAAAACTCAATCCCACGCAGTTGTATATCAGCCTGAATGCGCCTGATAAATCGATATACGAAAAAGTATGCAGTCCTGCCGGGGACACATGGGAGAACATACAGCAATCGCTTGAAGTCATGAAAGGCTCAAAATCGCGGACTGCTGTCAGGATTACGCTAACAAAAGGCGTGAATATGGTAAATCCTGAAGGTTTTGCGAGTATAATAAGGCTTGCAGAGCCGGATTATGTGGAATTAAAAGCCTATATGCACCTTGGTTTTTCAAGAAAGCGTCTTTCATTGGATAATATGCCTTCCCACGAGGAAGTAAGGGATTTTTCAAAACTTGTCGCAAAGGCGCTGGGTTATTGCATAGCTGATGAAGCTGAGAACAGCCGTGTTGTACTGCTGTCGAAGGATGGGGTGAAGCGTTGCATTATATAATTATAACATATGTTACTTTTTAAGCCTTGCACATAAATTGATTTTTTTTTCAAATCCAGCTTTTGCGTGGCTCTGCAGCATCATAAAAGTTCCAGTTCCTTCAGCTTCTCCCTCGTCGGCACCCCGTTCTCATCCCATCCCCTGAGACCATAATACTCATCCAGCGCCCTATCGAACTCCACCCTATTGAGCCCACCGCTCTCAAAGAACCTCTCGGGCAGGGTATCATCCTTTCGTGAAAATCCAGCCCCGATATTGAACAGCCGCTCAAGGTTCCATATCCTCTCGCCGCATTTGCGGAACTCCTCAACGGTATAATCCATCCCTGTTGCCGCGCTCAGCATGTTCGCATACACCACTTCTGATATCGCAAACGAAGAGAAGATACACAGCACCAGCGAATCAAGGGCTGCCGTGGAATTCTGGAATACCTGCACAAGTTCTGCCTTTCCTGAAAAAGTCTTTGGCTCAACCTTCATGGGCTTTCCCATAATCTCAGGCGCAATCATATAGGCGCGCAGGTGGCATCCCCCGCGGTTTGATGTGGCGTAAGCCAGCGCCATCCCGAAGACCCCTCGCGGGTCATAACCCGGAAGCTCAAGCCCCTTAACCTGCATCCCCACATTTTTATTACGGGAAATGGAAAGAGCCTTTGAACCCCTGCCGAGTTCCTCACCGAGCCCTTCTTTTTCGCCTATCTTTTTAACAAGCCCTGATAATTCTTTTATGTCCTCACCCATAATCTCAGCATAAGCAGCAACGGTCGAGCCTGAGGATATGGTATCCATGCCGTAATCGTTGCAGAGGCGGTTGATTTTGATAATGGCATCGATATCCGCATTGTTATTATCAGGTCCGTACGCCCACAGGGTTTCATATTCCGGAACCTCATACCCCGGAAAGGCGCCGCTTTTTATGACGTGCTTGCATGCGACGGTGCAGTTATAGCAGGCATTCCCTTTTATGTCATAATGCTCTTTGATGAATTCACCCGAGACTTTATCAGTACCCGCAAATCCGCTTTTCCGGAAGTTCTGTGCAGGCAGGAGCTTCATATAGTTCAGGAGGTTAACCATTGCTGAAGTCCCGTATGTTGATAGTCCTTTTGATGCGCCTTCTTTCAGGAGCTTGCTGGCTTCTGCCCGCGCTTTTCCGAACGCTCCATCGTCCGCGATTTCAGGTTTCCTGTTTCCTTTTACCACTATCGCTTTCAGTTTCTTTGAGCCCATCACGGCGCCAAGCCCTCCGCGCCCGCATGCGTGGAAATAGTCGTTCATGATGCTGGCTATGGGAACAAGCCTCTCGCCTGCGCGCCCGATGCATGCCACACGCCCTGCGGATGAGAGTTCATCCGTGCATTCCCTTACGTTTTTTTCCCAGAGCTTGTCAGCATCGAGTATCTTGATGTCATCATTTTCTATGGAAACGTAAACAGGCTCCAAAGCCGCGCCTTTTATGATTAGTGCATCAATCCCTGCGAATTTCAGTTCTTTCCCGAAAAACCCGCCGCTGCTTGAATCAAATATCGTGCCTGTGAGCGGGGATTTCGACACCATCGCATGCCTTCCCGACATCGGAGCGGGTGTTCCCGTGAGCGGACCTGTTGCGAATATAAGGATATTTTCAGGGCTTAGCGGGTCGATATCCGGGTCTATGGCGTCGCAATAAAGTTTTACTCCAAGCCCCCGCCCGCCGATATAGGAGCGAAGGATACCTGAATCGGTCTTTGTCTCTGATATTCTGCCGCCTGATAAATCGATTGTTACTGTTTTTCCTGTCCAGCCATGCATATGATTAAGAACAAGGTTTTTGTATTAAATATTATTGGTTGCACGTTTTTTACATGTGATGAAGGTATACTAGAGTAATGAAGAGCGTGTGAAGGTAATATTAGCAGTTGAACCAAAATGTTTAATAAATAGAAGAGTCCTCTTAACAATGATGGCAGTCGAGATAATAATCTTGTTTTTGGTTATCATAGCGATGATTGCCGTATATATTTTCCTTAAGACTGCAAAGTATCTGATTGTAAATACTATACTAGGTCTTATCATTCTTGTTCTGAGCAATATTATTTTTAAATTGGGTATTACTTATTCGGCTCTGGCATTATTGGTTTGTGCCATTGGTGGAGTACCTGGTGCAATCCTTGTGATATTGTTACATGCCCTAGGGATAGCGTTTTGACCTCAGTATAGGTAATTCTTAAATATCTCACCGCATATTTGAAATGAAATCGAATTTATCAGATATCCCGGGAGGAATCAAATGCGCCACATGAAACATAATTACTGGGAAGGTAAACCAATATCCCCCATCACTATTTCTGACAGCATGACGATTACTCAGCTGGTTGACGAGGTCTTTGACGGAATGGGTTTTAACGCAAAAAGGCTGGCTGAAGCCTGCCATCTTTTCAAGACCATGATAGATGATAATTCAACCGTATGCCTGACGCTTGCAGGAGCCATGACTCCGGTGGGACTGGGCGGAGGCATCATTCAGATGATAGAGAACGGCTTTATCGACTGGATTGTAACAACCGGTGCAAACACCTATCATGACTTGCATTTTGCATACAAATTGCCAGTACACCAGGGAGATTATACGGCGGACGATAACGAGCTGGCAGAAAACGACGTTGTGCGTATCTACGATGTTTATATCGATATGCAGCGCACGCTTATAGCACAGGATAAGATTATCCAGGCGCTTACGCAGAAGGCAGTGGAAAGGAATAAGTTCCCTGAAAAATACTCAACCGCATATTATAATAAGCTCCTGGGCGAAGGAGTGCTTGAGACCGCAAAGGCTCCCGGCTGCTCATTCATCGCCTCAGCTTCAAAACATGATGTGCCTGTCTTTGTACCCAGTTTTGCAGACTCGTCTGTTGGAATGGGGACAAGTTACCTGCCAATCATGGCAAATGCAGGCTCAATGTCCGGGCAACTTAATCCGAAGGAGTTCATAGACCCAAGCCCCACGATGGATGTGCTTGAGAGCGCCGCCATCGTGCACAACAGCATGCTCAACGAGATTCCCCGCGGCGTGCTTGAGGTGGGAGGCGGCGTGCCCAAGAATTTCCTCCAGCAGACAGGACCCATGATTTCCCAGATTATAGGGATGGAATGCCCTGGTGAGAACTATGTCATCCAGGTGACTGTTGACCGTCCTGATGTGGGCGGGCTATCAGGCGCCACGATAAACGAGGGCAAGTCGTGGGGAAAGATACCTAAAGCAGGAGAAGGGAATGTTATCCCGTATATTGACGCTACCGTGGGCGTCCCGATAATTTTTGCGTATGCACTTGATAACTGCAAGCCCAGAAAGCACAGGAGGCTGGGCGAAAGGTTACCAGAAATAACGCAGGAATTGATAGAAGCTGCAAGGATGGAACGTTAGTAATTACTAAAACACTTTGAACGTCTGCACACGCTCAAGAAGCATGCCTTCCACAATAATTGGCGACATTTTTTCCGCGCTTTTTAAGGCATTGGTAAGCTTCCAGCTCTTGTCTGCAAAAATAGTAATCAGCGGCTCACCTTTCTTTACAGTCTCCCCTTTTTTACGGTGAATCCAGACGCCTGCGCCTTTATCTATTGGCGCGCCTGCTATTCTTGCAATCTCGACTATGCGCTTGTTATCGAATTCAATGACATACCCGTCAGCCGGGGATGCAAGTTCTGCCCTGTGTTCACCGGGTTTAATATCGGTATGCGTTATATTCGGGTTCCCGCCCTGGGCTTCAATAATCTCCTTCAATTTGTTAAGAGCTTTACCTGAGCGAAGCGTCTCCATTGCTAATTCCTTGCCGCGCCCTTTAGCCGCCACACCCCCCATCTCAAGCAAAATTCCCGCAAGCGCAGTGCTCTTTTCAATAAGGCTGTTAGGTCCCTGCATTGTTTCCAGAACCTTTAACGCCTCCCGTACCTCAATTGCAGGACCTATCGTTCTCCCGACAGGTGATGCGCCGTAGGTCATGGCGCATTCCACGCTCATGCCGAGCCGCTCGCCCAGTTCAATCAAATCTCTTGCAAGTTTTTTCCCTTCTTCCACGGTAGGAACTTTGGTGCCGCTGCCTACAGGAATATCTATAACAACACAGTCAGCCCCGACAGCCCCTTTTTTTGCCATTATGGATGCAAGAAGCTGGCAGCGCGGGTCTATTGAAAGCGGGTATTCGGCGCGTATCAGTTTATCATCAGCAGGCGCAATATTTGTAGCTCCGCCCCACGCTATTACCCCGCCGACCTTTTCTGTAATGGATTTAATTTCATCGGCTGAGAATTCAACAGGCGCGAGTACTTCCATCAAGTCCGCTGTGCCTGCCGCCCCTGTTATCGCCCGTGAGCTTGTCTTGGGTATGAGAAGACCGTTCGCAGCCACAATGGGCACCACAAGCAGCGATATTTTGTTGCCTGGGACGCCGCCTATGCTGTGCTTGTCCATAATGGGGTGCGTGTTGAACTCGATTTTTTCACCAGTATCTATCATGGCTCTTGTGAGCCACTCGATTTCATCAGAGGTCATTCCATGGATATATGAACTTGTAACAAAGGCTGACATCTCGATTTCAGTAAGATTGTCTCTTACAACATCCTGGACTATCTGGTATATTTCCTCCTGCGTCAGCTTCTGGTGGTCCATCATTTTTTTAATAAAGCCTACTGAACTTGGTCTTGATGTAGGAAGAATGTTTAGTGTAAGAGGGCACACATCTCCCAGCTTGTCGCAGCATTCCTGGTACACTCCCACGGTGCCTTTCTCAATAAGATCGCCTGTTTCCACGATTGCAGTCAGGTAACTGTGGTCTTTTAACTGCACGCGGTCGCCGCCCCTGACCCCGAGTTCCCTGGCATCCTCCGTATTAAGGACTACTTTATACTTGCCTGCTTTTATTTGAATCCGTTGTACTTTAAGTTCCATTTTATCGTACCTCATTATTATTTTTACGATATTTAGAACTATCGATGGTTTATATAATACTCCTTTTACATCCTTTCAAATTCCACCGTTATTAGGGGTTTTTAAAGGAAACAGAACCTTTTTGAACGGTCTGGAACATTTAGCAAGAAGAACGTACTTTGGAATACTATTAAGACAGTAAGAATGCTTATATTCTTATGAGTTTTACTATACTCAGCAGTAAAATGCACATAGAAATGAATAAAGAATAACAAGGAGGAAAATAAATGAATAGAAAAATAACCATCTTGCTGTTACTGTTAACAGTAGCAGCCCTGTATGGAGTGCCGTCGGCATCGGCATACGGCGGCTATCTGAATGATTTCAACAAGCAGTATAATACTACGGGCACACGGCTTGACTCGTGCGGTGTTTGTCATGTCGCACCTGCCGGCGGTGGGGGTCTGAACCCTTACGGCAAAGCCTTTAAAGACGCGGGCAGCTTTGCAGCGATAGAATCTTTAGACTCGGATGGAGACGGGTTTACCAACATTGCCGAGAGCAATGCCCGGACTTTTCCGGGAAATCCTGATGACCATCCGGCAGCAGGCGTAAACCAGACACCAGCCAGTATAACCCCAACGCCAGCATCGAATGATTCGACATCAGGCAATGAATCTGATGAACTGGCTGACGATATAGAGCCCTATGAAGGTTCAATAGGTCCGGGGAGTGCCTTGTACGGGTTAAAAATAGCCTTTGATAATCTCGATGAAACTTTTACTTTTAACAAGAGTGAAAAGATCGATAAACAGGTAGCTCATGCAAAAGAGCGATTATCTGAGGCAAAAGCTGAACTGAAAAAGAAGAACAATAAAGAAGCTGAAAAAGCGCTTGAAGAGTATAGAGTGAAAATCGATGAGGCTGAGGGTTCAGTTTCAGGAGCAGCCAATAAAGATAAAGGGCTTCTTAATGCGCAGAAGATGATCGAGAAACATCAGTATGTCCTGGAAAGACTGCTTGAAGAAAACAGCGATAATCAAGGACTCGCGAGAGCCTACAACAATAGCCTTGAACTTGAGAAAAAGTTCGAAGCAAAGACGAAGATAAAGCTTGAGCGCAGGCTCACAAAAGAAGGACGCAGAGTCCTGAAAGAAGTAGAAGCTGACGATGAAGAGGAACAGGTTACAAAGATCGAGGCAAAGGTCTTCAGTAATGGTTCGCAGATCGAAGTCAAGCTCAAATTCATGACTAACAACACTGAAAATTTCACGATAGCAGAAGAAATCGTGAATAAATTGA
Source organism: Candidatus Methanoperedens sp. (assembly GCA_028715885.1). Taxonomy (GTDB): domain Archaea; phylum Halobacteriota; class Methanosarcinia; order Methanosarcinales; family Methanoperedenaceae; genus Methanoperedens. The sequence goes on from JAQUQX010000028.1 coordinate 11,782, forward strand.
GCACAGAGAATATCAACGCTTTGCTTAAGATCGAAGAAGAGAATGATAACGAAGAGAGCAAACTGGAAGAAAAGCTGGAAGCTGAAGCCGAGGTCAAAGAGAATATATCCAAGGTCCAGTTCGAATACAAGTTCCAACTGAACAAAACAGACGAACCTGGAATTGCCGCCGGAATTCATGAAAAGCTATCCAAACTGACGCAGGCAATGGTCCTGGATGTTCTGGAAATGAAACTCAAAGAAGAAAAGAAAGAGATTGGGGAGAATGACAAAAAAGAGGAAATAAAGGGACAGAAGCGTACGGACAAAGAGGAGATAAAAGAAAATAGAAGTGAGGACAAAGAGGTACGAAAGGACCAGAAAGAAGAGATAAAGGAACAAAAACGCAAGGACAAAGAGGAGCGAAAAGATAAAATAAATACCAGTAAAGAAGACTGAGGTATATAAAAAAGCCATAAATAAGAGAAGATAGGCGAGCATCCCCGCCTATCTTTCCCATCATTTTTGAAAAAAGCACTCGATTATTAAGCTTTTATACCAAAAGGTACAATTATTGAAAGCTGGTAATCTCATGACGCTGAAGAGGATACATCTTGCTATAATTTTTTTATTATTAGTCCCTCAATCAACCGCCGCGCCGGAAAATGAATACAAAATAACGTACACAATCAATGTCAAGGAAGACGGCACTGCTCTCTGGAATGTGGAGTACAGGACGCTTCTTGTAACTAAAGAGGATTTCAGTTCATTTGAGAATTATACGTTACAGTTAAAGTCGGTTTACCTTAACGAATTTAAGGTATTAATGCAAAAATCAGTCTCAGGAGCAGCTGCTACGACATCGCGGGGCATGACCGCCGGGGATTTTGCCGGTGATGCAATAGTCCAGTCCGCCCCGACAGGAACATACGGTGTTGTGCGCTATTCGTTCAGGTGGACAAATTTCGCTAAAGCCGATTCCAATCTGAACATCGGAGATGCGTTCGTAGGCGGACTTTACCTTTCAAAGGACAATACGCTGGTAATACAATATCCACCGGGTTATACGGTTGAACAGGTCGCACCGCAGCCCGACCTTGTCCGTGACGGGATGATATGGTACGGTCTGCGCTCTTTCGGGGCAGGGGAACCCAGGATAGTCCTTTCAAAACCCTCGTTTCCATGGGCTCCACTGGCTGTTGTTGTTTTTATCATTGCGACCGGCGCATTTATTTATATCCGTAAAATTCGCGGGAAAAACGCAAAAGAGACAGAGAGTGCAGAAAGCATTTCAGAAACAGATATGATGGCTCTGGAAGACAGGATTGTAAAGCTATTAAAAGAAAACGGCGGGTCTGTTTACCAATCCGAAATAGTGAGAAGATTCAATCTCCCAAAATCAACAGTAAGCTCGGCGTTGAATGAACTTCATAATAAGAACCTGATTGATAAAATAAAGAAGGGACGAGAGAACCTTATACGTCTTAAGTAATGAGGCAATCAGGCGAGCGCATCAAGCAATTTTAAAATGGATTTTAATTCATCTACCCTCAATTGCCCCGGAGCCGTGGATTTATCAACATATCCGTAGGTCAATACGGAACCGTAAATCGGCGCTATAACGCGCGAATGCCTGCCGAAGCTGCCCATAGCAATCGTGCATACCGGTTCTTTTGAATGTAAAGTTACTTCAAACAAACGGAGAACGTCTTCAAACGACTGCGGCATCACGGCAATTTTGGCGATGTCTGCACCTGCTTCGAACGATTCGCGAATAATGCCGGTCATGACTTCAAATTCCGGAGTTTTCTGGAAATCGTGCGTTGATATAATAACCGTTTTCCCCGCGCTTTTAGCTTTTTTAACAACCGCGTCTCTTTCTTCGGCGCATAATTCAATATCAACAGCGTCAGCCAGAGGCATTAATGAAATCAGTGTTCGGATACGCTCATCTTCGCTCCCATCCCACGCGCCACCTTCCTGTTTCATCCTGTTGGTTAAAATAATCGGTAAACCGAGATTTTTTAACCCCGCAAGCGCCTGGCGCGCGTCCGTTTCCATGAGGTCTATCCGAAGTTCAATAAGGTCTGCTTCCAGTTTTTTTGCTTTTATTGCAGAATCAACCGGAGCTTTTCCTATGGATGCCACTATTGATTTGTTAAGCTTGAGACTGCCTATGCGTACCATAAAACGATAAATGTCGTTACTTTGTGATAAGGGTTATGAATAAAAATAATATAACGTCAAAATATTTATATGATTTGAAGTTAATTAAACAAACGATGAATGGGTTGAATGGCAAAATCCGGAGGGCTGCGACGAGTTTATTACTTCCTGTTGATGGGAATAGAGCAGGAGATTGTAAAAATTGCGGCTCTTGCTGTATGTTCCTGTATAAATGTCCTTTTTTGCGGTTTGAAAACCACAATTCCCATAAAGCCATATGCACTATCCACGGCATCAGACCACCCATGTGCAGGAAATATCCGAGGACAAGGGAAGAGCAGGCGCACCAGCCGTGCGGGTATTATTTTATTGATGGATTTCCTCACCAACAAAATGAATAGAAATTACATCAAATGCTATAAATACAATTTGCCCCAAGAAGATACATAATGATTCTCCTCACCGGCGCCACAGGTTTTATCGGCGCCCATGTCCTTCGGGCATTATCCGAAAAAAACCTGCAGGTAAGGTGCCTTGTCAGGAAACCCGCAGGCTCCAAAAACCCGAATATCACTTACGTAACAGGCGACGTTCTTGATTATGATTCGCTTGTTAAAGCCACGGAAGGCGTGGACACGGTATATTACTTCATTCACATGATGGGCAGCCAGCCAACAGGCGAGCAGAAAAGGTTCGATATACTCGACAGGCTTGCAATAAACAACATGGTCAAAGCCTGTAAACTCAACGGGGTCAAAAGGATTATCCACCTTACAGGAATAAGGGCGCCGGAGGAGAAGCTGTCGCATCACCTTGAGAGCAGGAAAGAAGTGGAGGAGATTATCAAGGCAAGCGGCATTGGTTACACGGTTTTCAGGGCATCGGTCATAATCGGCAGGGGAGGCGCTGCTTTTGATATCCTGGATACCGCAGTCAGGAAATTACCCATAATACCAGTCTTTAACTGGGAAAACACAAAGGTGCAGCCGATTTATATCGGGGATGTGATACGGTATCTTGTGGAATGCCTCGACAAAAAGGAGACCGTAAACAAATGCTATGATATCGGCTGTTCTCAGGTTTTCACGTATAAGGAACTGATGCAGCAGTATGCAAAAGAACTCGGATTGAAGAAGAGTTTTATTTCCATTCCGGGCTCATGGAACCGGCTCTCGGCAGCAGTGCTTGGAAAGATTGCGCCTGTGAACCCGAATGTTGTTTACTGGCTGATAGAATCGCTGCATAATAATATGGTTTGTGAGCAGAGCGACCTTAAGGAGATATTCGGGTTTGAGCCGATTTCTTTTGAGGAAAGCATACGGAAAATCATGGAAAAGGAATAAGAGGCAGTGCGGCTTTAAAATATTTTGAATCCTAAAATCATCAAAAGTAATACGAGTACTGGCTGGTGAATTAAATAAATAGCCAGGGAATTTTTACCAATAACTGTAAATATACCGGCTAATTTACCGGATTTTATATTGACCGTTCTCTCAACAACATACCTTCCGGAATATACGCCCAGCATAAGCACGCCAAGCCACGGTATTAACGGAAAATAATCGAATGTGGAGAAGTTTTCAGGTATAAAACCCAGCCAGAACAGGTAGGGGAAGTCGAAATCCGTTAGCTGCAAATAAAAGCCGGGGAAGGCAATTATCAATCCTGCTATAAGGTTTAGCTTATTATATTTAATGAAAAACGGCACAATGAAAGAGCTGACTGCAAAGAAATGCAGTATGCCGAAATATACCGTCCCCGCGGGTACAAATATGTATGTAAACAGGGTTATGAGCATTGCAAAAACCAGAAGTTTCACCCCCCGTATGTAATATCTTTTGCTGAAGTTTTCTTTACTTTTTTCAAAGCCGACATAAGCTGCAACCCCTGATATGAAAATAAAAACAGAGGCTATGGCTCTGGGAAATACAAACCTGTAAAGAAAATCAGGCGGCATGTTAATCAACCTGAAATAACTCAAAGTAACGGAGTAGTTAAACAAAATCATAAGCACAATATCAAACCCCCTGATAATGTCGATACTTTGAATCCTCTCATGCGTTAAATGTGGTTGGGGTTTATGTACCGTGTGCTGCGAACTAAATAATCTCATATTTATGCCCTGATAGCAAATATCCCAGATATCTCAAACTATGGGGGATATTTATAATATACTTAGTTCTTAATATAGCGCATTTGCAGGAAGAACCACTATGATTACTCTGCCGCCGGACGAAGAGATTCGTACAATATTTAAAGAGTGCTGTGAAAAACTGGAGATTGAAGGCTCAGGAAAGAATATGGAAGAGCTGGTCATTTACGACATGACTGACGGGACAAGGACTTCTACCGAGCTTGAAGGGGCGGACGCGTATTTTGACGGCGGGCTTTTTGTCATGAGGTTTATTCATTTCCTGAAAACACTGGGCGCAAAAAACAGTTACATCAATGTTATCCATGAGGGGCACAAGGAAAGGGTGAATTACAGGGATATATACGAAGGCATGCGGCGGCATGTGGAAATGTACAGGGAATATTCTAAAAAGAACAATGTAAGGTTAAGATTCGTAGGCAAGTATGACGCCAGTATCAGCCCGAAGGATACTGCTTACGATTTGAGAAAAGACTTAAAAGACCTCGAAGATGCCACTGCAATAAATCCCGAACACACCGTGCATTTCATGGTAAACTATTCTACGAGATGGGCGGCTGAGGAAGGAAAGGATTTCTTTAAAACATTGCCCGAGGTAAATGTAATCCTGAGGCATGCCAAGGGGTATGTGAACGGCGATATGTGGCTTTACGGGAAACTGAATAACAACAGTTTTGTTTATGCCCAGAATGGTTCATCCAGCATTAACTGGAGCGACAGGCAGTTGATTATGCTGATTGCCCTGTGCCTCAGGAGCATGGTGCTGAATAAAGGAACACATCTATCCAAGAAATATGAAGGGGATGAAAAGGATATTGTGAGGCAGATGAGGGAAATTGAGCTTTCGTTTATTCACAAATCCTTCTACGATAGCTCAATAGAGACGAAATTTAAAAAACGGGTTGTTATTTTCAGTTCGTACGGGCCGGAAATTTACGAGTTTTAATTAAAGCGCTAAAATTTGGCACGGATAAAAATAAAAAATAGAGTGGAGAAGTTTTACCTTCTCCGAAGCGCCAGAATCATCCCAATGCCAGCCAGAATTACCTCAAATCCCGGTGCAGAAGTGGACGCTGGTGTTGCTTTTGGCGGCGTTTCCGTTGATGCTGCTTTGACGGTTACAGAATATGTTAGAGATATCGGCTGAAAAGCGTCTTTGTTTCCATCCGGATAATACAATCCTGTGAACTGGAGAGTATGCGAGCCTTTTCTTGCGGATTTATCTGCTTTTATAGATATTGAAATAGTCCGCGACTTTCCCGGCTGGACACTGAACGTACCTGCTACCACGCCAGCGCCCGCCGCCTGCCCGAAATTTTCACCGGAAACATGTAATCCGGAGGGGACACTGACCTGTGCGTCCACATTCAGCGTAACATCGTTTAAAGAGGGGTTATTCATAAACAATTCCACAATTCCATCCTGGTTTTCTTCTATCACATCGGTTACCGGTCTTAGCGTAACTGACGGACCAACGCGGAATTTTGATGTCGTTGGAGTGGTTAAAATCGGTGGTACTGTGGTTGGCGGTATTGCGGTTGGCGGTACTGCTGTCGGTGGTACTGTTGGAGGAACAACCGCAGCCACGCAGGTCAGGCTGATGGACTTAACCTTGCCGTCACGTATTGGCCATCCTGCGCCCTCTGCGCCTATAATGTCAATAATCTTGGGTTTCGGTGAGAGGTTCATCAAATCAGTCTCGTAGGTGTACCACACACCCTTCTGCGTCTTTATTCCATAATCCGTTATACTTGAACCGGTGGGGTCGATGAAATACAAACCGGTCCAGAACATGCGATTTTGTTCTTTGGGATTCTCGCCGAGGTTGCCGTGCAGCACGCCGTTTACGTCTGTGTATCGAGCGAAAACCGATATCGGGGATTCCCTGCCGTTCCACCCAGTGCCGCTTAATGTCTGCTCGTCTGCCCGCAGGATTGCCCTGAAATTAAGGGCTGTGCATCCTGAAACGTCGGCGTTGAGAGTCTGCATTATTCCTATGTGGGTGTTGCCGCTAATACTGCGGAAGCGGATACCATCGGATTCTACAGTTACTTCACCCCTGCCGTCCGAGGGCTGGTACCATTCCTGAATCGTCCAGCCGCTAAGACCGCTGAAGAAGGTACCGTTGGTGATAAGCTCGTTGCCTGACGGCGTTGCTGCGCCTGCGCTGCCTGCTATGCCCACAATCATCAGCACCGCCATAACGCCCATCACAAGGATGCGCGTCACATTCGTATTTTTCCAGTTATTCATAAAAACACCTTTTTAATCGTGATTTTTTTACATCTTTGCACAGCAATAAATGTTGCTATTTGCCCATCGAATGTTCGTCCGCACCCCCATGCCGGCGAACACCGGCGCCGCCATCACGCCAATCGCAAGGATGCGCGCCGCTATCGAAAATTTTTTGTGCATCATAGCTCCACCCCGTTATTATTCGATATTCCTAACCCCTGAAAACACTTCCTGTTACAAAAGCAAATATAGCAATCAGCATTGCAAACTTAAGCATCCTCCTTGCCGTTTTTGCATCCTTAAAAATAACAGGAATCGAGCTGATAAACAGCGCATCCGCTATCGCAATCACCAGTAAATACTGCCCTCCGAACTGGTTGAGAGGATAATAAGGCAATATGCTTATTAAAACTGCCAGTACGATAAAAAACGCCGCTACTATGCCTGCATTCTTTACACCGAGCTTCATCGGCAATGTCACCCTGTCTTTATCTCCCTTTACGTCCTCGATGTCCTTTACAATCTCACGCCCAACAATGGAGAGGAATACTGCAACCGCAATTACGCCGCTCATCATGGTTTTACCCACAACAACCCCGCCAAACACGAATGCAAGGGCGGTCTGGGTGCCGATAATCACATTACCTATGATTTTTTCATGCTTGAATTTCCACTCATAGGCAACCTGTGATAGAAGTGCAATCAAAACGACAAGCAGCGCCTCGTATCCCACTATGGAACTTAAATAAAAAGAGAGAACCAATGAAATGGCGAAAAAAGTTAATGAAAAAAAGAGAGCCTGTTCTGGCTTTAGTTTCCCTGAAGGGATTGGTCTTTCGGGATGATTGATCTTATCATTTTCATAATCAAAGTAATCATTTATCGCGTTTCCTGCAAGCCCGAATAAAAATGCAACAGCAAAGCCAAGAAAAACAGGAAAGGAGTATAAATTTACATCCCTTCCAACTCCTATTAACGCTGATGCGAGCACTGCAAGCCCTATCATCAGGGAAGTAAGGGGTCTGCCTAAGGAGATGTATGGGTGCATTTACCCGGTTTATGTTCCTTTCAATTCCTTTGATTTCATTCTAAGATTGGTATATCCGCATTTCCGGCATCTTGTTGCGCGGACAGAATTGCGCGCATTGCATTTCATGCAGATTTTCATGTGTAAGAGTACTTTTTCCGCTTCCGGGAATCTTGCCATAGTTCACCTCTTGGGTCTCCCTACTATCATGTTATCAGATTTAACCCTTTGGTTTCAAAAATTCTTTCCTTTCTTCCACCTGACGCACTATCTGCGGGTAATTCCCGAAGACTGATGCCAGGTCGATTGTGCATACGACATCAACCACACCAACTGCAGCTATCGTTTTCCCTTCTTCGTCCTGTAATGGGGCGACGACGACAGGAACGCCTTTATATGCTCCCTTGTCCGGTATGGTGTGTATCACGCAATTCCTGCGCAAAACCTCTTCAAGCACAGGACCTGTATAATCCATGTCCATTACTTTTCCTTTCTCAAGCCTCACACCTTTCTTGTTTCTGCTGCGCATCGTGACCGGGAGAGATACCAGTTCATGAACCATTTTTGCAAACGGAAGAATTTCCTCGCTTGAAGAATCGGCAGATAAACGCAAAACAGGCATTTCAATCACTCCTCCATATGATTCATCATTATTCACTGCACTTAATATCCTTTTCCCTGACCTCTCCGCCAGGCTTAATTTCCTCGAATATCTGTCCTTCAAAAGAATATATTTCGGCGCCATTCAGCCAGGCATCCGGCATGAGCCCGGCTTTCATGCAGGTCTGGCACAGGAATTCCGTAGAATCAAAACCATGTTCCACAGCGACCTGCGGAAGGAGAAGACCTGAATGCATGCCGGTGGCGACAATCAGCCCGTCACTTCCGATTACTATTTTTTCCGGAAGGTCTTTGGGTTTTGCATTAATGCGCTTTGGTACCGTGAGCACCGTAACCTCGATAACTATGTTGTCCATTTCTTCAATTTTTACAGGATTAAAACGCGGGTCGTCCCGGGAGGCATTGATTGCGGATACTATTATCGCTTCCCCGAGAGGCAATACAGGATATGGTCTGCCAATGCAGCCACGAAGTTCCTTGCTGTGCCTTTTTATGCTCAATGTAACAAAAACGCCGCGATTTTCAGAAAAAACCTTGGGGAGGTTATCCGGCATAAGTTTTATTTTGTTTTTAAGACATTCTTCAATGGCTTTGCGGGCGAGTTGGACTGCCAGTTCTCCTTCTGATTTTGTGAGCATGATTAAGAATTAGCCTTTTGGGATATATGTTTTTTCGGAGAGCTAAATATATATAATTAAAAACGTATTGATTCCCCATACTATGGATATGGTTGAAAAGGTGAAAGGATTTTTACTTGAGCCGAAAAAGACATATGTCGCCTCAAAAGAAGACACACTGACCGATGCAATGAGGTATTACATTATTATCGCAGTGGTATTTTCCGCATTGTTTGCATTCATGTCATCATTAGCCTCTTCATTGTTTTCTTCGATGATGGGTTCCAAGCAGTTTGGAATGATGTTTACTCCGGGCGCGGAAGTGGAGGAGGCAACATTACTTTTTGCGAGGTCATTGATTCTTGGAGTTATGGGAATATTCCTACTGGGTTGTATCCTTCATATCTTCGTATATCTCATGGGCGGAAGACGGGGAAACAAGCAGACAATAAAAGCTGTTATGTACGCCGCAACCCCGGGATTGTTGTTCGGCTGGAGTCCTTTTATATATTCTATCGCAGCGTTATGGTCATTGGTTCTTGTCATTCTTGGAATTCGCGAACTTCATGAAATAACTACAGCAAGAGCAATCATGACGCTGGTTATACCAATTATAATACTATTTGTTATCGCAGCTGTTGTTGTGTTTATGATTTTTCAAGGAGCTTCAGATTGGACCCCTATCCCGACATATGGACATGAAATAATAAGGCAGTAAAATAAACCAGTAAAGATATAAGTTACATTATTCGTGACAGGGCGAGAAGTGACAGTAACAAAAACATTACAGTGGACATGAAAATATATAAATCAACTGTCAAGAAGGTATGGGCTCACTGGAAGGAATACGAAAAGTTAATTACATTTGATTACAATGTAATTAATATGGAAAGCATGCAAGTTAGAATTGCTGAAAAAAATATTAAGGATTTGAATGAACTGGCGCAGACACTCGGTTCATCCAGATCAGAAATCATAAGAAGGGTAATCGAGGGTGGCATCAGGGAGTTACGCATGAAAATTGCCATGGAGAAATATATTGATGATGAATTTTCTTTGTGCCGGGCGGCTGAATTTTCCGGTGTTTCAATACAGCAGATGGCAAAATACCTTTCCCAGAGAGGTATCCCATTTTTCAAGCAAAGCATAGAAGAGACAGAACGGGATGCAAAGGAAGCGCAAACCTGGTTTTAAAATGCGGGTATTTGTTGATTCATCCACGCTTATCGCTCTTGCCAGGATAGGCAAACTGGACATGCTCAGGACAGTTTTTAATGAGATATTTATTACCACAACTATTCAGGAAGAGATTATAAAAGAAAAATCACCAGATATAGAAGCCTTCGAAGAGGCAATTAATCAGTGGATTAGGGTTATAGATTTCAAAGGAAAACCGGCTGAACTGAAAAAATATGGATTGGATTCGGGAGAAGCGAGTTTGTTTCTTGCGGTAAAACCACACGATAGACTTATTCTTGATGAGGCAAATGCGAGAAGGTTTGCAGAAGCAAAGGGATTAAAATTCACCGGTTTAATAGGACTGATTGTTGCGGCGGTAAGAACAAAAAGATTAACAGTAGATGGGGCTCTGGAAATTATCACTAAACTGGCAACAGGAGACTTCAGGGTAAGCACAGAACTCTATCTTTGGGCGCGGGAAGAAATAGAGCGTAATTGTTAAACTTTACTTCTTCACTTTTTTCAATCCCTCAATCACAGCATCATATCTCTGGCATATCCTCTTAACCACATCAACCTCAGCATTTTTATGGGTAGGAATCAGAATATCAGCATCGTTTCCTATTACATTGCCATCGCCTGATGTGCCGTAATCCGGCGCTATCTTAACGCCATCCGAAGAAATCCCCAGGCGCAGTTCATTGACAATCCGCGATACCATTTCTGTTTGCGGCGCTACTTTTGCCGTGATAAAATTGGCTTTTTCGACGTACTCATCCTTCAAACCCGAAATGTATTCTACACTCTCCTTTACTTTTCTTTTAGTGCCGTATTCGGCAAGAATATTAATTGAATTTGCCACGTCCTCAAACGTGGTCGCCTGCACTTCAATTATCCTGCCGTCAAAGTATTCATCCACCCGTTCTTTATACCCCTTTGAAATCACAAGAACGCCCAGATCCTGCACACGGTCACGCTGCTCGTCTGTAGGATTATACGGGTTTACAAGTTCATATTCCTCAATACCGCTGAGCGCCATCAATGATTCATACATAGAGGTAACCCCTATGCCCTGCTTCCCCAGCCACTTGTCAAGCCCCATCTTCTGCTCGCACGCAAGTTCTATGATTTTACATCTTATGGCTTCAGGATCACCGGCATCAAGGTTGAAATACTCGGCAAACCTCGCCGTTGTCTGGAGGAGGCGCGTCCTCCCCTGCGGCGTTGCAGACACAAACCCGCTTTCTTCAAGTTCCCTGACATGGTCATACGTAGCCGCTCCTCGTCTGTCAACAAGCTCAGCCACAGTCAGAGGCTGGTGGTAGGCTATCATAGCAAGAGTCCGAAGCACAGGTGAACGAAGTTCCTTGGGCGCAAGCGACCTGACCTTTTCAGCAAATTCGGGTTTGACCTGCATCACGAACCTGTCTTCTATCTCCCGTATCTCTATGGGACTGCCGCGCGCCGTATATTCATCCATCAACTGCTGGAGCAATTCCCTGACGTTCTTCCCTCTCAGCAGGTTTCGAATCTGTCCCACATCAAGAGGTTCGCCAGATGCAAACAGCGCCGCTTCTATAATTTCCTTATCACCGCTCATGAAGCCCCCTGCCTGCTGATGAAAAGCTCGCCGAAAAGTTCTTCCTGTTCAAGCCATATTTCTTTCTTGGTGGCAAGAAACAGGATAGCAAGATAAGCCATGACTATTCCTGTCCTGTCAAGGGGGGAAGAAAGGTCTGAAAACTTAATATATTTTTGTTTTTCGAATAGTTCATTTAATAGCTCTCTCATCTTCCCGACCCTGCTTTCGATGTCTTCCTCATGGGCAATTGAAAGCACTTCATCGATGGTAGCGCGGCGTTCTTCTGTCTTGTTTTTAACGCGGTCAAACCTGCGTTTTTCTACGACTTCCGCCTTCTTCAGTTCGGATAGTAATTCCTCAAGTGTCACAGGGCGATTGGATGAGCGGCGAAGTGGCATTGCAGGCACGGGATAATCGCGGATTTCAAATTGCAAATAATCATCTTCGATAATATCTTCAGGTTCTTCCACTTCCACAAGTACATTGGATTTCATGCGCAACAGGATGGCTGCGTACAGAAGAGTTCTGCCCGACACGCGCAAATCCATTCTCTCAAGTTCCTCTACATGGCGTAAAAACTTGTCAGTGACTTCGACTATATCTATATTCCACGGGTCTATCTCCCCGTTTTTAGCGAGGTTTACAAGAATTTCGATGGGCTCTTCCAGTATGTCTTCAGTGGAAGTTATCTCAGCCTCTCCTTCGGTCATATTTGCATGGATATAAGCGTATAAAAGCACATAAGGATTTTGTTAGATGGCAAGTGAAAAATCCCTGAGGTCATAAGCCAGATAGCCCATTTTCTTTGGCTTTTTCTTATCTACTGGGATTTTAGACTGATGTCTATTGCGGATTTGATATCGGGAAAAAGCTATACGTTCTGCTATAGCACCGTGCTCTTCCGCAACCAGTCGATATCGCTCTGGTACAGCTCCCTCAAATCCTTAAGCCCCAGCCTCAGCATCGCCACCCTGCTCACACCGAGCCCCCACGCAAGCACAGGATACTTGATTCCAAGCGGCAGCGTAACCTCTTTCCTGAACACCCCGGCGCCGCCAAGCTCAACCCACTTGCCCCTGCTCTCGATATATACCTCGGGTTCCACGCTCGGCTCGGTATATGGGAAATACCCGGGTCTGAAGCGCACTTCATCAAAACCCATCCTGTGATAAAATTCTGTCAGGCAGCCGAGCAGGTTCTTGAAACTCACACCTTCATCCATCACCACGCCTTCAAGCTGCTCAAACTCGGGCGTGTGCGTGGGGTCGATGGCTTCGCGCCGATATGCCCTGTCGATGCAGAAGGCTTTCACAGGCGGGTCGGGATGGTCTGCGAGATATTTT
>JAQUQX010000029.1 GCA_028715885.1 Candidatus Methanoperedens sp.
GTAACCATTACCCCTTTTTCAATGGGCAGTTTGTAGTATGCCACCATTTTGGGATTGACGTCCACTGCGTTCATACTTATCCATGGTCTTATGATTTCACCGTGCTCCCGCAACTGCTGCGCTATCCACATGGCTGGCTGTATCGGGATGGCAAACCCGATGCCCTGGGCAAAAGGTATGATGGCGCTGTTTATCCCGATCACCATTCCTTCGCTGTTAATCAGGGGACCACCGCTGTTACCGGGGTTAATGGCAGCATCAGTCTGTATCAGCCCTTCCATGAATGTAGCCTCGGTCTGTATAGACCGATTCAATGCGCTTACAACACCCGCCGTGACCGTGGGGCCACCGACGAGACCTAACGGGCTGCCTATTGCAATCGCCATTTGTCCTATCTTGAGATTATTGTTCTTTGCCATCTCAGGTACGGGCAAGTTGCTGGCATCGATATGGACAACTGCAAGGTCCATAATGGTATCAATGCCCCTGAGTTCTCCCGGGAAAGTCCTTCCGTCCTCCAGCGTCACTTTTATCTCTGTTGAACCCAGCACAACATGGGCATTGGTCAGAATGCAGCCCTCTTCATCGATTATGAATCCTGAACCAACACCGGGGACAGGATGCACATGCAGGTAGGCATCTTTCATGAGCTTTACTTCACTGATGTTCACAACGCTCGGTATCACCTTTTCCACAGCCGCAACAACGGTATCGTCAAAATTTGACATGTTATCATCCCACTATCCTATATGATATTTTATAGCGTATTATATCCTTTGCTCATTCATACCGATTAATCCATCACTTCTTTTCTCAATAACAGGTAGGCAAGCCCGAGCCCCGCTATCCCGTATGCCAGAAGAGGCAGCAAATATCCTGCCAGCGCGCCCGTCCCTTCCTGATAGACCAGCACCGAATTCAGCGCCTTTATGCCCATTGTGATTGGAAGGGCGTTGCCCAGCTGTACCATCAACTGCGGCATAGTCTCGAATGGGAAAAAGACTCCTGAAAGGAAAAGCATGGGAATGCTCAACACCAGTGACAGGAGCATAGCAGTATTCTCAGACTCGGCAAACGTTGCAAGCGCCATCCCGATACCGATAAAAGCCGCTGAATACACAAGAACCACAAGGAACAACGCTCCAAGCTGGTTTACAGGAACCACGATACCATAGAACAGGTATGCGACAATTATCAGGATAATCCCCTGCAGCAACGCAATGAGGATGAGCGCGGATGTCTTTTCAAGAATGAAACCCGGAAGTGAAAGAGGGGTCAATAGTGTCCTTATCAGGGTTTTTTTAGACCTCTCCTGTACTATAGTAATGGAAGCAAGGAGGAATGATATGAACATCAGCACAATGGATATTATTCCGGGCATAAGGAAGTCCAGATAAGACCTGTCCTTGAACACCGGCTCGCGCTCCAGCTTAAGTGGCGCCGCAATAAAACCTGGTGACTTTGCAATTACCTCGCCAAGTATGCCTTTTGTCATGTCAATGTCAGATATCATGCCTGCGGTGTTGTTTGACATTTCAGCGGCGAGTTTCTCCATCTGGACAGACACGTCACCCGACTGGTTTTTAACAGTTCCCAGAACAACGACAGCATTCTCTATATTAGTTATATTCCCGTAGATATTCGATATCTCAAGCGTATAATTGACGATTGACTCCTGCATCTTCTGGAGTCTTGTGTCTGTCCTTTTTAATTTTTCATGCAATTCAGCGCTTTTAGTGGCTATATTATCCAGATTAGAATAGAGTGATTTTATACGTCCGGTCCTGTTGAACATCAGAGCTCTTGTATCCTGCACCTGCTGGATGGTATTTTTCAAGGATATGCACTGCGGCATTGACGGATCGATACAGGTAGCATTATAGGTCCCCTGCAAATTAGTTTGAATAACCATCAATGAAGCATCTGTCGATTCTATGCTGTCCAGCACGAATTTCAGATCGTCTCTCAATCCTGCCGAATCGTTGTATATTGAGCTTACATTCCTGTCCAGTTCCTTTATATCGTTACGCGTGACATTAATTTCCTCGCTGCTTCGATACAGGTCGGTTCTCATAATGTCCAGTGTATTTTTCATGACGCCTATCGAGGTATTCAGGTTGGATACATTGATTTCATTCAGGGAAACAAGCACGCCCTGCGTATTATTATTCAAACCTGTGATTTTCCCATTAACAAGAACTACCCCTTCTTTTAATGGCTCAAGTTCTGACTCCATCTGTGCAAGGTTTTTCCATAGCTTGCTGATAAATCCAAGGGTAAGTTCATAGGACATCTTCTCTGTGGTGGTAAGGAATACCGTGGATATGACGGGCGCTATCTGCACCTTTGAATTGTCAAGGTATAACTGCATTGACTGCGTCTCGTTTTCGGGAATGAAGATGCCTGCGCTGTATTTTCCTTTCCTGACGCCTTCCCTGATAACCGCGGGGTCTGCGGTGTCTTCTATAACTATGATAAACATCCTGCTGCGGTTTAATTCCTCGATTATATCCTTTCCCTGTTCTAACCCGCCGCCAACGCCCAGGCTTACATCCTTAAGACCTCCATCGGATGCGCCTGAAAACACCGAGCCTATCAATACCATGATAAGTATCGGGGCAATAAAAATCAATAACAGCGTCTTCCTGTGGCGGATATACACCTTCAAATCCTTCCTGATAACGGAACCTGTCAACGCCACTCCTCCCCGGCAGCATGTATGAATACATCCTCAAGGCTGGGTCTTGAAGAGCCCACGTTATTTATTACCTCGCCGGCTGTTTTGAAAATTTCAAAAATAGCATGATGGGGTAACTCGCCCTTGAAGGTTATTTTCAGCCCCTTTTCAGTAATGCCGCAGGACGATACTGCTTCCAGCGATTCTACTTTGCTTTTTACTAACTGGTAGTTGCCTGGTATGCTTGTTATCTGGATGACAGCCTCGCCTGCCGCATTTTTAAGCTCATCGGGCTTTCCTTCCACAACGATTTTGCCCCTGTTCATTATCAACAGCCTGTCGCACAGCAGGTCAGCCTCTTCCATATAATGGGTAGTGATGAGAATCGTTGTGCCTTCCCGGTTCACGGCTCTGATAGTATCCCATAAGGCTTTCCTGGATACGGGGTCAAGTCCCACGCTGGGCTCATCCAGGATAAGTACATCGGGCTTATGTATAAGCGCGCAGGCGATATTTAACCGGGTCTTCATTCCTCCCGATAGCGTGCCTGCTTTGCTTTCGCTTTTTTCAGCCAGGTGCAGCATATCCAGTACTTTGTGGCTGCGTTTTTTAATTTCAATGACAGGAACGCCGTATAATGAACCGAAATACAGAAGGTTCTCATTCACCGTAAGCTCGTCGTAGAAACTGTTCTCCTGCGGGACAACCCCGATAATGGAAAGCACTTCTTTTTTATCAGATACCACATCAAGACCTGATATGTATGCATGACCTGCCGATGGTCTTGACTGGCATGACAGCACCTTGATTAATGTGGACTTGCCTGCCCCGTTGGGTCCGAGCATACCGAATATTGTTCCTTTTTCAACGCACAGGGATACACTATTTAAAGCGCTGAAATCCCCGTAATTTTTTGACAGTGAACGTATTTCTATTATCGGTTCCATTGCCACCCGTGGTTTTTACTAAAATCCAATGACTGGGACATCATTTAGTACTGAGGTTATATCAGGCTTACTATTTAAAACTTTTTTATGGGATATTTTACAAATAATCCTGTCGTTGGCACAGCATATTTCTTCCATCTGGCATCAGGCATCGGGTAAAACCATTTAAAGAATGAACAATATGTAAGTGTTCAATGGTCAAAGTTGATAAATTCATTGCCGAGAGC
Organism: Candidatus Methanoperedens sp.; assembly: GCA_028715885.1. GTDB lineage: Archaea > Halobacteriota > Methanosarcinia > Methanosarcinales > Methanoperedenaceae > Methanoperedens. The sequence goes on from JAQUQX010000029.1 coordinate 3,852, forward strand.
ATCCAGAAAATTAAAAAAGACATTAAAGGCAGGGCAATAATAGCGCTTTCAGGAGGCGTTGACAGCTCGGTCTGCGCAGTGCTTGCGCACAGGGCGATTGGAGAGATGCTCACGCCTATATACATAGATACCGGACTCATGCGAAAAGGGGAGACTGAACGGATAAAGAAAATCTTTGCCGACATGAACCTCATGGTGATAGACGGAAAGGAGAGTTTCCTGCGGGCATTGAAAGGACAGACAGACCCCGAGAAAAAAAGAAAAGCCGTCGGCGAGGCTTTTATCCGCGAATTTGAAAAAGAAGCCCGAAAACTCGGCGCAAGATACCTGATTCAGGGAACCATATACCCGGACAGGATTGAGTCTGAAGGAGGGATTAAGAGCCACCATAACGTGGGAGGTCTGCCCTCTGTTATTGATTTTGAAGGGATAATCGAACCCATAGCCGACCTCTATAAGGATGAGGTAAGGGAAGTGGCAAGGGCTCTTGGATTGCCGAGGGAGATTTCAGACAGGATGCCCTTTCCGGGTCCTGGTCTTTCGGTCAGGATAATAGGCGAGGTGACGGAAGAAAAGCTGGATGTTGTCAGGGCAGCCAATGCGATTGTGGAGGAGGAGCTGGTCGAACAATACCGCCCATGGCAGACATTCGCCGCTCTCCTTGAAAAAGGAACAGGGGTGAAGGGCGATATACGGGTGCATGGCTGGATAATCGCAATGCGCGCCGTGAGTTCAAGGGACGGCATGACCGCGGAGGCGATGGAACTGCCCTGGGAAGTGCTGCGAAAAATCGAATCCCGCATCACAAGCGAGATACCCAATGTATCGAGGGTGCTGTACGACCTGACACCCAAGCCGCCTGCTACTATCGAGTTTGAATAAGACCATGTCGCTTACCACCGTTGTACGTGATATTCGCAGAAGACAGAAAGTCAAATTCAATCCGCCTGACAGACCTACGGCAGTCTGGACAGGGAATGACCTGCTTGATGGAAAGCCAATTTCTGCGCTGACTGTGATTTTCCAGACCTCGGGCTGCCGCTGGAACAACTGCACCATGTGCGGGTATGTGTACGACAGCGCGCAAAAACCGCCTTCACATGATGAACTCATGAAGCAGTTCGAATCTGCAATGTCGCGCTGTAAGGATGAGGAGTTCATTTTGAAGATATTCACCTCAGGCAGCTTTTTGGACGATGGCGAGATTGCTCCCGATACCAGGAAAGAGATGCTTTCGCGCTTCGGGGCTGATGAGAGGGTAAAAAAGGTCATTGCAGAGACAAGACCGGAATATGTGACGACGGAGAAGGTTTCAGGCTCTGTCGCAGCACTTGGAAAAAGGTTTGAAGTGGCTATCGGGCTTGAGACAAGCAATGACATGATACGAAAGGACTGCATCAATAAGGGTTTTACGTTCTCCGATTTTGTGAGAGCCAGCAATGCTGCAAAGCAGGAGGGTGCAACAGTCAAGGCGTATCTGATGCTTAAACCTCCTTTCATTCCGGAAGGCATAGCTATCAACGACATGATACAATCCATCAACGACGCAGCACATTATGCAGGAACAATATCGGTCAACCTCTGCAATGTGCAGAAGGGTACGCTTGTGGAGGAGATGTTTTTGCGCGGGGATTACCGACCCCCGTGGCTGTGGAGCGCCGTGGAGGTGCTTCGGCGCGGGAAAGAGGCTGCTCCCGATGCGGTCATAATGTCAGACCCTGTGGCAGCAGGTTCGGCGCGCGGACCTCACAATTGCGGGAAGTGCGATAAGGATGTGGCAGAGGCGATAAGGATTTTCTCAGTGACGCAGGATGCAGGAGTTTTTGATGGGCTTGATTGCGAATGCAGGGAATTGTGGAGAAAAGTGGTTGAGCTTGAGGAGCTTACTTTTGGCGTGCCTATTGTGAAGTGATAATACATGCAAATCCTCGTCCATGTCTGCTGCGCCCCATGCTTCACATATCCGCATAAGCGGCTGCTTGAGGAAGGGCATGATGTAACGGCTCTTTTTTATAACCCGAATATACATCCCTATTTAGAATACAAAAACAGGCTGGAGGCACTTGAAAAATACGCAGAAATAAAAGCAACAAAAGTGATTTACAAAAACTATGATATGGAGAACTATCTTCGCGGCGCCATCGCAGCTCCCGAACGATGCGAATTCTGCTATACATACAGGCTTGCAGAAGCCGCCAAAACCGCTGCCCAATTGGGATTTGACGCTTTCACAACCACCCTTCTAATATCGCCATACCAGAAGCATGAACTGCTCGCCGAGGTCGGTGAAAAAGCCGCTAATGATTACGGCATCGAGTTCTACTACGAGGATTTCAGGGAGGGATACGGGGAATCGCGTGAAATTGCAAGAGCTTTTGAACTGTACATGCAAAAATACTGCGGCTGCATCTTCAGCGAAAAAGAGCGTTATCTTAAATCCCAAAAAGTAGGAGTGCTGCCATGAAAATACTTGTCGCGGAATACGCAGTGGGCGCGGGCGTGAAGGATTTCATGCTCGAAGGACGGGCGATGCTGGGCGCTCTTGTGCGGAGCTTTGTTTCATGCGGTCATGCGGTCTTCTATCCGACAGCCGGAACAGAACTTGGTGCGGGGAATGCTGTGAAGACGGCAGGATTCGAGGAAACTCTTGAAAAATTATCAAAAAAATGCGATGCTTGCCTGGTTATTGCGCCTGATGAGATTCTGGGCGACCTGACAGCGCTGGTTGAAAAAAACACCGCAAACCTGGGGTGCCCGTCAGAATCGGTGCGCCTGTGCGCCGATAAACTCGAATGCACCCGCGCACTCAAGCAGGCAAAGCTCCCCGTTCCGGAAACCATAGGACGCGGGGAATACGATGGTGATTTCGTGATAAAACCCAGGTTCGGCTGCGCTTCCGAAGGAATCCGTAAAAGTAAAAGCGGAACACTGAAAGAAGGTTTCATAGCCACAGAATATATCGAGGGTGAACACTTAAGCGCAAGCGTGATAACAGGCAAAACACAGCTTCTCCTCACGGTTAACAAACAGTTGATTGAAATAAACGATAACATATCCTATAAAGGGGGGATAGTGCCGTATTACTGCGACAGGAACAATGAGGTTATCGAGGTCGCAAAAAAAACGGTAAAGGCGCTGGGATGCCGGGGATATGCAGGCGTGGATATGGTGCTCGGTGATAAGCCGTATGTTGTTGATGTCAACCCCAGACCCACAACGTCCATCATCGGGATAGCAAGAGTGCTGGACGCTGAAATAGCAGACCTGATTCTAAAATCCAAACTCGGGGAACTTCCTGCGGATGTGCGGGTTAAAGGCAGTTTTACCTTTAAAAAAGAAGAGCTATCCGGGCTTTAGCGAGGCGCTCAGGTAAAATGCCCCCAGTATTGTGTTAAACCAGTAGGATGCCAGCCGATAAAGCAGCGTTGCAAGCACTGCCGTCTCGACCGGGACGCCGCCGTATATGAAAAGTATCGCCATGGTGCCGTCCACAATGCCAAGACCGCCGGGAAGAAAAAGAGGCATCCAGCCGCTTATCATGGATATGGTATAGGTGATAATCAGCACGCTGATATGGATATGCGAATCCGGGATAGAAAGGAACACCACATAAATTGCCAGGAGGTCAAAAATCCATCCGAGGTAGGAAAACAGCACAGCGTTTGCAAGGCTGCGTTTATTATGGCGTATATTTTGAAGACCGCCGTGGAAAGAGTTAATCGAATCCTCCACCGCAGCAGCATACGCATTGTGGTCAAAACCCTTTTTCACCAGTCCGATGAAAGGAGCAAAAAAGCGGATGGATGAGTGGACAAACGAAGAGAGTTTGTCTTTACGGATATAGAAATATATGATTAGACCAAAGACGCTGAAAGCCAGCCCGATAGAAAACGTCATTGCTACAATTTCCCAGGTTGCAAGCTGGATCTCCCTGGGTTTGGAAAAAAGAAACCAGATACCCAGCATCCCGACAGTCAAAAACGGGAACATGTTAAGCATTCTCTGGGACACCACGCCTGCAAAACATTCAGCCTTGCTCATACCTGTTTCCTTTCCGAGAAGCATGGCTTTTACAGGCTCTCCGCCTGTCCCGAATGTGGGTGTGATGTTGTTGATGAACGTCCCCGCCATATAGAACTTGAACAACTTATAAAGGCTGACATCTGCGGTGGTCAGGAACCTCCATGTGATTGTGAACGTAATGAGATTCAGAAAATTGAAAAAAACCGCAAGAAGAATCAGCGGTTTATTGACGCCGCTTATTAAAATAAGAAACTTCTCAAATCCTATCTCGTTTGTGAAAACTGCAAAGATGACCGCGCCGATTAAAACCACAAACCAGATATTTCGTGTCTTGAATTTTTCCATGAAATCCCGCCGATACTTGCACTTACACTAAATAAAATTGCTGGTAGCCCCTGCAAATGATTTAAATAGGTATAAGTAATGTTTTATAATGCCTCTTTGGAAAGGAGGCAGAGGGTACGAAGAAATGCCAAGTTCAATGAGTGAAGCTGATTTGTTTAAGACATTACTGAAGAAAAAACCTGAAGCACAGATGCCCCAGGTCGCACAAAAGCCGCAGGTTCCGTTAAGAAGGGAGGCTGTAAAGCCTGTTCCTCCGGCACAGCCGGCTGAAATTTACGAAAAGAAAGAACCTGTTATTGAAAAACCACAAGTTAAACCTGTGGATATCGAACCTGTTGCAGAATCAATAAAAAACCTTACAGCGAGCGTGAATCTGATGTACGGGCTGATTAAGACGGTAATCGTGCCTGTGCTTGTGTTGATTCTCATTGTGGGAATCGCAATACTGGTGAAAAGCAGTAAATGATTTCATATTTTAAAAACTCGAATACTGGGACGCCATTAAAAGCGACATCCTGATCTGTTCATTTGCCCCGCCTGTTACAATATCCCCATGACCTGGGTACATAATGCTGACATCAAGAAGGGTGAGCTTTTTTATGGATTCGATTAATTGCGCTGCGTTCCCTCCGTAAAGGTCAGTGCGCCCGAAGCTCCCGTCCTGGAATACTGTGTCGCCTGAAAAAAGGGTTTTTGATTCGCCATCATACAGGCAGATGCCGCCCGGGGTATGCCCCGGCGTATGGATGACCTCAAGTTCCCCGAAAAACTCACCGCCTCCCAGGAGGATATCAGGTACTATTGACGGCGCTCTTTCCCCGAATAAGCGTGATGCACTGGCATGGTCATTGTTCAGTAGCGGGGCATCGTCCTTATGGATGGCTATTTTCGCGCCCGTGGCTCTGGCTACGGTTCCCGCCCCGCCTGAATGGTCATAGTGGCAGTGGGTGAGGATGATGGTTTCAAGGTCGCCTGGCTGGATATGTTTTTCAAGTTCCTGGATTACAGCCTCTCCATCCATCCCCACATCAACCAGCACAGTTCCATCAACTAAATACGCGTTTGCATCATACGGGGAATTTTTTAGTTTTTTGACTTGCATATAAGTTCCCTATACTGCGAATTTATTTAAAAGTTTGCGAAGATAAACTGAAAAAGCATATATACTTAAACAGCTATTAAAATGTAGCCGTTCATATGGAGGAGGCTATTAAAACATGGTTACTGATTTAAAAGCGTTTGCAAAAGCAACCAGACCATCCGTTGCCGTAGTGGGCTTAGGTGGAGCTGGATGTAATATTACAACATGGATAGCGGAAAAGGGTATAGTAGGCGGCAGGATAATTGCTGCAAATACCGATGTAAATCACTTATACGTTCAAAAAGCGGATAAAGTAATTCTTCTCGGAGAAAAACTCTGCAAAGGGCACGGATGCGGTGGCTACCCGGAAATGGGCGCACAGGCAACCAACGAGAACATAGCGGAATTAAAAGCCGAACTTGGAGGTTCAAATCTCGTATTCCTCGTGGCTGGACTTGGCGGTGGAACAGGAACTGGCGCCATGCCAGTTGTGGCGACACTCACGCGTGAGCTCGGCGCCCTTACAATCGGATGCGTTACTATCCCGTTCACCATCGAAATGGCAAGAAGGGAGAAAGCAAGAGATGCGATAAATCTGCTGGCGCAATCCTGCGATTCCGTAGTAATAATTGATAACTCCAAATTAAGGGAAGTTGCAGGCAACCTCCCGTTAAAAGAAGCGCTTAATGTCGCAAATGCGCTTGTGGGAGCGTTTGTGAAGAACCTCACAGACACTATAACACAGCCAAGCCTTGTCAACCTTGACTACGCTGATTTGCGCGCGGTCATGGAGCGCGGCGGAATCTCATCAATAGGGATAGGCGAAGGCGACGGGCAGGACAGGGTAAGTAAAGCCGTGGCGCAAGCCATCAGCACCCCGCTGCTTGACGTCAGGGATATAGCGGAAAGCTATGGCGTGCTCATCCACATCGTGGGAGGCGAAGACCTCACGCTGGAAGAAGTCGCGGTCACAGGCGAAATGATAATGGATAAAGTCCCCAACACAAAGAGAATCATCTGGGGCGCAAAGGTGGATAACAACCTGACTGGAAAAGTTCGCGTGATGGCTGTATTAACCGGCGTTGAGAGTCCATTTATATCCGGAAAGGTAAAAGAGGAGGTAAAAGAAGTTGAAGAGGCACCAAAACCTGAGCCAAGACCTGAGCCTCCAAAACCCAAGCCTGCTCCAAGGGTGGAAGCTCCGAAACCGCAGCCCAAGGTAGAAGAGAAGAGCAGCAGTTCTTATATCTGGATCGGTCTGATTCTTTTAGTAATACTGATTCTGCTCTGGTATTTCACAAAATAAGATGTTGTTCCGGTTAACCGGAACCTTTTTTTTATTTCCGATACGTAATAGTCAACGGACTCGCCGCGATTCGAACGCGGGTCCGCGGGTTCGAAGCCCGCTAGGATATCCTGGCTACCCCACGAGTCCATAGTTTGGCAGCGGGTTTTATAGTCTGGCAGTGTATTAAATGTTTCTTGAAGAGCTATGGTCATAACGCTGCTTTCGGATTTCGGGGATGTGTACCCCGCCTCCATGAAAGGTGTAATCCTTGGCATCGCTCCTGCCGCAAATATCGTGGACATATCCCATTCAGTTACGCGCCACGATGTGCGCGCCGGGGCGTTTATGTTGATGACATGTGCAAAATATTTTCCAGCAGGCACGGTGCATATTGCCGTGGTTGACCCGGGAGTCGGGACGAAACGACGCCCGATTGCAATCATGGCAGGCTCTCCTGATTTCGGGAGGCATTATTTTGTCGGTCCTGATAACGGTCTTCTAATTCCTGCTGCACGAAGCATAGGTGAATTTGAAGTTTATGGGATTACGAATGAGAAACTGTTTCGCAAGAATATATCCTGCACTTTTCATGGAAGGGATATTTTTGCACCGGTCGGGGCGCATATCTCGAAAGGGCTGGACATTAAAAATGTTGGCGGAAAGAGTGCCGATTTTGAAAATCTGGATTTCGGGGTTGGAGAGAAAAAAGGTTGTTCCTTACATGGCAGGATTATATTCATCGATTCATTCGGGAATATTGTGACAAATATTTCGTCCGGGCTGGTGGAGCTTCAATCAGGCGATGCGCTGGAAATCCATGGAAGACGACTTTTATTTCACAGTTCATACGGGTTTTGCAAAGATGGCGAACCCCTTGCATTAATCGGAAGCCACGGGTTTCTTGAAATTGCGGTAAATAAAGGAAGCGCAGCACACTTATTTGGTAAAAACCCCGGTGATGAAATAATTGTTCAAAAATTATCCGGCTCGTAAGAAGCAAAGTCAAAACATAAACATTAATGAGTTCGTATGATAACTTGGGAACATGGTTAGAGTAATCGGCATAGACCCGGGAACAAAAAGTTTTGATTTTTGCGGTCTGGAAGACGATACAGTAATTCTTGACACTTCGATACCCACGAAGGATATCATCAAAGATTCCGGGCTGATTTCAAATATTATAATAGAAACCGGAGCCGATCTTGTAGTTGGACCATCCGGGTTTGGCATTCCGGTGACCGGTATTAAAGACATAGGAGAGAGGGAATTGTTTCTTATGTCGCTTATTAAAAAAGATGACAAGAAAAGCATGCTTGGCATGCGTAAATCCATAGACCGGATGAGGCAAAATGGACTTCCTGTTTTTTTCATTCCCGGCGTTATCCATCTTCCCACAGTCCCGTTTTATCGGAAATTAAATAAAATCGATATGGGTACTGCGGACAAACTCTGCTGCGCAGCGCTCGGGATTCGGGACCAGGCGTTACGGCATCACATATGTTACAGTGAAACATCGTTCATATTGCTTGAAATGGGATTCGGATATACCGCCGCTATTGCAGTAAAGGACGGGAAAATAGTGGACGGGATCGGGGGGAGCACGGGCAATATCGGTTTTCTCTCGCTTGGAGTCATGGACGCGGAGCTTGCTTATCTTCTGGGGGGATTTAATAAGGAACTCATTTTCCGGGGAGGCGTGGAAACGCTTGCAAAAACGCCGGAAAAACTGATGGAAGACGAGTTTGCTTTGAATGCATATCTTGAAGGCGCAATTAAAGATGTCATGGCGCTTACGGTGTCCGTGAAGCCGCAGGAAATCCTCGTTTCCGGAAGGATGTCAAGAGTTGATGGCATATTTGATGATTTAAAAAAGCGGTTTGATTTCCCTGTACGAAGACTTGGAGGTTTTGCGGTAAGGATGGTCAAGGAAGCCGCCCAGGGCGCTGCGCTTATTGCAAACGGGCTTGCAGGCGGTGAATATTCCGGGCTTATCGAAGGTATGCGGATTAGAGAGGCAAAGGGCACGTCTCTGGATAATATATTACTGCCGGAAATCGATTCCCTGAAAAAAGAATACGGTGTCTGATTCACAAAGCTTTTTAAATATACAAAACATCTTGGGGTTTCGCGCTGGGCTCGTGGCTTAGCTTGGATATAGCGCCGGGCTTCTAACCCGGATGTCGAGGGTTCGAATCCCTCCGGGCCCGTTGCGATATTGAAATGTGTGAATGAAAAGTGCGCCTCGGTGGCTTAGGGGTATAGCGCGTCCTTGGTAAGGACGAGGTCGAGGGTTCAAATCCCTCCCGGGGCTTATTTTGCATGCAGATACCTTAAAAACCATGCCCGTCAAATGTGACGCTGAAATGCTCACGAAAATCATTACAGAAGGCAAAACACAGGTCGAAGTGCCTGTCCCTGATGAGGATTCAAGTTTTCCTCCGTCTTCGGTTGCAGTATTCTACAACCCGGCAATGCGAATGAACCGTGATGTTGCAGTGGCAGCAATAGCATGTTTCTCAAAAAATAATCCCGATTACACATACCTTGACGCCCTCTCAGCCTCGGGAATCCGGGGCTTGCGAATCGCAAAAGAGGTCGGGCTCAATATCACGATGAGCGATTGGGAAGATACATCCTTTGAATTAATCAACAAAAATATCGAACTCAACAACCTCTCAAACTGCACAGCGATTAAAAGAAACGCCAACGTGGTGATGCTGGATGACAGCTTTGACATAATCGACCTTGACCCTTTCGGAAGCCCAGCGCCATTTTTGGACGCTGCATGCCGCTCAACGAAGAATCTCCTGTGCATCACAGCCACCGACACCGCGCCCCTTTGCGGCGCGCACAAGAAAGCGGGTATCAGGAACTATGCTGCCGTGCCGCTCAAAACCGAATATTACCCTGAAATGGGAGTTCGCATCCTCATGGGCGCTGTTGCGAGAACGCTTGCTAAACACGATAAAGCCATGACGCCTCTTTTATCCTACGCCTCGGCGCATTATGTCAGGCTCTTTGCCAGGGTTAAAAAAGGCATCAACGAGGCGGATGAATGTTTGAAGAATATGGGGTTCATATCGCACTGCTTTGGCTGCGGCGCAAGGGAATGGAAGCATGGGCTTGCAGTCCACATGGAAGGGAAATGCCATGTGTGTGGGCATACAACATCGCTTGCAGGGCCTCTGTGGCTTGGCAGGCTGCATGATAGCGATTTTTGTGGGGAGCTACTGGGCGAGATTGAAAAAAGGGGATTCAAGGAAGCTCTGAAACTCATAGCCACATGCAGGGATGAGCTTGATATTCCGATGCATTACGATTATCACAAGCTCTGCAAGTCGCTCGGGATTACAGCGATGCCTACTGATGAGCTTGTATTGGCTTTAAAAGAGAGGGGTTTTCGGGCTTCACGCACACATTTTTCGGGTATATCGTTCAAGACTGATGCGGGGATGGAGGAGATAAAAAAGGTAATTATGGAACTTGCTTGCTAATTCCAAATTATTACTATCATAACCGCTAAAAATATATAGTTTATCTCTAATATACTAGTAATAATTATGTATGAAAGAAGCATTATCGAGAGAAACCCATGGTGGGCATCGGGAAGCGTGCCTGAAGAACTTATTGGTATAAACCGCAGGGAATACCTTGGAAAGATAACAGAGCGTTTAAAAGATCAGAAGCTCCTTGCAATCCTTGGTATAAGGAGAAGCGGCAAATCAACGATTATTTATCAATCAATCAAGTATCTTCTTGACAATGGTACTGACCCCAAAAACATATTCTACATAAATGCAGATGACTTCGAGAAGCCTGGGAGAGCGAACCTTGAGGAAACGCTTGATTTCTGTCAGCAGAATAACATGGTTTCCATGAAAAGTATAAAAATCTATGTGTTCATTGATGAAATCCAAAATGTCAGGGGATGGCAACAGCTATTGAAAAAATATTATGACCTCAAATATGCTTCAAAATTCATTGTTTCAGGCTCATCTTCCTGCCTTATTTATAAGAATTCATCAGAAAGCCTTGCAGGAAGAATAAGCTTTATTGATGTTTTCCCTCTTACATTCAGGGAGTTCTTGCAGTTCAACAACATAGAGATACAAGAGGTGTCGCTTCAATTTAAATCCCTGAAACAAATGTATTACGAACTTTCCCCGAAAATCAATGAGATAGCTGGTTTCCTGTCACAGTACCTGAACGTGGGGGGATTCCCGGAATGGTTTGATATAAAGAATGAGGAAACATGGTTCAAAATACTGTCAGAGGAGTATACAAGCCTCCTGATCTACAGGGATATTGTAAGAATTTTCAGGATTCGCGACCCGCTGCTCCTTGAATCCGTCTTCAGGTTCATATCAGCTCATTCAAGTGAGCGTTTCAGTTACCTTGGAATCGCAAAACAGAATGATGGGGACAAGGAGACCTCAAAACAATATGTTTTCCATCTTGCCCGTTCGCATCTCATCAGTCTATCAGATTTTTATACAAAAAGCAAAAAGGCTTCAGAGAGAAAGGAAAAAAAGATATATTTTTGCGATCTCGGACTTAAGAATTCCATAGGCGGGCGCCAGGATATCGGTTTTGATGCCGAGACATGTGTATATCTGCACTGCCTCAAGCATGTTTCAGGTTACCCTATGGGAAAGATATTTTACTGGCTTGATAAGAAAAAGAACGAGACGGATATTATTATGAATTATGGGTCTGAATTAATTCCGGTTGAAGTCAAATACAGGTCTTCTATTGATGATTCGGATTTGAAGGGGATATTGAGTTTTTGCCAGGATTTTAGTGTTAAGAATGCGTATGTTGTGACAAAAACACTAATGGAGGAAAGGGAGATCGATGGTGTAATGGTTTCATTTATTCCGTTATGGTTGTTTTTGCTGGTGTTTTGAGGGCGGGTTAAATATTTCTCAAAATCCAATGAAGAAATACCATAAATTAAAATAACAATCCAGCCAATTAAGCCACATAAACATGGCTCCTGTAAAACTAACCGACACAACCCTCCGAGACGCCCACCAATCCCTCATAGCCACCCGCATGAGAACCAGAGACATGCTTCCCATTGCAGAAAAAATGGACGAAGCAGGCTTCTTCTCGCTTGAAGTATGGGGGGGCGCTACATTTGACTCTTCGATACGATTTTTGAATGAAGACCCTTGGGACAGGCTTCGGGCGCTTAAAAAGACCATCAAGAAAACACCCCTCCAGATGCTCCTTCGCGGTCAGAACCTCGTAGGATACAGGCATTATTCGGATGACATTGTTGTCAAATTCGTGGAACATGCCGCAGAGTCGGGCATTGATATTTTCAGGATTTTCGACGCCGTTAACGACATAAGGAACATGGAAGTCTCCATCAAGACCGCAAAGCGGGTTGGGGCGCATGTGCAGGGCACGGTATGTTACACCATCAGCCCGGTGCATCCCATACCGCTGTACGTCAAGATGGCAAAAGAGCTTGAGGAAATGGGCTGTGATTCGCTTTGCATCAAGGATATGGCAGGTCTCATCTCGCCACAGAACGCCTTTGACCTTGTGAGCGCCCTGAAAGAAGAAACCAGCATTCCTGTTGACCTGCACAGCCACTGCACAAGCGGTATGGCTCCCATGAGCTACATGTTTGCATGCGAGGCAGGGGTTGATATTCTCGACACCGCCTTCTCGCCTTTTGCATGGGGCACATCGCAGCCGCCCACGGAAACAACCGTAGCTGCGCTGCGTGGAACGCCTTACGATACAGGTCTTGACCTTTTCCTGCTTACTGAAATCAAGAAATACTTTGAGGAAATGAAGGAAAAATATCGTGGCATCCTTGACCCCATTTCGGAAAGAATAGACACGAACGTTTTGAAATACCAGATTCCGGGAGGAATGCTCTCAAACCTAGTATCACAGTTAAAAGAGCAGAACGCGCTTGACAAATATGAGGCTGTTCTTGCAGAGATGCCGCGGGTGCGTGAAGAGCTGGGATATCCCCCGCTGGTCACGCCCACAAGCCAGATAGTAGGCACGCAGGCTGTGCTGAACGTGCTGATGGGCGAGCGTTATAAGGTCGTGCCGAAAGAGGTAAAGGACTATGTAAAGGGCTTATACGGGCGCACGCCTGCCCCGATAAGCAGGGATATAATCACGAAAATACTGGGAGATGAAAAACCCATTACCTGTCGTCCTGCAGATCTATTGCCGCCTGAACTTGATAAGGTTACGAAAGAGGCAAATGCGCTTGGAATTGTCAAAAAACCTGAGGACATTCTGACGTATGCCCTTTATCCTGCAATAGCCCCGAAGTTTTTGCGCGGCGAAGCAAAGGAGGAGACGCTTGAAGCCCCAAAACAGAATAACGGGAAGGCTGCGCCCCTGCCCACCGAGTTCAAAGTTGAGGTTGACGGCGATGTTTTCAGCGTAAAAATAATCTCTTCCGGGGGCATTGCCGTAAAACCTGCGGAGCCCGAACGCCCAAAAACACTTGACGGCGCCGTTACTGCAAGCATGCAGGGAATGGTTTTAAAGATTAAGGTCAAAAAAGGCGACACGGTAGCCAAGGGCGACGTTGTGATGGTGCTTGAAGCCATGAAGATGGAAAATAATATCCATGCACCCCACGCAGGAGCTGTTAAGGATATATTCGTCAAAGAAGGCAGTACCGTTAGCGCCGGGGATGCGCTGCTCGTTATCGGGTGAGGTATGTTCAAGAAAGTGCTGATAGCCAACCGCGGAGAAATCGCAATTCGCGTGATGCGTGCGTGCAGGGAGCTTGATGTAAAGACCGTGGCGGTATATTCCGAAGTTGATAAGAATGCGCTTTTTGCAAAATATGCGGATGAAGCCTATCCGATTGGTCCAGCTCCGGCAAGCCAGAGCTACCTGAACATGGATACCATACTCGATGTTGCGCATAAAACAGGAGCAGAAGCAATTCATCCTGGCTATGGTTTTCTTTCCGAGAATGAAGTTTTTGCAGGAAGATGCGAGAAAGAGGGAATTATATTCATAGGTCCTTCAAGCCAAACCATAGAAAGCGTAGGCAGTAAGATTGCTGCCAAGAAGACCATGAGGGCTGCGGGCATCCCGGTCATACCCGGAAGCGAGAACGGTATCGAAGATCTGGTTTCGGCAGTGGAAGTTGCAGAAAAAATAGGTTATCCTGTTATCGTGAAAGCTTCGGCAGGCGGAGGCGGCATAGGTATGAAAGTTGTCCGGAAAACAAGCGAGCTTCAGGAAACCCTTGAATCAACCCGGAGAGTGGCAAAATCATCGTTCGGGGATGCCACAGTGTTCATAGAGAAGTATCTGGAGGAGCCGCGCCATATTGAATTCCAGATTCTTGCGGATTCTTACGGAAATATCATCCACGTAGGAGACCGCGAATGCTCTATCCAGCGAAGACACCAGAAACTGATTGAAGAATCACCTTCTCCCATAATGACTCCGGAATTGAGGAAACGTATGGGCTCTGATGCTGTAAAGGCCGCCGCAGCAATCAATTATACCAATGCAGGAACCATCGAATTCCTTTATTCAAAAGGCGACTACTATTTCCTTGAGATGAACACGCGTTTGCAGGTAGAACATCCTATAACCGAAGTAGTAACAGGAGTAGACCTTGCAAAGGAGCAATTAAGGATAGCATCAGGAGAGGAGTTAAGCTATAAACAGAAGGATATCCACCAGATAGGGTGGGCGATTGAATGCCGCCTCAATGCGGAAGACCCGCTTAACAACTTTACGCCAGCGCCAGGGAAATTGCGAAGATACCGCTCATCAGGCGGTCCGGGAGTGCGTGTGGACAGCGGCGTGCACACAGGATTCACAATAACGCCTTTCTACGATTCGCTTATCTCGAAACTCACGGTATGGGGCAGGGACAGGAACGAAGCCATTGCCCGTATGAAACGCGCATTGTACGAATATATCATTGTCGGGGTAACCACAAATATATCTTTCCACAAAGCCGTTATGAATAACGAATATTTCAGGCGCGGTGAGCTGACCACGCATTTCATAGAAGACCATAATATCATTGCAGAGGTTGAAAAAATAGTAGCGGCTGAAAAAGAAAAAGGCGCAACTCTCGCGTCGGCTCTTGGGGCGGACGATAAGAAAGTAGCTGCAATAACGGTTGCTATCGGTGCATATATGCAGAATGCAAAAGCAGGGGGAGCAAAATGAATATAAAGGATAAGATACTTGAAAAACTTATTAAAAATAAGGGTAAACCTATATCGGGTGAAAGACTTGCGAATGAACTTTCTATTTCAAGGACAGCTATCTGGAAACACATCAGGGCGCTGCGGGAGGAGGGATATGTTATTGACTCGTCTACCAATCTGGGGTATTCGCTTATGACTTTGCCTGATATGTTAACGCCAGGCGGAATTAAAGCAGGACTTAAAACCAGTGTTATCGGGAAAGAAATTGAATATTTTAAAGAGATTGAAAGCACCAATGTCATTGCCTGCGAGATAGCAGGTTCAGTCGCGGAAGGGACTGTGGTAATAGCAGAATCCCAGACAGGCGGGCGGGGTCGGCTTGGCAGGAAATGGATCTCACCTGAAGGTGGCGTCTGGCTTTCCATAATCCTCAAGCCAAAAATACAGCCGTCATATGCGCCCAGGATAACAATTCTTGCAGGCGTATCTGTCGCGAAAGCAATCCGAAGCTTTGGCCCAGAGGCGATGATAAAATGGCCTAACGACGTGCTGATAAATGGAAAGAAGGTATGCGGCATCCTCACTGAAATCGAGGCTGAAATCGACATGATAGACCATTGCGTGGTAGGCATAGGTATAGACGCCAACGTGGATACGGAATCTTTCCCTGAAGAATTCCGGGACAGCTCAACGTCACTGAAAAAAGAACTGGGGCACGAAATAAATCGCGTTGGGTTCGTGCAGAAGTTGCTTGAGGAGTTTGAGGTTCTTTATCTGAAATTCCAGGAAGGGGATTTTACAGCCATACTTGAAGACTGGAGAAGCATGTCAGCGACTATTGGCGAATGGGTTAAGATAACAACCCAGACAAGGACTATATACGGCGAAGCTATCGGAGTGGACAATGAAGGCGCGCTGATACTGGAAACCGATGAAGGAAAACTTGAGAAAATTGTGGCAGGGAACTGCGAACATTTAAGACGGACGTGAAAATATGAAACATAAACCAATTGCTGCTGTTGTTATTCTTATAATATCTATACTTTTTACCGGCTGCGTATCTGAAAATCCTTTCAAGAGCAAGGATACGGTTTTTGAGATGAGCCCGGAAGAGATGAAAATTAAAAACGATGAGACTGCGAATTTGAAGATACGCATAACCAATAACGGAAACTCAACCATCCATCCAGTTGTCCGTTTTAACATGAATTCCTCAGACAAGCCTTATGTGAATTTCAGCCGTGAAAGTTATGATATGGGCAGCCTGCGTCCGGGCGAAGATTCGGGATACAGGATTGTGGACGTAAAAGCGCGCCTTGCTGCGGGCAGTGAAATTAAATATCCAGTGAAGGTAGAAGTTGTCGATGGCAGTGCAGTGCTTTATAGTAAGGAGATTCTCATAACAGTCGGGAGGTAGCGTATGCACGACGGGTTAAAAGAGAGACTCGGGCAGGTCGAAAAAAGATATGACGGGAAAGATTTCCGGGCTATAGTCAACCAGGTGAAAAAAGACAGGATTAACGATGATGAGCTTTTTTTGCAAATCGAGAACATAAGCCGGAAAAGGTTCGGGGAGAGAGTCGCTTTTACTGCCGGCGTACCTTTGGGAAACATGCTGGAAAGCGTTATCACAATTGCTGCCCTGTTTCTGGTTTTCCAGATAAATTCTGACTGGGTTTTTTACGCTGCCACTCTTATACTGATGACCACGCTGCACCCCCTGGCACATTATGTGACAGGAAGTATCTTTGGTATCAGGTTCACGCATTATTATCTGAACGGTCCGGCGCGGATTGAACCAACATTGAGGATAGATTATTCCTCGTATCTGAAAGCTTCGGGCAGGAAAAGGGCGCTCATGCACGCTTCTGGGGTTATCGGGACGGTCATGGCGCCGCTGATTGCGGCTGTTATCGCGCTGGGCAGGGGCGTAAATGGTGTTGTTTTTAACCTGCTGATTTTATTTTTGGCACTGGTCGTCTTTGAACTCATGACTTCCACAAAGACAGGAGATTTGATGCGAGCCGGAAGGGAATACGGACTCAAGTAAATCCAGCATCGCCGAATCGTCATGATTTGATGATAATCATGGTGAATGGATTAAATTACCGAAGCTTTTAAATGTAAAACCATCCTTAAAAGTGAAAGCCATTCCCATGCCTCGGTGGCTCAGCCTGGCAGAGCGAGAGATTTGTAATCTCTAGGTCGAGGGTTCAAATCCCTCCCGGGGCTTATTATGTACTTCAATGAGTGCAAAGATATAAGAAATGATTAAACATGGTTAATAAATCCGGAATCATGACAAGATACTCAAAGAACGCACTGATGCAGTTCATCAAATCAAAGCCTAAGAACATAGAAATATGTGACGTCACGTTAAGGGATGGCGAGCAGACGCCAGGCGTGGCTTTTACCAGAGAAGAGAAAATCGCAATCGCAGAAAAACTGGATAGCATAGGCGTTGAGGTAATAGAAGCCGGATTCCCGGTGGTTTCGGATGCCGAAGAAGCTATGGTCAGGGAGATTGCACACCTGGGGCTTGATGCAAGGGTCTGCTGTCTTGCACGTTCGGTGGCGAAGGATGTTGACGTTGCGCTTCGCTGTGATGTGGATTTCGTGAGCATCTTCATAGCAACGTCGGATTTGCACCTTAAATACAAGTATCATAAAACGTTTGCAGAGGCTACGTCCTGCGCCCTTGACGTGCTTGATTACGCAAAAGACCATGGTCTAACGGTGCGGTTTGCGGCTGAAGACGCCACGCGTACCGACATCAATGTCCTGAAGTCCATATTCAAATCTGCAGAAGAACACGGCGCGGATTACGTCAGCATTGCCGACACCGTGGGGATATTGAACCCCAGCACAGCGTTCTATCTGGTCAGCGAGATTAAAAAAACAGTGAAAACAAAGGTGTGCATCCACTGTCACAATGACCTGGGCATGGCTGTAGCGAACACCATCAGCGGAGCCGAGGCTGGAGCTTTCCAGCTTCATACTACAGTCAACGGCATTGGCGAGAGGTGCGGGAATGCTTCGCTTGAAGAGCTTCTGGTGAACCTGCGCGTCCAGTACGGCATTGAGAGGTATGATGTGAGCAAGTTGATGGAATTATCAAAACTCGTGGAACAATGTTCAGGTCTTGCGATTCCAAGGACAAAACCCATTGTGGGCTCAAATGCTTTCGCGCACGAATCCGGGATACATGTGGCTGCTGTGCTTGAGGAGCCCATGACCTATGAGCTGTTCGCTCCAGAGATGGTTGGCGCAAAGCGGGAGATAATCATAGGAAAGCATACAGGGACAAAAGCCCTGAAGGGCGTCATCGAGAAGATGGGGTACAATCTCACTCATGAGCAGATGTGCACGCTTCTGGATAAGGTCAAGAAGTGCAGCGAAGCAAAGAAGAAGGTTTCGTGCGGAAGGCTTGAGGAGTTTATAAGGGAGCTGGAGTGAGGGGATTTATCCATTGGGCTATGAGTGTTACCAACTTTTTGGCTGATTTGGAAGCACCATCCCACAATCCAGTTATGAATAAAAAAGTAATATCATCACAATAAATTCTTATTTATTTGCACCAGGTTGCGGTAATAAAAATATGGAACTTAAAAGACCCATCAGGCATGCTAAGATAACAAATGACATGACCGTGAGCGAGCTTGCGGAGGCTTTCTCAGGCTGCGCCTTCGGGGCAGGGCGCCTTTTTGAAGCTGTGGAAATTTACAGGGAAATGATTAACGATTGCGAGTGCACGAAATTCTTCGGGCTTGCAGGCGCGATGGTGCCGGCTGGCATGAGACAGATAGTAAGCGACATGATAAGGGACAGGCAGATTGACATTCTTGTTAGCACAGGCGCAAACCTTGTTCACGACATCATAGAGTCTATGGGGCTTCATCATTATAAGGGAACGGACACAGCAGATGATGTCCAATTAAAACATGATGCTGTCAACCGAATCTATGATGTTTATCTCCCGGAACACCATTTTACGGATTTTGAGGAGAAGATGCAGCCCATTTTTAAAGAAATCCCGGATAAACTCTCGATAACACAACTTCTCTCGCACATCGGAGCAAAATTGGATGACGATAACTCTATTTTAAAATGCGCTTATGACATGGGCGTGCCTGTATATTGCCCCGCAATCCAGGACTCTATTATAGGTTTGCAGGCATGGTTATACAAGCAGACAAAGCCGCTCAATGTTGATGTTTTTGACGATATGCGTGGATTGATTGACAGGTGCTACGAGGCAAAGCGCGCGGGCGTTGTGATTGTAGGAGGCGGTGTGCCCAAGAATTTTATCCTCCAGTCCATGCTCGTCACTCCGAAGTCTTTTGATTATGCCATTCAACTGACGATGGACAGACCCGAAACAGGAGGGCTTTCCGGCGCCACGCTGGATGAGGCGCGCTCATGGGGAAAAATCGGGGAGAATGCGAGGGCTGTGACCGTGTATTCGGATGCTACAATCACGCTGCCTATTATTGTGGCTGCTGCGAAAAGCAGGGAGTAATATTATTACATCATTTTTTTGGTTTTATACGCGCTCCGGGTTCACCGCTACAAATAAAAGGCTCTATCTCCACCTGTGACCCCTCTTTGAGTTCTAACTTTTCACATATATCCACCGGTATGGTAATTACCAGGTTTTTACCGGATTTGCGAAGTTTTACTACTTCTCCCATATTATCGCTCTATCTTCGGCTCAGAGGCGTTTCATCATTATGGACATTATTCCCGGCTTGGCACCACTCGCAGGTCCCGGCTGAAAACCAAACATGGGCATACCTGCGCCTCCCAAAAACTCCTTCTCCCACCGGTCGGTTATTTCCTTGAACATCCTCTTATAGGCAGTACAGTGGGGATCGACTCCCTTTATTTCACCATCCGCAGGCGCCATGGCATTGTAAGGGCATCCTCCCCTGCAAAATTTGATGTATTTACATTCCGCACAATTATTGTCCACATATTCCTTGAATTTGTGCATGGTCTTCCATGCTGGAGACTGCGCAAGGTCTTCCATGGTTGGATGGTCATGAACATTACCCATTACATATTTTGGCATGCCTACAAAACGATAGCATGGATATATGCTCCCGTCCGGTCCCACCGCAAAGGTATCCCCCATGCAATCCACGAATGTGCAGACAGTGCCCCGGCTTGTGAACACGCATTTGCACAGATGGTCGATATTCATGATCTCTATCTTACCCCAGTTTTCCAGGTATTTATCCAGAAGATAAATCAGCAAATCCCCATACTCTTCCGGTGCAAGCGCCCATTTTCCGGGATTTTCGGAGCGTATTGACGGTAGCGCGGGATGTAATTTTAGATTTAGACCGTTCTCTAAGAAAAAATTGAAAATATCTTCTTTGAACTTTATAGAATATGAGGTAAAGGTGCAGATGAAGCTCACCTTGAGACCCGCGGCTTTTGCGATTTCATAGCCCCTCATGGTCTTCTCGTAGTATCCTTTTCCTCTCTGGAGGTCGGTAAGCTCCCTTGGACCATCTAAACTTGAACCGATGGGAATATTATACTCAGCCAGGATTTTTGCCAGCTCCGGGGTCATTTTCCAGAGATTGGTCTGCAGGGCAAAAGCAGGTTTCATATGCTTCAGACCCTCAGCCAGCATGGGCAACGCTTGCCTGTAAAAATCCGCGCCTGCAAGGAGAGGCTCTCCGCCGTGGAAGGTAAAGGTGACCGGCTCATTCCGGAAATTCTTAAGCCACGTGACCACTTCCTTGATGGTTTCAATGCTCATTACCGG
Source organism: Candidatus Methanoperedens sp. (assembly GCA_028715885.1). GTDB lineage: Archaea > Halobacteriota > Methanosarcinia > Methanosarcinales > Methanoperedenaceae > Methanoperedens. The sequence continues at coordinate 24,533 of JAQUQX010000029.1, forward strand.
AGAGCCTTCCTCGGAACTCCAGCAATAACTGCATTTGGAAGGACAGCCCAGAGTAGGGATTATCATTACATGAAAAGCCATAAAGCTCTGTGTTTTGACCTTCTTCAAACTATTAATAGTTTTCCTGCAATATTCCGCAC
>JAQUQX010000030.1 GCA_028715885.1 Candidatus Methanoperedens sp.
CTACCTTTGCCACCTATTGCAGATGTTGCTAAGGTTTTCTCGATTCCTGCTAAGTCAACGGCTGCTGTTCGCTTGATACCGGTGACTATTGATTTGATAGCGGCATTTCTCATTGGGCTTATGGCATCGATGTCCACGCCGGATTTGAGTTTTGCTCCTCTGTCGCTATATAGGTCTATTTTGTCAGCCACGTTTATTTACCTCCTAATTTTTTATTTTCCAAGAAATTGCTCACTTGGAAGCGATACAACAAACGAGCGACACAACATGATAGAGTATAGAACTCAAAATAGTATGCTATGTTCTATTTAATCCCTGTATCAAATTGTTTTTTATTGTATCGAACAACCATTACAATCCCTTGTACACCCTACTACTTCCCTTATAGTACTTAAAGTTTACGAATTAATCATGATAATACATTACAAAATAATAAATCATGCCGAAGCTTCACGCTTTTTATAATTGCAAAGTGTTATAATTAACCGCCGCTCTCTACACTGACGTCACTCATTTCAGTTGGAACTGCTTCCTTATTTTTTTCCAGTTTTTCGCTTACTTCTTCACGGGTGAATAGTTTTTCTACGAGTTCTTTTTCTTCTTCTTTTTTTATTAATGTAAGAACTTCGGTTTTATAATACAGATTGGTCTTATCGACGAACGCCCATGTACCTTCCTCATCCGAGATGATCTCAGTTACGTAACCTTTTGTGCCTGTCGCGCTGTAAAGCACAAAACTTCCCGTATGCAAAGGGTTTCCAGCCGAATCACTGACCGTTATTTCACCCATTAGGCTTACAATACAGTTAATACCTATTAATAATTACGGTTATTCAAGAGTTTCGATCCCTAACCTACAATATCTTTAAGATTCCCCAAATATTTCTGATATTATGCGTAAAAAGCAGAAAGACTGGGCAAAGGACATGGCGCACCAGCGCATCCAGCGGCTTTTCGAGCTTGCAGGACATGAATTCAAAACTCACCCCGAGCGCAGCAACAGGTATGTGGGACTGGCGCGCCGCATTGCCATGAGATACCGCGTCAGGATGCCCCGGGAATTAAAGCGCATGGTTTGCAAGCACTGCCACGCCTATCTGGTGCAGGGCGTAACCGCGCGCACAAGGCTTCAGGGAACGCATATAACCACGACCTGCACAGCCTGCGGAAAACAGATGAGACTGCCGTATTAAGCTTTTTTGTGCCTTTTATTCTATCGATTCCACCATCACATCCACCCATTTTTCTCCGAAAAGATGTTTGAGCATCTCAATAATACTGAACCTTGAATCCGTCTCTATCTCCAGTGAAATAACGCCATTCTCCTGCCGCAGCGCAGCAGAATACAGGAACTTCTTCTTCCTGTCCTTTTCAGCGACCTCGAATCGCGTAACCCCATTCGATTTCTTTATATCAAAACCAAGACCGTTCGTAAGTAAGAAATCCTGGAACAGGTTCTGGAAACCGTATGGTGATCGGTCATCCCACTTTGATGTTACCCTAAAATGAGTCCCTATTTCCTTATCTCCTGCGTGGGAAATACTTAAAATCGGAGTTTCTATCGCGCCTTTTTTTAGAAACTCCAGAAAGACCTCCGAACCTGACATGAATTCAAAATCGTACAGGAATCGTCCGAAAAGGAACCCGTATCCTTTAGAGGCTGGCATATTCTGCAACTGCCTGCAGGAAAGATAATCCTTAACGATAGAAGGTAAATGCGAGAGTGCAACCATGCCAGTGAAAGCGCACTTTGCTTCAGGCGTCAAAAACCTGCCCCCTTCTTTTATTGTCACAACAGCCTGTACAACCTGCGGCTTTTTCTTCATTTCCACTGTCTTCTTGAGCCTGTTTATATCATCCTGTGTGACTTCCGGGACTTTTAAAAGCTTGCGGTCTTCGCATCCCCCGCAATCAATACATTCTCCTTTTCCATCAAGGCAGTACCCGCTGTCCCTGAAATTCCTGGCTTCATTATACATCCTGTAAAGAAATGATTTGTCAGGCGCGCCTCTCAGTTTCTCAAAAGGATAAACATAATTTTCGTCCTTGGATGCATGTAATCCATCTCCGGATGCAGACCGCAGCGATGAAATCAGTGCATTTTTGTCCCCCGCAATATGTTCCCCGTCAAAATAGCCCCCGTTATTTGCAAAAAGGGATAACACATTAAAACATTCAAATCCGCCAATGGCGATATGCTGGGATATCAGGAATTCCTCCATATCCTGCGTCATCCTGAACTCAAAGCCGTTGGTCTCGCAGTCCCTTTTAAGTTCTCCCTTTATTTGTTTTATACTTGCAGGTTCGATAACGGAAGCAAACTGCATCGGGGTAAAAGGAAGGTTCACAAGAAGACCGAAACTCATTATAGTGCGGCAGCCCGGCGCCAGTCGGCTTTTGAGTTGTTTGAGTTTCATTACGAAGTCCTTGAATTCCCGCCTGTCAGATTCGTTTTCAATGCCTGTTATCATAAAGAATAATTTTAACTGGCGCGGTTTCTTTGCGTATATGTGTTCAAGAGCCAAAATGAGTTCCCCCTCTGCCAGGCTCTTATGCAGATAGCGTCTCATCCTGTCGCTTATTCCTTCCACGCCAATGGTGTAAGTGCGCTTGCCCGAAAGAATCTCCACATCGAGAAGCCCAGGGCACATCGCGATTATGTCGGCGCGCTGGCTTTTGAAACTCACGAATTTAGCTATTTCGTTTAAATCTGCAATTATTCGCGATATATCTGTGTGCATGTTGAAATTAAAACTCAGGAAATCAAATTGGGTGGGCGCATGTTTTGATTTAATCTCAAGCGCTTTTTCCAGTATATCCTTCGGGGAGTATTCCCTGAATGGCTTTCTCGTATATCCTTCAAAACAGAAAGAACAAAAACACGAGCAGCCCTGCGTAATCTGGAGCTTTGCCGTGTTCTCTATGTCTGTATTCAGTATAGGATAATCTGCAAGGATGTGCGAAGCCTGCGGCGCTTTCGGCGGGGAGACGCGCATGCTGTCAGGTATTGGCATCCTGATATCAAAGAAACCCGGTACTTCTTTTTCAAGGATTCCCAGGATTTCAGTTTTAGAAAGTTTCTGGTTTTCATTTACTATCGAGACTATTTTACTGACAGCTCCCTCGCCTTCCCCGAAGAAAAGCGCATCGACAAACGAGTCGCCTTCAGGTGAAATCGCACACTGTGCCATAAAGGCATTTGAACCGCCCATGACAACGATAGGCTTGGCTTGACGCCTTTCTTTTTTAGCGGCAGGAATTCCCGTGTTCATAAAAAGATAAGGAAGATTGAATAATTCAAGAGTGAAAGAATTGGATACCAGCACAAGGTCAAAATCAGATATCGGATGAAGCGATTGGATGCCCAGGAAAAACGGGATTCTGCAGTCCCTGAAAATTGGGATATTCTTCGGGTTTGGGAAAAACGCATAATCGATATAAGCAGAAGGGAGAGCTCTTCTGGTTTCCTGGAACAGGAAATGATGAGTTATGGATTCACGGATATTCGGAAATGGGGAGAGTCTCACTATAAGCACCCGCAGCGATGCTTCTTCGAACGCAGGATTATTAAAAGTCGGGTTGCTGCGGGGAAAGTATGCGCGAAAGCCATCCAGCCTGTGGAGGTTTTTCATTACGAATTCGGAATAGTCTGTCATGTTGAGGTTGTTTCAATTACTAGCTCCTCTTAAACATGCTGGCATCTTATACTTTATATAACCCCAGCACTTCCCTTTCTGTTAATGATAAATACCTTACTGCTGTATCCAGATTCCAGGAAAAACCCGGAGTAAGATTTATAAATAAGTTTGTTTATATCAGATTAATAGTGAAGGAATTGGATCGTAAATTTGTTTTTAAAAAGGATGAATTGGATTTGTTAATGTTTATAGATTCCATTAAATACTAAAAAATCTATGATAATTTTTAATACAATATGGAGGATGAATCTTGAAGTATTGTGTTGATTGCAGATACTTCTCCACAAAAGTAAAAGGAAGCAACAGGGAACAATACGATGGTTCCTGCAGTTTGATTAAGAAAAACGTGTATGAAACCAATCGTGAATGCAAAGATTTCCAAGAAGAGCGTCTTTAGGCATATTTGAGTCAAATCCTAGCCATTGCTGTTTTTGTATTTACATACGCATTGATAGTCCTGAAGCCAAAAAGAATCAACGAAGCCCATGCAGCTTTAATCGGCGCAATAATCACAATCGTTTTTTTACTCAAGCCTTCCAATGTACTTGAGGCACTGGGTATTTCGACGCCGGATATGCCCGTGCCGCTTGTGACCACATGGAATGTGGTTATAATTCTTGCGACACTGATGGTAATTTCAAGCCTCCTTGATGACTACGGGTTTTTTGAGTACTGCGCATCCCGTGCCATTCATGCATCAAAAAACAGTGGTTATAGGCTTTTTTTATATACGTATCTTGTGGTTTCCGTAATTTCCCTTTTTGCAGGAAACGATGTAGTTATCCTCACCACCACCCCGATAATCCTGATTTTCTGCAGGAACGCCAGGATCAACCCCAAACCATACATGTACGCCTCTTTTTTTGCCGCAAACACATTTTCAATGCCGCTGTATATCGGAAATCTTACCAACATACTTATAGGGGATAGCTTCAGCCTTGACTATTTCGGCTTCACAAAATACATGTTTCTTCCTACTTTAGCCGCAGCTCTTGTAAACTATTACCTGCTGAAATACATTTTCAGGAAGCAGATACCTGAAAGTTTCAGTTCGCTGGATAATGGCGTTGTCCCCATCAGGAATAAATCCCTTGTAACCCTTGGACTTATGGTGCTGCTTTCGGTTATTATACTCGGCGGCGTTGCAAATTACATGAAAATACCAATTTCTGCAGTGACGCTGGCTGGCGCTTTGCTCCTTTTGATATACGAGCGCCGCATAGCATACAGGCTTAAAAGGGTTTCATGGAACGTCGTGCTGTTTGTTATCGGGCTTTTTATTGTTGTAAAAGGTCTTGATGTGAGCGGCGTGGCAAGCGCGCTCGGCAATGTTATGTTTGCCGGTATAAGCGACAACATCCTGATAGCCACGTTCTCTGTTTCACTTTTATCTGCATTCATGTGCAATCTCCTAAACAACATACCCATGACCACCATGATGCTTTCAATAGTGCAGCATGCTTCGCTCACTCAAGATATGAATACAGCGATGGGCTACGCATTAGTTATAGGCTCAAATCTCGGTGCCAATTTCACCACGTTCGGGGCGCTTGCAGGGATTCTCTGGCTTGAAAGCGCGCGGCGGTACGGCTGGAGCACGACGATGACCGACCTTTTGAAAATCGGATTTTTTGTCACTCCCATAGCAATCCTGGGCGCGAGTATTGTGCTGGCGATTGAGATGTCTTTTTAAAAACCCGTTTTTCTGGATTTTCCTTATTAACAGTAGTTATATATCTGATTGAGTACAACACAAACCCCTATTCAGGTGATACTATGAATTTTATAGTGAAAGGAACATTCAAAGCAGGACAAAAATGGGAACGTTTTTCAAAAAAGATAACATCCCCAAGTAAAAATAACGCATCAGAAAAAGCCAATTCCTTAATCGGAAGCGAACATGGATTAAGACGCAACCTAGTAAAAATCGAATCCGTCGAAGAGGTAAAAGAATGAGTGAACTATTAACGCAGCAGCAGCTTGCGGAATTATCAGAAAAACACCAGGTTTACCAGCACCAGGCTGAAGCAATATCCCAGCAGATAAACATGGTAAAACTTACCATTAAAGACGTGGAAACAGCATTGGTTACCATTACAGCATTAAAAGACGAAACGGCAGGAAAAGAAACGCTTGTCCCCATTGGTTTTGGCTCATTTGTAAAAGCCACTCTGCCCGACCCGGGTAAAGTAGTTGTCGGGATTGGGTCAGGGGTGAGCGTTGAGAAAAAAACAGATGATGCAAAAGCATTCCTTGAGAACAGAAAGGATGAACTTACCAAGTACCATGATCAGTTGAATAATACCATAGCGAAACTTGCCCAGGAGCTTCAGAATATCCAGAAGCTCGTACAAAAACACCAGCATGCGCAGCAATCCCAGCAGCCCATGCGCGCCCAGTAGATACGTTCCGCAAGTATGTTTGATAAACTCAAAGAAAAACTCGGCAGTTTTAAAAAAATCATTGGCGGCGCAATAGAAGAAAAAGAGAAAGAAACTATAAAAACCGAACCTGCAAAGGCTGAAGCCGTTAAAACGGAAGCCGCTGTTAAAAAAGTAACTCCCGGAACTACTGAGCCCGTTGCAGCCAGAGCACCTGAAAAAATAGGCATATTCGATAAGATAAAAGCAGCGGTTCTTGAACAGGAATTCATAATCGACGAGAAAAGCCTGAAAGACCATTTGTGGGAACTTGAAATGGCGCTTCTTGAGAGCGATGTGGCGCTGCCTGTGGCTGAGAAAATCGTTGAGTCAGTGAAGGCGGAGCTTGTTGGAAGCCGGCGGAAAATCGGCTCGGATACCGGAAAAATTGTGGAAACTGCGCTTAAAAGCGCAATCATGAAAGTGATTTCGGTTGATTCTTTTGATTTTGATGCTTTTGTTAAGAAAGCCAATAAACCCGTAAGCATTGTTTTTGTGGGAGTGAACGGGACAGGCAAGACAACCACGATAGCAAAAATGGCTGAGAGGTTCAAGGAGCAGGGCTATTCCGTGGTAATTGCAGCCGGGGATACTTTTCGCGCCGGGGCTATCGAGCAAATCGAGAAGCACGCCGAATGTCTGGGAATAAAGCTTATAAAACATCAGGAAGGCGCCGACCCTGCGGCAATCCTATATGACGCTATGCAGTTTGCAAAAGCAAAGCATAAGGACATAGTGCTTGCAGATACCGCAGGAAGAATGCACACCAATGTGAACCTGATGGACCAGTTAAAGAAAGTGTGCAGGGTGAACAATCCCGACCTTGTTATTTTCGTGGACGAGGCAGTGGCAGGAAATGACGCTGTGGAGCGCGCCAGGCTCTTTAACAGCGCGGTGCCTTTTAGCGGAAGCATTTTGACAAAGGCTGATGCAGATTCAAAGGGCGGGGCGGCTATTTCAATATCCTACACGACAGGGAAGCCCATATTGTTCCTTGGGGTAGGGCAGACGTATAAAGACCTTGTGAAGTTCGAGCCGCAGTGGCTGCTGGCAAGGCTGTTTGAATGAGATAAAACCTTGGTTTAGTAAATGCAGCACTCAGGCTGAGCGGAGGTGGCTCGGCGGATGCGAGGCTGCGCATGGGTAGCTACCAACTCTCCCGCTCATTTTTAATGTATTCGTCAACATTGATGTCTTTCCAGATTTCCTTACCAAGCCCTTTTAAATTTTTAAGGGATGATGGCTTTTTAACTTCTGCTTTTTTCATAATTTCAGGATTTTTACTATATGGTTGTATATTATTTTAATTTAAGCCTGATGGCTAAAGTATCACTGAGTGAAGATGGCTCGGCTGATGCGATGGAGAGGAGGAGGTGCCGGGGGGTGTGAGGGGACGCATGAGCTGGCGCTGTGCATAATGGTATGAAATTGTATGCAGTGGTTTGTGGCTGAAATGATAGGGTTTTTGTATCGTTAGGATTTCCTAAACTGAATAATTTGTTTCAAGGAACTAACGAATGGAAAAGATCCAAGTATTATTAGAAAACCTGTTAGAAGCAATATACTTCTATTAATACGGATATTCGCAGCTTCAACAGTATTCGTGCTTCGGATGGGAAAATTCAGATTAGCTTTTCCAGATAGAATGAACCTATTTTTGTTTATATCATTATAAAATAATATATAAGAAAATTCAAATTCTTCATTCGAGTTTGGCTCGGTAAAAATTAACGGCTCTCTTTTATATTGTTTACAAGAAATTTCAGAAAAAAACTTTCCTGAATAAAGTGGTTCACTATATTCATTTGTATTATACGGATGAAAATTAATTAGATTCTCCCTTTTTATCCTTGGGTTCATCCATCCTTCACGCATCAATCCGCCTTCATTCACCAATACGTTATTATTTCCAATGACTGAATTTAACCCCAATAATGATAAACTAACATGGTCAAAATACTTAGCACTTTCATTATCAAAATTTTCGGCGGGTATATATAAACAAACGGTATTAAAATTTAGATAATCCCCACGGCTTGTGGGCTCTTTATAATCGATGCTTATTGTTATTATAGGTAAATTATTTGACTGTGACAAATTAAATGGATTATCGTTCACTTCTGCTTGATTTGCGGATTGGGTGTTGATAATTATTAAATTTGTTCTTGTTGGAGGCTCGTAAAAAATTGCATAAAAAATAAAGCCTACACCAATTAAAATTATTGGCAATGATGAGATTAACCATTTATGTTGGATTATTTTCCCTCTAATTATTCTCCCAATTTCTTTTAATTTATCCAACATCAGATTATATATCCAATTATCTGTTTCCATTATTGTTTTCGCAGAAATGAACTGCATTATAGAAGCCAGAAATATCAAGTAGAATCCTAATTCGAATCTGATTTCCAGATACGGCGGCATATCCAAAACAAAGTTTTTATAAACATTATAGACAAAATATACCATTGAAACTATATTGATAATTCCAGCCGCAACGAAAATTATCGGCGGTCTAAATTTTCTGCGTAAACTAAGTATTAGACCAAGTATAGATAACACCAATGAAATACTAATGCCTAAAGTTGGATAGATAAACATTGAGTTGAGATAGTCGAGATTTGGCACATCGCTTAATAACGTGCCGTCTGGCAATGTGTTGGGTAAAACTCTGTTTTCCAATAATGTTGGGTAGAGAATCCTGTCTGGTAAAAGCCATTTAGGGTTGAGAGCTAACGGTGCCGTTGTACCGTATATCTCAAATATCATCAAAGGGAAGAAAAATGCTAAAAACAATACAACTATTGTATTATTGCCGAGAATTTTATTTTTATTTCATTTATATAATTCATACTTTTTACCACGTAATCAGACATTGAATTGAAATAAATCAATCAATGATATTTCTAATATTATATAAATATTTTTGGTAACAAAAATTTAATAGAATCGGTTTGCTATTTTTGCTATACATCTATCATAGCACGGCATTTTCATACAGCCGCACGTATCTTTTTTACCGCTAATCGCGTAGGCAAATGTTGTTTTTGTACAGAACAATATTAGGTAGTTTCTGTTCTAGTAAAAAACAATTTACCTATACAGTACATCCCCCACCGTAAACGCCAGCATGCTCAGACTCACCGCGGCATTCACATTAAAAAACGCCACAGGAATATTCTCAAAATCATCAGCCTTCACCAGCGTATGCTCATACCATATCAGCGCCGCAATAACCACCAGCCCAGCCTTAAAAACAACCCCGAGCCTCAGCACAAACATCAACCCAACAAGCAGCGCCAGCATCAAAACATGCGCCGCAAACGACAGACCGAGCGCCGCCCTTACACCGAATACCGACGGCACGGAATAAAGTCCCTCTTTCTTATCAAAATCAATGTCCTGCAGCGAGTATATCATATCAAACCCCGCGACCCACAAAGTGACCGCAAACAAAAGCAGGAGCATGGCAAGTTCGGACGCGCCGAAGGGGATATTGAAGGCGCCGGTGACCGCAAGCCAGCCCCCTACAGGAGCGTAGCCGAGATTGAGTCCGAGAACGAAATGCGATACCGGAATGAACCTTTTGAGGTACGGGTAAATGACCGACGTAACTGGGATGATGGGCGCAAGCAAAAGGCACAGCGGGTTTAGTTTGTAAGCCGAATAGAACAGCAGGAAATAAGATACAATAATAATTCCCCACACTTCGCTCATGGTAATCTTACCTGACGGCAATTCACGGTTTGCAGTCCTGGGGTTCTTTGCATCGATATTCCTGTCAACCAGATTGTTCAGCGCCATAGCAGCGCTTCGCGCCCCGATGAACGCCAGCCCGACCCAGAACAGTATGCGAAGCTCAGGAACCCCCCTGCTCGCAAGGAACGCCCCAAGATAGGCAAAAGGAATGGCGAACAGGCTGTGCTTGAGCACCACAAAATCCGAATATAATTTCAATCTGGCGAGAATCACAAATCTTTTCTCTTATCACCGATATTATCACACTGATACAAATGATTAACCTTTATTTTATCGGCTCAGCAGGCAGCGGCAAATCCTCGCTCACAGGCGCCTTTGCAGGATGGATGCAGAACCAGGGATACGATGCAGTGACAGTGAACCTCGACCCCGGTATTGAAAACGCCCCTTACGTCCCTGATGTGGATATCAGGGACTGGATTAAATTGCGAGATATCATGCAAGAACATGGCGTTGGACCGAATGGGGCGCAGATTATAGCGGCGGATATGCTTGCGCTCAATACCAATGAAATGAAAGAAATAATTGAAAGTTATGATACCGATTATGTTATTTTTGACACCCCCGGTCAGATGGAATTATTCGTCCTGCGGCAATCGGGAAAATACTTAGTCGATGCATTCGGCGCTGACAGGTCGATAATCGGCTTTCTTTATGACCCGGTGATTTCAAGAAATCCCTCAGGTTTTATCTCATTGATGCTTCAGGCTGCGTCTGTCCATGTCAGGTTCAACGTTCCTTTCATCAGCATCCTCACCAAAACCGACCTGCTGGCTGATGAAGAACGTGAAAAAATATTGAAGTGGAGCACGGATTTTATGAAACTTGATGACGCTATCCATGCCGAACGACCCACCATGCGCAGCCAGTTGAGCATCGAGTTTTTATCCGCGCTTAAATCATTTGGCGCAGGTCAAAAAATAGTTCCCGTCTCTTCACAATATGGCTCCGGCATAGAGGATATCTATAACACTGCCCAGCAAATATACCACGGCGGGGAAGATTTAAGCAAGGGTTGACTAAAGATTAAGTTCCTTCCATATACTGTCTATCCGCGCCTTAACAGCATCATCCATCTTTAAAGCATCAGGCCATTCACGGTTGAAGCCTTCATCACGTCCTTTTCTCGTTGCATCGATGCCCATCTTGGAGCCAAGGTTGGGAAGCGGCGAAGCATGGTCAAGCGTATCGGTCGGCGCTTTATCGATTATCATGACATCATTTGCAGGGTCCATGCGCGTGGTGGTAGCCCAGAGAACTTCCTTCAAATCCTGGATATTTACGTCGTCGTCAAGCACGATTATAGTCTTTGCAAACATCATCTGTCCCATGCCCCACAGGGCGAACATAACCTTTTTGGCATGACCGGGATACCGCTTTTTTATGGAAACGATGCACAGGTTGTGGAAAACAGCCTCGACAGGCAGGTTGATATCAACGATCTCAGGAAGCTGGGCTTTTATCAATGGAAGAAATATCCTTTCAGTGGCTTTGCCAAGATACGCGTCTTCCATCGGCGGTATTCCAACGACGGTGGCATGATAAATCGGGTTTTTGCGGTGCGTGATGCAGATTATGTGGAATACGGGGAATTCGTCAGCCAGAGAGTAATATCCTGTGTGGTCTCCAAAAGGTCCTTCGACGCGCCGCTCTTTTGCATCCACGTATCCTTCGAGTATTATCTCGGCATGTGCTGGCACGAAAAGGTCAACCGTTTCGCATTTAACAAGCTCTACGTTCTTTTTACGCAGGAATCCTGCAAACATCATCTCGTCGATGTTATCAGGCAGCGGCGCAGTGGCTGAATAGACAACTGCCGGGTCGGCGCCGATGGCGACAGCAACCCCTATTTTTCCGTCTCCTGTCGCATCTGCATAATCACGCGCGCCGTGTTTATGGATGTGCCAGTGCATGCCTGTGGTTTTGCCGTCATATACCTGCATCCTGTACATTCCCACGTTCTGCTTCCCGGTTTTTGGGTTCTTCGTGAAAACGAGAGGGAGAGTGATGAACCGTCCGCCGTCATGCTGCCAGCATTTCAGTATCGGGAAATCGTCCAGCGAAAAGCCTTCTTTTAGAATGACTTCCTTGCAGGTGCCAGAGTTCACATATTTTGGGGCGAAAGATGTAAGTTCCACCACCTGCGGAATCATTTTTATCCCTTCCCAGATGCCGGACGGAGCCTCAAATTCAAGGAGTTTCCGTATTCGCATGCCGATTTCATCGAGGTTGTCCACCCCCAGCGCCAGGCACATGCGCTCCATTGTCCCGAAAGCGTTTGCGAAGACAGGGAACTTGTAGCCTTTGACGTTCTCGAACAACAGCGCCGGACCGCCGCGTTTTACAACCCTGTCCAGAATTTCAGTGATTTCAAGCTCGGCGCTGACCTGGGTTTTTATGCGTTTGAGCAGCTTTTTTTTCTCAAGAATTTCAATGAATTCGCGTAAATCTTTATATGCCACGATAGCCTCTGATATTTAATTTCTATGTGATGAATTATATCTTATCTCTTTGCCGCTGAACTTGCTTTTTCAAGACAGTCCCTGTGGATATATCCGAGCTGCTTCTTCTTCCAGTTCTTGGATTCGTTGCTCATACCTTCCACGGGTTCGTAAACGATGAGCATGTTTTTCGCATCCTCGGGGAACATGAGTTTCACAAAATCGTCGCAGAGCAGGCATTTTTTCCAGCGGGTGTATTTTCTGTCGGACATACTACTTTTTATTGTTTTATGGACGTATAAATTAATACCGTTACGCTAAAATAAGAAGATAATACCGTAACGGCATTATTTTTTATAAAATCCGTTACGGAAAATAGTATTACTAATTCCGTAACGCAATTAGAGCAGTACATACATATCAACGACAACCTGCATGCAAAGGTGGATGCGCTGATGCCGGCTGTACTTGATAAGGCTTTCAAGGGGTAGCTTTAATGAACGAATATCGTTAATGACTTTACACCAAGCGTAATCTATAAATACTATCGTTCGTATATATACGAATTGTGTGGGCAGAAAAACTATTTTTACCACCATACCACCCTCCTCTGCCCACTACTAATCCCGTCACGGTAATTTACCAAACAATACCGTTACGGATTTATTTCGAATAAAACCCGTTACGGAAAACATCTTCAAAAAATCCGTTACGCAATTTACAGCATATCCAGCGGGCTTTTAATCTTCTTTATCTCTTCCGACGAAACCTGCGTGTATATCTGCGTGGTCTGCAAATTCGAATGCCCCAACAGCTTCTGGATTTTCCTTATATCCACGCCGTTCTCAAGCAGGTGCGTGGCAAACGAATGGCGCAGGGTATGCACATGCACGTCCTTTTCAATGCCGGCGCGCTCTACTGAGACCTTTATCGCATGCTGGATGCTGCGAGGCGACATTTTCCTGCCGTTCACGGAAAATATGAATCCTTTGCCATCGGCGCCGGTTTTTTCCGTGTAGCCAATAAGGTCATTTTTGAAAATATCGGAGATTATGAATATCCTGTCCTTTGCGCCTTTCCCCATGCGCACCCAGCCGATGCCGTCGTTAATATCCAGATCTGAGTATTTCAGGTTGATACATTCCGAAAGCCGAAGCCCTGTTGAGTAAAGGAGTTCGATTAACAGCCTGTGCTTTAAATTCTTTGTATTATCCAGCAGCTCTTTAATCTCCGCCCGGTTCAACACCACAGGTAGCTTTTTTGACGCCTTTGGTGTTTTTATCATGGAGATATTTTTACCGAGCATTTCTGTGTAAAAAAATTTAAGCGAGGCTTTTATCAGGGCTATCGAGGCATTTGATAGCGATTGGTCTGATATATTATATGCAAGAAAGTCTTTTATATCGTCTTCTGTCACATCTTCAGGCGGTTTTTTTATGTATGCGAGGAATTTTTGATTGTAGAAAAGGTACATCTTTGAGGTCTGCTTTGAAAAGCCCCTGAGTTTTAACTCGGTTTCCAGTTTCTTTAATGTGGATGGCAGGTCTTTTGTCATAACAAACCATACCTTTGTTCATTCCCCTATATAAAAACTGCGTATAATGTATCTTATACGCAGTTTTTTCGGGCTTTTAGGCATACATTCTGGCTACCACCACAAAAAACCATATTTTTGCCGGAAGCCTTATTTTTAACTCTATTACACAGGTATGAAATGTAGGGGTTAGCAGAGAAGATTCGTTATAAATTAAAATAAGAGATTTGAATAAAAATAACTTTTCCGTAACGGAGTTTTTAGGGATTAATTACGTTACGGGATTATATATAGTATTTACCGTAACGGAATTATGCAAGTTGTGAAAGCCTGTATGTTAACGGCACCAGCAAAACCCATATTAACAGCCCGACAGCAAGGCTTTTTACAAGACCTATTCTCTGCGTGAGGAGAATCACCGCAAAAATATAGGCAAACCATGGTATGTTCCCCAGCACAATCCCTTTTGCAAACGTAACCGCAGCCTTCTCACCAACAGCGCTGCCAACAATGAGAAGACTTACAATAGTTGCAGAAGGTATGGTTGCAATTATGCCTCCAAGTTTGGGGTCAAAAAATTCCACTATCCAGGTTGTTCCGGCTATCACTGCGCCGCCTATAAAAAATCTGATAAAGAGGTCGTAGTACATGCCCGAGATATTGGACATGTAAGGTAATAAATGCGATGAACTAATTTCCGTAACGGGATTATTGGTATTAAATTGCGTTACGGAATTTATACGCTATCCAGAATAGCTCTAAACTCACAGCCTCGCCCTGACTTCACCGGGCTGGTACCGGAGCGTAACCACCCTGCTTCTCCCGCGCGCCCCCTTACCTGTAAAATCGGCATCAATGAGCTTCACAGAGCCAAGCTTGTTGAGCATCTCATAGAAACGCGTGTACCCGAGAGCTGTCTTTTCATGGAATTTCTCGTAAAGCTCGCCTGAATTCGATTGCGGAGAATCCACTATCAAGCCAAGAAGAAGTTTTTCATCAGGTTTCAGCGCCCGCATCACATAGGAGAGATGGACAAGCCGGGATTTTTCGTATGCCGACTCCACATCCTCAAGCACTATCGTCCTGCCGGCGCGGCGCTCTGCGTTAAGACCTGCGCGTTTCAAGAGGTCTATCCCCACGCGTAAATCCCCAAGTGCAGACGTGTGTTCGGTAATCCTTTCAAGAACACTGTTATCAAGAACATTGGGATAAAATCCCAGCTTTGCGCGGTTTGAGAGGATGTCCCGTATTTCGCCGCTGGAATACTGGGGGAACTTTATTTCTTCAGGCAGGAACACGGATTCTACTTTCGGGTCGAGTATATGCGGCACGCCGGTATCGCTCAGGATTGCAACAACGCCCACACGCGCCCCGGGATGCGTTTCATGCGCCCGCAGCAGTGGATATAGCACTTCATTTGCTTCGTTCTCATAGAAAAGATAGTTCATATCGTCAAGCGCCACCACAAGCACTTTTTCTCGTTCAGCAAGATATTTTGCCACTTCACCAAACACTTTTTTAAAAGAAACGCCGGACGCAGGCGGAGCGAATCCCACAAGTTTCTTGAAAATCTGGGAAAATACCGCATATTTCGTGGAATTTACCTGGCAGTTCACAACTACAGGGACTATTTTCGGCGTGTGTTTCTCGATTTCTTCAAAAATCTTAAACACTGCCGTTGTCTTGCCTGTACCCGGGGCGCCAATACACAGGGAATTGAGGGGGTGGGAGCCGCCAAACGCCGGGCGGATGCAATACATCAGAGCCTGCAGCTGCGCGTCCCTGTGAAGAAAGTGCTCTGGTACGTGGTCAAGCTCGAAAAGCTCGCTGTCTTTGAATAATGTCTGGTCCCAGGAGAGGAGGTCTTTCATAGAGGGATATTACTTTCACTTAGCTGTAAATAAGGTTTCCGAAAAGGTCATTTTCAGTACAAACTTTATTAAAACTCACAGCCTATTAATATATAATGTGGATTGATGCGTTACTCCCTGCTTTCGAATATCTTATATCTGTCATACCTGCTACGATCATCGGTATCGTCCTGATGGAGCTGTTAATAGAGCTTGGATTGGTACAGAAACTCGGTTTTGTTACAGCACCGTTCATGCATTTTGCACACCTGCGTGAAGAGGCGGGCATAAGTTTTCTCGTATCATTCGGCTCTCCCACAGCCGGAAATTCGATGGTGGCAGAGCTTAATAAGAAAGGTCTTATAGACAAGAAAGAGACAATTATCGCATCGCTCATCAACTCTTTTCCTTCGACATTCATTATTGTACGGGACTTGCTTCCGGTTCTGATAATATTACTGGGGACTTCCGGATTGATTTATCTGGGAATAGTAGTAGGCGTGGGGCTGTTCAGGACTGCCATAACCCTTATTCTGGGGCATTTTTTGTTAGCCCCTAAAAAACCAGGAATCATCGAACGCCATGCTGAGAAGAAAAAATTCGGCGCGGCTTTTAAGAATGCGCTGTCATTTTCGCTGCCGCCGCTTCGGCGCATCATTCCCACAATGATAATTGCCGCAATAATCGTATTCCAGCTTATCGATATCGGTTTTTTCGATATGATAGCTGTTTACATGAAGGATTTTTCTGCGCTGGCATACCTTCCGCCGCAGGGTCTTCCCGTCATCGCAGCATGGTTTGCAAGCAACATCGGAGCATATACGATTGCGGGCAGGCTTTTGACAGATGGGATAATGTCATCAAAAGAGATTGTGATAACGTTACTTGTAGGCAGGGTGCTGTCAAGCATTACGCGCCTGAGGTTCACGATTCCTTATTATACGGGCATATTTTCCCCGAAGCTGGGGATGCAGATTATGCTGCTCGCCACGCTGATGCAGGAAGGGATTACGGTGATTGTGATAGTGCTGCTTGCGGTGCTTTGGTGAAAACAGGCATATTTTGCCTAAAGATTTAAATCGTATCAATACATCTTTATATTTACATGACAAAAACGGAAAAATACCTCTATTCTGAAACCGCAGCGGTACAGGACGTTTACACCCGCAGGATAGTGCAGTTATCCCCATCGGTAAAGCTTGTTTTCAAGGTGCTGGAATACAAAGGCTTGCTAACGCAAAAAGAACTCGTAGCTGAAAGCTATCTCCCCCCGCGCACTGTGCGCTATGCTCTCTCCAGGCTTAAAACTGAAGGAATGCTCGAAGAGCGGCTGTATCACAAGGATGCGCGCCAGTGCCTGTACGCGGTAAAAAGCCCGCTGCATGAGGATTCGTTATCGAACTTCGCATGCGGCATGGTATAGTTTATATCTTTTAAGGCTTACCTGTGACACATGGCAAAAACCCGCGAGATAGTACACCTCGTAGCTTCTTTAATCGTACTCACCATTGCATTCACCTATCCCAGCCTGAGCACGGAAAGGCTGATAATAGTGGCTTTTAGCGTGGGGACAGGCTTTCTTCTTCATGAACTTGCCCACAAATTCACGGCGCAAAAATACGGATATGCGGCGGACTATGAAGCAAGTCCCATGGGGCTTATGCTGGCGCTGGGTCTTTCAGTTATAACCAGCGGCGGCTTTGTATTTGCAGCGCCCGGCGCGGTAATGATTCGCAGCCGGCAGGTCTTTTACAGCCCGCTTGATGACCGTTACTGGGACACCCAGAGGAGCGCAAAAGAGTTTGCGTACATCTCGGTTTCGGGCGTGGTGGTAAACCTGGTACTTGCAGTATCGTTTTTTATAGCTTCGTTCTTCGTGACTTCAGGTTTAGCATATGCGCTCCTCCGAACAGGCGCCTTTATCAACGTGTTCCTTGCAGGATTCAACATGATACCTTTCGGACCGCTTGACGGCGCCAAAGTATGGCGATACAACCCGGTATTGTGGGGACTGGTGGGGATTCCCTCGATAATACTGTTTTTAATTTTGTAATTATGCTGCCAATCACTCAAGCTTTTTGAATGCGCTTTTGGGCGCGCCGCACCATGGGCAGACCCATTCGTCAGGTATATCTTCAAAAGCTGTTCCGGGCGTAATGCCGTCGTCGGGGTCTCCCACGGCAGGGTCATATACATAGTCGCAGAGCGTGCATTTCCACTTTTCCATGGTGGTATTCATGTTAATTGCAAAGCTTAACTGTATCGTTTAAAGAAACAAAAAATCAATAATACAGCTCTTTCAACCTGGAACTGCGCCGCTGCTTCGCATCGGTGGCGTCTATCGCCTTATGGATGCACGATAACGAGCATGGATGCAGTAACCGACATCGTAATGAAATTTGCAGGGCATTGGCATTTCTATCGGATTACCTGATTTCTGTGCTTCAATTCAGGCGCAGGCTTATGATCTTGAATTTCCCGTATTATATCGTAAAGCTTATGTTTGATAGTAATTAATTCATGAAAATTATGAATAAATATGCAAGAGAATTTATTGTTGGAATTGTTTTAGCTTTATTAACAATCTCTTTTATATTGATGTTTCCAAAACAAAAGACACTGGAATTACTTGTTATTCTCCTGGCGGTTATAGCTTCAATTTATTTGGGTTTTGCGCTATCTGATGGACGTAAGAGAGAAATAATGATAGAAATATCAGGTATGTTCTTTTTCTTAGTTTTGGCGATTTCTGGTTTATGGATATCTCCATATTTTTTAATTGCAGGTTATCTAATTCATGGGCTCTGGGACGTTATTCATAATCATAAAATTATTCAAACTGAAGTTGTTGAATGGTATAAGATTTTATGCTTGGTTTATGATTGGGTTATAGCAATTTTCATTTTGTTGTGGTTGTAATAATAATCCGGATATTTGGAAACCGATGTTGCATCCTTCCCATCGAGTTACCATTTATTATCCTTATGTCGATCAATTATCTTTGTGTGCCTGTTTTTGCTTTGAAAAGGTTGTTCTTGTCTCCTATATCATATACGAGATGAGAACACCTATCGTCTTCAGTAACGGACTCCCGATTGAAATCGAGAGCATCCTGTGGATGCTCAAGAATTCTGCTCTTCTTTGGTTACTTGGGATAAGATATTCAAATCAGGCGCATTACTATAGATTTGATTTAAACTAAATTAGAAATCTTGAAGTAACAATTCTTATTTCTCAGTAATCCTTAGAATTTCTTCAACAATGTTTTGAACTTGGGTTGAAGGGTTACTTTCAACACTGATTAATTTTACTCCATGAGTTTCGTGCATCTCAATTAATTTTTTTGCATTATCAATTGCCGTTGGTCTGTCCCCTAATAAAATATCATAATAGTCTTTATTCTTCTCATAGCCTGGTATGTGTTCTTTTAATTTTTCTATTACTTCAGAACGTGTTAATTTGGAGACAACGAAGGAAAAATGTAAAAGAAACCATAATTCAAAACTGGGATTTGACAGACATATTTTAATATCTTTTCCTGCAATTTTACAGGCTTTGGATATATTTTCATCGTCATTATCGTCACAATCAAAAACACACCAAATGGAATCACCATTTTTTAAATCTAATGCCTCTTTTTTTATTTGGTCCTTGGAAAATTTTGCAAGGTTAATCGGGTCTGTACATCTTGAGTTAGGCGTCTCAATTCTCAAATAAGAATATCTTGTTTTATACCTATTAAAGTATATTCTCTCTGTTTTTTCTCCCTCACAGACGATTACGAATACTTTGCGTGGTATTTTCCCTCTTAATTTTCTTCGTCTATACCCGCCCATTTTAAAATATCCTTTCTTCGCCTATGAATGGTATAGCCCCGTATCTTCCTACAAGATATCCTTTTCGAACATTCTTATCTTTGCGTGGACTAAATTCTATGAGAGAATAAAGGTCTGTATTTCCAGCCCTTGGATCCTTTTCAGTAAACCAGATTTGATCTCTTCTAAATAAATCTAAATCAAGTAAATTAGTATTGTGTGTCGTGAAGATTAGTTGGGCATTATTTTTATTTTGTGTTGGATCTTGGAATAATTTTATTAAAAAAAGATTTAGGAAATGGTGTAGTTTAGTATCCAATTCATCTACAACTAAGACACGTCCATTGTTTAATGCGTCAATCCAAGGGCCTATTAAAGCAAATATTCTTTTTGTCCCTTCGGATTCTTCTTCAAAATTAAATTCCACCTCATGCTCTTCACCTTTTTCGTTAACAACTTTGTGAATTGTTTTAATAAGCATTTTTTCGACATCATCCCCTATTTGACTTACCAAAAATTTTATTTGTTTTTGAATCATAACAGGAATTTCATCAATTGAAATCTTTTCAAAGGATGCAATAACATTATTAATTCCCAAATCAGCTTCTATGAGAGCTTTCAATATAAGTTCTTTTGATGTTGCATCTTTATTAAGTGATTTCATGGTGAAATCAATCAATTGAGGATGATCTGTCGCACCTATAAATGCTAAAGTATTTTTAAACCAATCAAAGGCTTCAGCCGTTTTCTTATAATTCAATTGAGTCGAACTTGATAGATAAAGAACGTTATCTAAAGTTTTTTCAGAATAAAATTTTTGTTCTTTTTTATTTATAGTAAATTTGTAGTCATTAGTGTCCTTCCTTTCAAAAATTATTGCTTTTCTGTCTTCAGGATAATAATATAAATACTCATCAATAATTTTTTCATTAGTAAAAGAAACTCCGTAGACGTATTTTGTGTTATTCTTGATAAAGACAACTTTGAATTTAGTTGGTTTGGAAAGATATTCATTATCAAGTTTAAATGGAGAATAACTAATTTCAGTGCCTTTTTGAAATGTATGTGACAGGATCACCAAATTTCTCAAAGAATTAATGGCTGAAACAACGTTGCTCTTACCAGAGGCATTTGCTCCATATAATACTGCACTTCGTAATAGATTATCTTTTTTTAATACTTCTGTTGTAATTAAATTATTATCTAACGATTTATCAGAGGAAGCTACTAAACTTAATGTGACTTCCTCCTTGATGGAACGAAAATTCTCCAAACTAAATTCAATTAACATTTGATTCATCCAGACTACTAAGTTAACATTTTTGTGATAATTTCACAAATAACCATATTAGAGTTAAAATAGTATATATATATTTTGTTTTTAAATTCTTGAATGCATATTTATTGGTTGTTTTGGCACCAGTTTATCGTTGAGCGCCTGATTTCTTAGTAGGAATAGATAGTTTTTGGAGTTTTATCGCATGTTGGGAGCATGAAAACGCCTATTGTTTTCAGTCACGGACTCCGCGATGAATCGCGAAGCATCCCGGCGCGGGTGCATGAGGGTTTCTATCGTTTATTCATTTTTCTGAGTACCAGAAATATATAAGGGGCACAAAATTATGAGATTAACAGGAAAAAATAAAGAAGCTATAACTTGGGCTGTAAAATAATGTGAAAGGCTTTAGAAGTGCCTATCTCCGGGAAATGCTGCTTGTAATCCATCATCAATTTCACTAAAACTATATCCCTTTTTATCATGAAGAAATTCTATTATTTGCGATGTAGTCATTCCTTCTTCCGCCGCGAGACGCCTTATATATCTAGCCAATGCATCTACTTGTGTATTAACACTTTCGGAAGATATTATTTTATTGGATATTACGGGAGATACTATAATATTTCCTGTTTTCGCTGCACCCACTTGAGATCGTTGAATCACATTATCATTAAGATTAAGGAAAGCATCATTGGAAAAATCTCCAAGCTTAGCGCCACATTCGAGACAGAATTTAGCATTATCAGGTAATTGATATCCACAATTCGTACAGAACTTTGACATTTTTGCACCCAATATACTGAAATGTTAAGCTTATTGATAAATCTTTTCAGAATATGGTTCTTAGATTAGGGTACTTACCAAAGCCTACTCAAAACCGTTGGTAACTTTTTTTCACCCCCTAAGTAAGATAAGGCACTGAAGAGAGATTTTCCTTAAAACCATGCTGCAATCTGGTTAAAGCAACCGCAAGAAGAACTATGCAGCACATTGTTACATGTAAGTCTATGTTTTTCATGCCCTTGCCGTTCACATGCGTTTCTGCCTCAAGATGATTTTTTAAGTAGCTATTAATTCCCTCGTTACAGTTTCTCATGTTGTACACATCAATAACTCCATCAGGGCATTCTTCATATTCTCTCATGTAAGCATTTCTGAAATACATAGCTACAGGCTCGTATACTCCTTTTTTGACTAAATATTGCATCATGTATTCCAGAGTTGCATCTTTTTTGTAGTCAGGCTCTTCCCACCATTTTCTGTATAGGTAATTTATCTCCTGTTCGGGTGTGTAGATATACGTCCTTCCATTGAATTTATGCTCATAGACTACGTTTTCCCGCCAATCTTTATCTATGTGGTAATGAGGAATCAAACCGAATTCAACGTGAACAAATGCAATGTTTTTATTGCTGTTATACTGACCATCAAACCAGGTCTCATGCATATTATTTTTAGCTGATACAGCAGTTTTTCTGAGCATTTCCTCGAGATATTGATCATCATTTTCCGTTCCACCACATACCTTTTTAGCCAGAGGAATGTTATGGTCATAATCAGTGGTGATATGTGCTTTTACCATCTCCTTCTTATAATGCCCATTGTATTTTCCATCGGGATCATTACACGTCTCGATTGGTGTACTGTCTGTTCCTGTGTTTTTGCCAATTTTTAATCCAAGTTTGTCCCCTGCTTCTACAACCTTGATGCAAAAGAGTTCCATTATGGCATCCATTCCTTTATTGCCCAACCTCACTTTTTCAAAATGTCTTAATGTTTCATGGTCTGGAACTATCGCATTTCCATCTAAATCGATATTAAAACCGAGTTCAATGGCTTCATCAGGGTGGTTACTCAGGTATCTTTCTGTTTTCGTGTAATATTTGATTGTCTTGATATTCCTCCAGATAAAAGTCTTTACCATAGACCTTCTCGGATACCTCTCTTCACCTTCTTCAACAGCGTAGTGCTTGTTGATTTCTGGCATTATGGGGTCAAGGTTAAGCCCTTCTAAAAACTTCGATGCTCGAACACTATTCTCGGAGGTTGCATCTGCGAACTCTTCATTATTTTCATCGGTCAAACCGATGAATTTGTCCCAATAGGTTTTTATGTGTCTATCTACATCAAACTCCAATGTTCATCCCCTCTTTGGAATTTACTATTAAAATATTAATGAGGGGATGAATACTATAAATTTTACTGCAAGTATAAAAAATAGTTAAATTTATAAGCTAAACTCTTGAATTGGTAACTACCCTTAGATTAGTAATTTATTCGTGCCCATAATCTCATTCCAAGATTGCGATTCTTGCTCAAGGTATTCTAATGGATGCACGTAACCCCTATCGTATTTAGCATCGGTGTAGGTGCATAAGTATCTATTGTACTCGTACTTTTGGTCTTTTGTTTAACAGAGAGGGCACGAAAAAAACCGTAAAAGTTTTATTGTAATAAATTAACATCAACACAAAAGTTTGAAAAATTGGAGGTAAAAATGGGATTGATTTGTGAGGATTGTGGTCAAGATATTGGAGGATCAGAAGGATTTTACATCTGTGTAGGTAAACACAGTACAATTTATTACGGCAACAGTTGTGCAAAAAAGAGGAACTATAAGTGCTGGTGTGGCAGAGAATTACATTTTAGGACAATGATTTAGAAACTTCAACCTTTAATGTAAATCGATCACTATTTTTTGTAAACATTTTGAATTTATATATATACTCTTAGCTATAATTTTATATAATCAACATTGCTCCTATTTGTATATCGCATACCTAACTTTCTCTATTCTACCATCTAATTAGTGTGATATTCCACAAATGAAATCTTGAGCAACAGAAATCATAGCCCTATCCGTGCCCCTGTTCAGTTCCGTTGTTGTTATGTTGGTTTAAATACTCTAACGGATGCACGAGAACGAGCGTGGATGCAGTCACCTATACCCCGTACTTAATGATACACGGGCTTGTTAGCGTTTTTTGCCTATAAAGCTTTCTCATCAGACGGGCAATTCTGTGTGGAAATATATTTCTCCACGACTTCCCAGCCCTGCCCGACAGAACCGTGATAGCAACCCGGAGCCCATAGATGCTCATCACACCATTCGCAAAGATGCGGGAACTCCTGTCTCAAGAGCCTGCTTGACCTTCCTTTAATTTTCTTGGCGATAAAGCTCAAAGAATACTTCGGAGGATACTGGAAGAACAAATGCACATGGTCTATATTCACAGCAATT
>JAQUQX010000031.1 GCA_028715885.1 Candidatus Methanoperedens sp.
GGGCATGCCACAACACAAGCGGGTACGCACCCACCAACAATACTCACCCGGATAAGAGAGACACGCCCTACATATGCACGGACTGTCACCTCTCAAGCGGGAGCATGGCGGGAGCTTACAATGCGACGATTATATACAACCATTACAAGAATGCAACAAATATAAGGGCTCAGGATAATAAGACGAGTGTTCTTGCCTCATGTATAGGATGCCATGAAAACGTCTCAACGATGAAGATATCCAATAACGATACGGATTACGGTTTATTTGCAAGCGACGGGATAGGGCTCAATGGAGGCAACACGAGTTTCTACCATTACGGTGCCAACAGGTCAGGCTTTGGCAAGAGTGCAGGAAGCTATGAATATTGTATCTACTGTCACAGGAATGCAACAGGCGAATTCAATATCACTTTCCAGGATACAGCCAACAGGAGCATATCGAACCACAGCCAGAGATACAATACCTCGCCTTCATGCAGTGACAGCGACTGCCACAACAGCAGCAATTCCGGACTACATGGGGCTCAATTGAGGAAACCCGATATTAATGTTACAATGCATAATAGTTCTTATTGTCTGGATTGCCACGGCTTAAACGTATCAAGCGGGAATACCAATTATACTGGTGCAGTAACAAGTTATAAAGAAAAGCATAATAATACGGTTAATTGTACGGAATGCCATACAGGCATAAATAAGAGAAATATACATCCAATGACATACCTGCAATCGGATTTGAGTTATACTACCGGTAACCAGACCGGAGTAAATTGTACAGATTGCCACCAGCAAACCACATTTGATTCCATACTTACACGCACAGCTCCAAAAATCTCAAACAAAGTTCAGCACAGTGATAATCCATTGAATGGCTCGTTATGGAATTTAACCCCATACTGGACCAATACCAGCCAGCAGACTATGTGCAATTATTGCCACGGGGATTCGAGACATAATAGTACACCTATTGGCAGGCCAGGTAACTGGAGCGGAAGCAATCCTCTAAATTCATCTATCACTAACAGCACTAACTGGTGCGCAGGATGCCATTACAAGGGCTACTCCAATAGCGGGAAGAACTATACTAACATGACCCAGGTATTTGTGGGCGCCAATCAGCCGGTGCCTCCGGAGATTACTAATTCTACCCCCTATGCACCATACAATGTAGGCGGTTATTCCAACCATTCCCTGTCGCCTGACTACAATGATTCTACCTGCAAAGTCTGTCACGGCAAGTCTTTGAGTAATAACGCAACGATGGATGAATTTGTTCATAACATTTCTACAGGGACATGTACTGGATGTCATTTCTCGTATAATTACATGAACAGCGTTGGAAAACCAGAGAGATATGTAAATTCAACAATGTTCAACAACAGCCCCCACGGCATTCTGGGATGCGAGGACTGTCATACGAAAGGGCACAACAATATCGGCGCAAGAAAGGCGTGCGAGGACTGCCATGCTGTACAGCAGAACCCAATCACAGACAGGGACAGGCATAATATCACGAGAAACCCCTCTAGCTATTCAATTACGGGTGTAAGCGGGTCGGTAGTGTATATTACTGATTGCACCAAATGTCATAATTCAACGCTGTACAGCAGCGCCACAAGCACATACGGCTATGGAAAGACGTATGACTGCAACTATTGCCACACGTATCCGGATAAGACGTATTCATGAGGTAAAAATGGATAAGAAACTACTATTAATTTTTGCAATCTTCGGGGTAATATTAGGTGCGTCCATGATTACTACATATGCCGTATTTTCAGGAACCCATACTGTCAATAAAAATACATCTGCTGGTACGGCAGCGGATTTCTGCATCAAATGCCATCCGGATAAGGTCACCATCATAAATTTGCCATCAAACGCCCACAGGAATGCAGGATGCATCTGTCACGGGTATGCTCCGAATGCCACGCAGCTTTATAATATCAATGCAGCCCATAACCTTACCAAAAATATTTACTGCACCAATTGTCACTCCGATTATAATACAACAACAGGCAACATTACAATACACGATGATGGAAGCACCAAAATCAGCGGCTTAAACCAGTCTGCCCACTATATAACAAATAACACTGCAACTCTGTATGATCACGCACAGCAATTCTTTGCTAATAGTTCGGGGTGATGACATGAACAAGAAAATATTTTTATATCTTGCTTTGATGGCATTCAGTTTATACTCGATTCCGAATACTGTTGCGCTTTTCGCAGGGCAGCACTCATCATACAGCGGACTCGGAGTGCCGTGTGATAAGTGCCACTCAGATGTATTTTCCCAGTTACAGGCTGGCGCAAGTTACCAGAAACACAGGGCAGCAGCAGCAAACTCTAATTATACGACGTATCTTGCACTTGGGGGTAAAGCGTACAGCGGCTCGTCCATAACCGACTATAACAATACTATCTGGAACTGGAATTCCTCCTCCAGAGCATGGCAGAATCAAAATACAAACGAACTGAAAAACGTCAGCTTGGATACAAGCGTAAACTCAGGAATATGCATGCTGTGCCACAATGCAACATTAACAGGTTCAACCGCGCATACTGGCATAGTGGTCAGGGTTTGCGATGATGACAGGTGTCACGGCAACAGGATTAATGCTTCTAATAGTCCAGGACTTCTGGGGAGTACTTCTAACATCACAGCTGCAGGATACAATCTCAGCCAGCCGAATGTACACCAGTCATTTTATCTCGGGGCAAGCAACCAGTCATCAGGTTATGCAACAGGTCTTTCGTTCGGGCAGGTTCCAGGCAATGCGAACGGCTCAAGCGGTTTTATCTCAAGGGGTCACTGGACCTGCGAAGGATGCCATACGGGAGCGGCAGTTAATGTTACTATAATCCAGGCGCCGGTGTATAATCATTCAGACCCCAACGCAGCTAAAAGCAGGTATTAACCGCTACAGCTTCGTATTCATTTTATTCCTGTATCTCATCCATTTTCAGGTCATCCCATTTTCTCTCACCCAGCACAACCTCAAACTCCTGCGGCGTAAGTACTGGAACATGGAATCTTTCCGCGTCGTCTATAGTGATTCTCGGGCATGCGGTATTCACATACGCATCAACTTTGAAAGCCAGCAATTGTTCAGGCGTTACCAGGTCCATCATGATGATATGCGCCTCAATGCCGTGCTTATGTGCAATTCCCGCAAGTTTTCGGGCAAGCTTTTTCCTGTCCTGCCCGCTTTTTGTGGAAACGATAATACCGAAGACTTTTGCGGACATTGACCTTGCGATATATCCACTTCGCCGTCGAAGGAATTTTTCAGGCACAACCTCGACTGCCTGGTTCAGGTAGGGGTCTGCCGCAATGACTCTTTTCCCTGTGGCAATCGCAACTCCGAGCGGGTGAAAAAACCCGCCGCCCACATAGAGTATTTCCTCACAATCGACGCGCCCTGCCGAAAAATTGCAGCCGAGTACCTGAGCCGGGTAACTTACCCTCAAATCTCCTTTTCCAATAACTGCATCCTTACCGTTTTCCTTTAAAAATCCGGAGATTTCTTCTAATTTATGGATATGCTGGACTGTGGTTATAATGCCGATTTTCCGTGTTTTTAACATGGGAAGCGCTGTCTTTAAAGCGGGTAAAACGTCAACATTTGAGCGCGTTTCAATAAAGACCACATTATCATAATTACCCATACCCGCGTGCCCGAAATGAAAAAGAATATCGACCTTACCTGCAAGGATGGTATCGACATCGCAGGCGCCAAAGCAGGGGTTTCCTGAAATAATGACGCTCGCATGGGTATTTTCTTCGATCTTCCGGGCAATATCAATTGCCCGCCTCTTAAAACCTTCAGGAAATTGCAGCCCGATGGTTTTACATTTTTTGTCGTTTATATTTTTAAATACACGTTCCAGATCAAAATCAAATTGTTCCATTACAATCAATCACAAT
Organism: Candidatus Methanoperedens sp.; assembly: GCA_028715885.1. Classification (GTDB taxonomy): domain Archaea; phylum Halobacteriota; class Methanosarcinia; order Methanosarcinales; family Methanoperedenaceae; genus Methanoperedens. The sequence goes on from JAQUQX010000031.1 coordinate 3,937, forward strand.
TTCCTAGCTATTATATAAGCTTCTTTTTTTTCAGGTTCGATAATACGGATAATTTCCAGTCCAAGTGAAGACAGTTTCTTCATGATAGGTTCCCTCTCACTATCTTTTGGTAATTTCAAGACCTGTAAGAGCATGCCGCCGCTCTTGAGTGCTGTAAATACATTCTCAAGGGCTTTTATTGATGATAAAGGACTTGCAGTGATGTCCAGAAGCAAAACATCAAACTTTCCACTTTCAAAAGGTTTTGTGAATACATCATCGAATTCTACCGTTATATTAGAATGTTCATGGGCGAGCTTTTTGAGTTCGGAGTGGAATTCCCGGCTGAATTCAATGCCGTGAACATGGGATGCTATCCCGGATGCGAACAGGAGAAACCCGCCCGCGCTTGAACCTATGTCTAACACGGCGTCCCCTTTTTTGATAAGATTCGTTTTTTCCTGTATTTCTTTGAGTTTCCAGTAGCCAGCGGGTTTATCAAGACCTTGTGTTACTTCAATTTTGTCGGAGTATGCAACATCATAAGAAGGTTTTGTTATTACCTTGTCGTTGACAGTGACGTGCCCTTCAAGAATGGCGCGTTTTGCGCGCCCACGGGAGCCAAGATTGCCAATCTCCACAAGATAAGAGTCAAGCCTCATAAAACACCGGAATTACAAAGGTTAATAGCTATCAAACTATATTAAAAAGATACTTGTGCCGAGGTGGCAGAGCGGACTAACGCGGCAGGCTCGAGACCTGTTTTACCTTCCGGTAAGCTAGGGTTCAAATCCCTACCTCGGCGCCATTTTTATGAGCCCAATTCTTTTTCTTCAAGACCCCACGCAGCAAATGAAAAGAGATATTATATTAGAAAGCGTTTTAATAACTATTAATATCTGATTGGCAAAGCAAGGGAAAAATTTGGGGCAGAAATGGACGTAATAACACATGACGTGGTGATTATAGGAGCCGGGTTAGCAGGACAAATGGCAGCCTTGGAGGCATCTTCAGGCGCGGATGCAGCAATTATTTCGAAAGTACACCCCCTGCGCAGCCATTCCGGGGCAGCACAGGGCGGCATAAATGCACCTTTCGGGAACGTCGCCCCTGACGACTGGGAAAAGCATGCTTTTGACACGGTCAAGGGTTCGGATTATCTTGCTGACCAGGATTCCGTGGAAATACTCTGCAAGAGCATAACTTCAAGAATCGTGGAGATAGATTCTTTCGGAGCCATATTCGACAGGCTGCCCGATGGTAAACTTGCGCAAAGACCTTTCGGCGGCGGGAGTTTTCCCAGGACGTGTTATGCCGGCGATGCCACGGGGCATGAGCTGCTCAATACGTTATATGAACAGATAATCAAAAACAACGTCAAAGTTTACGAGGAGTGGCTTTCAACTTCGCTGGTTGTTGAAAATAACATATGCAGGGGCGCTCTTGCTATAAACTTGAAAAACGGCGAGATTGCATACTTCCGGTCAAAAGCCGTAATTGTGGCGACAGGCGGCAGCGGCAGGGTTTACGAAAGGACTACGAGTTCGCACCAGGGCACAGGCGACGGGATTTCGATGGCATACAGGGCGGGAGCGCAGGTTAGCGATATGGAATTTGTCCAGTTCCATCCTACGACTCTCATCGGGACGAACATACTCATATCAGAAGCTGCAAGAGGCGAAGGCGGCACGCTCCTTAACGCAAAAAACGAGAGATTTATGGGGAAATATGCCCCGAAGATGATGGAACTTGCCCCGAGGGATATAGTTGTGAGGAGCATACAGACGGAAATAAACGAAGGGCGCGGGATTGGCGGGGAAGGGGCGGAGTTCGTTGAACTTGATTTGAGAGAGCTTGGCAGGGAGAAATTGCTGCAAAAACTGCCGCAGGTATATAAGCTTGCAAAGGATTTCGCGAATATAGACGCGGCGGAGACCTGTATTCCAGTGCAGCCGGCGCAGCACTATACCATGGGCGGTATAAGGACGAATAATGCCTGTTATAGTTCAATAAGCGGATTATTTGCCTGCGGGGAATGCGCCTGCGTTTCTGTCCACGGCGCCAACAGGCTGGGCGGGAATTCCCTGGCAGAAACCCTTGTATTCGGGAAACTTGCCGGAGCCAGTGCGCTTGAATACGTACGGAAAAAAGAAATGCCGGGAATCCCGAAAAAGGTCGTAGAGCGCGAAGAGGAAAGGATAGAAAATCTTTTCAAAGGCAGCGGGGGGGAACCTGAGGCAGGAATACGAAAGGAACTGCAGAAGGTTATGTGGGATAAGGTGGGAATATTCAGGAACGAGAGAGAACTGGAAGATGCCATGAGAACTGTGAAAAAATTGGGGGAAAGATATGCTGGGGTAAGGGTACAAGATGGGAGCAGGGTATTCAATACGGAATTAATGCAGGCGGTAGAGCTTTGTTTCCTGCTGGATAATGCCGGGCTTATGGCATACGGCGCACAGCTTCGGAAAGAGAGCAGGGGAAGCCACTTCAGGACGGATTTCCCGGACAGGGATGACAAAAACTGGCTCAAGCATACGATTTTTACCATGAAGGACGGGAAACCACATGCGCGTTTTGAGCCTGTCAGGATAACGTCATTCAAGCCGGAGGCGAGAGCCTATTGAGGAGACAATGATGGAAACGGGAGACGTAAAGCTGTCCATATTCAGGTACGACCCAAAAAAAGATGAGAAACCGCATTACGAATTATATCAGGTTCCATGGAAAGAGGGGCTTATGGTACTTGATGCCCTGAATTTCATTAAAGAAAATATCGACAGCAGCCTGTCATTCAGGCAGGGATGCAGGTCTGCGATATGCGGGTCATGCGCGCTCAGGGTCGATAAAAGGGGATGCCTGGCGTGCAGGACAAAGATAACAGGGCAGGTGGAAAAGATTACAATAGACCCGCTGAATCACTTTAAAGTCATAAGGGATCTGGTCGTGGATCTTGAGCCTTTCTACGACAGGATGAAACAGCTCCAGCCGTACCTTATCAGGGACAATACCGCTGCAATTTCTGAAAATGAGATGCTGGTACTTCCAGAGTTATTAAAAGAGGCAAAAAGCATGAGGGAATGCATATTATGCGGTTCATGCTATTCTGACTGCAACACTCTTGATGTGGATAACACATTCTGCGGACCTGCTGCCCTCGTAACGGCTCTGCGCTTTGCGGCTGACCCCAGGGATAAAAATGCGGGCAGGCTGGCGCAGGCAGTGGAACTGGGGCTTTACAAATGCCCTGTTGACCAGGAATGCGAATTTGCCTGCCCAAAGGAAATCAACATCAGGCGAGGCGCAATAGAGCGGCTCCGGTACCAGGCGGTGCAAAAGGGGCTGGCTCCACTTCCCGAGCATAAGAAGCTTATAAACTCGGTACTTGCAACAGGCGCAGTCGTGCCGGTCAAAAGCCAGCCAGCCACGGAGATATTTCCGGAATACATCAAGGAATTTGATGGAGAGCCGCAGGCAGAGGTTCTTTTGTTTCTTGGCTGCATAATAAACAGGAGAAAACAGGATGTTGCGAGGGCGATAATTAACATATTCCGCAAAAACAGGGTCGCGGTGCACCTGCCCAAAAAAGTAACATGCTGCGGTTCGCCCTTCATGAGAATCGGTCAGAGGGACAGCATGCGTCCTTTCGTGGAGAATAACTTCAACATATTCAATGAATACGCCGAAAGAGGAGTGACCGACGTGCTGACAAGCTGTTCCGGATGCAATTCAACGTTCAGGCACGATTTCCCGGGGCTTGCTTCGGAGTTCAATATACCCATGAATTTCAGGATATTCGATGTCGGAGAATACATGTCTTCGAACATCGACCTGAATACAGAAGACCTGCGGATGATGAAGATAAGGGCTATGTATCATTATCCCTGCCACATAAGAGCCAGCGGACTGGCTGAAGAGATTTATATCGAACTGATGCGGAAAATACCGGGAGTTGAACTTGTGAAGGTTCCAAAGTCGGGATATTGCTGCGGCGGCGGAGGCGGTGTGAGAGCGGCATTTCCCGCCCTTGCTGACAAACTTGCGATAAGGAGAATAGAGATAGCGAAGGAATTCGGGATTGACACGCTTATTACAAACTGCCCGTTCTGCGTTCTTTCATTTGAACGGGTGCTGGCTCTGAAGGAGGAAGCAGGGGAGAAGATGGGTTTCAGGATAATTGATTTTTACGAGATGTTCAGCGAGGCGTACGGGAAGAAATTTTGTTAGTGGTATTCGGGTGAGGTATGCTGCAGTTATCGAATGCATATTTTACATCTCGCGTATGGGGGACCCGCCGTGCCCTGCCGGAAGCGGTACGTCTTCAGGTCATAAATCCTACTGATTATTTTATATGCTCAATTCTCTCATAACTTTTTATCAAAATTCCCGATGCTCTCAAGCGCCCCGCACCTTTTTCCCTCAAGCGTGATAACTTTTCCCAGGATTGTCCCGTCTTCAATAACCAATTCAATTGCGCTTGGTTCTGATAATCTCGGGGCGGTAGGACTGCCCGGGCAAATAAGGAACGTATCGTCTCCTTCGATAACGGGTTTGTGTATGTGACCAAAAACCATGATGTCCACATCCATTTCTTTTGCCATGTACCATGCGCCTGTGGTATCCTGAAGCGATAAAGCAGCCTCGTGAACTATTCCTATCCTCCTGCCTTCAATCTCTATAACCTTACGCTCGGGAAGCAGCGCCTTCAAGCTCTCTTCATCCATATTTCCATGTACGGCTTCAAGCCTGCAAATGCCGCAAAGTTCATCGTACGCCTGCTTTGTCACAAAATCACCTGCATGGATAACCAAGTCGGCGTCTTTAATTAATCCCACAAGTTTTCCGGGCAATTGCTTCACAATCGAGCCTGATTTAATATGAGTATCTGCAACAGTTATAATCTTCATGTGTATCCGTAATCCATGTAGTTCAATTCTTTTTTGACATCGGTAAGGAACGTCCTGTATATATCTGTAGAAAAATCAAGACAGTCTTTGAAATCTGAATTTAATTTCTTTCCTATAGTATCTTCTTTTTCGTTCTTGCTCGCCTCGGCATATTGCCTGAACTCTTCGAGGTTTCTTTCCATATACCAGTAAAGCGCAGTTTCGGCAAAGGGTTTCAGGAGAAGCGGGGAATGCCATGAAATCCTGAGCATGAGTTCATTTTCCCCTGAAAGTTCTTCCGGGGTTATGCCTGACATTTCAATCGCCCTGTTCAAGGTCTCTTTACTAATCTTTCGCTTTTCCTCAGGCGTGAATTTACGTATGCCGGTTCTCATATTTTCCTCGTAAACCTCTTTCTGGAACATCTCATGGAATAGGACGTATTTCAGCACGGTCTCGCTGGCTTCTTTCAAGTATGCGGTGTTGAGAGTTATTATCGAATACCACGAGCCAAGGTAATAGCGCCTGTTCATCGCCCCCGCATAATCAAAAACACCTGGAAGCGGGGCAAAAATGCTCTGCGAGAACACGACCGCATCGGTTGAGAGCAGCACTATGTTCGGGGGCGCAAATTTTTTGATTGCACCAAGCCCATCCGTCCCGAAAACAGATTCCGGCTTTTCAAGATACTGCTCATTTTTCGCTATTATGTTTTTTATTTCGTCGGGCTTCAACTGGTTTAATGCAAAAGCAACATCCTTTGCCGCGTATTTTATCCATCGCCTGTATTCGTCTTCAAACTTTTCCCTGGAAAGGCTTTGCATGGACGATAAATCGCAACGGTGCAATAAATAGTTAGCGGCATGGATAGTTTTATTTTATGCAGCGCCTACATGCACCCTGTGATAAGATATGGCAGGCGTTGTCAGAGTTGAATTTAATAAAAGTAAGGATTTCAGGCAGGTATATGCTATCGGAGCAACAGGAGGTCACACACCCTATGATTTCCGCATAGCTTTTTATAATGACTCCCCTAAAAGCTTCGGAGAGGGGCATGAATTAAAGGTGATAGAACGGAGTGTTGAAACTGAGATTATACTCTCGCCATCAGCCGCAAAAGAACTTGCAAACTGGCTCTTATCCCATGTAAATGATTATGAAAAAATGTTCGGGCAGATAACACAGCCAAAAGAAGTCAGGAAGCAGCCCCAGAAGACTGAAACGAATTCACCGATTCAGGGGTATATGTAGAGAGCTCTCAATGCCCAAATCTCGAATGCGATTCTCTGGAAATGTGCTCTTTTTCAAGTTTTTTGCGTGTTTCTTTAAATAAAGCCCTGATACGCGCTTCATCGCACAGCATTTCACCTTCAACGCATTCCCCGTTTTTTTTGCATTCCTGCGCCAGGCGAAGAGAACGCTCTTCAAGCCTGGGAAGAGTTTCATTAAGCGTATGTTCCAGCCACTTATCGTCCTTGGACAGCAATCCCACGAACATAGACGAGATGACATCACGTTCTATTGATTCAATCCTTTTTCTTGCGCTTACTGTTCCCATTAAAAACTATTTTAATTTGTTATGATATAAAACTTGGGCTTTATCGAGTATGATACTATTGTTATTACTTTCCACCTTTTTTTGGACGAGAGGCAGTAAAAATGTAAAGGTACTTCCTTCTCCAAACCTGCTCTCTGCCGTGATGCTTCCGCCATGCAACTCAACCAGTTTTTTGGTAATTGCAAGCCCCAGCCCTGCGCCCCCGTAGTGTCTTGAAGATCCCGAATCAACCTGCTCGAATGGTTTAAACAGCTTTCCCATATCCTCTTCCTTAATCCCTATACCTTCATCCGAGACCGAGAACCGCGCCATATCGCCTTCTTTTTTCGCGGTTATGGTTATGGCGCCTCCTTTTCCCCTGCTGAACTTGACGGCATTATCGAGGAGATTGAAGAGTATCTGCTTGAATTTCAACCTGTCAGCCTCTATTAAATCCAGCCTGGCGTCGATTTCTTTTTTCATAACAATATTATGCGCTGCAGCCCTGTCTTTTACGATGGAAATGGTATCATCTATCATATCAGGTACAGATATGTTTTCTATGAACAATTCTATATTCCCGGCTTCTACACTGGTCAGATTAAGAATATCCTCGATAATGTTGAGCAGGCGCTCGCCGCTTATAAGAACCTTATCCACATAATGCTCCTGTTTTTCATTTAAGTCTCCCGACATCTTCTGCTTAAGTAATTGTGAGTAGCCCATAATTCCATTCAGGGGAGTTCGCAGTTCGTGGCTCATCATTGACAGGAAATCTGCTTTTGTTTTGTTTGCAAGGATGAGACGCTCATTTTCAAGGCGTATTTTCTCAGTACGCTTGCGCTCATCGATTGATTTTTGCAAATCTTCCGCCATCGTATTGAATGCCCCTGCCAGTTCGCCGAGTTCATCTTCTGACTTAATTTCCATTCTGGCGCCAAGATTGCCTCTGGCAATTTCACCAGCCGCGTCACGCAAATTTATTATCGGTTTTGAGACAGAATTGGATATGTAAATACCAATAAATATGGCAGCCATTAATATAATAGCGCCGAGCATAGCAAGAAAGGCAATTAAGTTAGCCAGAACTATATCCAGTTCTTTCAAAGAAAAATCTATTCTTACGGTTCCAATCCTTTCAGTGATAATTTCCGGAGCAGAAATATGGAGAATATTATTATCAATTTCAACGAACATCTCATTGCATTTTATGCATTTTTTACTGAATTCATCGTTTAAGGTTTGATTATAAAATTTATTTTCAGGAGTCCCGTCTGTGATGACCCGCCCATTAGAATCCATAACATACACCGACAGGACATGAGGATTTTTTTTAAGATTATTGACGAGAATATTTAATTTATCCAGTTCTAAAAAATATAATGGGTTTTTAATATCATCAGAAAAATGTTCCGTAAAGTATTTTGCCTCCTCTGTACGCTCCTGTATCAGCTTTTCTTTGAATATGCCATACGATACGCTTCCGAACACAGCCAGTGATAAAACAACAGGTACAATAGCAAGAAGCGTTAACCTGTAAATTAAGTTCTGTTTTACCAATTTGTCCTCTTTTTCTTTAGTTGTTATTGTTATTCAATAGTTCTACCATCCTGCTGGCATTAAAAACCTCATCCTTTGATATTTCATCATATTTTTTTGTTCCCTGGAAATTCTTCATGATTTCAATGCCCTGTGCATCCTTATCCATGCCCAGGAATATCTGTTTGATATTTTTCACCAGAGCCGGGTCAAGCCCTGACCTGTAAGAAACCACATGTCTTGGCACATCATCTGTCCTGTCGATGATTTTCAGTTTGTCTTTAATGTATCCAGGAATTTCTATAAAATCCATATTGGATATCGCGCCTATCTCGGCTTTTCCTTCAACCACCCATAATGGGGTATTTTCGGCTTTCCCGCTAAATACAAACCTGATATAATTCTTCCCAGCCGACTGGTTCACATTAAAGCCTTTTTGTACCAGGTAGGCTTTTGGCAGAAAATATGCTGAAGTGGACGCTGAATCCTCAGATGCGATAGTTTTCCCGATAAAATCATTTAATGTGTTAATAGATGAATTCTTTTTAACTATGAATACGGTATGATACTGCCCTACCCCTTCTTTCCATCTTCTTAAAAATGGCACTGCACCGCTTTTTTTATCAACAATAACAGTTGTAAAAGGGCTGTCTATAAATAAATCCAGTTTCTGCTCTTTCAACAGGTCGCTCATCTCATCAATGGTTTTTACAATAATTACTTTGCCTTTATACCCGGTTGCATTATTGCCGAGTTTCGAAGCTACGTAGTCTGCAGTGGGCTGAAATACTTTTATTTGTGTTACTGGATTGCTCCCGATAGTCCCGATACTTATCGTATTTACTATTTGCAGAGATTCAGGCTCTTTTACCTGCGGAATTTTTTCTTTTTCCTCTGATTTGATGCTGATAAAATAATAACCTGCAAGCCCAATTAATAAAACAACCGCCAGAAACACAATAAGTCTTTTATTCAGAGTCATTTCTTTCTATCCCCATTTTTGACAAGTTACTTCATGTGTGTTTGTTGTAATATAGCTTTATCGATAGGTTTAATAACGATTATCCACTACAGGGATGAGCCGGGCCCGTGGTCTAGCTGGTTATGACGTCGCCTTGACATGGCGGAGATCCGGAGTTCGAATCTCCGCGGGCCCATCCGGTAACACTTTTTACTTGTGGTATCCCGATGCCTGCGCCCTGTTTTAGCCTGTTAAAATATGAGCCGATATGCAATTATTCGCAAGACAAAAACAAGTAGCCCGGCAAGGATTCGAACCTTGGTCGCAGGATCCAGAGTCCCGCATGATTGACCGCTACACTACCGGGCTTCTGGCGCTAATACTAACTTTTTACGTATTAATCTATCGGAGCCTTGTGCCGGATACAGTCAGAGGTGCCAGTATTCGCTCTGTATTTTTTTTATTTCTTCTAACCTTTTCCTTATTTGCGGGCTGATAACAGATTGCTTCCTTTCAGGTTCGTTTCCCATAAAAACATCGAGCACAGCAGCAACAGAATGAGCCAGAAGCCGGAGGTCATAACCTCCTTCAAGCACTGCGGCAATTTTTGCGCCGTTCTCTCTGGCAATTGATTTTACGATGGACGCCAGTACGGCAAAACCATTCACGCTCATTCTCATCCGGGCAAGCCCGTCATTGGCGCACGCATCCTGCCCGGCTGAGATTAAAACCATATCGGGGCGAAACTCCCGTGCAGCAGGAACAAGAATATCCTCAAACGCCGCAATAAATCCGGCATCATCGGTTCCCGCAGGCAGCGGCACGTTGATATTGTAACCTTCCCCGCTGCCGCTTCCAACCTCGTCAAGCCATCCGGTTCCCGGATAATGCGGGTACTGGTGCGTTGAGAAATATAATACAGAAGGGTCGCCGTAAAACGCCTCCTGCGTCCCGTTCCCGTGATGCACATCCCAATCCACCACCAGCACGCGCTTTTTTCCTTTTTCCTGCGCATGGCGAGATGCAATCGCGACATTATTGAATATGCAAAAGCCCATACCCCTGTCCGGCTCAGCATGATGCCCAGGCGGTCTTACAAGCGCGAATGCGGAATCGAAATCATCGAGCGCTGCATCTACAGCGGTTATCGCGCCGCCTGCCGCAAGCAGTGCGACATCGTATGAATCCCTGCACATAGGGGTATCGGGGTCAAACGGGATTTCAAGCCCGGAATATTTTCTGGCTTTTTCGATGTAATCCGAGGAGTGAATATACTGAATCTCGGTCAGTTCGGCATACCTCGGCTCAACAAGAGCCAGTTGTTCCATCATTCCGGTCTCCCGCAGATGCGCAATTATCGAAAGCAAACGCTCTTTTCTTTCGGGATGGACACCGGTCTCGTGTTTTAAATAACCGGGATGGTAAATGATGCCGGTACTGTTCTTGTCGGGCAAAGCTATATTGAATTAAAAAGGTAAAAAAAAATTAATTATGCCAGCTTTTTCCCGGCATTAGGTCCGTATGTGGCGTCGTATATTTCTTTCACATGAAAGACAATGGCTGCTTTTCCCGGCAGTTTCTTGGTATCAGCCATCTCTTTTGCGCTTGAATACCTGTCGCCCCTGTTTTCGATATCAACGGTACCTTTTATCTGGTATGATTTCTTCGCATCGCCATCGTATGCTACTATTGCCATTACGGGATTGGCTTCAATGTTCTTTCTGGTCTTGTTAAAGAAATTATCCACGAATAATATAGTTTCATCGTCAAGGATTTTCCACATGGTAACGAATACCACATTTGGCTTACCGCTTTTATCGGCAGTCGCTATCGGTAATGGCTTTTGTTTTGAGACAATATCCTTTATTTCAGGGGGCATTTTCACCATAATTTATCACCGTTTGTCGTTTAGTATGCATTGGTCATAAAGTTTTTGATTGATTACAATACCCCCGGCAATTATTGAAAGTCGCTGAGAAAAGGTAGAAATACCACGAATTATAATTATAAATTGAGGGAGCATGCCAAAACTCGTAATAATCTACGGCACAAGTATGCATAATACCGAGCGGATGGCTGTAGCGATAGAGGAGGGCGCAAAGACGGAGGGCATAGAGACGGTGCTGAAAAACGTAAATGAGGCAAACAAGAACGAACTTGCGGATGCCGATGCCGTAGCCATAGGTTCGCCCAACTATAACCATGCCATGATGCCCACCGTTAAAAAATTCCTGAAAGACCTTTCCGATATCGACTTATCAGGGAAAGTAGGTCTTTCGTTCGGGTCATACGGCTGGAGCTTTGAAGCCACAGACGATATCAATAAAATATTAACATCCTATAACATGGAGATGGTAAAGGATTTATTGGTAAAGAGGATGCCGGGTGATGAAGAATTGGAGTTGTGCAGGAGGGTTGGCTCACTGTTAGCGTGTAAAATCAAGAAATAAGGAGGTAATATGTGCAGCGTAGGAGATTCTTTCGGATTAGAGCTTGAAGGCGGGATGGAACCGCATGAATATTTGTGCAATCACTGCGGAAAGTCGTTCAAAGGGATAGGCGCAGGTCAGCGATGCCCGAAATGCCACTCGACAGATGTCAAATGCACCGAATAAAGGGGGTATAATCATTTATTACCATAGAGTTTCAGTCCTCTTTTAACAACTTTATTAACTGAGCCAAGGCAGCATCTTCCGGAAGGATTTTTTATCTCGCAGGCACATTCTCCCGCTTTTATTTTTGCACTAATTTCCCGGACTGCGGTACTGTGTCCCTGCTGCATGACCTGGTCAAAGATTTTTTTCTGTGTCCATCCAAAACAATAGCACACCGGAACAGGATTTTCCGTTTCTTTTATGCCAACCCTGACTTTTACATCCTGTTTATGAAGATAGACCTGCTGCTCATTATTGAAATAGACAACTTCGCAGGTGGGCGTCTCACAACAATAGAATCCCTCCGGATTCCCGATGGCTTCAAGCACTGGCTTTTTGACCATACTTTTTAATGTTATTTCCATAACTGGTTTCCCGGTATTGCTGCATTCTTTGCAAACAGAAGTGCAATCTTTGGAATCACCTATTTCACAACAGCAGCTTTTCATTAATTTTCCTCCGGTTAATCTTTTTACTGAAAATCATTTATAATTTCAGGAGTTCAATACCGAATACATATCGCCTATACTTCTTAAGACCTTGAATCCCTTATCTGTGATCATGTAGTCCCCCCGCTCATGGCGCTGTAAGATCATTCCGCTATCAAGCAGTTTTTGCACATGGAAAAGTAAATTCCCCCCACGAAGTCCTGTGAGTTCAGTGAGCGCTGAAAAGGTTTTTGTCTCTATCGCAATTGCTTTCAGGATTTGCAGGCGCTGTTTATTGGATAGCGGTTCAAGTATGTCAGTAACAATCAGTTCGTCAGGCAATATTGATATTTCCTGCTTCTGTTCTTTATCCGTGTTATATATTTGCAGTGACCGCATCAAATCAACCTGCTTCCCGAAAAGCGTCTGGACATTTGAAAAACATTTCTCGCACTGCTTCGATGGGGCATTGCTCCTCATACCGTTTAAATCCGACTGGTTTTTCAAAATAATATCTTCATGAACCTCATCCTGCTTTATGAGGCTTGCATTCTTTTGCAGGAATCCTGTGAAGTCTGATTTACAGGTCTCACGCATCTCACATTTTTTGACCATATTATTTTCAAGACCACCATCGATATCATCAAGAACATGCCCGATGATCGCATTAGTAAAATTAGCGCGGGAACCCGAAAGTACATGTTCAATATGCTGCTGGCTTGATTGCTCAACAAATCGTTTCATGTCATTATGTATCTCATGCAGCTTTTTTTTTATTTCGAGGATTTCTTTGTAAGAGTCCTCCTTTTTATTTACCATATGAGAAGATGTTTTGTCTTATCAAGATAAAAGGGTTTCCATTACAACCTTAAAGGTCATGTTTGTATATTAAAATGTAGTTGGTATAGTTTTATGACGGCTAAGTATATGTCAATAACCTGCTAATATGTTATCGAGGTGTAATAAAATGCCTGAATGGAAATATACAAACAAAAAAGTAACAAAAGAAGAAGCACAGAAGTCGTTAGATGCCGTAAAAAGCGCATGTTTCAAATGTGAAAAACATGCCAGCGGCTGCCCTATCTCCAAAACAGCAGGTGAGATAAAAGCAATGACGGAGGAAAAAACATGAGCGTAAAAGAAGAGATTCATGCACAGATAGTCGCAGGACTTGCAGGCGCAAAGTTCCCGATAAAGACGCCGGAACAACTCCTGTCCGCATTCCCAAACGGTGCAAATACCACATGCAAAGCAGGCGGAATTGAAGTAACCGCAGGTGAAGCCGGAAAACTGCTAAAAGCAAGCGATTTTCCTTTTAAGAGCGCAAAACAGGTTGCGGATGTAATCGTTGAAAGAGCAGGGCTCTGAGCCTGTTTATTTTATCAAAATAAGTGATCAACATGAAGAGAATAAAACTTGTAGAAAATTACGAAGCAAGTGACGAGGTTAAGGCGATCTATAAAGATATAGAAGCAGCTTTCGGAATGGTTCCGAACCTTTTTAAGACCTATGCCCACTTTCCAGCATTACTGCTGGTGAACTGGGAAAAGACAAAGGTTTTGCTGATGGGCGGCGAACTTCCCCGCGAGCTTAAGGAACAGATAGCAGTAGTTGTATCCGCGGCAAATAGCTGTAAATACTGTGTGGCTTCACACTCTATGGCGCTTTCGATGATGGGATTTAGCCAGGAAAGAATAGATGATTTAACAAAAAACATTGAGAGTCCCCTGATTTCGCCCAGGGACAAAAAGATCCTTGAATATGCAAGGAAAGCGACACTTACTCCGCATAAGATTACTGACCGTGAAACAGATGAGCTAAAATCCCTTGGTCTTACAGACGGCCAGATTGTAGAGGTGCTTGGAGTCATGGAACTGTTCACTGGTTACAATAAATTCCTGGATTCTCTTGCTGTACCGCTGACTTAGATAAGAAACTGGTTTTAAGAGGTGTATGAAATGAAAGTACTTGGAGTAAGTGGAAGTCCCACTAAGAACAGTAATACTGACGCACTGGTAAAAGCCATACTTGATGCCACAGGCGCAGAAACCGAGTTCGTCAAGCTCTCATCTATAAAAGTAGGTCCATGCATTGCATGTATGAAATGTGTCTGCACAAACGAATGCATAATCAACGACGATTTCAAATGGCTTTCCGAAAAGGTTATGGAGGCAGATGCTATCGTCGTGGGATCATCCACATTCTACGGCGCAGCAAGCGCTTTTACAAAGGCCTTCATAGAGAGGCTTTATTCAAAGAGGCATGTAAAACTCCTGACCGGCGGAAAACTTGCAGCAACGGTGGCTGTAGGAGTGGCTGCTGAAAAGATGGTTGCGGAGTGGATTGGAAATGCTCTTCGTGCCGGAGGGATGGAAATTGTCGGCAGCATGACGGCAAAAGGAACGCCGTGCTGCTTCGTATGTGGGCCCGGTGAGACATGCAATTATACCGTTTGGAACGCGTACTCGAAAGAACTGACAGGCATGGATCTGGGTGTTGAGGAAGCGTATAAGGGGTATCTTGAACTCCTCCCTGATAACAAGCCGTACGCACACGGCTCTGCTAAATTCCTGAAAAGCCACAGGTCTGTAAAAGATGAACCCGAAGTTATGGCTGAAGCAGAAAGAATTGGGAGACTTATTAAAGTGAGAATCAAGAACCGCAGTAGAAAAGCAGGTGATTTAAAATGCGGGTGTTAGGAATAAGCGGAAGCCCGGTTAACAACAGCAACACTGACAGGCTGGTCAAAACAGTGCTTGAAGCTACTGGCATTGATTACGAATTCATCAAACTTTCAGGGTACGATATACATCCATGCAGAGCCTGTCTTGGCTGCGCTAAGGACAATATTTGCAAGCAGAAGGACGACTGGCACATCATTGAAAATAAAATCAAAGAATGTGTGGCTCTTGTTATTGGCGGCTATCCTACCTACGGTACTCTTGACTCAAGAACAAAAATGCTGACTGAACGTATGTACTCCATGCATCATCAAAGAATGCTCAATAAAGATAAAATTGGAGCGGCGGTAGCAGTCGGGGTTGGGCGGGGAATACCGAGTGTAGACCATGCCGCTGACCAGATTGCTGCTTTTATGGAAATGGAAGGAATTAACGTCATCGGTAAGCTCTCTGGAACCGGGAACATTTCATGTCTTTCCTGCGGATACGGAGGTACCTGCGGGATAAGTGGAGTTCCGCATTTATTCGGTAAAGGCGCTGTGCCGTCAAAGGATAAATACACGGCGATAGAAGACCAGAAGGAGGTCATTGAAAAAGCAAATGAGATAGGGCGCAAAATCAGGGAGAGTCTTATAAAATAATTCAAAAATCCGACCATAATTTTGCGAAATTCTTCAATAGTATTAAGTACGTTAAAAGTAAAGATACAAATACAGGATTTCGGCGCATCAAGGAGTGATTAAAATGGTCGTAGAATTAAAAGAAGGCGTGTACTGGGTAGGATATGTGGACTGGAACATCAAGAAGTTCCACGGGCATGAGTATTCGACGCACAGGGGAACAACATACAATTGCTATCTGATAATAGATGAAAAAGTAGCACTTGTTGACACGGTATGGGGTCCATATTCCCGGCAGATGATAGAGAACATAGAAAAGATAATAGACGTCAAGAAAATGGATTACGTGATAGCAAACCATGCCGAGATTGACCATTCGGGCGGGCTACCCGAACTGATGAAATACATACCGGACGCTACCGTTGTGGTCTCTGAAAAAGGAAAGGAGAGTATCTACAAGCATCACCAGCAGCACTGGAATTTCAAAACCGTTAAAACCGGCGACAGCATAAGCCTCGGGAAAAACAGCCTTGTGTTCGTAACCGCTCCCATGCTCCACTGGCCCGACAGCATGTTCACGTATCTTACAGGCAAGAATATCCTGATGCCCAATGATGCCTTCGGTATGCATTACGCTTCCTCAGGGCGGTTCAATGATGAAGTGGATATGCTAGAGGTTTACCAGGAAGCCATAAAATTCTATGCAAATATCCTCACGCCCTTTTCCGACCTTGTGATCAAGAAAATTGATGAATTCAAGAAATTGAACATCCCCGTGGATATCATCGCGCCGAGCCACGGAATCATCTGGAGAAAGGACCCGCTGCAAATCGTGAATAAATATTATGAATGGGCATCCGGCGGCAACGACGGCTCTGCTGTTATAATATACGATACGATGTGGAACGCCACTGAAAAAATGGCGCAGGCGATAGCAGAGGGGCTTGCGAAAGAAGGCGTGAAGTTCAAGTTGTTCAACATGGCAGTGAGCGACCGCAACGATGTACTTACAGAGGTTTTCAAAACCAAGGGAATCATTATCGGCTCACCTACGTTGAATAATGGACTTCTCCCCACGATTAAGCCGATACTTGAGGATTTGAAGGGATTGAAGTTCAAGAATAAAGTTGGCGCTGCCTTTGGCTCGTACGGCTGGAGCGGGGAGAATGTGAAGCTCATTGAGGAGACTCTTGAGAAAGCGAAGATAAAAATATTGCAGGAAGGTATTAAATTCAAGTGGCAGCCCACGGAGGAGGAGCTTGGGAAGTGCGTGGAGTTCGGAAGGAGTTTTGCGGGGAGGATGAAGAGCGGGTGATATTTGAAGGCAGATAAAAGCCCCTATAATCATGGGTTCCAGTGCGCCTTGGGAAGGCGCACGAATATGACAGAGTATTGCCCTATTAAATGCTAATGTACATGCCTCGTACATCGTACCGTGTCTGAAGGGCTAATCTTCATGCTCGTATGGCGATAGGATTCCAGAACAACCAGCTAAAAACTATAAGTCAGGCGCGTAACGAGAGGGGAAATTAAGTCTCTTATGCTTTTTTGTCTGAAAAGCGACTCTACAAATCCTTCACGATGCGAAAACCTAGACCTTTAAAACGACCATCTGGATGATCCCAGAAACGAGTAGCTGATCTGAGGTCTTTTACGTCTCTCCGCCAGTTACCACCTCTTTCGACCCTCAAGTCCATATAATCTTTACTTTCCCATGCACTGCCGTCTGCGGGTGCTCCATCATAGGTAGCAGGCGCTCCATCTTGCACCCATTCATCCCAGCCAGTTTTATCGGTAATTGTCCAGTACCTAGTACCAGGCGTTCTATCTTGCACCCATTCCCATACACTGCCGTGCATGTCGTACAAACCCCAAGGATTGGGCTTCTTCTGCCCGACTGGATGCGTTCTTTCACCCGAGTTTTTCTCATACCATGCATAGTCGCCAAGCTTCGATTCATCATCGCCAAAAGAATACATTGTAGTTGTACCCGCTCGTGCTGCATATTCCCATTCTGCCTCGGATGGAAGACGATATTTGTCAGTGCCTTCTTTTTCATTGAGTTTTTTGATAAATTCCTGTGCATCATTCCATGATACTTGCTCAACTGGTCTGTCATTATCCTTGAAATAGGAAGGATTGTTTCCCATTATATCGCGCCACTGTTTCTGTGTGACCTCATATTTGCCCATGTAAAAAGCTTTTCTGAGAGTCACATGATGAACTGGCCCTTCATGAGCCTCCCTATACTTTTCATTTATTGGTGAACCCATGTCAAATTCGCCCGCTGGTATCAGTATGAACTCTATGCCAATGGAATTGGTGAAGGTTTTTTGGTCTGCAACTGGGACAGGTATCGTGGAAACGGTTGTAGCAACAGGCGTAGTTTGAGGTGTTGGAGTCGCTGTAGCAATTATAGTTGATGTTGGAGTACCTGTGGATGTAGGGGGAATCATTGAGGTCTTTGTAGCTGTTGAATTTGAGGTAGAATTATTTACTGGGGTAATATCCTCAACACCAGTACAACCAGAAAAGAGAACTATCAGCACGAGGACTGTAATAGCTATTGCAGATTTATATTGTACCATACACACCGTAATTACGAAATATCTTGCTTTATGATAAAACTATCGCTGATGTAAAAACGGGACATCAAAGTTGATGCGCATGGCTTTACATTTCTACGAACTTGCATGTATCCCCATATTTCATTTGTGGCGTAGCAACTTTGTTGTCTGAAAAACGGCTACGCATCCCTTGCCAGACGGAAGCCGACGACTGGATAACGGCCATCTGGCGGATCAAATCGACGGCTTGCCGATTGGCTCCTATCAGCTCCGCGCTGCCAGTGACCGCCCCGCTCAGCCCGTAAGTCACGAGTATCATTAGCCATCCCTGTGCATGCACTACCGTCCGATGGTGCTTCGTCATAGTTGCATATTTTATCCTGCACCCATTCCCATACATTGCCATGCACATCGTACAGCCCCCATGGATTGGGCTTCTTCTGTCCGACTGGGTGTGTCGTGTAGTTTGAGTTCCCCCCATACCAACCATAATCGCCAAGTTCTGAAGCGTTATTACCGAATGAATATATTGTAGTTGTGCCAGCACGCGCTGCGTATTCCCATTCGGCCTCGGATGGAAGACGGTATTTATCAGTACCTTCTTTCTCATTGAGCTTTTTGACAAATTCTTGAATATCATTCCAAGACACCTGCTCAACAGGCAGGTCATCCCCTTTGAAATGTGAAGGGTTGTTTCCCATTATATCCTCATGCCATTGTATTCCTCCAGGAGCACCCTCATCAAACGATGGTTTTACATGCGAGGGGTTGTTTCCCATTATATCGCGCCATTGTTTCTGCGTGACCTCGTATTTGCCCATATAGAAAACTTTTGATATTTTTACACGACGGACAGGCCATTGCATGGGAAACCTATCTCTGTCATTTATTGGCCAACCCATGTCAAATTCACCCGCTGGTATCAGTATGAAATCTATGCCAATGGAGTTGGTGAAGATTTTTTGGTCTGCAACTGGGACAGGTATCGTGGAAATGGTAGTAGCAACAGGCGTAGTTTGAGATGTTGGAGTAACTGTAGATGTAGGCGTAAACGTCGGGGTCATTGTATCAGTTAGGGTTGGTGTATATATTGGTGTAGCTGTTGGAGTGGGTGCAGAGGTATTTGTTTGTAAGCCTTTGCCTTCAGTTATCGAACATATCACTTTTTGATTTCCCTCATTAATCCATGAAACAATCTTTAAATCTCCATCACTTACTATTGCTTTATACATAGCCACAGGCGTTATGGGTTTATCGCACTGCTGGCTGATTTCCTGTGCCATTTTTTCTATTTCTTCTTTTGACCAGTATGTTGTGGTTATTTTAGCATTGGGGTGTTCTTTTAGAAATTGTTGGATTTCAGGTAAATTCTTGGTAACTGTAGTAATATCCTGACCGCCAGTACAACCAGAAAAAAGAGCTATCAGCACGATGGCTGTTATAAATATTGCAATTCTATATTGTACCATAACACCGCAATTTCATACTATCTACTTTATTATAAGACTATCGATGATATTTAGACATTTTTCTAATACTCAACATGCGCCTGAATAAGAACTTAGATCCAGAAAACTGAAGAGATGCAAACCTCTCGAGCAGGGGCTTTGATGTTCCCAATTTTCAATCGGGAGTCTGCAACTCGGCTTCATCCTCGATGAAAGCTTATATCCCATAATGCCGTTATCCCAGCAATGATTCCCATTCCTAAAACAAGCGCACTCCTCATCGCAGGCACAGGCAGCGGCGCGGGAAAAACTGTGGTGGAAGAGCTTGGGAAGTGCGTGTAGAGTTCGGAAGGAGTTTTGCTGCTAAATTAAAAAATCTTTAATCCCGCACATGTGCGGGATAAAATCTAATTCTAATCACATATAAGTAGGTATGTCTGTACGACATTGTTTTTTTATTTTGAAAGCGAAAACATTTAGCAACATCAGCATTTCAAAAAATAGTACAGACAGAATATAAAAAATTAGGAGGTAAATAAACGTGACTGACAAAATAGACCTATATAGCGACAGAGGAGTAAAACTCAAATCCGGCGTGGACATCAATGCCATAAGCCCAATGAGAAATGCCGCTATCAAATCAATAGTCACCGGTATCAAGCGAACAGCAGCCGTTGACTTAGCAGGAATCGAGAAAACCTTAGCAACATCTGCAATAGGTGGCAAAGGTAG
>JAQUQX010000032.1:0-7351 GCA_028715885.1 Candidatus Methanoperedens sp.
GAATAGCGTTCTTAAGCAGGGGATAGTAACGCCCGACCTTGGCGGTTCATATTCAACGGTTGATGTGTCCGGTGCGATCGCAGGACTGGTTTAAAAAAGGTTTTTGATTAACTTTGTTTTTGCAGCGCAAATGATATATAAATACATCTCATTAAAAGAATAAAGAATCCAAAGAAAATATTACTAAATGAGGGATTTGTTTAAAAACACCAACTTTAAACATGATAGGTCATGAGCGGAAAAAACGACAATAAACCAAAACAGATACATGAAATTGGAAAACTGATCCGGACAATTCTTTTATTCGCAGCGCTTGCATGGATTCTGGACTCTGTTTTGGATTCTCTTATTTTCCACGAGGGTACCCTCAGCGAACAAATGTTCGCCCCAACATATCATGAAATCGGGGTACGTATATTCTTTGGGTTCATTCTCGTTATTTTCGGCGTAAATACCCAGTTGAATGCAACAAAGCGCATGCTGGCAGAGGACGTGCTAAGGGATGGAGAGCGATTTCTGGCAGACATATTTGCAAGCATACAGGATGGCATAGGAATCATCGACAAAGATATGAACATTATCCGTGTCAATCCAACGGCGCAAAGATGGTATCCGCATTCAGTGCCTTTTGTTGGCAAGAAATGTTACGAAGCCTATCACGGCAGAAACAAGCCTTGTGAGGTCTGCCCGGCATTGAAAACCCTTGAAACAGGTGAATCCGCCTACGAAGTTGTACCCAAACACGGGCAAGGAGTAAAAGAAGTTGGATGGCTGGAAATCTACAGTTTTCCTATGATAGATACAACAACAGGGCGGATGAGAGGGGTAATTGAATATGTACGTGACATAACCGGGCGCAAGCGTGCTGAGGAAGCACTGAAACTTTTCTCGGAGGCTGTGGAAAATGCGCCTGACGGGGTTCAAATTACCGATATGGAGGGTCACATAATCTACTCAAACAAGTCTGTAGAAGAAATATACGGTTTCTCTCCCGAAGAATTAAAAGGAAAGCATGTTAATGAAATGAATCAAGACCCGGAGTTTGCCAGCAAAGTGATACTGCCCGCTATTAAAGAGACAGGACGCTGGTCCGGCGAACTCATGGTCAGGCACAAGAACGGGAAAATATTCCCTATCCTGCTAACTACTTCCATAGTCAAAAACAGCCACGTCGAACCTATAGCGATGGTGGGCATAATCCACGATATCACGAAGCGCAAGCAGGCGGAAGAAGAAATCAGGAAATATGCCGGAAAGCTTGAAGAATCCAACCGCATGAAAGAACTTTTCACCGATATCATGCACCACGACCTTTTAAATCCCCTGAACATTTCCAAAGGATTTGTTGAACTTCTACGTGAGGATGAGAGCGCTCCCGGAAAAATCGCCAACATGGAGATAATTGAAAGAAACCTGACAAAATGTATGGAATTGATAGAGAGCGCCACAATGCTTTCGAAACTTGAGAGTTTGGAACGTATTGAATTTGAAGACATGGATTTAAAGGATGTAATAGTCAAAGTTACTGAACACCTTTCTTCAATGGCTGACAAGTATGGTATGAAAATTGAAAATAACATAGTTCAGAGAATGCCAGCCAGAGCCAATAAAATAATTGAAGAGGTTTTTGCTAATGTAATATCCAATGCCATAAAATATGCCCAGGAAGGAAAAAGGATAATACTTCACAGTGAGGATGATGGCATGGTATGGAAGATAAGGATAGTGGATTTCGGGGAAGGCATCCCCGACGCATTTAAGACTGCAATTTTTGAGAGATTCCATTGGATGGAAAAGAAGGGCGTAAAAGGTTCGGGTTTGGGTCTTGCCATCGCCAGGAAGATTATGGAATTCCACAAGGGCAGGATATGGGTTGAAGATAATCCTGAAGGCGGGGCAATTTTTGTTGTGGAGATTCCGAAATCATAGGCACCGAACGCAAAACTGCCTGGTAATGTTATAATTTCCGGCATAAGGAGACTGGATAATCAGGCTTGAATATTAAAAAATAAAATTTGAAGTAAAAAAACCTAACTTTTATTAGGGAGTAAGTCAAATTCTTACACAGGAGTATTGTGCCGGATATTAAACCCAGAAAAGTGGTAGAAAAATGAAAAAAGAGAATATATTTTCTTTAATACTTTTAATAGTTATTTTTATATTCATTGTAACTTATTTAATTGATGGTTCAAAAAATGCCAACAAAACTACTGAACAGGTCATTAACAACGGTATTACAGACACGGAGATACTCATTGGTTCTTCTTCCGCATTGAGTGGGCATGCGAGTTTCCTGGGAACACAGTACATTCACGGTTCCCTGGCATATATAAATGAAATCAATGCTAATGGGGGTGTACACGGCAGGAAAATCAAACTTATCACTTATGATGACCAGTACGACCCTGCAAAAACAGTAGCCAATACGCAAAAATTGATAATGGAAGATAAAGTCTTTATTTTATTTGATTATGTTGGAACGCCTACAAGTATCAAGATTATCGACATGGCGGATGAGGCTAAAGTTCCTGTCCTGGGGTTATTTACTGGCGCTGAAGAACTGAGAACTCCTTTTAGACCTTATATTTTCAATATCCGTGCATCGTACTATCAGGAAACCGAAACCGCTGTTGATTATTTTGTTAAAAAATTCGGTTTCAAAAAGATAGCTGTTTTTTACCAGGACGATGCCTTTGGACTGGCTGGGTTAAAAGGTGTGGAAATCGCATTAAATAAATATGGGATGAAGCCGGTTGCGACAAGTACGTACGTTCGGGGGACGGAGAATGTGGAAAACGCCATACAAACAATCAAGAGCGCAAATCCGGAAGCCGTTGTTATGATAGGCACATACACGCCGCTGGCAAAGTTTGTGAAATTTTATAAAGAATCCGGTCAAGACCCTTATTTCCACACAGTATCTTTTGTTGGGGCAGATGCTTTTGCTTTGGAACTTTCAGGGAACAGTATAAACACATCAGACAAAATTATCGTAACCGAGGTTGTTCCCGACCCATATGAAACATCTGCAATTTATCTTAAAGCTGTTAATGATTATAGACATCTGAATAAAAAATATTTCCCGGATGATAAACCCAATTATGTCGGGCTGGAAGGATACATAAATGCCGTAGTTCTGGTAAAGGCATTGGACGAAGCGGGGAGGGAGCTAAACCGGGATAAGTTTATAAAAACAATAGAATCTTTGAACGATTATGCAGTGGGTATAGGAATTCCGGTTAATTACGGAACTGGCGACCATCAAGCCTTTGATAAAATATATTTTTCCCGCTTAAACAATGGACGGTTTTTGTTATTTGAAGCAGATTGATATTATGAATCTAAACTAATATTATGAGATTGCAATATAAATTATTCACTTTCTTTATTATTTTGCTCATAATATTTGGCGCTGCAACTATCATTTTTACATCAACTATATTAAAAAAAGAATTAGAAAACAGGTTAATATCCCGTGAAAAACTTGGATTGGAGGTGCTGGAGAGCCGGATATTTCCATATATCGCAAATAAAGACTATGTAACAGTAACAAGCATTTTGTTTGAGGAGAAAGAGATAAAAAAAGAATCGATTTATTATATCGTTGTATATGATAAAAATAAAAATATCATTTCACATACGTTTTTAAATGAAATCCCGGAACATGTAAAATACTATGCTCAAGATACAGGAGATTTTTTTACAACAGAATTTAGAATTAATGATGTTCCAGTTATTGAAATGACCACCGTAATAAGAGAAGGCGCGTACGAGGTTGGTCATCTCTCCATCGGATACAAGAAAGATTATATCGACAATATTGTTTCCCAGATTATCGGGGCAATTGTGAACATAATAGTTGTTTTAATGATTTTCTCAATAATTTTAAGCTTATTTCTAAGTACATTTATAGTTAAACCGGTTAGAGAATTATCGAAAGGGATGGAAGAGGTCAGTAAAGGAAACCTGAGCCATAAACTGGAAGTTGCCTCTAAAGATGAAATAGGGGAACTGGCAAATGCATTCAATAAAATGGCAGAAGACCTGGAGAAATCACACAATGAACTTCAGGAAAGTGAAAAACGGTATCGTATGCTCTTTGAGAGCGCCGGGGACGGCATTTTTATCCTGGATGCCGAGGGAGAAGAAACAGGCAGGATAGTAGCTGCAAACCAGGCTGCTGCGGATATGCACGGATATACGGTTAATGAGTTATTAACCCTGAACATAACAGACCTCGATACGCCGGAGGCTGCCAGAGAGGCTCCAGACCGGATTCGGCGCATGTTGAACGGTGAGAGGATAAAAACAGAAATTACCCATCGCAAGAAGGATGGGGCTGTTTTTCCTGTCGAGATTAGTGCAGGGTTGCTTGAACTTGGGAACCATAAATATATCTTTGCTATTGACAGGGACATCACTCTGCGCAAGCAAGCTGAAGAAGAAATTAAAAAATACGCAAGAGAGCTTGAGGAATCCAACCGCATGAAGGACCTCTTCACCGATATTATGCACCATGACCTTATGAATCCGTTGAACATCGCCAAAGGCTATGCTGAACTTCTCCGTGAGGTTGAGACTGATTCCCAAAAAGCGGTGTATGTTGAAACAATTGAAAGAAATATGGTCAAGGGAATTGATCTGATGGAAAGCACCACCTTGCTATCCAGACTTGAAAGCCTGGAAAGTATTGAATTTAAAGAAATGGACTTAAGGGAGGTAATTGCGGAAGTTATCGAAAACCTGGGTCCTCTGGCGACAGGGGCTCAAATGACGATTGAAAACAACATTACTCAAAGCATGCCTGCCAGAGCCAATAAAATAATCGAAGAGGTCTTTGTCAACCTGATCTCTAATGCGGTTAAATATGCCCCGGCTGGTAAAAGGATAATCGTGGATGGCGAGGAAAAAGGCGATTGCTGGAGAATCCGGGTCGTGGACTTCGGTGAAGGTATAAAAGATGCTTATAAGGATATGATTTTCGAGAGGTTCCGCAGGAAGGAAAAGAAAGGAGTTAAAGGTTCAGGTCTTGGGCTGGCGATTGCGGGAAAGATTATGGAACTTCATAAAGGCAGGATATGGGTTGAAGATAATCCCGGAGGCGGGGCGATTTTTGTCGTGGAGATTCCAAAGCTTTAGCGGTGTCAGTCTACAAAAGCAGCATCATTAAAACATACGCCAGTGTCCCTGCCAGCAGGGGTGAAACCACCCATGCTATAAGTATTTTCTTTACGGTCTCGCTTTTCACGATGTGCATCCCGCTGTTGGCACATCCGATTCCGATAATCCCGGAAGCCACAATCTCGCCGAGCGACACGGGTATTCCATGGATCGAAGCTACATGCACGATAATAGCGGCTGTGAACTCCACAAACACGGCTCGAATTACACAAAGTTCACAGATATCCTTTCCAACGGTATCCAGCACCCTCCCGCCCATAAGAAGAGCGCCAAGACCAAGCGCAAGACCGGCAAAAACAGCGCCGTAGGATGCAGGGATATCACCCGTTCCCACAAACGGTCCTACTATAATGCCTGCATGGTTGGCTCCGGCAGAAAATGCCACATAACAACCTGATATAGTCAGAAGTGCATTCAGGGATTTCCGGATGGAGGCTTCAGAATCGTGGTGGTCGGCGAGCCATATAAGAATATTCGTGTAAAGATATTTTCCCATAAGATATGCAAGCAGCCATGCAACAACAGGAGTAACCACCCACCAGATTACAATCTCGCCAAGAAGCGGTGTATTCAATTTGGATGCGCCGTAGAAAAATCCGATTCCCACCACCGACCCGACCGCGACCTGGCTGGTGGATATGGGTACGCGCAGGATATTTGCCAGAAAAATAATAACAGCAGATGCTCCAACCGAGATAATGGCTCCTTTGATCAATATTGTCCCTGAGGGAAGGATTCCGCTTCCAAGCGTTTTTATCACTTCGCCGCCGCTGAGCACAGCCCCGATGACGGCGAACACGCCTATTAGCATCACTGCCTGATACTTTGTACGTACTTTTGCACCATAAGCTGCGCCCATTGCAGCAGCAGCATTGTTGCCGCCGATGTTCAGTCCCATAAAAAGAGCCACTGCAAGCGCCGCGATTAGTGTAAATGTAATATTCATATGAATGTCTCAAATCCGACTGACTGAGTATTATAGATAATATAATGTATTGATACAGGCAAAAATTGACCCGAACACAATCATGACATCAGCCGTTCAACGAGTTTTCGCCCTTCCTCGGTTTTAAATATCGGGGTATTCCATTCCTGCACGATTTTCGTTCTCTGTGTTTTGACCTCGGTTTTTTTAACAGGGTCGTATCCGGGTTTTTCATACGTTTCCCTGTAAATCAATATGCCGCATCTCTGCCATCCGGGCGTTTCTGCAAGGTTTGTGCCGTGCCGGAATACAAGCTCGTGGATGGCGCTGGCTTTCATATTCCTGAGGCGCGAGGCAGCTTCATTTTCGGAAAGTCCGGTCTTTAAAAGCGTATAATAACCGTAAGAACTCACATGGTTCCTCCAGGTCTCAGCCTGCCGCCATAAAAGGTACCTGTAAATATCTTCCTTTCCAAGAAGAACGACTCTTGAATCAAAAGACACGGGGCTTTTCAGGTTTAACCGGATTGTAAGCGCCGAGGAAAAGAAACTTGGGATTATTGAATCGATTTTCTCTATCCTGTTATTATACGGGATTTCATAGAAAAACAGGGAAATCTCATCAGAAAACGTAAACGCAAATAATGGATTTAAACCGCTTTCCCTGAAAAATGACTCGACAGAATCCGCCATGGCATGCGCAAATTGTTCATCATACGGTTTTTTGAGCTCTAATAAATCAAGCGCGCGCCCAAAACCCCGCCCGTCTATCCTTACTGCAAAAGGAGGAAAAATCTTAAGGTGGGAATATATTTCCCTTTCCTTCATTTCCTTTTCTGAAAAATCATCACTCACGATCTATTGTTCTTCCTCATCGGCTATATTATAATCCTCGGGAATTTCCTCAGGTTTCTTGAAACTGTCTTTGACATGTCTGATTATAACAATATCTGCTACTGCTGTGACCAATCTGTATGGAATTATCGTTCCCTTGCCAGATGTGTCAAACATGTCAGGATTTAATTTTTTGACCGCAAGACCATGTACTTTTTTATCACTTACTTCAAGCATTACGTCATCTACTTTTCCGATATATACTCCTCTGTCGGTGTAAACGTTTAAACCAAATAATGTTGAAACCTCAGCCTGCATTGTATCACCTTACCTGAATACGAATGATGTTAATATATACTTTATTGATTGGTTCGGTTTTGCGAAGTTTAATATTATCAAATGATGATTTAGG
>JAQUQX010000032.1:7451-19970 GCA_028715885.1 Candidatus Methanoperedens sp.
TAAACCAAATAATGTTGAAACCTCAGCCTGCATTGTATCACCTTACCTGAATACGAATGATGTTAATATATACTTTATTGATTGGTTCGGTTTTGCGAAGTTTAATATTATCAAATGATGATTTAGGTTCCGATGCAAACTGACGAAATAAAGCTACTTATTAAGAAATTCGCCCTGCAAAACGCAGTTAAATATAATAAAATGCCGCAACCCGGGGCGGTTATGGGCAAGGTGATGGCAGTTTCGGAACTTCGTCCGCATGCCAAAGAAATATCCCCTCTTGTGGGAGACGTGCTGTGTGAAATAAACGAAATGTCCCCGGAGTCGCGTGAAGAAGAATTGAAAAGAATTGCGCCTGAACTCATTGCCGAGCTGAAGGAAAAGAAGGAGCCTGAAAAGGGACTGCCTCCACTTGAGCTCAACGGCGCTCTTGTGATGAGATTTGCGCCCAACCCGAATGGTCCTCCCACGATTGGCAGTTCCCGTGGAATCGTGGTGAACTCGGAATATACCAGGAAATACAATGGCAAGCTCATTATCAGGTTCGATGATACAGACCCTGCGACCAAGCGCCCCATGCTCGAAGCTTACGAATGGTATCTCGATGACTGCAGATGGCTGGGCGCAAGACCCGATGAAGTTGTTATAGCATCAGATAGGGTACCGAAATATTACAAGGTTGCAGAACAGCTTATCCAGAAAAACGGCGCATACGTCTGCTTCTGCGGGCAGGAGGAGTTCAAGGCACTAAAGGACGCAAAAAAATCGTGCCCGCACAGGGAGCAGGGAGCGGAGATAAATCTTGGGTTCTGGAAAAAGATGATTTCAGGCGACTATAAAGAACAGGAAGCAGTTCTTCGCATCAAGACCGATATAGCCCACAAAGACCCTGCTATCCGGGACTGGGTGGCTTTCCGTATAATCAAGACACCGCATCCCAGACCCGAGGTCGGGGATAAATACTGCGTCTGGCCTCTTCTGGACTTTGAAGGCGCTGTTGAAGACCATCTCCTGGGGACGACGTTGATTATCCGTGGCAAAGACCTTGCGGACAGCGAGAAGCGGCAGAGATATGTTTATGAATACATGGGCTGGGAATATCCCAAAACGCTGCACTGGGGGCGCGTCCAGATACACGAGTTCGGGAAATTGAGCACGAGCGGCTTAAAGAAAGCGATAGCAGAAGGGGTCTATACCGGCTGGGACGACCCGCGCGTCCCGACCATAAGGGCTCTGCGGCGGCGCGGCATAATGCCGGAGGCGCTCCGGAAATTCATGATAGACCTTGGTCTCGGGGAGACGGATATCAGCCTGAGTCTTGATACGCTGTATGCAGAGAACCGCAAGCTCATCGACCCTGTTGCGAACAGGTATTTTTTTGTATGGAATCCAGTTGAACTTGATATAGAAGGGGCGGAACCGAAAATAGCAAGGGCGCCGCTGCATCCGGCAAAAAAAGAAATGAGGGAAATTCCTGTGGGAACGAAGGTGTTTGTGTGCCAGAGCGATGTGGATATACTAAAGGAAGGCGAGAGGCTGCGCCTGAAAGACCTTTACAATATAGAGATAACAAGCATCTCGCCGCTTAGGGCGAAGTTCATCGGCACAGATATGGACCTTGTCAAGAAGGAAAAAGCGCGTATCATCCACTGGGCGCCGCCTGAAGGGCTTAAAGTCGGGGTTCTGTCGCCGGATGGTGAATATAATGGCATTGGAGAGCGCGGGATTGAGAAGGAACTGGATAAAGTGGTGCAGTTTGAGAGGTTCGGGTTCGTTAGGATTGACAGCGCTGGCGTGGATGGGGTTGTGGCGTATTTCACGCACAGGTGAAAAGTACGACGTATTATTTTTTTGTTCATGTAGGCATTGACGCAGACAGAAGAATCTCACACGAAAATAAATGAAGTCCTAAGCAATCAAACCAAAAATAGCAGTCATTCCAGCCCGAAATGCTTCACATTCCAGTCCGCAATCGCCTGAATCTTCTTAATCTCCTCTGCGCCGCCTTCCATCGTAAAAAGATGCTTGAACCTGCCCTGCGCTTTAAGATACTCCTCAACCGGTTTCCTGTTCTTAAGCTTCCTCACGTTTGTAACAACGCCGTTCTCCATCTCGTACAGGGGCCACATTGCCGTCTCCACTGCAAGCCTCCCGACCTCGATGGTCTTTGAACCGTCAAATTTCCAGCCCGTGCAGCAGGGTGCATGAACATGCACGTACGTTGGTCCTTTTGTATCTGCGGCTTTTTTAATCTTCTTCATCATATCAGGCGCATACGCTACCGAAGCCGTGGCAACGTACGGCGAACTGTGTGCTGCTATGATTGCAGGCATGTTCTTTTTATGCAGCGGGTTCCCGAACGATACCTTTCCTGAAGGACTGGTGGTCGTGCTGGCATACAGTGGAGTCGCGCTGCTTCGCTGGATACCCGTATTCATGTAAGCCTCGTTGTCCACGCAGATATACGTTAAATCATGTCCTCTTTCAAATGCACCCGATATTGCCTGAAGTCCAATGTCCATCGTGGCGCCATCGCCGCCAATCACCACGATTTTGGTGTTGTTCTTCCTGCCCATAGCCTTGAGCGCCGCCTCAACTCCAGATGCGACAGCCGCTGCATTCTCAAAAAGCGAATGTATCCACGGCACGCCCCAGGCGGATTCCGGATACGGGGTAGTAAATACCTCAAGACAGCCTGTCGGGGAAACAACGATGGTGTCCTCGCCCAGCGCATCAAGCACGAACTTCCCGGCAAGGGCATCACAGCATCCTGCGCATCCGCGGTGACCCGGTCTTAATAGACTCATGCCAGGTCCTCCCGCAAATCAGCAAATTCGCTCTCGACGAATATTCCCTTATCCACTAACTTTGCTTTGTTGATAATTTTCTTAATCATACTCATAGGAATATCCCTGCCGCCGTGCCCGAGCATGAAGCCGATTACCGGAACACGAATATCGGTATTATGAAGGCACGCCTTGACCTCTGTGCACAGTGCGCCTTCGTTTTTACCGATAGAAATATTCTTATCAAGAGTAATGACCACTTTTGCGTTCTTCAACGCAGACCTGACAGCTTCTACAGGGAACGGTCTGAACGACCTGACCTTGAGAAGACCAACGCTTTCACCTTCGCTGCGAAGCGCGTCTATAGTGTCCTTTATTGTACCAATGACCGAACCCATTGCCATTATGACAATCTCGGCGTCATCAAGCACATAACCGTCAATTAACCCGCCGTAATACCTTCCATATACATCCCTGAATTCGTTGGCTACTTCTTCTATCTTCTTTAGCGCCACTTCCATGGCTTTCTCCTGCTTGTACCGGAACTCGGTGTATGTGCTCGGGTCTGCAAAAGCGCCAAATGACATGGGGTTTTTAGTGTCAAGCACAAACTCCGGAGAGTATGCGGGCAGGAATTCATCTGTCAGGTTCTGCTCAAGCAAAATAACAGGTTCATAGACATGCGAAAGAATGAAACCGTCCATGCATGCCATGGCAGGCAGTAAAACATCTGCATCCTCTGCAATCTTATAAAGCTGAGGTACCATGTCCGCAGATTCCTGCACATCTTCCGCGTAAAGCTGAATCCAGCCTGTATCCCTCTGGGAAATTGAATCCTGCTGGTCATTCCATATATTGATTGGCGCAGAGAGCGCCCGGTTTACCACTGTCATAATGATGGGTAATCGCATACCCGAGGCGTTGAACAGCGCCTCATGCATCAGCGCCAGACCCTGCGAGGTTGTGGAGGAATACGTGCGCGCGCCGGCTGCGCTTGCTCCTATCAGCGCCGATATGGCGGAGAATTCGGATTCCACGTTCATGTACTCGCAGTTCATTTCCCCGTCTGCAGCAAATTGCGCTAAATCTTCTACAATGTGTGTTTGCGGTGTTATAGGGTATGCAGAGATAACATTGGGTTTGCATACCTTGACAGCATGCGCCACTGCATACGAACCTTCCACTACAACCATTCTCTTCCTCATTTACCCTCCAGCTTCATTACTATTGCTTTCCTGGGGCACTCATTCGCGCAGATGCCGCAGCCTTTACAATAATCATAATCCGGCTCATAGAAACCATTTTCAAGTTTAATGACAATCCCTTCTGGGCAATACATTGCACAGATGCCGCATTTGCTGCACAGCTTATGGTCAAATTCAGGCATGAATGAACGCCATGTTCCGGTCTTATTGACGCGCGTGCTTCCGGGTTTGACTACTGCTTTAATAACCAGTTTCATCGCTGCGCCTCCATAAGGTCATAAGCAGCCTGGATGGCAGCCGCATTCTTTTCTCCCACTTTCCCGGGAAAACGCTCCATCACTGCATTTTTTATGGATTCGGGATTTATTAGACCCGAAACTCCGGCGAATGCTCCCGCAAGGATGGTATTGACAATGGGTTTTCCGATGATATCCATGGCAAGTTTTGTGGCGTCAAGCGTTTTAATGGGAGCTTTGGTATTCAGGCTGAAAGATTCCGGGATTTTCTCGGTGTTTATAAGAATAAAACCTTCGGGTTTAGCTCCTGCAGCAACATTAACAACATCCACAAGGGTTGCATCCTGCACTATCACATAGTCGGGCTCGTATATCTGGCTGCGCAGACGTATGGGTTTATCATTCAGGCGCACAAAAGCCATTACAGGAGCACCCCTTCTTTCCACACCAAATGCGGGAAACGCCTGACTATACATCCCATCATCAAATGCTGCCACAGCCAAAAGTTCCGCAGCAGTGACAGAACCCTGTCCGCCTCTGCCGTGTATTCGTATTTCCTTCATTTTTTCTCCGAGAAAGACCCCGTATTTAAATACGGGGAATTATTTATTTATAATCAATCGTGATGAATGTCCTCAATAATTGCATTAATGTATTTATTCTTTACTGAACGGCACAAAAACCAGGAGTATCAAAATCCCAAGCATTAGCACGAAAAGTCCGAATATTCCTGCTTCAGGACCAACCGACCCGCCTGTAAATTCGGGTTTCATCGCAGTCAGTCCGAAAATGCCAAAACCTCCCCGCAGTGAAAATATATGATACTGGAAGAAGTTCCATGAAAAATGAAAGCCTGATGACATTTTTAGTCCGCCTATGAGATATAGGATAGACATAAGAATTCCAGCCATTATTATCGATGCAAACATGATAATTGTATTGAATTTTCCTATTCCGAGAAATAGTATGGATGGGATATGCAGCAATGCAAAAAGCAAAGATGTTGTAATTATAGCATTACGTAATCCTAAACTTTCAATAAGATTCGGAAGGATGTAACCACGAAAAGACATCTCTTCTCCCAGTGTCACCAGCACCTCAAAAATCACAGCGCCAATCAATATATACAATAAATCCGGAGATAGACCCTCAAGTTCAATCCAGCCAAGCCAGAGTTCGAGAATAAATATTGATGAAATAAGAATAAGACCAAACATGAAACCGGGTTTCCATGACACACCCCACCAGAAGTCACCGTCTTGCTTTTTTGATATATACGCTATCAATATGATAATAGAATATGCTATCAAAGCCGCGCTCAGCTCAAAGAAATATAAAGATGCCAGCACAACGATAGATATTACTAAATAAAATATAACACTTTTTTTTATACTACCCTTCCTATCCTTTTTTGTATCCATTGTTTTTCCTCTCCTCTTAGAAATATTATTTATTTTTGTATTTTCCTGCATTTAAAGTTATTGAACAATATTTTCATAATTGCGACATAAGGTCTAAGAATCTATAATATTTATAATATATTATAATTTAATTCCTTGAGTAAACTATATCTCATTTAATAACATAATAATGAAGTTTAATATGGCAGATGATAAACTTTTAATAACCGAACTGGTGCTGACTGCGCATCTCTACAACCAGTCAGATAAACTTGGGGTGGACGACCTCCCGCAGAAAATACGAAAGCACTACTGGAACGAGAAAGAAAAAACCGTCAAGCGCCCCATCTATGTCACTGAAGGCGACATAAGAACCATATACGGTCTTGAGAATGTAAAAAACAGCACAAAAACACTCCCCTTCCTCGAGTTCGAAGAGTTCGGCTCGCAAATAAAACTCACTGTTTTCGACCTCGCTGCAAAATGGCTGTCAAAACATCCTGGAGGGGTTGATGAGATTAATGGTAATCCTGTACTGGCTTCTTTTTTTGAAAACTATGACTCGCTTCCTGTGAGTTACGAAAAAGCAAAATCTTCCAATACGCCAAAAGAAAGCGGACGGGAATGGATAATGTCCCTTATCAAGAGCATAGAGACTGAAAAGGGTTCAGAGGAGATGCTGAAACTTGCCCATATCGTTGCTCCGGAAGACATAAAGCAGAATTTGAAAGACCTTGTTCTCACAAAAGAACAGGAAAACGAGATTGAGAAAATCACAAAGGCAATACAGTACCGCGATTACCTGAAGCGAATCGGTCTTCGGGAAATCGGAAAACTCTTATTCGTAGGTCCCCCGGGCACGGGAAAAACCTCGATTGCGCGCGCACTTTCAGGAAAGCTCGGGATTCCAATAGTCGAAGTAAGACTCTCGCAGATAGCAGACCAGTATCTTGGCGAGACTGCAAAGAACATCGACCGGGTATTTGAACTCGCAAAACGCCTGAACCCTTGCATCCTTTTCATCGACGAGTTCGATTTCGTGGCAAAAGCGCGGGCTACGGATGAGCATGCGGCGTTAAAAAGGGCTGTAAATACCCTTTTGAAAGCCATTGACGAGATAAGCCTTGTGGAGCATGGCGTTCTT
Organism: Candidatus Methanoperedens sp.; assembly: GCA_028715885.1. Classification (GTDB taxonomy): domain Archaea; phylum Halobacteriota; class Methanosarcinia; order Methanosarcinales; family Methanoperedenaceae; genus Methanoperedens. The sequence goes on from JAQUQX010000032.1 coordinate 14,223, forward strand.
CTTATCGGCGCAACTAACCATCCCACCATCCTTGACCATGCCGCATGGAGGCGGTTTGACGAAATTGTGGATTTCACGCTTCCTGATAAGGACATGAGGAAAAAAATACTCGATATCGTGCTGCGGGAGATAGAGGGCAGCTTTAACACGGAAGAGATTGCAGCGAAGACAGAAGGATACTCGGGTTCCGACCTGCGTTTGATTGTGAGGGAAGCAGTTCTTAACGGTCTTATCACCGAAAGAACCGTCCTCACGCAGGATGATTTATTGCGGGGAATAACAGAGTTCAACAAACGGATACCGCTAAAGACGAAGGATGAAACCGCATGAAGTGTGGTGTCGCTTTAAAACCTTTAAGAAAGGTTTATCAAACGAGGGGTATGCAAAGCATACCCCAACACCGCATAAAGCGAGGTGTCGCTTTATGAAAATAACCCTGCTCGGAACAGGCGATGCCGTGGGGACTCCCAAGCTCGGGTGCTCCTGCCCTGCATGTATGGATGCGCATGCAGGCGGGAAGAGCAGGAGACTTCGTTTTTCCATACTGGTTGAATCGGAAAATGGAAGGGTGCTTATTGATACAAGTCCGGACCTTCGGTGGCAGCTTTTAAAAAAAGGCATAAGCCGCGTCGATGGGGTAATATGGACACATCCGCATTATGACCATTATGCAGGTTTTGGGGATTTTTACCGTGTCCAGAATGACGTCAACGTGTATGGGATAAAAAGCACGCTTGATTATATTATGAATTACCTGTCTTTTATGAAGCCGGTCAGGCATGATATAAACTTTTATTCACCGATTGAGTTAATCGGTCTTAACATTACATTGCTTGAGGTCACGCACAAACCTATCGAGAAATCGGCTGGTGTGCTAATCACAGATGGAAGAAGCAGGATTGTGATTACAGGTGATACTTCCAGGGATATCCCTGAAAAAAGCCTTGACCTGATGTTCGAACCCGACCTTCTTATCGCTGACGCCATAATACCGCCCAGGGCAATATTGCCCAAACATATGAATGCCGGGGAAGCGATGGAACTGGCTGCCAGACTGCATGCAAAAAAGGTGGTACTTACCCATTTAAGCCATAATTTCCCGCCTCATGACGAATCTATTAAGGATTGGCCTCTTGGCTACGATGGCATGGAATTTGACTTTTAAGGATTCTGGGTTCAATATTTGTTATAAGACTGGCTGCCGCCCCTTTCGGCATATGAATCCGAAGGTTGCCATGTGGTCTGGAGCAACCGCGCCCATATATCTTTTCCAAGGTCTTCAAATTCGTTTTGTTCCATTTCGTTTTTTCCTATCCAATTTATCCAATAATATGTAGGTTTTTGTATTATATCAACGTTTGGATTAGGGTGGTTTTGTATTTTTTGTATTATTTCAGGAAATGACAAAGCCTCCTTTTACATTAAATTTAAGTATATTAACTGCAAGTAAGGTCAAGAATTAATATTCTAACAGGATAAATAATTATTATTAATGCAGGAGAAAATAAACAATGGCAGATTTCAGAGTAGTAGTTTCGGACAGCAAGGGCGCGCAGGCTTACCAGGTAGTGGTCAGCGGCGCGGCAGCCAATAAATTAATCGGAAAGAGTATAGGAGATACAGTAAGCGGGGATATCGCAGGAATGGCTGGATATACCCTCAAGTTAACAGGCGGCACCGATAAAGACGGCTTCGCCATGAGGGGCGATTTACCCGGACCGGCAAGAAAAAAGATATTGGTTGCTGGCGGCGTGGGTTATATTCCAAAGGCAGACGGCGTAAAGAAACGAAAATCCATGCGCGGACGTGAAATATCATCGGATATCGCACAGATTAATACCGTTATTGTGGAATATGGTCAAAAACCCCTGAGTGAGCTCTTCGTCAAGAAAGAGAAGGAAGAGAAAGGCGAAGAAACCAAGAAAGAAAGACCCAAAGCCAGGAAATAAATATTAACTCTAAGGGTAATTTTTTTTAAATATCGCAAAAAAAAAAAAAGAAAATTCCGGCAATATTCTTGCCGGATTTATGCCTTTAGTACCTGTTTTCGGTGTGTTTGCACTTAATTTTAACCGATTACGTCGATTATTGAGCCCTTGCTCCTTCCTGCCGGAACTCTGATTCTCTCCTCTTGAGCCGGAGAACTGTGGCTTACTGACATGCTCTCGCTCTTCGGACCCATTATCTGGGCTGAGTGTATGCCTGTCATTATAGCCATGCAGCGCACTTTGCCCTCGTACTCCTTTTTTACTCTTGCGCCCCAGATTACGTTGGCATGGGAGTCAAGTTCGTAGGTCAATGAAGAGGCGATTGACTCTGCTTCGTGGAGTGACATATCTGTTCCGCCTGTGATGTGGAGCAGGCAGCCGGTTGCGCCCTTGGTGTCCACGTCAAGCAGCGGGTGATTCAAAGCCGCTCTTACGACTTCTTTTGCCTTATCCTGTCCCTTCGCTTCACCGACAAGCATTACTGCAAGTCCGCCGCCTCTCATTATTGCCCTGACATCAGCGTAGTCAAGGTTGATCAATGAGGGCTGTGTTATGGTTTCGGCAATTCCTTTTACGGTTTCCGAGATAAGCTGGTCCATTACCGAGAATGCCTGGTCGATTGGCAGGTTGGGCACATAGTCAAGCAGCCTGTTATTGTCAAGTACAATAACGGTATCAGCCGCCTTTCTCAACTCGTCAAGCCCTTCCTCAGCCTTGAACATTCTTGAGCGCTCGACCTTGAACGGGCTTGTGACCATTCCGATTACGATTGCGCCCTGGTCTTTGGCGACCTGCGCAACTACTGGCGCTACGCCTGTTCCGGTTCCGCCGCCCATGCCTGCCGTGACAAACACAAGGTTTGCGTCCTTCAGGACGTCTTCAAGTGTTCCCCGTGCGAGTTCAGCCGCTCTTCTTCCAACTTCCGGGAATCCGCCTGCTCCAAGTCCCCTTGTTATTGATTTGCCTATCAGGATTTTCTTATCCGCCTGTGTTATGTCAAGGTGGATCTTGTCTGTGTTTATTGCGATTGTGTCTGCTCCGGCTACACCTATGTTATAGAGACGGTTTACGGTATTATTGCCCCCGCCCCCGCATCCCACTACAACGATTTTTGGTGTTCCGAAATCTTCTACTTCATCAGCTCCGCCTGTCGCTGCATGTTTGAACATCTGTTCTTTTTCTGCCATTTTAAGTGCATCTTGTACGAATGACTCCATATTATTCATCCCCTCGGATTGTATTTTGTTTATTGTTCTTTTTTCAGGCGCAAGAAGGTTTCAACTGTTTCTGATTGTTCCTGCGCTTTCTCGAATAATTTCATCCTGCCAACCAATTTTTCGCTTCTCTGATCGATTAAATCCCTGATAGCCGTCCTGATTGCTTCGCTTGCGGACGGAAATTCGCCATATTCCACCAACATGTCGATCATTTTTAATTGCTGTTCCGGGAGCCTTAGTGTTACTCGTTGCATTTTGGTAACTCCCTGTGGGAGGTTTGATGACATACCCTTGTGCGTCATTTGCATGACACTTGTATGCCGTGCGTCTGACATACTGTCTGACGCTAATGTATATAAAACTATCGTTACGGGTTTGCTAAAAATGATAAATTTGCGCTCTGCTGCTTGATTTTGGGGTTTGCATGATGAAAACACCCCTGTTTCCACTCCAACATGCGCAGGAATTAACGGGGAGAGCAGAAAGAACATGAAGTTCTATTTTCTTGATACAAGCGCGCTTGTGAAGTTTCCAACTTAATTTTCAATTATCATACATACCCCCAATACAAGAGCGTCCCCGCTTCCGGGCGCGCCTCCAGATGTGCGGTACAGGCCCGCATCCGTCATCAGGGCTGTTGCAGGCGCATTAGCTATCGTGGATGCAAATTTCATTTGCGTTACCTTTATGTAATATGAAACTACTTAAGGGAAGTCTGAATCATCCTTTTATGGTTCAACAATAACCGTAGCAAGCATCTGCTTGCGGCGCATGGTTCAAAACCGAACGCAAATAAACCTTTAAGAAAGGTTTATCAAACGTGGAGTATGCTCGCATATCCCGACACAAACTGCGTGAGTCGGACCTTGTAAGGTCTTACGGAGGAACAAAATGAAACACAGTTACAAAACAAACCCACAACTATTAAACCTGATATCAGGTCTTAAAGAACAATCGCGGGAGAAGGAAGTGCCTCTCTGGCGGGACATAGCTTTTAGGCTTGAGGGTCCGTCGAGGAATAGTCCCGAAGTCAATATCAGCAGGATAAACAGGTACACAAAAGAAAAAGACATGATACTTGTCCCCGGAAAAGTCCTGGGAGCCGGAGAACTCAACCATCCGCTAACGGTGGCGGCGCTGAGCTTCAGCGGGAGCGCAAGGAACAAGATAACAACGGCAGGAGGCTCGTGTCTTTCCATCGAAGAGCTCATGAACAAAAATCCTGAAGGTTCCAGGGTAAGGATAATCGGGTGAAAACATGACAGTAATAGACGCAAGAAATCTTATTCTGGGGAGAATGGCAAGCACAGTTGCAAAACGCCTGCTGGCTGGAGAAGAAATCAATATCATCAATGCAGAGAAAGCAATTATCTCAGGCAGGAAGGATACCACGTTCGAACGATACAAGACATATGTCGACAGGGGGTCGCGGGAATTTGGTCCTCGTTTTCCAAGACGTCCTGACCAGATAATCGCAAGAACCATACGTGGCATGATTCCCCACACGAGAATGACCGGAAGGGAAGCATATAATAGGTTGAAAGTTTATGTTGGAGTCCCGCCTGAACTGGGCAAAGAGCAAGTCGGTACAGTTGAAGAAGCGAGTATCACCCGCCTCAGCACAAGTAATTATACGGTGCTCGGCGACCTGAGCAAAAGATTAGGATCAAAATTTTAGGTGTTTATATGAAAATTGTTAATTCATCAGGAAAAAGAAAAACCGCAATCGCCCGTGCAACCCTGAGGGAAGGAAAGGGGCGCATAAGGGTAAACAAGAAACCTCTGGAACTTGTAGAGCCTGAACTTATCCGGCTCAAGATGTCAGAACCCCTCGAATTTGCAGGCAGCATTGTCCCGTCTGTGGACATTGATGTCAATGTAGCCGGAGGCGGTATCTTCGGGCAGGCTGGTGCAGTTCGCACGGCTATCGCAAGAGGTCTTGTGGAATGGACAAATGATACAGCCATGCGGGACGCAATGGCACAATATGACCGCAGTCTTCTCGTAAATGATACCAGATATATGCTGCCCAAGAAATTTGGCGGCAGAGGCGCCAGGAAGAGAAGACAGAAATCATACAGGTGATACATGATACCAGTACGATGCTTTACATGCGGGAAAGCCATTTCGAGCGTATGGACTGAATACAAAAAACGTATCGAGACGGAAGACCCGGGTAAAGTACTCGATGATCTCGGAATCGAACGATACTGCTGCAGGCGGATGCTGCTGACACATGTTGAGTTGGTAGACCTGCTTGCTCCGTACCAGTAGGGAGGGGTTGTAGGGTAGCCTGGTCCATCCTATGGCGTTCGGGACGCCGTGACTTGAGTTCAAATCTCAACAACCCCATTTCTCAGGACACGGCAATTTGATGAATCCGTCAAAAAAGAACGGATAACATTGGATTCATCAAAAAATGAAAAGAACATGAACCACTCTCAGAGGGACTCTGGGAAAAAAATATCCCGTATTTAAATACGGGGACTATAGCATAAAAGTTGCATTTATTAAAATATAGGTAATTGTTTTTGAGGTGACGC
>JAQUQX010000032.1:20070-23458 GCA_028715885.1 Candidatus Methanoperedens sp.
AAAATGAAAAGAACATGAACCACTCTCAGAGGGACTCTGGGAAAAAAATATCCCGTATTTAAATACGGGGACTATAGCATAAAAGTTGCATTTATTAAAATATAGGTAATTGTTTTTGAGGTGACGCAGGTGAGTGAAACTAAGTTAACACGATATGAACGCGCCAGGATTATCGGTGCAAGGGCGCTTCAGATTTCCCTGGGAGCTCCGGTACTGATAGATGTAGGCAGGAAAGAATCCATAGACATTGCATTAATGGAATTGGAACAGGGTGTAATCCCCATTACTGTGAAAAGAACGATAAAAGGACTGAAACAATCGGCTAAGGTGTGATTAAAATGGAAGAGATTATTGATATAAAACAGGATGTAAAACAGGATACTGGTTATGAATCTATTATTCCCCAGGATGAGTATCTCACTGCGGGAATTCATATAGGTACGCAGCAAAAAACAAAAGAAATGATGCGCTTTGTATACCGGGTGAGGACTGACGGCTTGTATGTCCTTGATATACAGGCGACAGACCAGCGGATACGGCTTGCTGCAAAATTGCTTGCAAAGTACGACCCGCAAAAAATACTGGTAGTGTCTGCAAGGCAGTATGGTCATTATCCTTCAGAGATGTTTGCAAAAGTAATAGGCGCAAGAGCAGAAACCGGCAGGTTCATCCCCGGTACAATGACAAACCCGAAATTACATAAATTCATAGAACCTGATATCCTTGTGGTAACAGACCCTTCGGGAGATATGCAGGCTGTAAACGAGGCAGTTAATGTCGGTATACCGGTAATCGGTCTTTGCGATACCAATAACTCGACATCGAACGTGGATTTTGTGATTCCCACCAATAACAAGGGAAGAAAAGCCCTTGCATTGATATACTGGCTGCTTGCAAAGAAAACGCTTGAGGAAAGAGGCGACACTATTACTCATACTGTAGCGGATTTTGAGGCAGAGATATAAACTAATATGAGGGCTCCGGCTGTTGCGGGTCAGTTCTACCCGCGCAGTAAAAACGACCTGGAACGGGAAATCAGCAGGTGCTTTGCCGGCGTGCCTGCGGTTGAAAAAGATGTTCTCGGGGCTGTAGTCCCCCATGCGGGATATATGTATTCGGGGAACACTGCAGCTTACGTATATTCCGCGCTGCCCAAGGCTGATACTTTTGTCATGCTGGGACCGAATCATACAGGTTACGGCTCGCCTGTATCGGTTTCCTCTGAAACATGGAGCACCCCACTTGGCGAGGTAAGTTCAGACCGGGAATTTATCAAGGCGCTGCCAAAGAGGATTATCGATTTAGATGAGAGCGCCCACAAGTACGAGCATTCTATCGAGGTGCAGCTTCCTTTCCTGCAGCACAGGTTCCGGGATTTCAGTATAGTTCCCGTCTGTATGGGGATGCAGGATGAGGAGACTGCAATGGAAGTGGGGATGGAACTGGCAGAGGCTGTGCGCAAGGTAAATAAGAAGGTCGTGATAATAGCGTCAAGCGATTTTACCCATTACAAACCTGATAAGGTGGCGCGTGAGAACGATGCGTATTATATACAGTCTATCCTGGATTTTGATGTCGCGGGATTTTACCGTAAGTTGTATGAGCGTAATGCCAGCGTCTGCGGGTATGGCGCAATTGCGGCGATGCTGGCTGCCACGAAGAGCCTGGGTGCAAAGAAAGCCATGCTTCTAAAATACAGTACGAGCGGCGATACTACCGGGGATTTGGCTGCTGTTGTGGGGTATGCTGGGATTGTTGTGGAATAAAGTTAGCATCATACAATACAGCATTCCTATAGGGGCTTACAGTTTTGTCTCCAATAGATTTATGTGACTTTCTTACCTTTCATGCAGTCATGGAAATACTCGCTGACATCGGAGGGCGCCCGGGGCATGACTGCCGGGGATTTTGCAGATACTGCTATTTCAAAGGAGTGAAAGAAGTCCCGGCTTTCGGATGCAAATACTGTCCCCCCTTCCAGAAAGGCTGCAATTACTGCACTAAAAGCGTAAAAGAAGGCTATTCAGGTTTTAAACCTCTATCCATGGTTGCGCAGGAGCTCCAGCAATCTGTTTTTTTCAACAAAAATGTATCAAAGTTCAATGTGAGCGGCGGGGGAGATGTCAGTTGCTACCCTGAACTTAAATCCCTCGTGAAGTTTCTCTCGCAGTACAAAAAACCCATACACCTCGGTTATACAAGCGGAAAGGGACTGAATAAGGAAGACGCTTTGTTCTTCATCAACCACGGGGTAAATGAAGTCACATTCACTGTTTTTGCCACCGACCCCGAGCTTCGGCGAAAGTACATGAATGACATGACGCCGGAGGATTCGCTTGAAGCGCTTCGCACCTTTGCAGGTAAATGCACGGTCTATGCGGCGGCTGTACTTATCCCGGGCATAAATGACGGCGATGTGCTTTTAAAAACATGCGCCGACCTTGAGGAAATGGGCGTGAAAGGTCTTATCCTGATGCGTTTTGCCAATGCGCCTGAACAGGGTTTAATCCTCAATAATGCGCCTTTGATTGAAAGCGTTGTGCCTCATACGCTTTCGGAATTCAAATCAATCGTTGATGATATACACAATAAATTCAAGTTCCGCGTGACGGGAACGCCGTTATACGACCCTGAAACAGGTTCGCCGTTTGCCATAAGGAATGAACCCGTGGCGCTTTCAAAACTGCCGAAAGTAACGAAAGAAGCTACTATAATAACCAGTGAAGTCGCTGCGCCGTTGTTGAAGGAAATTTTCGATAAACTGGGCGGTCTGGTGAACGTCGTGCCTGTAAAAAAAGACGTTGGCTGCCTGATTACTATTGATGATATAAAAGCCCTGGGATTATCCCGGATAAAGGAAACCGTCATTTTTCCGGGAAGGGCGTTTGTCCACGACCCCGAGATCAAACAAATATTGACCGCCGACGGGATAGGCAGGCTGGTGCGAAGAGGTCCTGATATGCTCACTGTGGATGGTGAAATGAGCATCTCGATGACGAAAGATGAGGTTATTGCCAAAGAAGTCGAGGCATTCACTGAATTAATACAGATGATAAATGTGCTGGGGACAGCGCCGAAGTAACCTATGTTTTATTTTTTTCTTCAGTAATTCCGCACACTTTACATTTCTCTTTTACCTCGGCATCTATCGCCCTTGTGCCCTCGGCGAGCACAGTCGCGTTGGATAGCGACCCAGCAATCAGGATTGCATCGAAGATTTCCTCTTTTGTAACCCCGAGGCGCTGCGCCACGCGGATATGCATTTTAAGGCAGTGAGGGCATTTTAGTGCGGCAGATACGCCTATTGAGATTAACTCTATGGTTTTGGGGTCTAATCGCTTAAATTCCCGTATAATGGAATTATCATAAAGAATCTTGGTTATGAGCA
>JAQUQX010000033.1 GCA_028715885.1 Candidatus Methanoperedens sp.
CCGTAAGTCTCTCTGCCGGCCCGCACACCTTAAAGATTACAAAGACCCAGACCACGAGTGCCGCTGCAATACTTGACGCAATGCTGCTAACCACAGACGCAAGCTATACGCCAAGTGGTATAGTACCCACCATACCCGCCGGAAATACAACAGTTTCCCCAACAGCAGTTCCTTCAACAACAGCAGTTCCTTCAACAACAGCAGTTCCTTCAACAACAGCAGTTCCTTCAACAACAGCAGTTCCTTCAACAACAGCAGTTCCTTCAACAACAACAGTTCCTTCAACAGCAGTTCCTTCAACAACAATAGTTACACCCACTCCGCAGAACATAGTGATAGCCCAGCCAACAGCAGCACCAAAACCGGTTAAATTCCGTGTTGGTCCGTCAGTTACGCTAAGACCTGTAACCGATGTGATAGAAGAAAACCAGGATGGAATTGTGGAATTGTTTATGAATAACCCCTCTTTAAACGATGTTACGCTGAATGTGGACGCACAGGTCAGTGTCCCCTCCGGATTACATGTTTCCGGTGAAAATTTCGGGCAGGCGGCGGGCGCTGGCGTGGTAGCAGGTACGTTCAGTGTCCAGCCGGGAAAGTCGCGGACTATTTCAATATCTATAAAAGCAGATAAATCCGCAAGAAAAGGCTCGCATACTCTCCAGTTCACAGGATTGTATTATCCGGATGGAAACAAAGACGCTTTTCAGCCGATATCTCTAACATATTCTGTAACCGTCAAAGCAGCATCAAATAAAATACCGGAGCCTGCTCAGACATCGATTCCTGCTAAATCACCAGGTTTTGGAATGCTACTGGCGATTATAACGGTTGGAATGGCAATTGTTATAAGAAAGAGTAAAAAATAAAAATTTAAAGCTTCCCCATCTTTCTCAGAAGCTCTGCATTCAGCACGCTCGCACCTGCCGCGCCCCTTATGGTATTGTGCCCCATGCAGATATAGCGTATCCCCGGGCGGATGCGACCAACGGACACGGTCATCCCACCGCCAATGTTCCTGTCCATGCGCGGCTGGGGTCTATCCTTTTCTTCCTTTACCTCGATTACGGGGGCGGGTTCTGTGGGTAAGTCAGACAGTCCCGGGTCAAAATCAAGGAAAGCCTGTTTAACCTCATCAGTTGAGGGATTATCAGCCATCTCAACCCAGACCGCTTCGGTATGACCGTCCATTACCATAACGCGATTGCAGCTTGCGCTCACCTTGAACGGGGCATCAACTACCTCGCTCCCGTTAAACTCCCCGAGAAGCTTCCTGGTCTCGGTCTCCACTTTCTCCTCTTCCTGACCTATGTAAGGAATCACATTATCAAGGATTGCCATCGATGGAACGCCGTCATATCCCGCGCCTGAGATAGCCTGCATGGATGCTATATAGATTTTCTCAATCCCGAACTTCATTAATGGTTTCAGGGTCACGACCATCATGATGGTTGTGCAGTTGGGATTCGTTACCACGTAACCGTCCCATTTGCGCTTATCCTGTTGTATATCGATAAGACCGAGATGCTCGGAATTCACTTCAGGGATAACGAGAGGAATATCCTTTACCATTCGCAAGGCGCTGGCATTACTTGCAACAACAAAACCTGCTTTTGCAAAGTCGGGTTCCACTGTTTTGGCAAGGTCGGCAGGAAGAGCAGAAAACACGATGTCAGCATCAACTTTCTTTGGGTCAACAGGCACCACGGTCATGTCAGTCACTTCTTGCGGGATTTTGCTTTCAAGCCTCCAGCTTGCAGCGTCGCAGTATTTTTTGCCTGTACTCCTGTCCGAAGCTGCCAGTGAAGTCAGTTCAAACCAGGGATGCCTGCTTAGCATCTCAATGAATCTCTGACCTACATTGCCTGTCGCTCCAAGTACTCCTGCCCTTATTTTTGCCATAGCCGTCCTTATAATGTTTTATTGTTTTTTATATATTAAATTATATTGTTTTTATTCTTCCAATGTGATTGCGCTGTTAGGGCATGAATCCACGCATGTGCCGCAATCTGTGCATTCAGCCTCATCCACTTTCGCTTTTTCATTTTTAAGCTCTATTGCGGTTGCCGGACATTCATCTACGCATATTCCACAGCCTGTACATTCTTCGGTTTTTACTTTTGCTACCATTTAGGTCACCTTTTGTCTCCCCATTGAATAAGTCAAATATAAAAGTAACGGTTTAAACCAGGTTTTCTTGATAAATATTGTACGGAATCGTCTCATAATCATAACCCCTTTATTTCTACTGGAAAAATCATGATAAATACCTGAATAGAAGCCTAAATATATACCATATACTTTTTATGACAGCTTATGTTATCCAGGCGTGTAAACTATTTTACAGAATCCGTTATCCGCGATATGACGCGTCTAGCCTTAAAACATGAAGCTATCAACCTTGCGCAGGGATTCCCGGATTTTCCCGCCCCTCAGGAACTGAAGCGTGCGGCGGCTTCTGCCATAATGGATGACTATAACCAGTATTCAATTACATGGGGCGCAAAAGACCTGCGTGAAGAGATTTCACGAAAATCCAGCAAGTATAATCATATTGAGGCGGACCCCGATAGTGAGGTTACGGTAACCTGCGGCTCGACTGAAGCCATGATGGCTGCCATGCTGGCTCTTATAAACGATGGCGATGAGGTTGTGGTATTTGAGCCTTTTTATGAGAATTACGGACCTGATGCAGCGGTTTCTGGCGCAGTTCCACGTTTTGTCCCCTTAAACGACGACAACAGCATTGATGAAGAGGCGCTTGCCGCTGCGTTTAATAAAAAGACACGAGCCTTAATCCTGAATACCCCTAATAATCCCTCAGGCAAGGTGTTCAGCAAAGAGGAGTTACGATTAATAGCCGACCTCTGTGTTGATTATGACGTTATTGCGGTTACCGACGAAATATATGAGTACATACTGTACGACAACAAAAAACACATCAGTATCGGCTCATTTGATGAAATGACGGACCGGACGATAACGATAAGCGGATTCTCAAAAACGTACAGCGTCACAGGATGGCGCATCGGCTATGCGCTTGCAGAAAAAAAATTGACCTCTGCGCTCCGAAAAGTTCATGATTTCCTGACCGTAGGGGCGCCTGCGCCGCTCCAGCACGCATGCGTTACGGCGTTAAGATTTCCGGATTCTTATTATAAAGAGCTTGTAAAAATGTATGACGGGAAGAGAAAACTTTTGTATAATGCTTTAACAAAAGCGGGATTCGGATGTACAATGCCTGAAGGCGCGTATTACATACTTGCAGATATTCCGCAGGGGGCTGGAATGGATGATATGGATTTTGCAAGGCATATGGTAAGCGAAGCGGGTGTGGCAGCAGTCCCCGGTAGCAGTTTCTACAGGAGTGAAACGGGGAAGCGCAAGCTGCGCTTTACGTTCTCGAAAAGGGATGAGACTTTGATTGAAGCGGCGCGGCGGCTTGAGAGAGCCCATACAGCGTGGCGAAATTAAGCTGTACTAAATAAATTATTTTTGGAAAAATACACCGCAATACAAACAGCAAAATATTTAAGTTAGAAAACTAAATCCTTACTTGTTGGCAAAACATGGCATGACTTTGTCATAATATGCCATTAATGGCTTTGGGGAGGATTTTTTCTTCCATAAAACGATTTTAACATACAAAGCCAGATAAAATGAGAAAAATGGGGAAAACGGTTTAAATTTGAACAAAATCTGAGTAGTGTAGCTTAGGAAAAGCATGATAGTTACAAAACATATATCACTCGACAATGAATGCGTGGAAAAGCTAAAACCTTACGTGGAAAAACACAGCAGTAATTTCAGTGCCGCGGTAAGGGAGATTATAGAAAAAGCCGGAAAATCCGGGTTTCCAGCCAATTCATCAGCATTAGACAGTACTTTGTTCAAATGGATGCTGAGCGAGCTGGATGGGATACTTCTTCCCGATGCAGTGTTAGAGGAAATAATAGACCGCAGTTTAATGAATTCAATGGGGCAGCTTGAACGATACCTTAACAACAGGTTCAAGGAACTTGATTGGGGTGTTAACCTGACTTTAAAATGTGATAACGACTCATCCCCTTCCGGAGTTTTGATAGAATTAAAAGGCACAAATCAAAAAACAAAATTTGCCGCAAGCCTGTTGTCCCAATATCTTGTAAAAAATTCGCTTGAAAGTTCACCGCTTGAGATAAGGTCTGTTGTTAATATTAGTGATTGTATAAGAATTGAAATGTCCAAATCGAATAAAAAGGAAGCTCTTAACAGCCTGTGCAAGTTTTTTGGAGGAAGGGATGAAGTAATAAACGCTGTAAAAAGCCGTCTGGATTTCTGGAAATCAATTATCAACAGGCATGCTTTGAGTAATTATAATATGGTAACGGTTCACAGGAATTATTTTGAAGATTTACTTTCAGGGAAAGCGCCAATGGGGGAGATTGCAATAGAATATATGTCAAAAAAACCGATACATGAAATACCACTTAAAGAGATGCTTTCCCATGTTAAAGAGGTGTATGAAACTTCCCGGGTGGTGGATAGGGTGGAGATAAGCAACGACACGGTAGTATTGTTCCATAATTATAGAAATAACGAGGCTATAGAGAGATTAAAAAAGAGTCTTATCGCCCTTCTTGAAACAAACGGTCACATATATGATGCAAAGTCAACAGCCAACATGATTGTCCTGACGCACAGACCGGATATCGGCATAAAGATTAATGAAATAGTAGAAAACCTAAAAACAAGTAACAACAGGCTAGACCAGGAATTGATAGTGTTCATGGCTTTTCTTAAAGAAGTTAAAAGAAGTCCCGATGTACCCTTATCGCTGACATCACTGGGGGCAAGAATTGGGAAGTCCTTGATGCAAGAGTACGAAAATGAAAATAATGTCAAGAGCTGGAATCTGGAAAATTTCAAAACAGCTCTGGAATTAATAGATTCCAAGATCCACAGGAAAAGCGAATGGAAGATTGAGGGAAAAAACCTGTTGTATACGATAAGAAAATGTGGCATTGCTACCGAAGGAAATACGTTCGATACGTATGTTTGCCATACTGCCAGAGAGGTATTCAAGGGAGCGTTGAATTACGCATTCGGAAATAGGGCTGAAATGGAAATCAAAAAATTATTAACTCATGGTGACAACTGCTGCGAGGTATTGATCCGAATATTGTAGAAGCAGCAGGATCGAAACCTGCATGCCCCTATAACCGTTTTATCCCCTTCTCCGGAGTTCTTCAAACAACATCTCTTTTTCATTTTTTAATTCGGCTTCCCTCCGGGCAAGTGCTCTCACAGCTTCGGACGGCTTTACAGATATCATAATCCTGTTTTTCCTTTCCTTCATATAATCCATGAAACCATAGACCATATATACTATGAATGCTGCCGGGATAAAAAACAGCCATCCTACTGTAAAAGTGATGAACGTTTCTGCAGGATATAAATAAGCCGACATCATAAACGCTCCAGCCGCAGATATAGCCAATACATATTTTATCCGGTTATCCATTTGCATCACTTCCTATTCAATCATATCAAATGACAATCTTAAAAGATTATTTGATAATACGAAAGTTAGAAATACACCTTTTGCGCCACACGGTTTGATATAATGGTAAATATGGGCAATTAATCCAAAACGATGAAAAAATTTGTTGAATAACGCCAATTATTGTATTTTTTTGCATAAAACAACAAAAATAAATTTTTAATGGCTCTGCAACCCATAAATTAGCTGTAAATTAAAAGGTATGGTTCTATTGTACATTAATTTTTCAATCATGTCGATGATTTCCAGAATATACTCCAGTATGACGGTAAAAGGCAAATAACGAACAGAGCATTATCAAACAATTTTTTAAAGTTGTCATAAGATAAGAGTTCATGGAGGAATAAAATATGGAAATTCAAACAAAAGAAAACCAGACAATGTATACAGGAGCTATGGTAGCTATTGCAATTTTTATTGCAGTCGCGTATTATCTCCCCACAGAAAAGTTCTTTGCCGTCTTTGCAGCGGGATTGTTCCTTATTCCTGCAATGATCTTCATTTATCTTGTGCAAAAAGTGGCAAGATAATAATAAGAGTATTACGACAGGAGTTTGGGGTCGCACGGATGGGAGAGAGAAAACAGGATTTACTGAAGGATGCGGAAAATGACATTAAAGGACATGACAGTTACCAGGCATATTTCCCTTGACGACGAACACATCGAAAAGATGAAACCGTACATGGAAAAACACAACAACAATTTCGGAGCTGCGCTGCGGGAAATAATAAACCAGACCGGAAAGTATAGTCCGCGCATGAATTCATCGGCAATAGACACCTCTGTGTTTAATTGGCTGCTTAAGGAAATGGAAGATGTAATAGTTCCAGATGATGTACTGGATGAAGTAATAGATCCCAGATTGATAACTTCGATGACAAAACTTGAAGAGCATCTAAAGAAAAGGTTCAGAGAACTTGAGTGGGATATAGACCTTGCTTTAAAATATGACAGCGATACGTTACCATCCGATGTATTGCTCGAAATAAAAGGACCAGCTCCAAAGATAAGATTCGTTGCATGTATGGTCTCCAGGTATCTGGTGAAAAACTCACTTGAACAGGCGCCGCTTGGGGTATTGAGATTTGTTAATCTTAATGAATGCATGAAAGTTGAGCTATCCAGATTTAATAAGAATGATGCGCAAAACAGTTTGAATGTATTTTTTGGGGGAATGGGAGAGATAATGAAAATCATAAAAAGCAACCCGACTTTCTGGAAGGCAATACTCAACAGACATCTGTTAAGTAACTACAATATGGTCACGATTGACAGGAATTATTTCGAAGATGTACTTGCAAATAATATCCCCTTAGGGGAAGTATGTATTGAAAATCTGGCAAAAAAACCAGTTAGTGAGATACCATTAAAAGATATGCTTTCTCTAATAAAAGAGGTATACGAAACTTCCAAAATCGCAGAAAGGGTTGACATCGATAAAAACACCATTTCATTGTATCACAATTTTCGATCTGAAGATGCTATAGGAAAATTAAAAAAGAGCCTGATATCACTCTTAGAGTCTAACGGGCATTCATATGTTGCCTCATCGGTATCCAATATAATTGTGCTGACGCACAGGCATGAGATGGGTGTAAAGATTAACGAAATAGTGGACAATTTGAAATTAAGCAAAAATCCAATTGATCAGGAATTAATAATTTTCTTGACGCTTCTTAAAGAAATAAAGACTAATCCAGACCTACCATTATCCCTGACTGCTTTTGGCAGAAAGATTGGTGCGACCTTAATGCAGGAGTACGAAAATGAAAAAAGCATCAAGAACTGGAATCTTGAAAACTTCAAGGAAGCTCTGGAGCTAATCGATTCCAAGCTACACAGAGTGAGCGAATTTAAAATTGAGGGAAACAGTCTAATATACACTATTAATATTTGCAGCCTTGTCGCAGACGGGAATACGTTCGATAAACATGTCTGCAATGCAATGAGTGTCTGCCATACTATAAGGGAAACATTTAAAGGGGCGCTGAATTATGCATTTGGAAGCAAAGCAGAATTTGACGTTAAAAAATCGGTAATTCAAGGTGATAATTTTTGTGAGGTGATGATACGAATACTGTAAAAACAGGACATTGTAGAAGCAGGTTAACATTCTTCCTTTTTGTTGCAGGAATTTTGTTAATCGGAGTTACATCGGGACAAAGCCTGATAGAGGAGGGGTCTTGTTTCCACTGCCATACTAGGGAAGTAAGCGATTTTCAGAAAAGCGTGCATTTTAATAACATCGTATGTACGAACTGCCATGGCGGAGATATGAATGTCGGCGGGCAGGTTGTCTCCATTAATGCTATGAGCAACAACTTTTCAGGCGTACCCGCACGCGCCAATATTACTAACCTGTGTTCAAAATGCCATAGTGAAGTCGCCGGTATGTATGAAAAGAGCATTCACTGGAAAGAACTTGAAAAGGGAGTGACAATAGCTGCAACATGCACTGATTGCCATGGCGCACATGATGTCCTCTCCCCTAAAAACCCGGAATCTCCAGCCAATCCTGAAAAAGTGTCTATGTTATGTGCGAAATGCCATGAAAACCAGACCAAAATGCAGGCATGGTACTATGGAATTAAAACTGACAGATTTGATACCTATAAAAATTCGTATCATTACAAGGCATATATGAGCAGTGGTAAGGTGCTGGCAACCTGTTCAGACTGCCATGAAAATCACGATACAAGACCTGCCAGCGATCCAAAGTCAGCAATAAATCCGGTGAATCTGCCCACCACATGCGGGAAAACCGGTTGCCATCCGGGTGCCAGCAATGCTGTTTTTTACGGAGGCAAGGTTCATGAAGGGCAATCCGTTAACCTATTATTCATTGATGTCAAGAAACTAATAAACTATTTCTACATTGTAATGATACTTTTTGAACTCACACTCACATTCGGGCTTATTTTCATGGGTATTTCATCACAATACGAGTTACGAAGGAGGCATTAGTAATGGCTGAATTTAAATTCAAGAGATTTACTTTAAACCAGCGCATCCAGCATATAATATTTTTTGCAAGTTTTATACTGCTTGCATATACGGGTTTTCCTTTAAAGTTCCCGGACGAATGGTGGTCAAGATGGATGATAGCATCTGTAGGAGGATTTGATAACAGAACCTTTATACACCACTACGCCGGTTTGGCGATGCTTGGCGTTTCTGTATATCATGTGGTTTTCCATGCGATTCTGGAAAAGCCCCGGGTCGATGTATTATTTAATCTCAAGGATGTTCAAGACTTTAAACAGCAGATGCTGTATTATCTCAGATACAGTGACGAGCACCCCAAATTCGGCAGGTATACCTGGAAGCAGAAATTCGAGTATTTCGGGGCAGGATTTGGAGCAGTGGTCATGGGATTCACCGGCATATTGATGTGGCATCCTTTAGAGGCTATGAAATACTTACCCATAGGATTGATTCAGATATCAAACCTGATTCACACATGGGAGGCGGTTCTTGCTTCCCTTGCAGTATTCATAGGACATTTCTATGATGAACACTTCGGTAAATTTCTGAACATATCCTGGATAACAGGTAATATTTCAGAGGAAGAAATGCGCCATGAGCATCCTTTAGAATATGAAGATGCTATGAAAAGTCATGGAATTGAAGATGCAGGTTCCGTGAATGAGCATGGCAAAGAAAGAAACAATTTCCTTGTAATCGGGTTTGCGAAGATATTGTTCGCAATAGTTTTCATAGCAATCACTGTATGGATGTTATGGATTTCATATCATGCGCTGGTTGAAGCCGTTACGACCTACATGCTCTAAAATTATATCAGTTTGAATTTTAATTTTTTTGATTTTATTGCTATTATTGCTAATTTTATGCCATAGTATCACATTAAAAGGCAATCCAATCAAAAGTATTAGCATATAATTTTTTATAATTGGCATTAGATAGGAAAATGCAAAGGAGTGAATTTAATATATAATAGCGGGCTTAGCAAATGAAAGTTACACGGCACATTTCCCTTGATGAAGATCACATCGAGAGGATGAAACCATACTTGCAAAAGTATAATGGTAATTTTTGCGCAGCATTGAAGGAAATAATAAACCAGACAGAAAACTGTGACTTGCGCACGAATTCATCGGCGATAGACCAATCTCTTTTTGAATGGATGCTTAAAGAAGTAAATGGAATACTTATTCCGGATAAATTACTGGATGAAGTAATAGCCCCCGGACTGATAACTTCGATGGATAAACTCGAAGAATACGTAAAGCGCAGGTTTGGTGAACTCGGATGGGATTTCGACTTTGTTTTAAAATACGACAGTGATACATTTCCATCTGAAGTTCTGATTGAAATGAGAGGTAAAACAGAGAGTATAAAATTTGTAGCGTGCATGCTTTCCCAGTACCTGATTAAAAATTCACTCGCATATTCACCGCTTGAGATTAAATATGTTGTCAATAATAATAATTGCATAAATATTGCATTATCCAGGTCTAATAAAAAGAATGCGCAGAGAAGCCTTTTTAATTTTTTTGGTTGGATGGACGAGACAATAAAAATAATAAGAAGCAACCCGGTTTTCTGGAAAAGTGTAATCCGAAGGCATCTGTCAAATGATTACAATATGGTCACTGTCCACAGGAATTATCTTGAGGATATGTTTGCCGATAAGATACCTGCGTGCGAAATAATGGTAGAAACCCTGGCAAAAAGACCAGTTAAGGAGATACCCATGGACGAGATGCTCTATCTGATAAAGGAAGTTTTCGAAGCTTCCAGGGTAATCGATAGAATAGTTATTGATAAGGATACCATAATGGTTTTTCATAGTTATCGAAATAAAGACGCGATAGAGAGATTAAAACAGAGTTTTATCATGCTTTTAGAATCCAATGGTCATACCTATGATGCAAAGTTTACATCAAATATGATTATGCTGACGCACAGACCAGATGTGGGTGTTAAAATAAATGAAATAATAAACAATCTTAATATAAGTAATAGCAGAGTAGATCAGGAATTATTGGTGTTCATGGCTTTTCTCGAGGGGTTTAAGGATATGCCGGATATACCCATGTCCATGACCGCACTTGGGAGGAGGATGGGCATATCCTTGATGCAGGAATACGAAAAAGAAAACGCAATCGAAAAATGGGACCTTAAAAAGTTTAAGGGAGCTATAGAGGTAATAGATTCCAAAATACACAGGGTAAGCGAATGGAACTTAAAGGATAACAGTCTGCTGTATACTATCAAGAAATGCAGTATTGCCAAAGAAGGGAATACGTTTGATAAATATATATGTCATACTGCCAGGGAAACATTCAAAGGGGCGATGAATTATGCTTTTGGAAATAAAGCAAAATTAAAAATAAATAAGCTGTTATCTCGCGGAGACAATTTTTGTGAGGTGATGATACTAATCCCCCCTGAAGAAAAGAGTAATTGATATTGCCTCAGTTAATTATTAACCTGGTTTTTATTTGTGCCGTTTCAATGCCAACTCTTGGCATAATAAACAATATTATGTCATTTTATGCTATTTTTTGGCAGCCCATGTCAACACTCTGCTAAATATTCTTTTAGCGTTGGCATTAAATAGATAACAATGGTGATTTATATGAAATCTTGGGTTAAGTATGCTATAGCTGTTGTAGTTGGTGCCACTATTATGGTAGCGGCGTATTACCTCCCTATGGAAACGTTCCAGGCTTTCGTAATAGGGTGGTTGTTCCTTATACCGGCGACTTTTGCTGTATATATGCTGGTTGGACTACGGGAACATCTGAAAGAAAGAACAAACAGGATTGTAGTATCGGTAAAGCCCACCGAGGCTATGATGGCGCTTGCTCGCAAGGAAGCTGCCATTCAGAAGGAGAAGGAGCTACTGTACGAAGAATTTCAAAAATAGACAGTTACAGGAATAGTGGATCTGGTGAATAAAATATGATTGTCACACGGCATATATCTCTTGACCGGGACTGCATTGATAAGATGGAACCATATGTCGAAAAACATAAAGGTAATTTTAGTGCAGCAGTCAGGGAGATAATAGACCGGGCTGGAAAGTATAGTTCACTCAAGAACTCCCTGGCAATCGACAGTTCTATGTTTAAGTGGATGCTGTCAGAAATAGACGGCAGACTTGTCCCGGACAACATACTGGATGAAATGATAGATCCCTTGCTGATAAACTCAATGAAAAGACTTGAGGAAAATCTGAAGTGCAGGTTCAACGAACTCGAGTGGGACATTGGCATTACAATAAAATCTGATAATGATGCCTCTCCCTCTGATGTATTGATCGAGTTGACGGGCCCCTCTCAAAAAATAAAATTTATTTGTGCTATACTTTCCCAATACCTGGTGAAAAACTCACCCGAACATGCCTCACTTGGGATAGAGTCTGTCAGCAATTTCAGTGATTGCTTAAAAATTGAAATGTCCAGGTCCAATAAAAAAGATGCGCAGAACAGCCTGTGTAATCATTTTGGAGAGATGGATGATGTGGTAAGAGCCATAAAGAGCCGTCCGGCGTTCTGGAAAACTCTCATCGATGGACACCTCTTAAGTAATTACAGTATGGTCACTGTACACAGGAATTATTTTGAGGATCTGCTTGCTGGAAAAATACCCATGGGTGAGATAACTATCGAAACACTGGCAAAAAAACCAATCCAGGAAATTCCCTTAAAAGAGATGCTCTTACTTATCAAAGAAGTTTATGAGATATCCCGAGTAGTCGATAGGGTGGAAATCGACAAAGAATCTATAATATTGTTCCATAATTATAGAAATGGGGAGGTAATAGACAAATTAAAAAAGAGCCTTATAGCTCTTTTAGAAGCTAACGGTCATTTGTATGATGCAAAGTCAACAGCAAATATGATTGTGTTGACTCACAGACCTGATGTGGGTATAAAAATAAACGAAATAATAAATAATCTGAAAATAAGCAACAATAGAATGGATCAGGAATTAATAATGTTCATGGCTTTTCTGAAAGGGCTTAAGAACATGCCAGATATACCCCTGTCCCTGACTTTTCTGGGAAGAAGAATCGGCAAATCCTTGATGCAGGAATACGAAAGAGAGAAAGGTATCAAGAGCTGGAACTTAGAAGCTTTCCAAAATGCTTTTGGAGTAATTGATTCCAGGCTGCACAGGGAAAGCGGATGGAAACTGGAGAAGAATAGCCTCTTATATACTGTACGGAAGTGCAATATCGTTACAGATGGAAATAATGTTGACAAATACATCTGCCATTCCATACGGGAGACATTCAAGGGGGCTATTGATTATGCATTTGGAAACAAGGCGCAAATGGACGTTAAAAATTTGGTATCACATGGAGATAATTTTTGTGAGGTGTTAATACGAGTACCTTGAAAATTAAGCATTCCAGAAATCAAAAAACGATGGAAAGGATACGAAAAAAATTCGATAAATAAAAGGAGAATGTTATGGAAACACTTGTAGAATATCTAACTTATGTCAAAGGAATCGGATACATCTTAGTGGTGGCTTTTTTGATTGCCTTCATCGCTTTTTGGCTGCTGGTACATACGAAAAATAAAGATATCATAAAAAGTGTCCCGGTTGTAGTGGTAATATGGCTGACATTTGGAATGGCATCGGCGATTGTTCCGAACGCTCATAGTACAAATAGTAATAACGGGACTGCAACCGAGCTTATCGATTCTGAACCTGCAGGTATAAGACCAGTATTTCCTGAATATTACAGCAACGGTAGCCCTGCTACCATCACTGCACATCGTCCGGAAAAATGGCTGGGTGTCAACACATCGGAGTATCTCTCGATTACCTATGGTTCTACCACAAATTTTCACAAAATTATGGGCAACAAGGTAAGCTGCCAGACCTGCCACCACAATAGCGGGGATGAAATCCATGGATGCAAGGATTGTCATGGCGCTCCTTTTAATCCGGATAATATGAATAAACCGGGGTTTAAGGCTGCTGTTCATGGAAGGTGCATGACATGCCATAAAGAGGTTTTTGGCGGTCCTGAAGGTTGCAAGCTATGCCACACCCTGGGAACTCCAAAATCTTTGCAAGCAGCCCCACTCCGTCCTCACCAGTTGACGTGGGAGGACTGCACGCGGTGCCACACAAAAATTCCCGGCGGGCAGGAGATAAAAATCGTTTATCACGATTTCTGCATTAAATGTCATACAAAAGGAGTTGCAGATGCGGCAAAAATACCCTCTGACCACGCAGGACGCACAAGCGATACGTGCAAGGGCTGCCACAAGCCTGCAGGAGGATTAACATGAATATGAACAGAAGGAATTTTCTAAAAATAGGAGGTTCCCTGCTAGCATGGGGTCTTGTTGGAAGTAGTTCGGCATCTGCCGGCGCGCACAGCTTTACAGGCTACCCTGATCGTTATGGCATGCTCTCCGACCTGACCAGGTGCATCGGCTGCCGCCGGTGTGAAGCCGCCTGCAATAAAGCAAATAACTTGCCTCCGCCGAAAACCTCATTTGAGGATACTTCGGTTTTCAATGAGAAGAGAAGACCGTATGTTTCTGACGTGCAATCATACACAGCCGTCAACCGCTACGAAGCAAACGGAAAAACAGTTTATCGCAAGGTACAGTGCATGCACTGTGAAGAGCCAGCATGCGTTTCAGCCTGCCTTGTAGGGGCGCTGAAGAAGAGCCCGGAAGGTCCGGTCACGTGGAACGAGAAAGTGTGTATAGGATGCCGGTATTGTATGACAGCCTGTCCGTTCTATGTTCCAGCCTTTGAGTACACCAGTGCGTTCGAGCCCAGAATACAGAAGTGCTTTATGTGTTATCAAAGGATTACCAAGGGCGTTGTCCCTGCATGTGCGGAAGCCTGTCCTGTGGAAGCCATCACGTTCGGCAAGAGAAGCAGCCTGTTAAAACTTGCCTGGACAAGGATATGGGGCGAGCCTGATAAGTATATCGACCACGTTTACGGCGAGCGCGAGGCAGGAGGTACAGGCTGGATGTATATCAGCGGGGTTCCGTTCTCACAGCTTGACTTCCCAATGGATATTGGTGTAACGTCTTTCCCGGAATATACTAAGGACTTCCTTGCGATGGTCAATCTCACCCTTGTTTCATGGCCTGCTGTCTTTGGAGGTATATACCTGATGAACCACAAGGATAAGACTGCTCATGAGAAGATAAAGGAGGAACAAAAATGACAGAAATCATTGAAACAGAAAACTTAAGAAAAACTGAAACAGTTGATTACTGGATAAATGAACTACTCTTTGACAAACTATCTATTAAAGAATATGTGAAATCCCTGATTAATCCTTTCAACGTGGTTGCAGGAATTATAGTCCTCACGGGACTGTATTTTATATTCCTGCGGTTTACAGAGGGTCTTTCCGCAGTAACCGATTCTTCGAACCTGCAGCCCTGGGGTCTTTTCCTGGGGGTAGGATTATTTTCCGGCGTGCCATTCTCAGCCTCGGGATTTGTGATGGGGACTGCGGTATATATCTTCGGGCTTAAGAAATACAAACCAGTGGTCACAAATGCCATTCTACTTGGTTTTCTGGGCTACTTATTCGCCGTTATATTTCTTATGATTGACCTTGGGCGACCATGGCGCATCTATTACCCCATGTTTCTCTCATTCGGTCCTGCTTCTGTCATGTTCCTTGTAGCGTGGCATGTGGCTCTATATCTCTCGGTGCAGGCAATGGAATTCTCCACATCAGCTTTCGAGTGGCTTGGTTTGAAACCGTTGCGTAAAATGGTCATAGGAATGACGCTGGGTCTCACCGTAGCAGGCATTATGCTTTCCACGCTTCATCAATCAGCTCTCGGCGCGATGTTCCTGCTAGCCCCCGGAAAGGTGCATCCTCTCTGGTGGAGTTCGTATATGCCGTGGCTTTTCTTAGTCTCTTCTCTTGCAGCCGGGCTTGTTTATGTAATACTGGTGAGCAAACTGACACAGCTTTTCATGAAAAACAGGGCTGATTCAAACTACCTGTCAAGCCTTGACGAAATCACCCTGGGTATCGGGAAAGCCTGTTCTTTGATACTCTTCACATACGTAGGGCTCAGGCTGACAAGCATAACATATGAAAATGCATGGGGTTACCTGAATACACCATACGGTCACTGGTTCCTCATTGAGTTCATCATGTTCGCGGTTGCCCCAATCCTGTTATTCTATGGGGTACAGATAAAGAGTGTGGGTACTGTGCAGTTTGGCGCCCTGCTGGCAATGATTGCAATACTCTTCAACAGGCTTAACACTACATATATCACTTTCAACTGGCAGATTCCGCATCGTGAACTCTTCTACTGGAAAGAGGTAATTGTGGTGATAGCTGTTCTAACTATTGAGATACTGGTGTATCGCTGGATTGTGAACCGTATGCCCGTCCTCCGGCAGCATCCGGATTTCATAGGAGATGAGCATTAACCGGGAAAGAGAAAAGGAGTTTTACATAAAGGAGCCGCAGATAAACCGGAACTTCGGTTTACGCAGTGCTGGGATACATCTGCGGCGCCAATCAATACAAACAAAAAAACCAGGGATTACCTGTTTATATTGGGCTCAAGGATAATGGATTCTTTTGAGACCGACACTATGAACATTTCTTTTCCTGATTCCAGTGCATCGCCCAGTTCTTTTGCAATTGCCTGTACGCCCTTTATGAAAAGTGACACGAATAGCAATGCCGGAGGTATAAACAGAAGCCCAAGAAGCATAGTGATAAATAGCGCCGGTATTGGAAAATTCAGGAGAGAGACCAGACTGAGAAATGTGGCTAACAGTACAAATGTCATCTTTTTGTTCATAGTTTAATCCTCATTAATTAACATTATGTTTCCAGATATATACTTTTTTAAAAAATTACTGTGTGATTAAGATTATATAAAATATAATTATAATAACAATAAATTAAATATTGAGAAGTTTTATATACCTTTACAGCAATAAATATCCATAAGGAGGAAGGTTATGGTTAAGTCAACTGGTAATATTCTATATTCATTGCTGCTCGCATTTCTGCTTCTGGGGATGACGGCAGGTACGGCAGATGCGGTTTTTCCTTT
The DNA here is from genome assembly GCA_028715885.1 of Candidatus Methanoperedens sp. Taxonomy (GTDB): domain Archaea; phylum Halobacteriota; class Methanosarcinia; order Methanosarcinales; family Methanoperedenaceae; genus Methanoperedens. The sequence goes on from JAQUQX010000033.1 coordinate 16,601, forward strand.
CAAGGGATACACTTATAATGAAACGAATGTCCCATTAAATAATACAAATGTGAGCATTGAGATTTACACGATGGGAGGGCAGCAAGGACCATCGCTGGTGGGTATTAACTATACCTCAAGCAATGCGAGCGGGTATTTTGAATTGGCAGTTAACGATCCATTTGATCGTGGAGAGTATATGTACAAACCTGTACTGAAGCATTTTACAAACAATGAATCCACGGGAACTCTTGATTATATTGGTCAATCACTGCCCCAGTTTCCGCATGATATGATTTCACATCTTACCCAGGACAGCCCGATGAATTTCTATTTGAGAAAGGGGGGCACGATAAACATACGCGCATTTAATGAAACTAGTTCCCCGGTTGCGTTTAAATATATGATAAAGGACACGAGACTGGGTTACCCGATTACTGAAAACTTTAATGTCGAACAGGTAAATGTGAATAACATTTACGTTCCTTCCGAACGGAATTATTCTATCATGATTTTCCCGAACCGAAGCCTGCCGGTAAGCTATGACCTGAACAATCTTTCCAGTTACACTAACAGTAATGCAACCATAACCTTCAACACGTCTATTCGACCAAGGTGGGTATTTGGTTACGCATTGAATAATAATGCTGCAGGCTTTGAGAATTTGAATATAATCCCTTACTTGATGGAACCCGGAGATATTATAGGCAAAGACCGTCCAATGCCTTCCAATATGAGTGCATTCCGTCAACCTTCTGAATGGCGGTCAGACAACTATACCCCATCACTGGGTTATTATAATATCACTCTCCCGGGTTCGGCGCAGGGATCAGGTGCAAACATACTATTGTTCGCAACAGCCTATAACATGTCTGGAGACCGCAAATATTACGGTGCATTCAGAAATATAACCATGAACTATTCGGCATCAAATGTGGAGAACTTCAATTTCACAATGTGGGAACTAATAGGAAATGTAGAAAACATCAGTGTAAATAATATGGGTATTCAGGACCAAGACAATGCTCAAAACATTACAACCAAACAGCTTCCTTTCCAGTTGAAAAACGGAAGCGATAATACAAATATAACCGGCAAATTCGCGCATATCGAAATACAGGTGAATTACTCGGCGAACGGCAGCTCAGCCTTTAAGTGGATGGTGGATGTCTCGCAGACAGCCAACGGTTCGTTCTCAATCCCTGCGTTCAATGCGAACATACAGAAGATTAATGTGTTCATGCAGGATTTCGCCCCGCTAAAAACCTCAAAGAACACAACCCAACTTGCACAACCGATTGTTAATATCACAATGAAGTCATTCAACAACGAAAAGCCGGATGGAAGCGACATATCAGGCATATTCATGGATATGCTGCTGAGCAAAACCGAATGCGACCGCCCAATCCCGGCGTCAGGCTGTTCTTTAATGCCAGACCCGACGACAGGACAGGCTGAAGGTGAGTTCAATCCATTCAAGACAGTACTGGGCGGCGGCAAGATAAGCTTGAGGATAAAGCAGACCAGCACCAGAATAACCGTGCATTACAAGAACGTGGATATGCTGGCTTCAGGACCTCCCGACGCCTTATTTGACGACAGCGCAAGTTCATCCCAGAGCGGCTCGGCAATCGACCAGGCATGGAAATTCGGGAGCAAAGGTCCTGAAATATACGACGAAGTCCTTATCGGTGTTCCAATCACTTCAGGCATGAGCATTTCAGGCGTTACACTCGGGAAACTCTATGATGAGAACTGGAATGCGATATGGAATATAACCGATACCAATGCAGCTTCAAACATACCATCGGATTACAGCCAGTTCCCGTCATCGTGGTTCTCCACGGGTCCGTCGTGCAGTACCACAGACAATTCGTCCACATGCTATATCGACTCGACAAATGGTACCCTGTGGCTCAGAATCCCGCACTTCTCAGGCGTCGGTCCCAAGGTTTCAGGAACAACCACCACCACTACTACAAGCGGCGGCGGAAGCTCCAGCACAGGCGGCGGCGGTGTAACCACATCCGAGCCATTTGCCAACATAGAGAAATCCGAGAGGTACGATAAGAATCTGGTTGCCAACACGCCAGTCACATATACATTCAAAGCGCCCGAGCACGGCGTTTATGAAATAGCAGTTACAGGCAAAGAGAATGAAAACTACATAGCCATAAGGGTTGAGGCGCTTAAAAGCACGGCTAAAGGCGTTACAACATCAGCACCGGGAACCGTGTATAAAACCTGAATATCATAGCCGGGACAACGAGGATAAAAGAGGCTATTATCAAATTCAAGGTTGAGAGCTCATGGCTCACCAGCAACAACCTTGCAGGTAACGAGGTTGTGCTGATGAGGTGGGATGGAAGCAAATGGAATCCTCTTGAAACCAGCGAAAAAGGGAAGGATAACACCTATACCATCTTCGAGGCAAAAACCCCGGGTTTCTCAAGTTTTGCCATAACGGGATTAAAAGCAACGCCAACAGCAACGCCGGCTATCGGGGTAACAGGAACTCCAGCCAAGCCGGGAGAAACTGCAATTCCGACGCCCACAGCAGTCCCGACGAAGAAGGGTGTACCCGGTTTTGAAGCAACAGTGGCTGTTCTTGTAATATCATTGTTAGCAGCCTCTTTAATCAAAGACGGAAAGAGAAGATAGGGCAACACTATCGTGCACACGTATGGCATAGCCATACGTGGATATTCTTTTTTTCATTTTTTAATGTGGTAAACGAAGTCTTTTCACCAAAATGATTATGCTTGTCGTAAACAATACCCAGAGCAAGCAATGAATAGTAAAACCATTAATAAAATGCGAGGAAAAGTGTGGAAATTCGGCGATAACATCGATACCGATGTCATTATTCCGGGAAAATACCTGCGTTCTACGGACATGAGCGTCTTTGCTTCCCATGCAATGGAAGGGATTGACCCGGAGTTCCCGCAAAAGGTAAAAAAAGGCGACATAATAGTGGCGGGCAAGAATTTCGGATGCGGCTCATCGCGGGAACAGGCGTCGCTGGCGCTCAAGCACGCAGGAATCGCATGCGTCGTGGCAGAATCGTTTGCAAGGATATTTTTCAGGAACGCCATCAATGTGGGCTTGCCTATTATAGAAGCGAAAATAGACTGCCGGGAAGGAGATGTTATCGAAATCGACCCTGGAAATGGATTTGTGAAAAATAAAGACAAAACATATCATGCCACAAAGCTCCCCGGTTTCCTGCAAGAGATACTGGCAGACGGCGGGCTTGTGGAACACAGGAAAAAGGCGGCGGTTTGAATGATATTTCCTGCTGATTACAAAAGTGTTGGAGTAACAAGAACAGACCCAACAGAACGAATCGGATGCCCCATATATTTTACAACCGAGTACCTGATTGCAGAACTCCCATCCGGCTTTGCAATCTACAGGGTAAAAAGCGAAGGAGTGGGGTTATTAAAAAAACTCGTTTCACTTGAGTGTATAGCAAAAGGAAGCCAGATAAGAAAATTTGAAGAAAAACTTGATTCACACGACAGGACGAGGCTCATTGAATCCGCCATTCCATTATGCAAAGGGAAAGTGAATACAATTATTTTTGAAGGCATGGACAGGCATGTCACTTTTGTGCAAGACCCGAGCCTTCATGAGGTTATGGAAATAGAGATAATCGACATCGTGCCGCCTGAGCCGCCGTGGCTTGCCTTTGCTATCCAGAGGCTTGTCAGGAGCGGGATAATGGGTGAACTAAACGTAAGGTTCACCACAAAACTCATAGACCTTCGCCAGTTTGAAGGCGGGAATATGGTTTTCCCGTGTTTTGCCTCGGAACTTAAAGGAAAATATCTCGATACCGATACCGATATTGCGGATAACTCCGAACTTGTGGGGTGCGATATTTCAAAACAGATTTTTGACCTTAGGTTCCCAAATCTCACCTACAGGCACATTAACATGTGTCCTCTCAAAACAGAACTATACATGCCCACAAAACCGTTTATCACAAGATGCTGCCAGAGCAAGAAATCGGGTATGGTGAACCTCAACGGCATAGACGGCGCCGTGGTTCACTGGGGTGCGTCCGAGTATGACATCATGGATGCTATCAGGATGCTTGTGAATGTTTTAAAAGGAAATATGCAAAACAATAAGGATAAGAAATAATTTGATAAAAATGAAACTCGCAGTTATTCCGGGTGACGGCATCGGCAGGGAAGTTGTACCTGCGGCGTTGTCGGTGCTTGACGCTTTTGGTCTTGATATCGAAAAAGTGCCTCTTGATATAGGTTATGGCAGGTGGGAACGGACAGGAAGTGCGCTCACCGGCGAGGATATGGATATCATAAAAGAATGCGACTGCGTTCTGTTCGGAGCCATCACAACCCCTCCTGACCCGAATTATAAAAGCGTGCTGGTGCGCCTCAGGAAAGAACTTGATTTATATGCTAACATCCGCCCCTTTGCGCCCCTGAATACCGTTAAATTGCCCTGTAATACTAAAGACTTTGATTTTACTATTGTCAGGGAAAATACCGAGGGCATGTACTCGGGCGTGGAGGAATTGCATGAGGATGCAGCATACACTACGAGGATTATAACCCGCAAGGGCAGCGAGAGGATTGCGGAACATGCCTGCAGAATCGCAGGCGAAAGAAAAAAACGGTTAACCATTGTGCATAAGGCAAATGTATTGAAATCAGATTCTTTTTTCCGTGATGTCTGTATCTCTGTTTCAAAAAGAAGCGGCATATCGTATAGTGAAATGCTCGTGGATGCAATGGCATATGATTTGATAATGCGTCCGCAAAAATATGACGTAATAGTGACTACAAACCTTTTCGGGGATATCCTTAGCGATGTCGCTGCCGCCATAGCAGGGGGGCTTGGCATCTGCCCTAGCGCAAACATCGGCGAGAGATATGCGCTTTTTGAACCCATACACGGCAGCGCCCCCGACATAGCCGGGAAAGGCATTGCCAACCCGATAGCAGCCATCCTTAGCGTTAAGATGATGCTTGAATGGATGGGAAGAGCAAATGAAGCTGAGTCTATCGGGAGGGCGGTGAATAGCGTTCTT
>JAQUQX010000034.1 GCA_028715885.1 Candidatus Methanoperedens sp.
CCACATATCAAGACTTCCTCCTGAAGCTGCGCCGTCGGTGCCCAGCGCCACGTTTATGCCTTTTCCAAGCATTTTCGGAACAGGCGCAATCCCGGCGCCAAGAGCCATGTTGCTCGCCGGGCAGTGGACGACATTAACATTTTTATTTTTCAGGATTTCAATATCATCGTCCGATAACCAGACACAGTGTGCGGCAAGAACATCATTATCGAAAAAACCTATGCTGTTGAGAAAATTTATCGAGCACATGCCGTAGCGCTTTTTCATTAAATTCAATTCATTTTCTGTTTCAAGTACATGGATATGAATCCCGGAATTATCACGGGCGGCAAGTTCCTCTATCTTAATCAAAAATTCTTTTGAACACGATGCTGCCGAATGCGGCGCATACATGGTCTTGATCCTGCCGCTGGCTTTGCCGTTCCATTTTTTTACAAAATTTGCCCTGCTTTTAAGTTTAGTGTCAGAATCCTCATTTAATCCTTCAATCATCCCGTATCCAAGCACGGCTCTCATGCCAGTTTCTTCTACGACATGCGCCACTTCGTCCATGTGGATATACATATCTGCAAAGGCGGTTGTTCCTGAGCGTATCATCTCAAGCACGCCGAGATACGCGCCAGCCCTGACATCGGCGGGCGTAAGTTTCATTTCAGCCGACTGGATTTTTTTTGTCCATTCATCATAGGGAAGGTCATCAGCAAACCCTCGAAAAAGCGTCATAGAAAGGTGCGTGTGGGCATTAATAAGACCCGGCATGACAGCACAGCCTTTTGCGTCAATGACTTTATCAGCTTTCTCTTTCGTGTCCCTGCCCACAAAAGTTATTAAACCTTTATCTACAGCAATCACTCCGCCATCGATAATCGCACCGTTCATGGTGAACACGCTGCCGCCCTTGATTATCAGGTCTGCCATGGATTGTATGTTGGCTGGCGGTATAGAATAAGTTTTCTAAAACGACATGACAAAAACTATTAATCTTTCCGCACTATTAAGCGAGATAATGAAAAAAGTAGTACTTGCGTATTCAGGCGGTCTTGACACATCCGTGTGCATACCCCTCTTAAAAGAACATTACGGCTGTGATTATGCAATCACGGTGACGGTTGATGTCGGGCAGCCGGCGAAAGAAATCGAGCAGGCTGAGAAAAAAGCCATAAAAATAAGCCAGAAACATTACACCATAGACGCAAAGGAAGAGTTCGTAAATGATTATATCTTTCCTCTTATCAAAGCCAACGGCAGCTACGAAGGCTATGTTCTCGGAACATCGATAGCGCGTCCCCTGATAGCGAGGAAAGTGGTGGAAATCGCCAAAAAAGAAAAAGCCCATGCACTGGCGCATGGATGCACCGGCAAGGGCAATGACCAGTTAAGGTTTGAAGCAGTATTCCGCAGCACTGACCTTGAGGTCATAGCGCCGATGAGGGATATGAATCTCACGCGCGAGTGGGAGATGGAATACGCAAAGGAACACGGGATACCCGTTTCCGCCAATAAATCAAAACCATGGAGCGTGGATGAGAATATATGGAGCCGCAGCATCGAAGGCGGACGGCTTGAAGAACCGGATTTCATCCCGCCCGAGGAAATATTCGAGTGGACGGTTTCGCCTGAAAAAGCGCCGGATTCTGAGATTATTGATATCGGATTCGAATGTGGCGTGCCGGTGTCGCTGAATGGTAAGACGCTTGACGGCGTGACGCTGATACAGGAATTGAACAAAATCGGCGGCGCTCACGGCATCGGGCGCACGGATATGATGGAGGACAGGGTGCTGGGTTTAAAGGCAAGGGAGAATTACGAACACCCTGCGGCGACGATATTATTAACAGCACACAAAGACCTTGAAAAGCTTGTGCTTACGAGGGATGAACTCAGGTTCAAGTCGATTGTTGATGAAACGTGGAGCGAGCTTGCGTATAAGGGTCTTGTGGATGAGCCCCTGTATTCGGATTTGAACGCATTTATTGATAAAACGCAGGAAAGACTGACGGGAAATGTGAAGATTAAGCTCTACAAAGGCAGCGCAAAAGTGATAGCGAGGAATTCGAAGTTCGCGCTGTATTCCGCCGACCTGTCATCGTTTGATAGCAAGACTATAGACCAGAAGGATGCCGAGGGGGTCTGTAAGTATCACGGGTTCCAGGCAAGGTTGTTCAGGAAGATTTGCTAGAATCAAATAAAAAGGATAAGCACAGCCGCCAGCTATAACATCAGACACTGCTGCATGGTGGGTATCGCACAGCTTGACGCAATAGCAGTTATGGATATCGTAGCAGGCAGCATAAAACGATGATATTACAGCGCAGGTAATAATATTACTCTTTTCAATCCATATCCGATTCAGGTTCGATAACCAATCCTTGCCCTGCAATGAACCTGCCTCTGCCTCTTTTTGCAATGATATCGCCATCTTCACAGACTATATCGCCTCTGGAAATAGTCATCCGGGGAAACATGCCCTCCATACCGTTATAGGGCGTCCATCCGGCTTTGCTGTGTAATTTCTCTTTGCGGATTTCACGCGCCTCGCCTAAGATTACAATGTCGGCGTCATAGCCTGGCGCCAGCACTCCTTTTTTGAGGCTAAATATCCGTGCAGGGTTCTGGCTTGTAACCTCAAGCACTCTGTTCAACGTGGTAAGATTACGCTTAACAGCCATTAGCATAAGAGGCATCATAGTCTCCACACCGGGGACGCCTGCTGGAGCAGTCCAGATATCGGTCATTTTTTCATGTTCAAGATGCGGCGCATGGTCTGATGCAATGACATCAACTGTCCCGTCGTTCAAACCTTCCCAAAGGCTCTGCTGTGAGTAGTAATCACGCAGCGGAGGGTTCATCTTTCCAAGAGTCCCAAGGCGCTTGTAGTCCTTTGTAGTGAGGAAAAGATGATGCGGCGCAACCTCGCATGTTATATTTTTATTTTCATTTTTTGCCTTTTTTATAGCTTCAAGGCTTTCATGGGCGCTGATATGGCAGAAATGGATTTTTGTATCCTTGCCAAACTTAATTGCATTTTCCACAGCAATTTTTTCAGACAAAGCAGGGCGCGATTTTGAGTAAGATTCCGGCGCAAGAGCCCCTTTCAGGAGATGGACGAATTTTTGCCTTGTTTCTTCGTCCTCTGCATGGATGCAGGCTACAGCGCCCAGGTTTCCTATGACCGGAAGCGCTTCTTTTAACGTCCTGTAATTTACATTCAGCGAGGCAGTGGATTCAGCCAGGAATATCTCCCCGAATGCTGTTGCGCCGAGTTCCCATAGTTCTTTCAGGGGTTTGAGGTTGCCTGTGACTCCTGCATTGATTCCATAGTCAATTATGGATTTTTTCGCCTCTTTTTGTTTTTTCTTGAAGGAGTCGAGGTCTATCGTTGGAGGTATGGTATTTGGATGGTCGATGACTGTGGTGACTCCGCCCGCCGCCGCAGCGCATGAGCCCGTGTACCAGTCTTCTTTCTTTGTCATCCCGGGGTCGCGAAAATGAACGTGTACGTCTATTGCGCCGGGCAGCACGAGCGCGCCTTTTGCGTCTATAACCTGATTGTATTCTTCGGCGCTGATTATTTTTGCGAGCTTTGAAATTTTGCCGTTATCTACTGCTATTTCCATTGGCTGAATTGCATCGTCAATGAAAATCCTGGCGTTCTTGATTACGAGGTCGGGCATGGCAGTACCTATTGTAAGCAGGTACTTAATTAGATTTAGCTCTGTTACAATTCCAGAAAATATTTTAACTCAGAAATAATAGCTTTATAGATGGTCGTCTTATTGACATCTTAAAAAGCACAAGAAATCGATAACGTGCGAGACTCAGCAGATTATATATACTTACTCAAGGATAAGTTCTAAGATTATGATAAATTTACTTGGAGAAAAGTTAGTCAAATGCAATTTAAAATGCGAAGGAATAAATAATAACCCTAAAGAAGGTATAATCCCTCGCTGTCTAATGGTTGAAAAAGGAAATGGTTCAAATTCATGTATTGTTGTTGGATTAAATCCCGGAAAATGTAATGAGGATGAAAAAAAATATTATCTTGGACATGGAATTAAATATGAATCTTTGCTAAGATATTTTTCTGAAAGTAATTTGAAGAATATACCATATTTTAAAAAAACGCGCGATTTAATCACTACTCAACTTGGTTTTAAGGGAGATATAGTTTGGACAAATTTAGTAAAATGTGAATGTAAAGGGGAAAATGGAAAAATTCCAATTCAAACACTACGAGTTTGTATTAATAGGTTTCTTCGTGAAGAAGTAAAGATTTCAAATTGTTCAACTATATTTGCTCTTGGAAATGAAGCATTTAAGTTTTGTGCTTTAGGTTTCCCGAATCACTTTATTGTTGGCATTCCACATCCAAAAGCTCGTTTTGGAGATTTTGATAAGTTTAATGAAAAATTTTTATCTAATCCATCACGTTATATTAATATTTTGTCAAATCCAAAGGATAATAATGGAAATTACAAAGCTGTTGATTTAAAAAAAGATGTGATTAATTAATGAAATACACTATTATCCTCGAAAAAGAAGAAGAGGGCGGCTATTCAGCCCAGTGCCTTGAATTGCCGGAAGCAATCAGTCAGGGAGAAACAAAAGAAGAAGCTCTTAAAAACATAAAAGAGGCTATCGAGTTAGTTCTTGAGGTTCTTCAAGAAGAAGTAAAAGCATTAGGAAAAACTGCCGAAATTTCAGCGGTGGAAGTAAGTGCCTGAGAAGCTGCCTGTAGTTTCTGGAAAAGAGACAATCAAAGTACTCGTAAAACTGGGCTTTGAGGTCAGAATGGAGGCGATCACGTTGTGCTTAAGAAAGACCATAGAGTATTTGTCGTACCTCTTCACCGTACACTGAAAAAGGGAACATTACGAAAAATACTGAAACAAGCAGAGATTTCTGTGGAAGAATTCAACCACCTGTTGTGAAGTTTGATTCATACGGTTACCTGAACAATTGTATCCCTGCAAAGCTATCAGGGAGCAGGTGTCGATGGCAAATATAGTCATTCAATTCGCAGTTTGTCTATCTCTTTTTTGCCTTTACGGGTCATCTCGTGTATTAATCTGACATCCTCGGCATCTCTTCCTAACGCAGCGCGCAATTCTTCAAATGAGATGTGCCCGATGCTGTACTCCAGCGCAAGAGCTTCGCGGTATTTTAAAATGTTCTCCTTAACAGCCTCCGCCAGTTTCATCCTCATCCATTCGGACCTCGGGACGTGGAGCATGCGCGTAAGTGCATCTATCTCTTGAAGGAGATGTTTGTCCAGACGGATGTTTATCTGTGTGGTCATGTATATCACATACTAGTAAATGATAGTAAATGCTATATATTTTTCCTAAGACGCTGCTTTTTTGTGTGATTTACCACGTAGCTGTTGAGGAGAGCCTGTCATCAAATCCTCTATACCTTCGTATCGCTCGCAATCTTCCCGTCGCGCATTGTAATCACCCGTTTTGTCTGCGCCGAGACTGCGGTATCATGTGTCACAATAAGAATAGTCTGCCCTTTTTCTGCGAGTTCTTTCAAAAGCGAAACAATCATATCCCTTGTTTTAGTGTCCACCTCTCCCGTAGGCTCATCAGCAAGTATTATCGCAGGATAATTCGCCATCGCCCTCGCAATAGCAACGCGCTGCTGCTCACCTCCCGACAATTCCGAAGGCTTATGGTTCATCCTCTCGCGCAGCCCCATCTGGGCAAGCAGTTCCACAGCCCGTTCTTTTCGCTTGCCTTTAGGGACGCGGGCAAAACGCATCGCGATATCCACGTTTTCCAGAGCCGTGAGCGTGGGTATCAGGTTGAAATGCTGGAACACAAAACCGATTTTTTCCCGGCGGATTACGGGGGCTTCGCTATCTTTAGCTTCAGTGATTTTTGTCCCGTCTATCATAGCACACCCGCTTGTTGGTTTATCAAGCAGTCCTACCATCGAAAGAAGAGTGGATTTCCCGCTGCCCGAAGGTCCAACAATACTTAAAAATTCGCCTTTATCTACATCGAAACTTACATCGTTAAGCGCATGCACCGGGATTTTACCCTGCATGTATGTTTTTGTGAGATTCCTGACGCGAAGAATTGGCTCTTCATCATTCATACCGCAGAGCCTCCATCGGGCTCATTTTTGCTGCCCTGTAAGCCGGGTACATCCCTGATATTACGCCAAGAAGAGTTGCAAAAACAATAGCGATTACAATAAGTCTCGGGGTAATTGAAAAAAGGGTAGTGCCGCGGGATGCAAGATAATCGTTCATATAATACACAAGGGCTCCGCCTCCAATAATTCCCACAATACCGCCGAGTATCCCCATAAGCGCAGCCTCCCCCATTGTCATGAAAAGAATATCCTTTGTCTCTGCGCCCAGCGCTTTCATAAGCCCGAACTCCTTTGTCCTCTCTGAAACCGACATCAGCATCGTGTTCATTACGCTCAAGCCCCCGATTATAGCTGCAAGCACTGCCGCGCTTATGGTAATCAAACTGAAAACTATAAGTGATTGTTCAATCTGTTTTCGAAGCTCGGAAGGTGAGAGAGCTTTAACTTTTTCAACATTCAGCTCAATCCTTTTTGTGAGGTCTTCGGGGTCTGCATTCAGGTCAGGAACTGCAAGTATTATTGATACGGTATCCCCCCGGTCGTAGAATTTTTGTGCCCGGTCAAGTGGTACCTGAACAGCATTGTCAAAAAAAGAGCCTGTGTATTCCAGTATTCCGACTATTGTAAAATTCCTGGTATGGGTTATAGATGCGGTGCGCTGGACACGTTTACTTTTTACCTCAAGCTCATCACCAACTTTCAGGTTAAACTCACGGGCGACACTGCTGCCAAGTACTGCCTTATAACCATCCCCGGTAACCAGGAACCTTCCATCTGTCAGTTTTGTATCTTTCATCGCGAGTTCTTGTTTTTCGGGGGGAATACCAATAACCACATCCCCGCCGAACACTCCAAGACTCTCAGGATCAAGAGGGGACTGCAACAGCCCGTATGCGTCAGAAACGCCGGGCACTCTTTTAACTTCCCTGACTTTAGAATCATTAAGGCTAACGCCTACGAATCCGCCTTCAGGCATCACACGGATTTTATCTGCGGTCAAACTCATCGACCTGTCAAAAGTAATATTAAAGTGTTCCGACATCCCGCCCATGACGATGACTGCAAAAATCCCAAGCGCTATGCCGAATACGGTAAGCCCTGTCCTGAGTTTTCGCTGGGTGATGTTTTTTATAATGAGGTCAAACATCTACGCTCCGTTCAATCGCCGCGAGAACAGCAACAATGTTATAATAAAAATAAACGCTTCGAATCCTGAAGTCGTCTTTGCAGGAACGCTTTTTGAAACATTGGAGTATTCCGGAATGCGCAGTGCGGTCTCGTATTTGTCAATCGTAACATTATCTTTATTGACAGCCAGAATTTCAACATCATAAGTCCCGGGCGCAAGACCTTTCCATACCACTCCTGCAGTATCTTCTTTCCCGGATACAAGGATTTCCTCCATCTGCGTGCGATATACCTGTGTTTCATTTGTCGCCCTGCTCCTTGCGGTCACAACTATGAACCCGTCAAACGGCACTTGGGATTTGCCGCGAACTGTAACGCTGGCGCCGTATTCGTCAACCTGGACGTCGTCGGCAAGAATTTCAACATCGCTGGCGGCTGTGAACTTCGCTATATAGGTATTAACAAGAGCAGGTGCATAAAGCCGGTGAGTGAAAATTTTTAAACGGACGATATAATTCTTGTTGTCGGTTAGCAAAAACGGCCATGTAGTTTTTATTTCCTCAGGCAAGGTTTTGAGAGATACGTCTTCTTTTAACTTTGTGTAAACAACGTCGTTGTTATCCAGCAATTCGATTTTTATATCCACCGCGCTCGGATTGAAAGGGCGCAGCAATAATTGCACTCCGCTGTTTGATGGTGAGAAATCCACGACATGAAAGCCGGGCAATGAAGACGTCCCGTACGATACTTCATATGAGCTACTGGTTAAAAGTTTGCTGTCATTGTAAATACTGACTTTAGCGGTGTAATAATCATGCTGGGGTTTTTTCTGCCATGTTATGACCTTATATACAGGGTCGCCTGCTCTCACGTTAAGAGTAACTTCCTGTGATTCTACCGGACTGCCGGCATAAAAAAGCTCAAAAACCGCTTTTCCATGGAAGTCCTGCGTGGAATTAACAATAACATCGCTGCTTGTGAAATCTGAAAAAAAGTCTGATATTTCAACGCCTGCGGAGGCTGGATTGGCAAGAATAAAAATTACGGCTGCCAGAATTAGAGTTCCCGGTATTATTTTCTTATTGTCCAGATACATGATACCCTTTATACATTCTTACTATATTTGAATATATAAGGTAATAGATTTTAGAAAAGATTTCTACTTTCCTCTCTCTTTATTGTTTTCTCATGGATTTTATTCAAAATTCATTTTTCAATCTTTTTGCTATCAGCTTCCCCAGTTCTTTGCACATTTCCACACCCTCCCCTTCAGGCGTGCGTTTAATCCGCAGGTCAGGCTCGATTACATCCATGCCATAGCTTTTAAGCATCTTGTTTATAACGCCTGCAGCTTCCCCGCTCCAGCCGTAAGAACCGAATGCAGCCCCCACCTTGCCCTTGAGAGGGAGTTTTGCAAGAGCTTCCACGAATTTTATAACCGTGGGCATCCCCGCCCCTTTGTATGTAGGGGAGCCGATGGCTATAGCGTCTGCCTTCTCAACATCAGCCGTGGAAGCTTCTTCCACCTTCTTAATAACGACATCCAGACCAGCGTTCCCCGCTCCTTCCTCGATGGCTTTTGCCATGATTCCCGTGTTGCCAAACCCTGTGCCGTATATTATTGCCAGTTTCGCCATATTCGCACCTTCAGTCTATCCTTTTGAACATTTCTTTCGGGGCGTTGCAGATGGGACACTTATCAGGCGCACTTCTTTCTACTGTATTGCCGCATATAGAGCATACGTAATAATCTGTTTCTTTGTTCTTGCCGAGGTTATCGAGAGCATTTTTATATAACCCTGCGTGGATTTTTTCTACCTTGTTTGCCACATCAAAGCTAAGTATTGCTGCATCAGAAGCTTTCTCTTTCCTTGCCTGTTCTATGAACTTCGGGTACATCTCCCTGAATTCTTCGGTCTCTCCATCAATCGCATTTCTAAGGTTGTCGGCAGTTTTGCCCACTCCGCCCATTACACGCAGATGGTTGAGAGCATGAACGGTCTCGGCTGCGGCGGCTGCCCTGAACAGTTTTGCCACCTGTTTGTAACCTTCATGGTCCGCCTTCTCTGCAAAGGCAAGATATTTCCTGTTCGCCTGCGATTCTCCTGCAAAAGCTTCTTTTAAATTATCCTGTGTTGTCATATTTATACCTTGTTTTGTATGCCCCTTACCTATTTATTTACTGTTAAGTCATATATTTTCTCTTCATACCGTATATCGTTATTGGCTCGGCATATAAAGCTCCCAACAGCAAGCTACGGGGTATTCCGATAAAATCAAGCGTCATATCCATATCGTGACGTACAGGTGCAGTCCGAGAAAGAACGCCAGTATCCATAAAATAAATGCCAGCCGCATGACTGCGGCAAAATTACGCGGCATCCTGATGAGCTTACCTGATACCATGTTTATGTATATCCACACCGCGATTACAGATAGTCCAAGCGTATGGTGCAAAAGCATCTCGATATTGAAAAACCCGGCAGGAGACACAATCCTGATGTAGCCCAGCATCGAAGGGAGCATAACTGCCGCCACTGCTATTATTTGTATGGGGACAGCGATTCGTATAATTGCGCAGTGCCTTTTGAGGTCTCTTTTCTTTGCAAGATATGAAGCGCCCGATACCATTATAACAAGCAAGGTCTGGATAACAAGGTTTGCAAGTGCAAGGGTTTTTATATCAAAAGTCATACGTCAATATAACAGGATGCCGGTTATAAAAGTTTTATGGGTATGCAGTATCACCGTTTACATTTATCCTTAGCAAACTGGTTGGCATAACTGACAGCATAGGGTTCCTGATCTATTTGATACGTCCCTGCATTCCCGTATTTTTGAAAATACACCACATGCCCGATTTCATGATACAATGTGTTCTCGAAAGTGCCGCAGGTTCCTTTGAGCAGTTCTCTTGACGGCAGGTATATTTCTACTTCGAATGAATTCATATTAGACTTATTATACGACGTGGCAGCACAGCCCCACACCGTTTTATCTAATTTCATGCATCCCATTCTTGATAGCAGATTTAAATCATTCACCACAGTTATTGAGGTTATGTGACTGGTAGCATTTTTGTCCGTTTTTTCCAATGCTTCTCGGATAATTTTAGCATGTTCCCCATCTGCAACAATTCTCATCGGTGGGTTTTCAAAATATAAAGCAAAAATAGCCACTATTGAAATCAAAACAACACAAAAAATAATGTATCCTTTAAGGATTTCGTTCATTTTAGTAACTAATTTTTACGGCAAACATAAAAATCTTTCTATACTGGATATGTGAGAAATGGCGGCTCTGTGAGAATCAATACGAATACCTCTCCTCCTTCCACGGGTCTGCGCTGTTGCTGTACCCGCGCTGCTCCCAGTATCCAAGCTCCTGCTCTTCTGTGAACACCAGTCTTCTCACCCATTTTGCGCTCTTGTATGCGTATTTTTTAGGAACCACAAGCCGAAGAGGTCCGCCGTGCGCGGGTTCAAGAGGCTTATCATCAAAATTGTAAGCAAAGAGCACATCAGCCTCCATTAAGTCCGAAAGCGGCATGCTGGTGGTATATCCGCCGTCTGCCTCGATGGTCACATATCGGGCGCTGCTTTTGGGTCTTACGAGCTTTGCAATAGTGCTGAAGCGTACTCCCTCCCATTTATTATCGAACCTGCTCCATCCGGTTACGCAATGAAAATCACTGACATCAACCGTCTTTTCAAGCGCCAGGAATTCATCGTACGTCAGCCTGATTGGTTTATCAACAAGACCTTCCACACGAAAATCCCATGTTGTCTTATCGAATTCCGGCACTTTCCCGAAGTGCAGGATGGGAAAATCAGTTTTCAGGCGCTGGTTTGGCGGAAGGCGTTGCATATAATTCATGTCTAATTTGTCTCTTGATTTATAGATACTTTTGGAGTCCCGGGAGGGATTTTTAAACAATAAGTTTTAATTGCATCATCGCCTTACTAACCCTCATTCCTTGGAAATTATTGGAGATTATTTTTATGTTAAAAGAGGCAGCGCAGTACGATGCAAAAACCGTAGAACAGAATATACGCAAATTCTGGGAAGAGATAGACGCTTACTCTCAAGTAAGGGAACTGCGGAAAAACGGCAAGAAGTTCTTTTTCGTGGACGGACCGCCATATACCACAGGCAGGATACACCTTGGCACTGCGTGGAATAAAATACTCAAGGATTCCATACTCCGCTACAAATCCATGAACGGCTGTCATATTCTTGACCGCGCGGGCTGGGATATGCACGGTCTCCCTATCGAGGTAAAAGTGGAGGGAGTGCTGGGTTTCAAATCAAAAAAGGATATCGAGAAATACGGTGTGGGCAATTTCGTAGATAAATGCAAGGAGTTTGCTCTCTCCCATCGCGATGAAATGACAGTCCAGTTCCAGAACCTTGGCGTGTGGCTCAACTGGAGAGACCCGTACATGACCCTGCGCGATGAGTATATCGAAGCCGCATGGTGGACACTGAAACAGGCTCACCAAAAGAAGCTGCTTGAGCGGGGCTTGCGTGTTGTGAACTGGTGCCCGCGCTGCGAGACTGCCATAGCGGATTCGGAGGTGGAATACGCGGATGTTACCGACCCTTCGGTATATATCAAATTCCCACTTGCTAACGAAGAAAATACCTACATTGTAATCTGGACAACCACGCCATGGACAATCCCTGCAAACATTGCTGTTGCAGTCCATCCTTCGTTTGAATATGTCAAAGTCAGGGTAGTAAAGGATGGGAAAGAAGAGATTCTTATAATGGCTTCAGAACTTATGAAAAATGTCCTGAAACAGGGAAGATACAAGGAGCATGAGGTGCTTGAGACAATTCTCGGCGAGGATTTGAAAATTGAATATAAAGCGCCTCTTGGCAACAAAGTGCCAAAACAAAACGAGTTCCCGCATCATGTTTACATGGCTGATTTCGTCACGGCTGAAAATACCGGATGCGTTCACATAGCGCCCGGTCATGGCATTGACGACTTTGAGCTTGGAGCCAGGCATAACCTCCCCATATTCTGCCCTGTGGGCGCTGACGGGAAATATACAGAAGAAGCAGGCGATTACAAAGGGATGCATGTGCGGGAAGCAAATAAAGTCGTCCTCGATGACCTCTCTGAAAACGGTTTGCTGCTGGCAAGCGGCAAGATTTCACACAGGTACGGTCACTGCTGGAGATGCAAGACCCCAATCATATATTTAGCCACTGAACAGTGGTTCCTGCGGGTTACAGACCTCAAGGAAAAAATGCTGGATGAAATCAAGAAAGTCAAATGGTACCCCGAATGGGCAGGCTCGGCGCGCTTTGCCGACTGGGTAACAGGCTCACGGGACTGGTGCATATCGCGCCAGAGGTACTGGGGAATTCCAATTCCCGTGTGGGTATGCGACTTCTGCGGCGAGGTCGAGGTAATGGGGACAATGGACGAACTTAAAGCAAGATCGGGAGTCAAGACGCTTTCCGACCTTCACAGACCCCATGTTGATAATATCCATATCAAATGCAGTAAATGTGACAACAGGATGAGCCGCGTTCCCGATGTTTTCGATGTGTGGTTTGATTCCGCAGTCGCCTCCTGGGCAACATTAAATTTCCCACACGATCAAACCGCATTTAAAGAGTGGTGGCCTGCCGATTTTATCACTGAAGGACATGACCAGACCCGCGGGTGGTTCTACTCGCAGATGGGCGCAAGCATGGTCTCCTTCGGCAAGGCGCCGTATAAGAGCGTGCTGATGCACGGCTTCACGCTGGACACCGAAGGCAAGAAGATGTCAAAGAGCCTTGGCAATGTGGTATCGCCGGAAGAAGTCATTGCAAAATACGGCGCGGAATCCCTGCGCTTTTATGTGCTTTCACAGAATGCGCCCTGGGACGACCTGAAATTTAGCTGGGATGAAGTCGGGAACATGCACAGGATGATGAATATCCTCTGGAATGTCTATCGGTTCCCGCTGCCGTATATGATTCTGGATAAGTTCAATCCGCAGGATGTTGAGGATGTTCTTGCATTGCTGCCGCTGCGCCTTGAAGACAGGTGGATTCTTTCAAAAATGCAGTCGCTGATTAAAACTGTAGATACTGCCATGGCGGAGTACAACCTTCACAAAGCCACGCGCCCGATATCGGAGTTCGTACTTGAAGACCTCTCGCGCTGGTATGTACAGCTCATAAGACCGAGAACGTGGCGCGAAGCAAACGACCCTGACAAGCTGGCTGCATATTATACACTGTATGAAGTTCTTGTTACACTGGCAAAGCTCATCTCGCCGTTTGCTCCCCATATCTCCGAGGAGATGTACCAGAACCTTGTACGGAATGTTAATCCAGAAGCGCCTGCAAGCGTTCACATGTGCAAGTGGGTTATCCCGAAGGAGAATTTAATCAATACCGAACTTGAGAAGAGCATGGATATTATCCGGGAAATAGTTGAGGCTTCATCCAATGCAAGGCAGAAACTGAAGCGAAAACTTAGATGGCCTGTGAAAAGAATTGTGGTCGCGCCCAAGAAAGAAGGAGTGGCTGAGGCTGTTGAAAGCCTTGAATCCGTATTGAAAGAGCAGACCAATGCCAAAGAGATTGTACTGCTCAATGTCGGTGAAGTATGGGAGCAACTCGGTGTTGAAGTATTACCGAACCATGCCGCTCTGGGTCCTGCCTTTAAAAAAGACGCGGGTAAAGTAATAGCCGAATTAAAGAAAGCAGACGGCAGGGAAGTAAAGAAAGCGATTCTGGAAACAGGCAGTTTTGAATTAAAAGCCGGCACGATTACGCAGGAGATGGTAAGTTTCAAGGATACGATACCGCCTGCAATTGCAAGCGCAGCATTTTCGGCAGGGGATGCGTATGTCGATACTGAACTCACGCGGGAGATTGAATCCGAGGGCTATGCCCGCGAGGTCATACGGAGAATTCAGGATATGAGGAAGGAGCTTGACCTTGCTGTGGAAGAGGAGATAAATGCAGTTGTTGAAATCACGGATGCAAATGTGGTTGAGCTTGTTCTGGAACTAAAGGATTTTATTGCGGGTGAGATAAGGGCTAAGTCGCTGGATATCGGCTCTGGTATTGAAGTTGAGGGCGCGCTTGTGAAGGAATGGGATGTTGAGGGAGTTAAGATGAAGATGGGGATAGGGAGGCAAACAGGTTGACTCAAGTGTTGACGCAAAGGTTGACGCAAGGTTCTATTGCTATCGGTTTTAATATCGTTAAGATGACGGAAAAGCGTACCTCGCCGCATCCTCGATAGTACTGACTTCCCTGACCTCGATTCCTATTTCCCCCATCTCGCTTTTTTGCGTTTCAGGCACAAGAAACAGGACGGCGCCATTTTTCACAGCAGCCAGCCCTTTTGCCCTTGCTGCGCCGATTCTCCCTATTGTGTGGTCCTCTCTGATTGTCCCTGTTATCAACACGTCCTTTCGCAACGTCTTTCCCTGCATTGCTGCCATAGCAGCCAGCGTCATAGCCGAGCCCGCGCTTCCACCGGAAATGACCAGACCCTGTGCTTCAGCCGGGGCTTCGATATTAATCAATATGTCTTTATCAACGAGGCTTGTTCTTGTGACGTCACGCGCAACATGCACCGCTGTCTGGGCTGATGATTGAAGCGTCTCATCAAAAAGCACATTAGCAACATTAAGAAAGAGATTGCCTTTTCCTTCCTTGATTATGACTTCAAGCGGAATAACGTGACCATTATCGTTTTCATCCACAGCAAGAACCCCGTAGTTACTTTTAGCGACCATCGTGAGGTTTATTATTTCTTCCTCAAGCTGCGCTCTTCTTTGTGTTTCGTTTTTCAGTAGTGTCTCTGTCCTGGATACATTCTGTTTGAGGTTATTTACGCTTATTTCAAGCCCTGAAATCGTTTCTTTCTGGGAATTTGTCTCTGCAATCAGGCTTGTAATCGTTTGATTCTGGAGGTTTGTTTTTTCAAGGCTTGAATATAATTGGAATGATGAGCCTATCAATAATACAGAAAGGAGAAGTGTTATGATTTTCAGTAATTTATTCGTGTCAGCCATATCCATGCTTTATTAATACGCTATAATGTAAAAGCCTTTTTAATTCTATATCGAGCAATCGACTACAGGCAATTAAAAAATAAAGCACACACATAATGGGGTAGCTGGACAATAGTTCTAAATCCTGCGCATGTTTAGAAATTTACTGTCTATACCTTGAAATTCGGCAATAACCATCAACTTGGTCGAGGTTCGTGACTGCTCCCCTGTGCTCGTCCTCATGTCCTGTAAGGCTAAAGGAATTTGAGACAACATCGGATTCAAATTACAATGAAATTAAAGCCTCATAAGAATTGATGGTTTAATATGATTTAATAAATTACCATCTTCAACCGTCAGAATATCTGACCTGCAAAGGTTATTCACAGGCATTTAAGTATTAAGATGGCTTACGATTTCAGATTTGTCCGCCCATGTAAAAAACCGCTTTAGCTTGACTTTGCAAATTTCAACTGTTCCGATAAAACATTCGTTATGCTTTTCCAGAATGTACTTATTCACATCGGTTTTCTCCCATTTTTCGAGCGACTTAAGCCTGTTGATATTCTTTAAAAATTTACTATAATCCGTGATAGTTTTCTCTGCCGTCCCATTAATTTTGAGTTCATGAAGGAATTGATCGATTATTCTAATCATATTCCTTTATATGTACTTACTAAGCAATAAAGCCATGATGCCCCATTTTTTCGAAAACGGCGGTCGGTGACTTACAGTCTGAATGGCAAGATATCAGACATAATACATAAACGAGATGAAGAATGGAAAGCTGAAAAAGAGAGCAAAAGAAAGAAATAAATAGTTTAAAATTTAATCTTTCCCCAATGAAATATATATATCTGGTTTTACTTGCTTCCATTTTGATAATAAGCGGATGTACAACCGGAACCACAACCGATGGGACTCTGCAGATCAAAACCAAGGAACTTCCGCAATGGATATCCGGAGGGACTGCCACATATAAACCTGAAGTCACGGGAGGAAAACCACCATACACCTTTTCAATCGGTGACGGAACATCTCTTCCATCAGGATTCAACATGGGACCGGACGGAACTATTGGAGGGGGCGGTACTCTTGCACCAGGTTCATCAAAAAGTGTTTCTCCGCCATTCATGTTTGTTGTAAAAGATAGCGCCGGGAATACTGCAAAAATCTCATACACTATAGTCATCACAGAACCGCCTATTGGAATTTTCCCGCAGGAAGTAAGATGCACTGTAAATCAAAGATGTGATGAAGTGATTGCGACAGCGACACGGGGAAATCCGCCATACACATTCCAATCAGATACATTCCGGGAAGGCGCCCCGCCGTTTGGAACAATCATCGATGTGAACGGAAGACTTACAGGAATACCGACGCAGGCAGGAGAATACACAGTCGGGGTTTGTGTAAAAGACACGGTGTCAAATTCAAAATGCGGGCATGCAAGATTAATCATCACTGAAGAAAACAATAATAGAATCAATGGAACAATATGGATCGGAAGTTATTCAGAAAAAGAAACCAGCGAAGCATGTGTCAATACAAATAAAGGAAAAATGACATGGAGCTTGAAATTTAGCGGGGATTCATTCAGCGGGACTGTTACTGATGCTGGAGCAACTGTATCATCGACCTGTGCGGGAGCAGAGACCGGCGGCTTTACAACGTCCGGAACTGTCACGGGAACGATTTCAGGAGACACATTCACAGGAACAATGGTTCTTAGCGGGGCAGGAGGAACATATAATCTTCCGGTAAAGGGAACCATCACTGATGATACAATCAAAGCGACATATACGGGAACAGGAACGTTTTCTGGTGGTTCAAGCACGACATATGCTGGCTCATTTACATTGAAAAGACAGTAATTCAAATGCCGGGCATCCTTGATGTCTCGTTTTTCAAACCGAGGTCGTTACTTACCCCATTAATCTTAAGCACATTGATATACCTTTTAACCATGACCCAGCAAAACCAAAACCGTTATGGAAATAATCAAAACTAACTCCATCAATTTCAGGTACTTCAAGAAAAACATTCAGAGCATCGCAGTCCTTCTGCCCCTCATTCCGGGTTCGGATATTGCAGAAGAGCCATGCGACGGTATAATGATTTACAGCTTTTCCTCACCTCAGGCACAGTCTATCTTTCGCGAAGTCAAACACTCAAAAACCAACTCGATATTCATAGCTGGCGGTCCCCATCCATCGGCGCGCCCCGATGAGACGCTTCAGTATTTTGATTATGTTGTTATCGGCGAAGGAGAGGAGACCCTGCCCGAACTGGCAGATGTGTTGAAAAACGGAGGGGATGTTTCTTCGGTGAAAGGTATCGCTTTTAAGAAAAAGGACAAAATCGTATTCACAGGAAAAAGAGACGACATCGACCTTGACAGGTACCCTGCTTTTGACCCTGACATTATACACAGCACTATCGAGATAACACGCGGTTGCCCGTTTAACTGCGCTTACTGCTCAACCCCGCAGTTGTTCGGACACACTATGAGACACAGGAGCATCGATATAATCTCAAAATATGCGAAATTCCTTGGGGATGTCAGGTTCACATCGCCAAACGCATTCGCCTACGGTTCGGACGGGATTCATCCGCGCATCGAAAAGATTGAAGCGCTGCTTCATGCTTTATCCGGCAGCAGGATTTTTTTCGGCACGTTTCCTTCCGAAGTAAGACCCGAATTCATAAACGACAGGATTCTTGAACTTCTATCCGATTACTGCGCCAATACCACGATAAATATGGGCGGGCAGTCGGGAAGCCGGAGGGTGCTTGGCATGATTAACAGGGGGCATACGGTGGAAGACATTATTACAGGCGCTGAGAAATGCCTTCAACACGGTTTTACGCCTGTGGTGGATTTCATTTTCGGGCTGCCGGGGGAGACAGAGGATGAACAGAAAGAAACACTTGACCTTATCAAATGGCTGACAGGGAAAGGCGGGAAAGTGCACTCCCACTATTTCATGCCTTTGCCAGGAACAGCGCTTGAAAACTCGATGCCTGCCCCGTTGTCAAAAGACGTTGAGAGAACGATTGGCAAACTGGCGCTTCATGGAAAAGCGACGGGTGTTTGGTCTGAGGGTAATTTCAGGAGGGGGCAGGTAAGTGGCAGAGAGGGAAGGAAATGACAAATAATAATTCAGGTTTTCCAGCGCTTTTTATTCACGTATTATCCTGTTTTTGCTGGTCGTACTTGCTTTTTATATCCTTGAACCTTCAGCTTTAGCTCAGGCGGACAAGCCATGGAAAGCTTTATAAATCCTGAACCCCCATTCATGAATATGGGTTCAGAAATTATATACCGGGACGAATCAGACGAGATAAAAAAAATAAAAGGCTGGATATTAATTTACGGAAGAAGGAAGGTAGGAAAAACATTTTTAATAAAAAACTTCCTGGAATACGATGTCTTTTTCAGGGTAAACAGGGACGGCAGCATATCAACCGAAAAGTTCGTCATAAGCGCCATAAACAACATGGACGATTTTTCAAGGGCAATATCGGAACTGCTTTTTGCGGACAAAACAGTAGTCATAGACGAGTTTCAGAGACTTCCTGAATCAGTTATAGAGAAAATATCCACTCTTCATCCAAAAGGAAAAATTATATTTTCCGGCTCCAGCATGAGAGTGATAAAAAAACTGTTTGGAAGCAAATCACCGCTCCTTGGGCTGGCTATGCAGTATAAACTTGGTCTGATAATGCCACGGAACATATTAAGGGAGCTTTCAAAGAAAATGGATGCTTCGCTGGCAATTGAACTTGCCCCTTATCTTGCAGATGCATGGACTATTCCTTTTTTTAATCAAGAAAACGACAGCGAAAAGGCAATATATGATCTCTTGAAATATTCGAAATTCACAGTACCTTCGCTTGTCGGAGAGATATTTACGGAAGAGGAAAGAGAGTTCACGAAGGTATACGAGGCTGTTTTGAGGCTTATCGGGGCTGGTGAATTGAATTACAAAAACATTGCCTCCATTCTTGCTGGCAGAAAGGTGATTGAGCGGGCAGACAGCTCTTTGATAATTCCATACATAAAAAATATGGTAGCTATGGGGCTGGTGGAATCCCTGCCGCTTTATTCCTCAAAGAAAAAAATGTACAGGTTGTCTTCGCCGATAATGGAGGCTTTTTTCTACCTTGCTGACAGGTATGGTTTTGAAGACAGGGATGTAAGTTTTGAAGAAGCCATGCCGGCTATAGAAAAACTTAAGAATTATGCAGTGCAAAATTTTATCGCAGATTTGTTCGCCTGCGCCTATAATGGAAAAAAAGAATATTACGTAACGCCTTCAAACGAAATAGACTTCATAATAACCGTAAGAAATAAGCCGGTTCTCGCCGGAGAAGTAAAATGGGGAAAATACGATTCCAATGATGTAAAAAAATTTATGGAAAAATCAAGTTTTATCAAAGCAGAAAAAATATTCATAACCAAAAAGAAAAAAGAGACAAAAATTGACAATGTTAAAATAATGGACGTGGATGATATTTTGGCTATGGTAACCTGACGGCGCCGGGATATTAATATTTTATGAGTGATAATTATGCGGCGCTTCAGGGGAAAGCGACGGGTGTTTGGTCGCCTATTTAAATGCAGTAAATTTGTCTCTGGATGCGTTGCACAGGGGGCATTTATCGGGCGCTTCTCCTTCTACGGTATATCCGCAAACTTCGCAAACCTGTACATGACCGAGTTTAACGTCCTTTCCTGAATTAACAGAGCCTGATGCTTTTTCATAGAGCAGCTTATGCATTTTTTCAGTGCCGTACGCCCATTCAAAGCTTTTTTGCGCTCCTTTTTCTCCCTGGTATTTTGCCACTTCCATATATACGGGATACATTTCTTCGATTTCAAATGTCTCGCCTGCGATGGAGAGTTTAAGGTTTTTCCTGGTATCGCCGGGACCGAAAGCTGCCATGCTGTTTGCAACATATCCCCCGTCCAGGTGTTTTAACTCCCGGTAATGGTCTCCTGCATGTATATATTCAGCATGGGCGATTGCGCGAAATAAGCGGGCAACATTATTGAATTTTTCCTTTTCAGCCTGATTCGCAAAATGTAAATACCTCATGTGTGCCTGGCTTTCTCCTCCAAATGCATTGATAAGATGCTGTTCTGTCATTTTCTTCATTTGTAAGCCTCCCATAAATAAACACCATTATCTGTATTAATACTTAACCTCGCTACTGGTCTTTCATCAATCCATTTTGGTGGTTTTGGTGCATATACCGTTGGCGCATCAGGTAAACTGTCCGAAGGGCTGTTCGCACGGGTGCCTCGAATAGCTCTCTCACCAAATAAATTTAAATATCATTAATGTAAATGCTGATTCATGGCTAACTTCTTTCGTAGATTGGTGACAGAGAAAGATGGGATAATGAAATTGATTTATATCATTTCTGAAGCATCATTGACCTCTTTACTTATACTCCTAATTTTTGCTTTTATTTTTTCAATATTACCTTCATTTGGAAATAAAATAGAAAGTATTTATATAGCTATAATTATATTATTTGTTCCGTTTTTGGTAATTTTAACTTTATCCTATATTGAAAAATTAACGAACATTTTAACCGAATTGGAATGGCTTTATCCGAAAGTTCCTTTTTTTTTAATTGGTATGGGGTCTTTATTATTTCTTGTTATATTTTATGGTAATACTTATATATCTTCGTTTCATGCTTATTTATCTTCTCCTCCTACAGACGTGCATGCACTTTCCTTTATCGGATTTATTTCGTTTTTGGCTATGGGGCTTATTTCGATTTCGACTTTTGTCCTCATTCCTATAGGTATTATTTTGCTCTTCATAAGTCTTTTTGCAAAAAGGTACTTGGAAGGGCAAGTGTTATTCACTCTTACAAAAGCAAATGTGATATTAGACCAAGTCGAAGACAAGAATAGAATCGATACCAAAGAATTGAATAGATATATAAATCTTAGTTATAAAAATATAAAA
>JAQUQX010000035.1 GCA_028715885.1 Candidatus Methanoperedens sp.
CGAGAGTCCTGGAATGGCTTTTATTAGAAAGATGCCCATTGCTGCTGTTTTGGGATTATTTTTTTCATGGAGTGGATAACATGGAAAAATTTTTTGATAGGAAGCGAAATAATAATCGTACTCAACAAAATTGAATGTTGGAGGAAGTTGTCAGCTCGTCAGAAGTTCAGCACAACTCCTGGCTGATAAGAACTTTGACATTCCCATTATGTCGTCTTTAACAGAGCATTTAAATCCCCATCGTGCTCGAAAATGATACGTACAGATTCATTTTAATACTCCCTCGCTCTTATCTAACATATCATGCCCTCTATCATAGACCCCATCTACGGTCGTGTGGAAATAACCGAGCTTGAACAGCGCATAATCAACACCCCGGAGATGGCACGCCTGCGCCGCATCCAGCAGCTCGGTCTGGCTGACCTCGCTTTTCCCGGCGCCAACCACACGCGCTTTGAGCACAGCGTGGGAACGCTCTTCATCGCGGACAAAATAGCAAAGGCGCTGGGTTTGTCTCCGGAAGAGATTGTAAAAGTCAGGATTGCTGCGCTGCTTCACGATATCGGGCACTGCGCCTTCTCTCATGTTGTGGAAAGCGTGCTGAAAAGAAACCCGCCTTACCAGCCCGTAATTGAAGGAAAGACCTTCCTGCGCCATGAGATGTTCACCAGGCACATAATATCAAACTCATTCCACACAAAGCCCGAAATCGCAACGCATGAGGGCGCATCCTTTTTTGAAGAAATAGCCAGCATGGCGACCGGCGACGTTGATGCTGTTTCAAAGCCCTGCCTTGCGCAGATAATCTCAAACGACATAGATGCGGACAGGATTGATTTCCTGCTCCGGGATTCGTACCACACGGGCGTCTCACTGGGGCTTGTGGACGTTGACCAGATTGTGGGAAGCCTGTCGCTGAGCAACAGCAGGATAGTTCTCGGGGGTTCCCGGAGTTACGATGAGGACATGGCGCTCACCGCCGCGGAATCCATGCTGATTGCCAGGGCGCATCATTATTCCGCGATAATCCATAACCCCAGAACGCAGGGAGCAAGGGTGATGCTGCTTTATGCCCTTGAGAATGCGCTCAAGAACTACGAGCAATCAGGGAACGATGCCAGAGCTGTGATGGCAAGGTTTTTCACATCATATATCGACAGCGACCTCTTGAATTTTATAGATGGTAACGGCGATGCAAACGCGAAAAAATTGATGACCAATATCCGAAATGGCAGTGTCTGCAATGCCGTGGCGCGCTTCACACACAAGAACCTCAATCCCATGACCAGAATGGCGCTCTCAACCATTGCAAGGAATGGAGTTGCCAGGAAGATGTTCGAGGATGAGCTTGCAAAGCGTTTCGCAAATAAATATGGCGCCCCTGTGCTCGTGGACCTTGACGTTGCAAGCGGAATCCCCAAAAGCACGCGCATAAAGCTCGGGGATGATGAGGGATTCCTGTATGATGAATCTGCTTTAGCAAACGGGCTTGTGAGAGCAATCTCGCGCCAGATATCGCTTTGCGTCTTTTCAAGAACAGGGGACGATGCAGCGCTTTCGCAGGCATCACATGATTTTTTGCTGGGTATAGAGAGCCTTTCGCCTTCGCTTTTACGTTTTATCAGGAACGAAACATACCTGCCCATAGAGGGACTTCTACTTATATTTTACAGCGCGCACAAATTGTTCAGCGATGAATCGGACGGAAGAATCAAAATGCCAAGGCTTCGCAATATAGCCAAAATATACTGGCTTGTGAAGGAACTTGGGGGCATCGAGAAACTGCGAAACCTGTTTGATTACAGGTTCCATAACCGCTACGGTTTCCCTTACAGCGACAGGCTTTTTGAGGATATACAGCTCCTTGTGGCGATGGGGATGGTGGATGAAGACCTGCGGTATTTTGAAAAAAGCGGAAGGTGGCAGCAGCGATACGAGTATGTCCTGACCAGCGACGGTCTTCTTTATGCGGAATTGCTTTCGCTTGCTTACCAGAACGAATTAAAGTTAATTGAAAATTATCTGGCAATTAACAAACATTCTATCCCGAGAGATATGGTGAGTGTCGCGAAAAATCGATACAAAAAAGAGATAAATTCCCCTCAGTATGTTTTTGGATGATTTTATATACCTTAAAAAAGTATGTTGGGCAAATAAATTTCAGGTGACCGAAAAATGAAAGAAAAAATGAATCTTGATAAGGACGATATTATTATAGCATTGCTTTTTATAATCATATTTTTGATAGTAATGCTTATCGGCAGGATGTTCTACTCCGTCCCCTGAAGGAGAAGGTTTTACTCCTCCGACTTCACTTCCCTTATAACATCTTTCAGGGCTTTTCTCAGCCTGCCTTCTGGATTTGAAAGGTCATCGGCGACCACATCAAGAAGCAGGTCAAATCCGCCCGGGCTTGATGATAGATAGTCTCTCATAATGGCATCCATCCTGTCGCAGCAATCAATACATAATTCCACGCCTTCTATCTCGGCGTCGTTAACCGGCTCAAGAGCCGTATGGCAGAGGAAACATTCACTCATAACATATCACCTGCGCTGTTAATGAATCCAAGTTCATATCAATGTTATGCATCATCAATGCGTATCGATAAATTGAAATTGGGGTGGAGTAACGTTTAAACTTTAAGCCGTTTATTAGGAAGCGCATGGTAAAAGTAGAAGTCATGATGGATGAAAAGGCACTACTCGCCAGACATCTGATGAACCTCAAGCTCATAAAATTGTCCTGGGCTTTGTTCTTCATACTTATTGGAGGCAGCTTCTTGAAAACCTGCAACGGATTGACAATTCGCAAAAATGGGCTTTTATATATGCGGGTAGCGGCGGGATATTGCTTTTGTTAAACGGGCTTCGGATTATCTGGAAAATAAATATAAGCAGGCTCACACTCAGTCTTGGCGCGCTGGGATTAATGCTTGGTCTGGCGAAATACTATACCCTCGCCGACCTTTCTATCTGGGCAGCGGTCGTGCTGATTATCGGGGTTTTCATGCTTTTTGAAGTGATACGGAAATAGCCTGCCATCTTTTGAAATGGGGCTTGCCAGCCATGTTGTTCGACTTTCTTTTTTTACGTTAAAAGTCAGTCATTACCCTTATATTAAAATACAGAATAACAACATTTATTAAGGATTATCGCCATTGTACGATCAGGTGAGAGTAAGATGCAAGATGATAGATATGGGAAAATCCTTGAAGAGTTCCCAAAAGCAAACAAGGGAACTTATCTTGAGTTTTTGAACCAATATGGCAATGGCTTGACCCAGGGGACTAAGATTAATCATGGTTATGTCTTAAAATCCCTTGCAGAGTTCACAAATAAACCATTTAAAGAGATCACCAAGGAAGAGCTTGCTGAATGGCTGGAAAGCCTGAACGGAAAGAGCGATAATACCATCAGGCGCTACAAAGCCAGCACCAAAGCGTTTTACAAATGGCTTGAAGGAAAGGATGATTATCCAGATAAAGTTAAATGGATCAAGTACAAAGTTAAAAAATCCCTGCCTAAAAACGTGCCCTGCGAACTGGAAGTTAAGAAATTAATATCTGCGGCAGACCATCAGAGGGACAAAGCCCTGCTTTTTGCACTTTATGAAAGCGGATGCAGGGTTAGCGAAATTTTAGGATTAAAAATAGGGGATATTAATTTCGACAAATACGGCGCCTATTTTGTTGTTGATGGTAAGACCGGGCAGCGAAGAATCAGGCTTATTGATTCAGTTCCAGACTTGCAGGCATGGATTAACAAACATCCTTTAAAAGATGATGCCAAAGCTCCGCTATGGTCTAACATGAATGATCCAAAAGTCCCTCTTGATTATAATGCAGCCCGCGCCATGCTGAGAAGGACCGCAGAGCGAGCAGGTATTAAGAGAAAGCTGCATCCTCACCTTTTGAGGCATTGCAGGCTGACGCAACTTGCCAAAGATTTTAGCGAGAGCGAATTAAAGGTAATGGCTGGCTGGGCTGGAGATTCGCGGATGGCGGGCGTGTATGTTCATCTGTCGGGCGCCGATATTGAGAAAAAGCTGCTTGAAAAGAAAGGCATATTGCAGCCAGAGGATAAGGAGGAGGATAAACCTCTTACACCAAGACCCTGTCCCAGGAGATGCACTGAAATTAAGGATGGAAGGGAGCAAATCATCCTCTACAGCGCAACCGATAAGTTCTGTACTAAATGTGGGATGGCGCTTGACCTCAAGACTGCCATGGAGTTGGAGGATTCACAAAAAGACCTGGATAAATCGCTGTCTAAGCTACTTGATTCAAAGCTTGAGGAACTCATTGAGAAAAGAGCTACGGAGATACTTGAGGAGAAACTCAAGGCACTGGCTGAGAAAAAGAGTTAGTCAGTTTTATCAGCAAAGTGGTTTTAGCAAAATCGGTTAAGGCACGAGTTTTTATCTTAAATCCACTCCAACTTTATACGGCGGATCAGGAGGCAGCCTATAAATTCCTTCACCCACTTGCTTATTTATCCTGTGCTTCCTATCTCTGGCTCCAACTTTCATATCAAGCGAGAGGTTTACTGGAAGGTTGTTTTTCCTCACATCTATAATGAGGTCTAACAGCATTAATTCAACGAAATGTTTTTTTCTTTCTGGTGGGGTCAGTGCTGTTTTTAACGCTGAAGGCGAGGCTTTCAATATCCATTCAAGGTCTTTATCAGAAAGGTACCATTTGAGATACTCACCCAGTGGCATTTTTATATCTGTTAATTCACAATCCTTTCGATAATTCCAATCAGTCTTTATCTTTTCAACGAGCTTTCGATTGATCATACTTTGACAGTAAGCGGATAAATGGAATAGTTGAGGTGTATCTATAAACACATCAATGAGTTTTTTCAAAATTTCGATATTATTGTTAAAATAATAATATACAGGATGAGGATATTCTTTTTTCTTGTTGCTTTTTCTTCTTAGATATTGATGGCGAACGAGAGGAGATCCTTTTTGGGATAGTTTTTTTAGATGGCTCGAAAGCGTCGGATCAGTAAGTCCACAATTATTTTTTATTTCTGAGTAGCATAGCTCCCTTTCTGCTTTTAAAAGAGCGGTTAAGATATTATAATCAATATCTGTAAGCTTATTTTTTGACATTTGACTTAACCTTTTTCTTGAATAACTTAAGTGGTGTTAAGCTATTTAAAACTTGCGTGCATATTGCTACAATGTATGAGACGAACAGTAAGTATTGACTCAAAACTCGCGGATGAACTCAGGGACTTTGCTGAAAAAAAGCATGGCTTCAGGCATGGTGTGGTAAAAAAAGAAGCCGAGGAAGCGATTAAAAAACACATCGGCGGTGGAGGTTAGATGGATATTGACAGAGAAGTTCTCAAACATCTGCCGGAGAGCTTTCAAGTCTGGCAGCGGATAGAGACGGAGGCGCAGCGGCGAGCAGAGCAGCGCTTACAAGAAATGTTGAACAGACAAAAAAAAGCCACTGGCGCAATGGGTAAAGCGCCAGTCGAAGAGCACAGCAATGTTAGAGTTCCCGGCTAATAAAGGCGAGCCAACCCCTCTTTTATATCGCAAGGCGCTCGACTTTATAGCGAGGCACGCAGAGCGAAAAGGAGTAATTAAAAACGGTATCGTCCCTTATCCTGAAATCTACCACACGCTCTCTACCATGATGCATTTGGGAAAAGACAATGCTGTAGAGGTTTTTGAAGAGTTGAGGGGCGCTGGGCTGGTTGAAGTAGTTCCCTTTCACGGTATCCGGCTGGTCCCGGAGGGTTGATGGACAGTCTTATGGCATCTGAGGCGCGGGAGGTCTGCTCAAAGATATGCCCTGATAAATTCCAGGGTTGTTTTATTCGTCAGGACTTTGAAGCGGGTATAATTCAAGTCCCAGGTTGCATCAAAGAACATCTATTTTTGCCAGAGCAGCGCCCGCCAGAAGCTCAAAAAGATGAGAAAAGTTTGACACCCCATGGCGATGGACGAAATAAAATCAAGAACAGCAGCCAAAATTTAACTTTTCGACAGCCAAATTCGTCAATGGGTAGGGAAGAGCGGAGAAAATGCCGCGAAGAACTCAAGCTGAAGATCTTGAAATTGATTACATTAATGTATCCGGTTAGCTCGATTGCAAGGATTCTGAAACAACCGCGCACAACGATTTTGTACTGGGTGAATAAATTTGAAAAACGCGGTTTAGTCAAACCTGATGGGAAAAGTAACACTCGCTCAAATCCTAAATTCTATAAGCTGACAACAGCGGGGACGAAAGTTCTGATACATAATGAGGGGAGTTCGTCAGCCTATGACCCGCCGTTTAATTATACTCACCATGCCGTATCCTTCAAATCCGAATATCTGGGCGGCACACATCCAAAAGGTGACCACAGCTATCATCCGAAGAACTGGCAAGGAGAAGTATTTTATCGCGATGGTTATAAGATTCGGCTCACTCCCAAGCATGCCATCGTGGACATCCACGAAGATTTGAGCGCCGATACGGAATCTAACCTGTTATTGAAGTATCACACACTGGCTCAAAACTATTTGCGGCAATTTTCAGCGCAGTACAACATCCAACTATCCCCAATCGTTGAACAGAACCGGGAACCACACAGGGCTATACCTGGAAGCCATAGTCTGGCGCAGAAAATATTGGGTTCAATGGGTGGGGAACTTCATGATAAGGAAACGGGATTACAAGTTGATGAAAGCGACAAAAATCATAAAGGAGAGATTGAGTTTATCGGAAAAGAAGGCGCTGAAACATCAGAACGCTTTTTGCATCTCGTCAATCAAGGTCCCACAATTCTTGCAACTACACGCGCAAAAGTGGATGAAAATAATCAGAGAATCAATAGCTTTGAAAAGGTTCTGTGCTCAGACCTCCAGGAACTAAAGATGGAGATGAGAGAAATCAAAACCGAAATAAAAGAAATACCACTCGCCATCAAGCTACAGCAGACAGAGCAAGAGAATGAAGAATTGCGCGCCCGCCTTCAGGAGCGCGAAAGTCAGGCGCCGGAGAATGCGGGAAAATTTGAGCGCCAGCCGAAAGAGAGGGAATCAATGTATGGCTGAGGCACATAAGCTTCATCAGCGCCCCAAAGTTAACCGGCGGAGGCTCAGGGGATTATTATCGACTAACGCCCGCCCATTACAGTCATCGCAAGGTGACAGAGAGGAAAAGAGGGGCCTGCTCCGAAGCTGCCATTGCGCTTCCCTCCCGGGTGTCTTTCCTCTCTCAAGATCGAAGTCATGGAAATGACAAACAAAAAGAAGGAGATATGAAAAAATATGAACTTTGCAGAATTGCATGGAAGTATAGTCGAAAGAACGAACCAGATTCAAGCATTGCAACATAAAATTCCAAGCTTGCTGACTACAGACGAGAAGCTTAAGGTCGGCATCGCTCCTGAACACAAGCAGCGGGCGCTTGAAATTGCAGGAGAGATAAAGTCCTTGCGCGCCCGGAATGAAAGGGATTCCGCAATACTGGTGAAGGCTCAGGAAATAAGCGAGCGCTACAAAGTCCCGCTTAGTGAGTTCCACCAGCTAAGCTTGAGCATCCCATTCTTTGAAAAGCAAATTGTGCAATTTGAGGAGAGGATAGAGACAATC
Source organism: Candidatus Methanoperedens sp. (assembly GCA_028715885.1). GTDB lineage: Archaea > Halobacteriota > Methanosarcinia > Methanosarcinales > Methanoperedenaceae > Methanoperedens. Next base: position 7,606 of record JAQUQX010000035.1, read on the forward strand.
AAAAAGACAGATCCAAAGAAATTTGTGGCAGAGAAAGATTCCAGCGTGAGCCGAATCGGTCAAACCATTCAAAAACTGGAGCAGGCGCGCATAAGCCTGAAAAATCACCAGCAAGCGAGAGTAGAGGTAGAGGCGCTCCTGAAAGAGATTGAACCACAGGAGGCGAGATAATGTGCCAGGCTTGTTATGGTCTTGCGGATGCTGGAAATGCTGGAACACCATCGGCATCATCCATGGCGCTCGAAGCATCGCTCGAAAAACTGGGTAAGAAATATGGCAGTTTCCCCAAGAAAGGGGCTGCTCTCTATCCCACGGCGCCCGTCACTGCAAATATAACGTCGGAGGAAAAAACCAGACCTTCAACCAGACCTTCAACATCATCCTCCGCAGCGCCTGAAGTTGCTCTCGCGAAACTCCAGAGTAAATTCAAAGGCAACGTCAAAAGGGAAGAAAGGCAAAGCGAACTCAATGAGAACCAGAAAGGAATGTGAGAGTAGCGCATGCCATTCACGCCTGACCTTGCAGCCAAGTTATATGAAAAAATCACAGCGAACATTAAATTAATGGAAGAGCTGAAGCTAAAAATATCCGAGCAAATAAGGGAAAGCAATCGAACGGGCGCCCAGCTCTCAAACTCAAAAGTAGCGCAAGATACTTTTTTAGACATAGAAAGAATCAGCGCCCAGTTGGAGACTGACTACAAGCGCCTAGAGGTTGAGTCCTCATGGTCGCCGGAGGTTTCGTAGGCATGACTCCGATTCATCCTGTGTTCCCTTGTCTCCTTCACATTATTGGAGTCATGCCGCACAGGATGAACCTTTTCCCTAATCAAAGTAGCGGAGGTTACTTTATCGGTAGAGTATGAACACCAACTTTCTATTAAATACCCAAGATTCGAGAAGAAATTGTAGGAAAACCCATCAAAACAAATTCATTCAGGTGAATCAATGAAAATACTTCTTTCAGAAAGAAAATATAGAATCCCTCTGGGTAGCCACGAGAGCAGGCGCCGCTATTTAGAGAAAGTGATTGCACAACTTAACAATGAACTTACCGAGCCTGATTTATCACCCGTTGATAAGTCTCGGTTTTACAACTCTTTGCTGAATGCTATCAAACTTGCACATGAATTTGAATATGATATGAAATTGCAGGAGTTGGACGGGCGCCTGAAGGTGATTGAAAACAGGCTCCCTTAATTCTCAGAGGAGAGGTAGAGTATGAAGAGCATCGACAAAATCAACAAAAAAATAGAGGCGATAGAAACCCAGTTGGATGTGCGCAGATTCAGAGTTGTCCAACTCAGTAAAAACGTAATCGAGGAATTTGGATTAGAAAGGAGGGATTTAATCTCTTGCTGGATAAACAGAGACGGTTCAATTAGCGATTCAGCAACGGCAGGAACTGTTCTCTGCGAGATGGATGGTGATACCATCATCCGGGTAATTAAACCAAGCGACCCTGATTATCATGACGCGCGGGTGGCTCTTAGAATCCCCGACCTTGGAAAAGCTGTGTGGCTTGAAAAAATGCGAGCCGATAATGAACTCAGAGATAAAATCCTAAGTGACCCCGAAGCAACCGAGCTTGCCTGCAAACTTTTTGAACGAATTACAATACGCCAAGAAAAAATGGAAAAATCCAGCGCGCTCCAGATTTAAAGGATATCAAAAAAATGATCTAACAGACATGGACAAAGAGAAGGTGAAAAAATGGAAAATAAAAAGATACGAACAAAAGAAGAAAAGCAGCATGCGAAAGCTCTTGAGATAGCTGAACGCGTTGCCAAAGAAACTGGAATCCTTCAGAAGAAGGCGCTGGAAAAGCTCAATAATATAAAACATAATGAACTTTCACAAACCGATTCTCTCCAGCTAATTGCGGAAGGTATCCAGCTTGAACGCAGGAATTATCAGACAATAATCCGCCTGGAAAAGAGATTGGAGCAACTCCAGAATGTAGATATAAACAAACTCTCACCCGTGGGTAAACTTAGATTTTTAATGGACGCCACAAAGCTTGAATCCCAGAGCCGAGGAGCAGGCAGAGCGTGCGCCCATTTGGATTGATGAGATGGAAGGGATTAAATGAATCCGAAGTTCTGGAACCGATATACAACGCTTCAGATAGGGAACAAAATCATAACCAGCAACGACCTTGATATTTATTTCAACGTCAAAACAGACACCAAAGGAACCGCCGACATCGCCGAAGTATCTATCTTCAACCTCTCAGATACAACCAAACAATCCATATATCAAGGCATGCGTGTTAATTTGCGGGCTGGTTACAAAGACGATTACGGCACGATATTTATCGGTGAAGTAGATGAAATGGAAGATGAATCCGATGGCGCCGATATAAAAACTACCATAACATGCTTAAGTGACATGAAAAAGTTCTTTGGAAAAACCATGAATAAGACATATCCAGCAGGCACAAAGCTTGTGGATATAGCGAAAGACCAAATACAGTTTGCAGGCATAACGGTCTTCAAGATAGATGATAACCCAAAAACCATTGAACGCGCGGTATCACTCACATCAGCAACGAATTTGGGAACAAACCTCACCCAGATAGCCGAGATGCTGGACTACACTCTCACAGAGCGCCGGGGTTCTGTGCTGCTGGTGAAAAAGACAGGCGGGGTGGCTGAGGGGTTCGTATTGAACTCAGATACGGGATTACTTGAAGTTAAGAGTGTACTGAAGAGATTTGAAGGGGAAAAGGCACAGACAGCAGAGAATACACCTGAATACCATTTCGAGATAAAATCTTTACTAATCTATAATCTGGCACAGGGCAGCATCATAGACTTGGACAGCAAGACGGCAGGCAAGAAACTCTGCAGGGTGGAAAGCTGCGAGTTTGTCAGCAACCAGCAGGTTCACATCACGAACATGAAGCTCAAAATATTATAATCGAAGTTGGCAGGCAGTCAGGGCAGGTATTTGAGGTAAAACCGAACCATCACCCAACGGCACCAGAGCGCTCATCTATGTATTCATCAATCTGGGTCCCTTCCAGGGTATAGACAGTGACGATTACCCCATCCATCCGGTCAGTTCCTTCAAATCTCACCTTATTATTGCGCGCCTGAATAAGAAACTTGATGCGGCGTATTTTGCAGTCCTTGCGAAGGTCGCACCGATTAGTGCAAGCGGCGCCGTCTAAAAGAGTTGTATCCTGACATCCTCTGAGTTTAGCCAGCGCCCGCCTATCAACACTTTGCTTATCCCTGCCCTTTACCAATTGATTTCCTCCAACAGCATGAAATGCGGCGTCCGTCACTACTAAATTAGTAGCTATTAGTATTAATTAGTTTTCATAATATTCATGCTCGCGCCCTTATCTTTCTTTGGCTCAGAAGTTCCGAAAAGGGGCTGCAGCGCACAATATAAGATTTTTCGGCGGGCATTACTCAGAGCGTGGGAGAAGTTGCTTGGGCTCATTCCTGCCTGCTGTGCCACGTCTTTTAATTTCATAGTCTTTTTTGGCGTCTCAGAAGTTTTGTAAAGGCGCTTCAACTCTTCGGAGCGCTCGCGCTGAGACCATATATCTCGAAATTTGCTTTTGATAACAGAATATATGACCTTCTGGCAGGCGCTCCTTAAAAGACGACTGAACTTCTGAGGGTTTATCCCTACCTGCTGCACAAGGTCTTTGTTTTTTATTGTCTTCTTCGGTTTCCGACAGGAACACGAACCTGGGACAAAGAAACCCGCCTCGAACGCAGCCATTAAAACTGTAAGCTCGGGAAATGTAAGACCAAATGGTATCTCGTCCAAACTGTCTTTATGTTCATTCATGTAAATTACAAGCTCGACAGCCGAAGTGATAGAGGATACAATTCTCTCTAACCTGGTCGAGGGGAGTATCTTCCTCTTGTGCTGCTGCCGCTTTCCTATCCATTTCTGCGGAGGTCTTGTCAGGCATCCTTTAGGCTCCAGATGCCTCTATCCTTACGCACTGCCTTCCCACATGCTTCAAGAAACCTTAACCTTCCGTGGACATGCTCAATTGTTTTTCCAAGCTCTTTAGCAATCGTGGTCGGGCGTGAACGAGGATGCTTCTTAAGATATTTCAGTATGTCTTCATCAACCGTCAGGTTCTCACCTCTCTACACTCCATAGTATAGACTTCATAATATTAATACTTACTCCCTGCTTATGAATAAAATCGTTATCTTTAGCCCTCGGTGATTTTATATACTATGAAGTTCATATTATGAACTTAAGGAAATGAGCGTGCGCTCCTGCGGTGATAGAGAGCACCCAGGAGCCGGCTCACCTTAGTTAGAAGGTGAACATTATGGAAACAGTCAAACAAATAGAAAAAGCCTTCCATGAAGCGAGAATCACGGGCGAAAAGCTGTTGAACGCGGGTAAAATCACCTGGGAAGATTTTGCCTTTACGATGGCAGGCTACGAACTGGAATTAAAAAACATGGGGGTCAACCTATGATCTCCAACGAAATGCCTGAGGCAAAGGCTGAACGCCTGGCAGAGGATAGGGCGGAAGAGGAATACCACCACGAGAGAAGGCAATGGGAGGAGCTGCGCCGAATATACAGGTTGTCTGAGGATGCCCTAAATCGGTTCATGAGTAATCCTACCCTTTTGCCTCTGAGCAAAAGACCGAAAAGTGGAAAGATGAAAGCTTTTCATGTTGACTTTGAGGTCCCTGAAGAATACTGGACCGCAATGTCAAAAGGTCTCGGCTTCACAGAGGCTGACCTGCCTGGTGTATTCGCGGAAAATTTTTGCCAGTTAGCGGACCAGGCGCCAGAGCAGAATGACTTGCCCGACATGCTCGCGGGCAGCATTCGTGATATATCGGAACAAGTCGGGCATGGAGCGCGAGAAAGTAGAGAGATGAGTAATTTCGACCCTCTGAGCTAGGGAGGCTTTAACCAGCCTCCTTTTTAGCGAGCGCTCTTTTTTAATTTCACTGTCAAATATCTAATAAACTTTTATCTGTTATTCATCAAAAACCGTAATGTGTAGCCTTTTGTCATGACGTTGTATATACGCTTGTACGCACACCTATTTTATATATTCTGAAAGCGTCGGTATGTTCGCAGGAGAAGAGCAATGAGTCCCTGCGATGCGCGAACACCCAGGGACGTGGCTCATTCCTGTACCGGAGGAATGAACAATATGGATACGAACCTTGAACAGATAAAAATACCTGTATGCCTGACGGTTCCCAAGCAATACGTTGATTTCTGGGAGGAGCTGCGCAGGATTTACGGGCTGCCAGAGGAAGCTTTAGACCTGTTAGTGAGCAATACGCTGATTGCTGACCTGAACAGCCTGCATGAAACGCTTCAGAGTATTGAAATTCTGGCGCCTAATGAGATTAGGAAGGCGCTCAGCCTGAAAGTGGACATTAATCTACCTTCGGAGTGATTGCCATGGATTTTTTAGGGAAAGAAGGGCGCTATCGGCTTTTGAAAGTCAGAATTGAGGTCATGGAGATTCCAGAAGCTAACAAAAAAGCAGTTATAGAATTTGTTGAAAGCTGTATGGTTGGAATGTATGGAACCAAAATCGGGAAAGTGAGGGCTGAGCGGGTGCTGCTTTCCTTAAAAAACTTATGCAAACTGCTCCCGGAGGGGAAGGTATTGCATGAGGTCACCAAGCTCGATATTAAGTCATTGCTTTTGAAGATTGACGAGCATCCAGGCTGGGGCGATTGGGAGAAATACGTTACCCTCTCAGTACTCCGTAAGTTCATGACATGGCTAAGGACTGAATATGGTTATCCTGAAGGCTACCCGGACCGGGAGAAATTACTCAACATGCTCCCACTGATGAAATTTGCGCCAGAAGCAAAATATAACATCTCCAAACCCAACAAACTCAAAAACATTAATGAAATTCCAACGGCGCAGGAAATACAATGGATGCTGGAAGCATGCGATACTTTTAAAGATAAAGTAGAGGGCACGCGGGATAAAGCCATAATCGCAGTCCTGGAGGAGATAGGCGCACGGATAGGAGGTATTGGGATGCGGAGGATAGCTGACGTTACTTTTGACGCTCTCGGGGCGCTCATAACAATCCAGGATAAGACCATGCAGGGTGAACCGGTGAGGTTAATCAAAAGCGTGCCATATCTTAGGAATTGGCTCGAAGTTCATCCTCTGAAAAATAATCCCGAGGCACCGTTATGGGTTAATCTTGGTTCAAGTCACAAAAAAATAGAGATGGATTATTCGGGTACGAACAAGGCTCTTAAAAAGACAGTAAAAATTCACAACATGCTGGCGGAATCGAAAGGCTTGCCGAAGATAACCCGGAGGATACATTTCCATGCATTCCGGTATTATGCTCAAACACGGGACATGCTTGAAGGGATGCCGATATCAATCATGTGCAGGCAGCGAGGATGGAGTCCCACAAGTAAGCAGCCCATGAGATATGCGAGAGTAAGCAGCCAACAGGCGGACGATTGGTTAGCCGCTCATTACGGCTTAACTGAGAAGATTAGCGAGATCGCAGGTAAAGAGCCAAGCAATAAAGATATCCGGGACAGGCAGCCAGTACAAAAGAGGGAAGATTTACCTGGTTATCTCTGAATAGAGTATCGCATTCTTGTCAATTTCTAATGGATAAGCCACCGTCAGTCCCTATCAAATCCCTTTCAGGTGCTGTCAGCCCCTTTTAGACCCTAACAGTACAAAAACATTTATAATGAGGAAATGCATAAACTAATGCAGGTGATATAAGATGCAAAAAAATAACCTTATTATGGTTCCCACCAGCGTGACCATCCCGGACTATTACAAGGAGTTCCTGGAAAGGCACAGTTCAATATTCGGAGATCTGAACGATTTGCTTAGCAAGCTCCTGATCGAAGAAATAAACCGTACATACGAATCTCTGAAATCCAGGGCGCCAATTACTGTAGATGTTGATGTGCTGCCAGATTTGAGACTTTAGAAGCAAAGGTGGATAAAACATGGGGAAGACTCAAAAACCCGACATCCACAGGGTTGACAGGGAATATGAGCAGGCGTTAGAATCTTTCAGAAATAATGCTTGTCTATCCGAAAAAAATACGCAGCTTTGTTTGGAATTTATCAATGATCTCAAAATCGGCTGGGGAAGCGCCAAGAAAATAGGAGATCATCGATTACTCAAGTACCTCCGAACTCTCAGGATACTCACCATAATGTTTGAATCTCTGGATAATGAACTATCCTGGTCATACGTCCAAAAACAGCATATCAAAACCCTCCTTCTGATGTTCGATCATAAAGACGGCTGGAACGAATGGGCAATTCATGGCGCCCGAACCATTTTAAAGCGCTTCGTGACCTGGATGAGAAAAGAACACAGATACCCACAGGATTACCCAGAGGGCGAAAGATTGAACGCTCTCATACTGCTGGTTAAATCTCCTGTGGAAGTCGATTATAGCACACCGAGACCAAAGAAGTTAAAATCAATTGATGAAATACCCACAGAGGAAGAGGTCAATTGGCTGATACAAGCCTGGGATTATTACAGAGAGGAAACATCCCGGGCAGAAGTTGCAGCGCGTAACAAAGCAATTATAACGATATTAGCAGAGATTGGCATCCGAATAGGGGGACTTGGCAGCCTTCAAATCAGGGACGTTATTTTTGACAACATAGGGGCTAAAATCAGTGTGACGGACAAAACCATGCAAGGAGAGCCAGTCCGACTGATCACTTCGGCGCCGTGCCTGAAAGAGTGGCTAAACCTCCATCCATGGAAAAATAATCCCGAGGCTCCCTTATGGGTTGTGCTCCTTGATCACAATCATTTAGGCAGCCCGATGTGTTATGAGATGTTTGGTAAGATGCTTAAACAAAGCCGCAGGCTGCATAATAAACATGCAAAGGAGAATGATTTGCCTCTAATTACTCGGAGGCTGCATTTCCACGCATTCCGTTATTATGCTCAAACACGGGACATGCTTGAAGGGATGCCAGTTTCTATTCAATGCGCGCAGAGAGGATGGAAGCCAAACAGCGACAGACCCCAACAATACGCCAGGGTTACTACGGCGCAGGTAGATGAATGGCTGGTTGCCCATAACAGATTACTAAACACGGCGGAGGCTGAAAGTATCGGGCGCCAGTCCTGAAAATCCCATATTTTCAACTACTTTTTTACAAAGTTGAGGCGCATAAACGTGATATAGCGCGTTATTTTTCATAAGAAGGTAGTGAGAGACCAGCCTTTTTCGGCGATTCTGCTCTTTGTCCGTTGTGTTTTAGCCCTCAAATTCTTCCAGAGATTCCTTTGCTCGCATCGTGGCAACTATTGGATACATATTCAGGTACATCTTGGGGAACTCGCCGCGTCTGTACTTTTCTACCATTTTAAAATTATGTTTTTCATAAAAACCAGTAGATTCAGGTTTAGAATCCACTGTGATATACCGGCACCCAATGTCATTAGAAACAGAGATTGCCTTACCCACAGCAGCCAATAATATGTATCTACCCACGCCCCTTTTTTCTAATCTCCTGTCTACTGCAAGCTTTGCGATCTTAATGGCTGGATATTTACGATAAAGATAACCGTCGATTTTATCGCTTTCATCCACCGCCTCAACTTCAAGGGTATCTGCAACTAATGTGAGGTAACCCACTATACCTTTGTCCCAAAAACATAAATAAGTTCTACTCGTCATGTTGTCTTGATATCCCAAAGCATCGTTTTTCAAAAAATCGTTTAATTCTGGGTTACTGGAATCAAAAGAAATAAGTTCATGCCTTTTGGTTAAAGGCTCAATCCGAAGCTCATTGTAAGGGAGTTGTTCCATCAAATGTTTTTAAAACGGATGAGCTTTGTAAATACGCATGGCTTCCTTGAACATCTCTACCTGTTTTTTGGTGACTTTGGGGTTCTTCTCATTTTCCCAAAACTCTTTTGCATCTTCCCCTTCCAGAACCAATCCTAACTCAATAGGTCTCGCCATGTTTATTACATCTCCTGATTGAACAATATACTCTCTTGATATTTAACTATATCTTTTTTGTTGTTAGTATTCTGTACTTTAATACTAAAAGTCAGTCATTACCCTGTACTGGTCAATCTCAGGCTGCTTGAGTTCCTCAAGGAACTGCTCTGTCATGGAGCGCACATCTTTTGCCTTCGTTATCGCGCGTCCAACCACGATAACATCGGCGCCTGATTTGAGCGCTTCCTTGACCGTTTCAACACGGATGCCGCCAGCGACTGCCACGAGCATTCTCTCCGACAGCTTCTTCATGGCAGGTATGTCTCCCCATGCATGTTCTGCCTTGCCTTCAGTATCTATCGCCCTGTGAAGCTCTACTACATCAGGCTTAACTGTGAGCGCCTTTAGAACCGATAACGGTTTCTCCACGTTCAGCATGTCGATTACAGCGTAGATGCCCGTCTTCTTCGCCTCTTTTATGGCATTCGCGATAGTGGAAACCGGCGCAAGTCCTGAAATAACGATTGCATCTGCTGTTGCATCAGCTACCATACGCGCTTCGAGATTCCCGGTATCCAGCGTCTTTAAGTCGGCAACCACGAACGCATTCGGGCGAGCCTCTCTTATGGACTGTACCACATTCACGCCATACCGTTTGATAAGCGGGGTTCCAGCCTCGATTATAAGATGGTCGCTCTGCGGTATCTGTTTCAATATGTTCTTGACAGCATCGATATCAGGTATGTCAATCGCAACCTGCAGGTACGGCGGGTTCCATAACCTGACGACCTTGAATCCCATTATGGGGTGCATGGTTCTGTCTTTCTCGTACATGAGGGTCTTCCTGTCCGGGAATCCCTGCATCGCCCTCTCGATTGCGAGTTTTGTGGCGCCGTAATTATAGCGGTATATCTTGTTGTAATCCTTGGCTTCGGGATGAATAAACACACTGACCACGATTGAAAGCTCTTCAAGCTGGTCTTCGGGGATGACTCCTTCCTGCACGGAATCCGCCACCGCCCTTGCCACCGCCGTCTGCGCCGGGCCGAATATTTGCGCCGCTTGCGCCATGTTCTTAACCGTTACTTTCGGCACAATAAGGGTTGCAGGTTTGGTGAGAAGGTTGGGTCTTATAACCGAAAGAAGGGGGGTGTGCCCTTTGGATAATTGTGTAAAACCGTTCGCAAATGCCTGTCCTACCGGTCCTGTCTTTTCTCCTATGATCAAATCAATATGAGCAAGTTCTGGTTCCTCGCCGATTAAAGCCTCGCCTACTAAAAACATCTTATCGTACCTCGGTGCTTAAATTGATACTTTGGTATTTATGTATTTCTGCAAAATGGTTCTGTTAAGTCTTTGAGTGGTCGGAATTGCTGTTAAGTGGCAAGTGGTAGAATCATCTTATTGTCTTAATTTTGGTTGTTAATGGGCGTGGTTGTTTTAGAAACTTGATTGGGGTCTTTGCTTCCAAAATGTGAAAGTTTTATCTGTTTTTTATCTGGTATTTTATCTGGAATACGCATTTCACTCATACATTTATCTTTATCTAAAAGAAAGGTATATTTTTGTCCGCTTATGTACATGCGTAGATAACCCAATTTAGCTAAACTTGAAAGGTCTGTTCTTGCGGTTTCGTAGGTTATATTATAGCGTTCTTGCATTTCACTTATTGTTATTGGCTTCTCATTTTTACTCAGAGTAATAATTATGTCTGCTTGGCGAAAGTTTAGATTTGGATTGTTTTCTATTGTCTCAAAAATCTTCTTATTTTCAGACATTTTTTTTGCAACATATTCTTCGAAAAATCTTAATGCAATATCAATTTTTCGCAAGTTAAATTTAACAAAATAAGTAATATCATTATTGGCTGTTTCAGAATAAAGATATGCACGAGTATATTTACTCGGCGCACTTTTTATCGCAGTAGATATTGCAACATATTCTAACCAATTATATTTTTGAGAGATTAAATACCAATAGAATAAAGCTCTCGCAGTTCTTCCATTCCCATCATTGAATGGATGTAAATATCCAATCATATAATGAAGTACGATTGCCTTAACAATAGGATGCAGATAAAATTCAACGGGTTCCGTATTAGCAAAACCACAAATTCCCTGCAGGAGTTTCTCTATGGTGCTGTGGTCAGGCGGCTCGTAAATAATCTGACTCCCATCTCTTAAAAATACTTTAACATCATTATCAGTTCTAAAAGTTCCTTCATACTCCTTTTTTTCAAGGGTGTCTTTAGTTATTTTTTTATGAATTTCTTTAATAAGTTCTAATGTTAATGGTTGGTTTGGTTGCGTATTATCTTTTATATACATCATGGTAATATAATTATTAAGTATCATTTGTTCAGAATGGGTTTTAGGCTTCCTATTTTCTCTTAGCATTCGTTTCGCTACTACTCTTGTCGTAACTGCGCCCTCCAATTGACTGGAGGCTATTGCCTCTTCCATCAATGAACTGATTAAATATTTTCTTTTTAAATCGACTGATGGCATCTGAGACTCAAAGTCAATTTTACCTCCAACCCGCATATCAAAATTATGAAGCTCCTTCTCAATCTGTGGAGTTTGAACATAACGCAATGTTAAGTCGTCCAGTGTAATCATTCTACTATTAAATTGCCTAATTATCTCAGCATAACTCCATAACAGTTTAAGATTAACATTAATATCCTTAAATCTCATTGGGAGTTCATCCCAGTGCAAATACTTTGAATTAATAATCTCCAAATATGGTCTTAACTCTTCAATAGACTTACTATCAATTTGAACAGACAAATCAAGAACTTCCTTATTCGATGGTGGTTTTTCTGGAATTCTCACGGTTATACACACTCGACATTTACTAATTTAGTATCCATTAGTATCTATTAGTATCTATTTAAGTTACTTTTGATATATAAACTTATCTGCTAATTTAGTACCCATTAGTATCTGTTAGTATCCATAAATATTGTTTATTTCTTTATACGCGATTACTTGACAGAACCCTGCAAAATGGCAATAATGGATAGAATTTATAACATGCCATGACATTTAGGCTTGAAATATGCCAAAAAGAACAGACCTCAAGAAAGTACTGCTCATAGGCTCAGGTCCTATCATGATAGGACAGGCTGCGGAATTTGATTTTTCAGGCAGCCAGGCATGCCGCTCACTCCGTGAAGAAGGTATCAAGGTAGTCCTTGTCAACAGCAACCCCGCCACCATAATGACTGACACCGACATGGCAGATGCCATCTACATTGAACCTCTTGAACCTGAAATTGTTGCAAAAATCATAGAAAAAGAGCGACCCGATGGCATCATTGCAGGGCTTGGAGGGCAGACCGGCTTGAATATTACAACCGAGCTTGGCGAGATGGGGGTTCTGGATAAATTCAATGTCGAGCTTCTTGGCACATCGCTTCAGGCAATCAAAGATTCGGAAGACCGCGACCTGTTCAAGAAGAAAATGATAAGCATCGGCGAAAAAGTCCCGCGTTCAAAAGCCGTCAATACGCTTGCCGAGGCTGAGTCGCTGATTGAAGAACTCGGTCTTCCGCTCATCATCCGTCCCGCATACACCCTCGGCGGCGCAGGAGGCGGCATTGCCTATACACGCGAGGAACTCCTTGAAATCACAGAGCGCGGGCTTGAACGCTCCCGCATCCACCAGGTGCTGATAGAGGAGAGCATCATCGGATGGAAGGAGTTCGAGTATGAAGTGATGCGGGACAAGAACGATACCTGCATTGTGATTTGTAATATGGAAAACTTCGACCCCATGGGTATCCATACCGGCGAGTCCATAGTTGTAACGCCTTCCCAAACGCTGTCGGATGCAGACCACCAGAAACTCAGAAGCACATCAATCAAGATAATAAGGGCGCTCGGCATCGAGGGCGGCTGCAATATCCAGTTCGCTGTCCGTGATGACGAGGTCAGGATCGTTGAAGTCAATCCAAGGGTTTCGCGCTCATCCGCCCTTGCTTCAAAAGCCACAGGATACCCGATAGCCCGCGTTACCGCTAAAATCGCAATCGGCATGACGCTGGATGAGATAACGAACGACATCACCAAGAAAACCCCTGCATCTTTTGAACCCACTATCGATTATACCGTAGTCAAAATCCCGCGCTGGCCTTTTGATAAATTCGTGACAGCAGACAAGCATCTTACCACGGCAATGAAAAGCACGGGCGAGGTCATGGCGATAGGAAGGACTATCGAAGAAGCCCTGCAGAAAGCCGTTCGTTCGCTTGAAGTGGACATGTATTTCGGATTCAAGGATTGGAACAGTGATGAAATACTGGATATCCTGCG
>JAQUQX010000036.1:0-18636 GCA_028715885.1 Candidatus Methanoperedens sp.
GTCGATATGCGATACCACGAGTGCAGATGTGTGTTTTTTAATATATTCGGCGCACTTTGCGGCTTTTTTCTCAAGCGTCATCACAACTTTCGTGGTGTTAATCGGTTAAATATCCTTTGATAGCGGGGGCATTGCACTTAAAGTCGCACTTGCACCTAAAGTCATGAAGTTGCACCTAAATTCCCTCAATTGCACCCAAAGTAGCTCAAAAACAGAACTTTAGGTGCAAAGCTGATAGCGGGGTGAAAATATTCAAAAGGGGTATGGAGTTTTCTATCCAGATTAAGTATCAGTCCAAATCCTTACACAATAAAACTGCATTTTCTAATAATTTCATTTTAACCCGCTCCCGTAAAGCAGAATATGATTATAGGCAACCCTTTTATAAAATGCATCGCCCTTTTTTGCCATAGCTCTCCATTCTGATAATTTGAAAACTGATAAACTTACCTCTTTTTGCAGTTCTTCCTCCAATGTTTTTGCTGCCTTAATGAGCTTTTCTTTCTTTGCGCCTGTCACTACCAGGAAATCAATGTCGCTATTTTCATCAAAACTGCCTTCTGCATAGCTCCCAAAAAGAGCAAGAGAGATGATATTCGGGTCTATCTCAAGGAATTTTTCTTTGGGCTTTGATGAGAGCACAAAAACGATACCGTATGCCTTTTTCAGCGGCGCAACCACGCTATTGCCTGCGTTTAACCTGTAAATATGAGCCAGTCCTTTTTCTTCCTTAGACAGCAGTCCGTCACCCTCGAAGGACTTTACAGCACTGCTCACGCTTGCGGGACTTACATTAAGTATCCGTGCAAGCTGTTTTATGTGGAAAGCTGTATTTGGATTAGCAAGGAAATGAGCCAGAAGCTTCCATTTTACATATTGTCTGAATAGTTCAATCAAATGAACCACCGTTCAATACAATATACGATAGTTCAGTATAAAAAACTATCTACGTTCATCTGCCGTTAATTTCTTTTCAAACCCAAAAGATTTTACATCAATTTTTTGTTGATTTTGTAAGATTATTTTGCATTGTATAATCCTGGAAATGTCTATTCCAGACAACAATTCTTTTATAGCTTGCAACATATCAAAGAAGCCTATGAGTCACGACTACAGGGCGCTTGGATTAAAAGCCGGGCTTGAGATTCACCAGCAGCTCGATACAAGGGAGAAGCTCTTCTGCGGATGCCCGACCCTTCTTCGCGACACAAAAGAATCCAATTTTGAGTTCACAAGATACCTTCGCCCCACGCAGAGCGAGATGGGCGTTGTAGATAAAGCAGCGCTTGAGGAAGTAAAACTCACAAAAAAATTCATCTACAAAGCTTATGATACCACATGCCTTGTCGAGAATGACGAAGAGCCCCCGCGCGAATTGAACCAGGAAGCTGTGGACTTCGCGCTCATGATTGCGCGCATGCTCAATATGAATATCGTGGATGAACTCTACACGATGAGGAAAATCGTGATAGACGGCTCAAATACTTCAGGCTTCCAGAGGACAGGGCTTGTGGCGACTCACGGATTCCTTGATTCAAAAAACGGGCGCGTAGGGATAGACGTACTGTGCCTTGAGGAAGAGGCGGCGCAGAAAGTGGAGGATAAGGGAGATTCGGTGATATATTCACTTGACCGCCTGGGCATTCCATTAGTCGAGATAGGGACTGCGCCCGATATCGTTTCCCCGGAACATGCAAGGGAAGTGGCAGAGCAGCTCGGTATGATACTTCGCTCAACAGGCAGGGTGAAGCGGGGTCTTGGCACTATAAGGCAGGACATCAATGTCTCGATAGCAGAAGGGGCAAGGGTGGAGATAAAAGGAGTGCAGGAGCTTGCGCTGATTGAGGCTATTGTTGAACGGGAAGCCACGAGACAGGTAAACCTGCTTGAAATAAAGAAGGAACTTCTTAAAAGGAAGGCAAAAGTTCCGGATAAAATCATTGATGTCACGTCTGTTTTTGAACACACCACATCAAAAGTAATCCTGAAGGCATTGAAAGACGGGGTTGTGCTTGCGGTGAATTTGCCGGGGTTTGCCGGGCTGGCGGGAAAAGAGATACAGACGGGAAGGAGGTTGGGAACGGAGTTCTCAGACCGCGCCAAGAAATCCGGTGTCGGAGGCATATTCCATACAGATGAATTGCCTAATTACGGCATCACTCAGGACGAGGTCGAAGCGCTTCGTAAAGCAGCGGGCGCGCAGGAGAAGGATTGCGTTGTAATGGTGGCTGATGCAAAGGAGAAGGCGCAGGGCGCAATGGAAGCCGTGATTATCCGCGCGCGTGAGGCGCTTGAGTGCATTCCCGAAGAAACGAGGCGCGCGCTTCCTGACGGCAACTCGGCATATATGAGACCCCTTCCGGGCGCAGCGCGCATGTATCCCGAGACTGACGTCCCGCCTGTAGTGATAACGGAGGAACGAATCCGCAATATAAAATTGCCTGAACTTATCGGCGAGCGCAGGGCAAGGTACATGAACCAGTTTGCCCTGAACGAAGAACTTGCAAACCAGATTGCGCGTTCGGGTAACTTTGTTCTTTTTGAGAAAATAATGCAGCAGGCGAAAGATGCAAATGCAACTTCGGTAGTGCGCACACTTGAGACTATATTATATGAACTTGGAAAAGAAGGGATTCCTGTAAATAATATCACCGAAGAGCACTTAATTTCGCTTTTCAAACTCCAATCTGAGGGAAAGATTCCCAATGAGGCAGTCGGGAATGTCCTGAAAACCGTTGCCGCAAAGCCTGAATTAACCGTGGACAAGGCAGCCGGCTCCCTGGGCATCGGGGGTGTGGAAACGAGTGAGCTTGAGACTGCTGTCGATAAGCTCATAGAATCCAGGATGGATTTTGTCAGGACAAAAGGCATGGATTCAGTTGGACCTTTAATGGGTATTGTTATGAAGGAATTCAGGGGCAAGGTAAGCGGTCAGGAAATCAGCAGGATATTGAAAGAAAAAATATCAAAGAGGCTGGGGATATGAAAGTAAGCTTCTCGTCTCTGGCTCTCGTAAACAATCCTTTTGACTGGGCTTACGACCTTGAAGATGCGGGCTTCACAGGCTGGGAAGTGGTCAGCGAAGGCAAACAGCAGTTAAATGACGGAACGCTTTCCGAAATAAGAAATATCATTGAAACCACAAATCTTGTGCTCACGCTTCATCTCCCCTTCTCAGACCTGAATCTGGGAAGCCTGAACCACCCCATCTGGAAAGAATCCATACGACAGATGACTAAATGCCTTGAGCGGGCTTCCGACTTTGTGGAACTTGCGGTTGTCCATCCGGGGCATCTTTCGCCACTGGGAATGCAGCTTCCCGATATGGCATGGCAGCAGAATATAGAGGGTTTGAGGGAGATATGCGATTTTGCCGATGATTTCGGAATAAAAATCGGGGTTGAGAATATGGTTAACATGCAGCATATTTTCGGGAAACAGCCTTCGGAAATCCTGGGGATGATTGAATCGCTTGAGCGGGAGAATGCGGGGCTGACGCTTGATATGGGGCATGCCAACACCAACGGCAATGTTTTTGAATTCCTTGAGGATTTGAGTAAAGTCGTGCATGTGCATCTTCATGACAACAAGGGGAAAAGCGATGAGCATCTTGAGCTCGGCAAGGGTAATATAAACTGGAAGGAAGTTATCCCCAGATTCAGGGGATATAAAGGCAGGTTTGTGACCGAGGCGAGAACTGTTGATGAGGGGAGGGCGAGCCTGGAATATTTGAAGGGGATTGGATAAACACTATACCATTAATAAATCATTGGATTTTGGATAAATTCTATACTTTTATTTATCGTCTGGTTTGAAAAAACCACAGAGAGCACAGAGGACACTTGATTTAAACAACTCAAAAGAGTTACGGCTTTACCTTCCTGTAACCTATTATAACAATTCACCATTTTTCACATTTATTATCCGAGGAAATGCTGATTTTGCACCTTCATTGTAAATTCTTATATTACCATTTGGTGGAGCAAATCTCTTGTTCTTATTCATGGGTGGCTGCATCGTATAAATTAATATGTGTTCGATTAATTCAAGACGATTCCGAGTAAGATTACCATTTTTTATCGTAACATCAGCAACCTTGAACTTACTCGTAGGTTTCTCATTATCGTGTATACGCATTCTTAGAACTACAGATTGTGATATCCCTATATATGATACTACAAGCTTACCATTTGACCTACGCAATAGAGCATAAACACCTTTGTTATCATAATCTTTCCAGTAATCATCATCGTATAATCTGTCCTTGCTAACAGCATGCTGCCAATCTAGATACGCGATTATGTCCATTTGTCACACCTTTAACTCGTATTCTTCAAGATAGGGATATGTATTATACTTTACTATACGTCAAGAAAAGAGAAAATAATAATGATGGTTTAATAAAATATAAATGGTGACTACAATCTACCATAATCCCGTATTATGAAACTCAAGTTTATAAGAAAATCTAACAAGTTATGCCACAGCAAGCCTATTCTCAACACCTTTTTTCTTAATACCTGCCCTTTTCCAGCATATCTTATCCCAACCACATGACCTTGATTCAATTCCCTCTTCTCTGTGCTCTCTGTGTCCTCTGTGGTTTTAAACTATTTCATAGGTCATGATGCTATAGGATAAACAAAATAATACCCTACCCAAACCTTATATAGAATTTAACCTATTATTTAATCAGGTTCACAGGAGGGTAAAATGAACATTGTTCCATCGTATATTCATAATTTCGATGAAATTCTTGAAGGGGGTTTCAGCAAACCCTCGGTTGTACTGGTCGCAGGCGTGGCTGGAAGCGGGAAAACCACGTTTGCCACACAATCCCTGTTCAATGCGGCGCGCTCAGGCGAGACCTGTCTTTTCATTTCCACACTTTCCGAACCCCCGGCAATGATTAACAGCTACATGTCGCGATTCTCCTTCTTTGACCAGAAACTTTATGAAACAAAAAAGATGAACATAATCAGCATCAGCGAGGATTTATTAAAACTTGGTCATGATGCTGTTATTGAGTTCATAAACAAGAAAATATCGCTGCTTAAACCTGCGAGGATTGTCATTGACCCTGTCACAGGACTTAGCGACGTTCTTGAATCATTCAGGGACAAATCCAAAACCGGAGATGAGATGCGGGGTTTCTACTTTGATTTATTCACATCCCTGAAAAGCTGGAACACGCTTGTACTTATCACAGGCGAATTCATACTCGAAGACCTCCGTAAGAGCATGGTGAGCTACCTTGCAGACGGAATAATATACCTCTCCGAGGAACCCGTGGGCATGCTGGTTGAGAGGAATATCCGCATCCTGAAAATGAGAGGGCAAAAATACATCTCCGGAAAGCATACTTTTGATATAAGGGACGACGGCATAACGGTCTTCCCCAGGCTTCTCCCCCTTGCATGGGTTGAAAAACCCGTATCGCTGGTCAGGGTCAGCACAGGAATTCACAGCCTTGATACAATGCTAAAAGGCGGAATCCTTGAAGACGACGTCCTGTTGATTGCCGGCACAACGGGCACAGGCAAAACCACATTCGGTCTCTATTTTATCTGGGATGGTCTTCTCAAAGGGGAAAACGCATTGATAATCTCCATGGAAAAGCGTCCTTCGAAACTGGTACGGAATGCAAAAACTTTTGGCATGGAGCTTGACCCGTATTTGAATAAAAAAAAGCTGGAAGTTTGCTATGTTTCCCCGGTCTCATACCACCCAAATGAAGAGGCTTTGAAATTAAAGAGGAAAATATCACAAAATCATGTGAAACGCATCCTTTTCGACGGTATCGAA
Source organism: Candidatus Methanoperedens sp. (assembly GCA_028715885.1). Taxonomy (GTDB): domain Archaea; phylum Halobacteriota; class Methanosarcinia; order Methanosarcinales; family Methanoperedenaceae; genus Methanoperedens. Next base: position 5,806 of record JAQUQX010000036.1, read on the forward strand.
AACCTTGAGGCTTCGATTCCCGATAATATGGAACGTAAAAACTATATTACCGTACTGCTTGATATTTTTTCGACCCTGGGCGTGACTACCGCGGTCACCAGTGAGATTTCCGATCTTTTCGGAACAGTCAGGCTGACCCATGAAGCTTTAGCAGATGCTGTAGATACCATCATCCTTCTCAGGCATGTTGAGATAGAAGGAAAGATACACGGCGTCCTGAGCATCCTTAAATCGCGCGGCATCGAACATGACAGGGAGATTCGGGAATTTGAAATAACAGAAAAGGGCGTCAATATTAAGAGTTCAATGAAAGGGTATGAAAATGTACTCAGCGGAACCGCGCGCAAAACCGCTGTGGATATCTTCAAAGAAACATTTGGTGAAAAGCAGATATGATAGACAATGTTTTGCTATTGATTCTGGTTTTGAGCATTTCGTACGTGTTTCTAATGGTTATACCTCTGGGTATTGCATATTATTATGAGAAACTTTTTAAAAAGCGCGTATATCCACATTTGTTTATTATATCGTGCGTTCTGGTTATAATATCTTTTATCATTTTGTACTATGATAGTGCCAGCAATATCGAAAGCGGGTTTTTCGCCCTGGGCGGGGTTCTAATTGCCGCAACAAGCATCAAGCTTTACATTGTAATGACGGGCGGTGATTAAGATTTTATTTTTTGAACTGGATTTTATCCTGCAAACCGTCGGAGCAATCGGAGTTGTTGTTTTATATATCGTTCTTGCAAGACTCAGCGCCAGAATGGGGAACGGGCTAAAGCTGCCCCCGTACTACCTGTGGTATTATGTTTCGTGCATTATTATGGAGTTAACCATTCCTGTTTATGTGTCTTTACGTCAAACACCACAGCTGCAAACTCTTTATTTTTCCATGCTTTTGATAAGCAATGTTATTGCCATTATCGTATCCTACAGATACTGGTGGTGGTTAAAAGATGAGCTGCTGGGCAAACAGGGACAAGGAAGGTGAATATAATGGGCAAAAAAATAATGGTTGTAGATGACGAGCCGGATACCGTGGACCTGGTAAAACTCGTGCTTGAAACCGAAGGTTTTGAAGTAATGACCGCATTTAGCGGCGCTGAGTGCCTGAAGAAACTGGCTCTTGAAAAGCCTGATGCCGTGCTTATGGACATAATGATGCCTGAAATGGACGGTTGGGAGTTATTCAAAAAAATCCGGGAGAAATACAAGGATTTACCTTTAGCCATGCTCACCGTAAGGAATCGCGACATCGATAAAATGCTCGGGCTGCACGTGCTTAAGGCGGACGATTACATAACCAAACCTTTTGGAAGAAAAGACCTTGTAGAAAGGGTCAAAAAGATGGTAAAAGTGTGAAAAACTTAAGTATAAGCCGGAAATTAATAATATTCCTGATACTAATCTCGATTTTGCCCTATGCTGTTATAAGCTATCTCAATTATTCGGCAGAAAAGACGGTTTTAGAGAAAAAAGCGCTTGATGGTTTGAGCGCGCTTGCCGAGGCAAAAAAAACCCATATTTCGACTATCGTTAACTTCAGGATACAGCAGGTACAGGAGATTGCCAGTTCCAATTTCATGCAGGAAATAGAATATAAAAATTCCAGCAATCTCAATTTCAACCTCTTAAGAGTGAAAAATGAAATTCCGGATTTTTTCGAAATTTCCGCTCTTGACGTAAACGGGACGGTGGTGGGCTCCACCGAAAGCGGGCTGGTAAATACAAGTTATGCAGGAGAGGATTTTTTTAAGAATGCAAAAGAAGCCCTGTATATAGGCAGTATAGGTTATCATGACAGTAAAACCGGATATACAATCTCATCTCCGGTACTGAAAAGAAACACAAATAAACTCATAGGCATAGTTGCAATCACGATTCAACCCCGATTCATATACGACGTTACCAGCGATTATACCGGACTGGGAGAAAGCGGCGAATCGCTTTTAGTCCAGAAAAGAGGGAACGATGTCATCTTTTTAAATCCTTTGCGCCACAATCCCGATGCAGTTTTGAGCCTGCGGTATCCGCTGGATTCAAACCTTGCAAAGCCTGCAATTCTTGCCTCACAAGGAGAAAAAGGCACAATCCAGGCACTTGATTATCGTGGAATTGAAGTTTTCGCCGCCTATACCTATATCCCGGTTATAAACCTTGGGCTGGTAGTAAAGACGGATGCTTCTGAAGCGTTAATACCTGTTGTTGAGCTAAAGGAAAGAACGGTTACGTTCGGCATATTTTATCTTGCCATAGTGGCGGTTCTGGCTTACCTTCTCAGCAGGAAATTTACCGGTCCGCTCATAAGACTTTCAAATGCATCCAGAAATGTAGCAGGAGGCAATCTGGCTATTCAGATAGAGCCGGAGAGCAGGGATGAAATCGGTGAACTTGCACAGTCTTTTAATGTCATGGTAATAAAATTGAGGGAATTATACGGGGGGCTGGAACAAAAGGTAAAGGAGAGGACTGGGGATTTAAACAGGAAAAATCTTGAACTCGAAACTCTTTTTGAAATAGACAGGGTGGTAAGCCAGTCTCTTGACCTGGATGAGATGTTAAGAGAAGCAATAACCAAAACCATCCAGGTAACGTCATCAGACGCAGGCTGGATTTATTTGATGGAAGAGGATGGGGAAACGCTGAGCCTGAAAACCTACATCGGCATATCCACAGAACTTGCTTCTGCCGCCTCGAAGCTAAAAGTCGGGCAGGGAGTATCGGGATTGGCGGTACAATCCGGTGAACCGGTAACCATGTATATCGAAAAATATCCCTATCCGAAATTGGTCCCTCTTATGGTAAAGGATGGCGTGACTTCTCTTGCAGGCACTCCCCTCATAGCCAAAGGGGAGGTCGTCGGGGCTATGGTTCTCTCAAACCGCAGGCACAGGCTTTTCTCAAAGGAAGATATTGATGTCCTGGCTTCAATAGGCAACCAGATAGGAGTGGCAGTTGAAAACGCGAGGCTGTATTCGGAACTCAAGCGCCATGATAAGACCCTCGAAACGCTTTTTGAAATAGACAAGGTGGTAAGCCAGTCCCTTGACCTTGATAAAATATTTAAAGTGGCGCTGGCTAAAACCATCGAGGTGACTTCTTTGGATGTCGGAGCGATTTATTTAATGGAAGAAGATGGAAAAAAGCTTAAATTGAAGACATCCCTCGGCCTCTCTTCGGAATTTGCCATGGCTGTCTCCGAAATAAGGATTGGGGAGGGTATTGCAGGAATTGCCGCACAGAATAAAAAACCTTTTGTGACTGATATAGAACATTTCCCTACCCGCAGTCTTCTGCCATCTCTGGAAAAAGAAGGGCTTATTACACTTGTCGGTACGCCGCTTATGGCTGGAGGGAGGGTGGTAGGAGCCATGAACCTGGGAAACCGGAGGTACAGGATATTCTCGAAAGAAGACCTCGATGTACTCGCATCGATAGGCAGCCAGATAGGAGTGGCAGTCGAAAATGCAAGGTTGTACCAGGAAGCCAGAGTGTCGTATGAAAAGATGCAGGCGGCATACGACGAGCTTAAATCCCTGGACAGGATGAAAAGCGACTTTCTTTCAAATGTTTCCCATGAACTCAAGACTCCGCTTGTTTCGATACGGGGTTACAGCGAGTTATTGTACGATGAAAAAGTCGGCTCTTTAACCCATGACCAGAAGAAGTCGCTGGAAGCCATTATCAGGAATACGGGGAGACTTTTGCGGCTGATTAATAGTCTTTTGTTTTTGAGCACACAGCAGATGGGCAAGCCTGAAATAAAGATGAAACCCATACCCCAACCTATTGACGAAATAATTGACGTCTCCATGGCTGATATGAAGGTGCAGGCTGAAGAGAAGAACATCGAACTGATAAAAGATGTACCTGCCGGGCTTGCGGTATCGGGAGACAGGGACAGGTTGACCGAGTTATTCCTCAACCTTATGGACAATGCCATAAAGTTCAGTGACTATGGAGGCAAAATTACCATCAAGGCAGGGCAAAAGGAAGACAATGTATATATAACCGTGGCTGACACTGGTGTAGGAATTCCTGGGAATGTGATACCATTGCTTTTCCAGAGATTTTACCAGGCTGACGCCTCAGTGACCAGGAAATACGGAGGAACGGGTCTCGGCCTGTATATATGCAAGACTATTGTTGATGCACATAATGGCAAAATCTGGATTGAAAGCGAGATGGGAAAAGGTACGACTGTTCATGTACTCTTACCTTCTGCAAAATGAAAACCATGCCTGATAAACGACTCCCTGTTTCTGCCGATTAATTTATAAAGATTGTTCACCTTATTGAATAAAAAGTTTACAATAGGTGATTATGTCTGAAATCGGGAACGAATTAAAGAACGTATTTGTAAAATACGAATCTGCCAGATACAATTTCTTCAAATGGCGGTTTGAATCCACGTTTGTGAACAAGCTAATGCTTGCAATTGGCTTTGCATGCCTCACGGGCGTTGTTGCACAGCTTCGCTTTTATCTCCCCTACACGCCTGTGCCTGTGACAGGGCAGGTTTTTGCAGTTCTTCTCTCGGGCGTGATACTGGGCAAATGGTACGGAGGCTTGAGCCAGTTTTTCTATGCTGCTCTTGGCGTACTGGGCGTCCCCTGGTTTGCGGATGGAAAAGCAGGGATAGAAATTCTCACAGGCGTTACAGGCGGGTATATTGTGGGATTTATTATCGCTTCCCTGATTATAGGCTGGTTTACAGATTCGTACGTAAAATCCAGGAGTTTTGCAGGGATGTTCAGCCTCATGCTTATCGGGATTGCGGCAGTTTACCTGTTCGGCGCGATTCAGTTAGCTCTTGTACTCGGGGTAAATGCACAGAAAGCGATTGAACTTGGAGTCCTGCCATTCATAGCGGTTGATTTGTATAAGGCGCTTATCGCCTCGGCAATAGCAGCGGCAGTTGCGCCGGGGGCTGCGTACGGAAATGAAGTTGATTCGAGGTAATTATTACTGAATAGAAACGCAAGAAATGATTTTCTCCAAATCGACATTTTTTTCAACAAGCGGCACGATGTTACCACAACTTCCGCTTTCCACATTTATTGCGGGGTCGTGCGGGATAATTCCCAGAATCGGCAAACCGGTCAGTCCTGCTATTACCTCAGGGTTAGTTTCCTCGGCTATCCCGCCCCTGTAGTTGTTTAAGATTGTCCCGAGCACCCGTATCCCTGTGTGCTTTGCATGCTCGATGGTAAGAAAAGTGTGATTTATTGTTCCAAGTCCAGAACGAGCAATGATAATGGCAGGTATGCCGAGGCAGGTTATCAAATCAGAAATGAGAAACCGTTTTCTTAAAGGCACCGCAATTCCTCCCGCGCCTTCCACAATCACGATGTCATGATGTTTTTCAAGCTGCAAGTATGCATTTTTTATAAGCCCTATATCTACGGTCTTTCCTTCAATTTCCGCCGCCACAGCCGGAGCAAGCGCTTCCCTTAAAAGCACAGGGCATACAAGTTCCGGCTCATCATGCTTATCCACAGCTTTCATCAAAAACTCTGCATCCTGTGAATACAGCTTCCCGTTTCTTACCATGGCGCCGCTCTGTACAGGTTTCATCACTCCCACCCTGTACCCTCTTTTTTTAAAAGCTCCTGCCAGACCGGATGCAACTGCGGTTTTCCCTATGCCTGTATCCGTACCAGTTATGAATATGCCGGTCATAACCTGTATTTTTCCTTAATTACCGAAATGGCATAAAGTGCCTCTTTTATGTCACATTCACTGTGTGTTGCCATAACTGAAGTCCTGATTCTTCCCTTACCCTCAGGCACGGTCGGGGGGCGGATTCCCGGAGCAAAAACCCCGAGTCTCTCAAGCTCGCTGGCTGCTTTTATCGTATTTTCTGTTTCTCCTGTCATAATGGGAATAATCTGGGTCTCGCTTTCCACCGTGAATCCCATTTCAGCAAGCCCTTTCTTATACATCGCGATGTTCTGCCATAGTTGTTTTGCGGGATTCTCCTCCTCGATGACGTCTATGGCAGCCTTTGCAGCAGCGACAACGGGTGGAGGAAGCGCTGTTGAGTATATGAACGGGCGCGCCCTGTTGCGAAGATAATCGATTAATTCAGCGCTCCCCGAAACATAGCCTCCCACGCTTGCAAGCGCCTTGCTAAGCGTACCCATGTTTACATCCACACTTACATTAAAATAATCAGGGGTTCCCCTGTTGTGCTTTCCAAGCACGCCTGTGGCATGTGCATCATCTACCATGACCATTGCATCGTATTTTTCTGCAAGTTCGACTATTTCTGGCAGCGGAGCTATGTCGCCATCCATGCTGAAAACACCATCTGTTACTATGACTTTCCTTGAATGTTTTGAAACACGAAGTGCTTTTTCTATGAACGAAACGTCCCTGTGCGGATAGACAACTACCTCGGCGCGGCTCAACCTGCATCCGTCGATTATGCTTGCATGGTTCAGTTCATCGCTGAGAATAAGGTCGCCGTTTTTCATCAACGAGGATATTGTTCCGGTATTAGCCATGTATCCGGTGCTGAACACCAGGGCATCCTCGGCGCCCTTGAATTTCGCGATTCGTTCCTCAAGGCTGTTATACAGCTCGGTGTTGCCAGTGGTAAGGCGCGAACCCCCGGCGCCCGTGCCGTATTGCTCTATTGCTTCCAGTGCTGCTTTTTTTACTTTCGGGTGGGTGGTTAATCCCAGGTAGTTGTTGGAGGAGAGAAGTATGAGTTCCCGTCCGTCTTTTAGTATCCTGGGCGTCTGGGCGCTCCCGATTGTGCTAAGACTTCGATACAATCCTCTATTTTTTAAGGAAGCAAGCTCATCCGAAAGCCAGTTCATCTTCACCGTACGAATCTCGGCATTATCTCAGCAGACCCGAATACGCCGTATATCCCCCGCACATGGAACTCAAACCCCGCTTTCATCCAGCCAAGAGCGGGTCCAACTACATTTGCAGCCATCGTGGTCTCATCACCAAGGATGAACCTGTGGCTTGAAACCACGCCGTCAAACGTCCTGCCTGTAAGCGTCATTGTGGTGCTCACAGGTTTTCTTGCATTCCTTGTGTCCACGACTCCTCCGACATTCACTTTTTCACGGGATACAACTCCAGCCCTTTCAAGAATTACATCGTCTGCATGTTCCATATTGTGGAGATGGAGTATGCCTTTTCTATTGTCGAGTTCTTCCTTGATTTCTGCGCATGTCATTTCAGCCGCTTTTTTTAGATTAAAACCCTCAAGATGCGCTATGTCCTCGCGTATCGTTGCCCGGTAGGATTCCCAGTTTACTACGCCCACGCCGAAATTTATGTCAACGCCTGTTACTTCCATAAAGGAGTTGGCTGCTATCGCAGCGGCGCATGTAAGTAGTCCGGGCGTGGCTCCTGCTCCTGTGATGTATGTTATTCCGGCATCCCTTATCTTATCGTCCAGCTCAAAAATCATCTCAACAGCCTGTGAGCGTTTCAGCGCGTCCACCATCACGCCGTTATAGCCGTGCTCGGCAAACCCCGTCGCAACCTCAGGGATGAAATCGTTTGTGAGGTTTGGAAGGGCGATAAAAATGCCATCGAAAGCTTCTGAGTTCCGTATCATAGCACCTATGGGATCGTCAGTTTTCTCTCCCACATCGCCCGGCTTTTTATCTCGAAGACGATGCGATTCGATGCCTTCGAAATCAACAAGATAACCACCTTTATCTGCAATGGCTACAAGTTTCATCTCTTTTTTCCCGGCAATCATTTTTGCGGCTGCCATCCCGAGTCCACCTGCTCCAAGGACTGCGATATTTGATTTATTTACTGTTTTTCCTTTTGTTTTCAATATCTGTTGCTGTTTCATTTTATCCTCCTGTAAATGTCATTTCCGTAAGCCTCCGAACTTATTTACCAGAATCGGCGCTTTTTCCATTTCATGAATGTAATTATTCAGGTCGATTCCATCCACAAAAAATACCCTTCCACCGTTGCAATTCCCCTCACGTTTCAGATGCGGGATGCGCACATAGCCAAGTTCCTTTGACGCCACGTAACCTGCGGTATAAGAGGGGTCGTCAGACCAGCAAAGCTCTGCAACGGTTCCTTCCACCGATTCCACTTTTGTAGCCAGTACAAGCGCCTCGCTTATATGTGTGAAATACCGGGATAGACCTTCTCTCTCGATTGCGCAGGCAAGCTCCATAGAAGCTTCTTCCGTAATATCCATGCGCGATGCTCTTACACCGCGGTATTTGTCGGGTTCAAGCCTCTCACCCCGCATATTCATTACAATTGCACCCCTCATGCTCTCACCACCAGCCGCTCCATTTTCAAGGAGAGAAATCGCCTTTTCCATGCATAACAGAGGTATCCCAAGGGTAAGCAATAACCTTCTGGCAAGAGCTTTGCCTTCTACTGCATTTCTTACATGCGTTAAAACAAGCGGCAGAGATGTTATATGTCTAATGGGTTTTTCTAATGCTTCAACAGATATATTTATAAAATCAGGTCTTCCTTTTTCATGCGACAGAGCACGGTCTATCAACGATTGCGAAGCGGCTTGTATGCCATTGTCTTCGATTATCCTCTCTGCTCCCGAGATATGTTTGCCGCCTCTGGATGCATGCATACGCACGCTAAACATGAACCCCTCCGGGAATCAGTCCAAGGTCAAGAATCATTCGGATATCTTCACGTGGAGCTCTTCCAAGAGTCGTGAGATAGTTTCCCAGCAGCAAGCCGTTGGCGCCAGAAAGCAAGCAGAGGCACTGCAAATCTCTCAGGTTTTTTTCCCTTCCCCCGGCTACGCGTATATTTTTTTGGGGAAGGATGAGGCGGAAAATCGCTATTGTTTTGAGCACTTCCATTGGCGTTAGTGGCTCTGCACCGGAAAACGGCGTTCCTGCTATGGGAGCCAGAATATTGATGGGTATGGAATCGACATCCAATTCGTGAAGCGTGAAAGCAAGCTCCAGTCTATCCTTAGCCGATTCTCCCAGACCTATTATCCCACCGCAGCACACTTCAAGCCCTGCATCTCTTGCAATTTGTATTGTTCTTATTTTTTCAGCGTAGGTATGCGTGGTGCATATGTTCTTGAAAAAACCTTCTGACGTTTCAAGGTTGTGATGTATCCTTGCGGCGCCTGCCTTTTTAAGCTCGCGTGCACTTTCTTTCGTGAGAGTTCCTATGGAAATGCAGATGGATAGCGATGTTTCTCTTCGTATTCTCTTTATGGCGCCCAGTATCCTTTCAAAATCCTCGTTTGCAGTCTCTTTTCCGCTGGTAACGATGCAGAACCTCGCAGCGCCCTCTTCCTGCATCATAAGAGCCATATTAAGTATATCCTCCTCGTCCATGAGCGGGTAGGGAGTTACGTCGGCATCGTTATGAACCGACTGTGCGCAGAATTTGCAGTCCTCGGGGCACAAGCCACACTTTGCATTGACGATGGAGCATAGGTCAATCCTGTCGCCGAGCTTTGAGCGTATGTTATTCGCCAGGGATAAAAGTTCCATGCATTCGCTGCCTTGAAGATTCACAAGTTCCATGGCTTCTGTGAGATTGATGGAGTCGCCGTTTTCGAGTTTGGATTGGATATTTTGGAGCATGATTGTAAGATTGTAAACTTTTATTGTTTAATGGTTGACAATCTCTTAAAATTTGCGATTCAGGCGGCAAGACTGTTTGGTGATAGAAATTTAAGATTATCTAAATTAAGACTCCGTAGCAAGCCTCTTTTATTGAAATACAAAAGCATTATGCTTTAATGAATTAATTCCAGTTCCGTGAACATTGCAGTCACCAAACTCGAAGAAAAATCCGAAGGCATCCCTCTGCTATTCAGGCGATACGGTCATGAAGCGGTCATAGTATCCACAATGCGCGCCGCGCCGCCTACCGACCCCGCGCCTCTTTTGCGCCTTGCAGATATGGTTTCAAATAATAAAATCGACATCCTGATTTTCACAAGCGCGCTTGGCGTTGAAAAACTTTTTGAAAAAGCAATGCCAGGAAAAAATGTTAGAATCGTAAGCGTGGGACCTAAAACCGCAAAAAAAGTTGAAGAATACGGACTTAAAAGCGAAATCATTGAAAAATTCTCATCCGACAACTTCGCACAGCATCTTGGCGACATAAGAGAAAAAACAATAGGCATCGCGCGTGCCGAAGTTCCAAATCCGGAATTGATACGCTCCCTGTCGTCAAAAGGCGCCGCAATAATCGAAGTTCCCGTATATCGTTTAGTGCCGGGCAGGAACATAGCAGGAGCATTAAAAGATGTTGATGCTATTATTTTTACAAGTGCAAAATCCTTCGAGTTCTCAGGATTCACACATAACCATGCAAAAAGGATTAAAGTGATTGCAATTGGCAAAAAAACTGCCGATGCGATGCGGAAATTCGGAATACCCCCGGATTTTGTGGGGGATGGCACGCTTGAAAATTGTTTGTCTCTCATTTCCTGACCGCTGCAATTATTGAAATACAGGTACGTTTATAATCGTGTAGTAGTGATACTATGGGATTGCTCGGAAAAATCTTAAAATCAATGTCAACCAGCGAAGATTTTGAATCCGCAAACTGTCCGGGTTGCGGCGCAGTGCTCGGTTATCAAGGATATAGTATAAAAGGGTCACACACTGTCAGGAAGTACAAATGCATGGCATGTGGTAAAGAAATAACGAAAGAAACGGATATGTGATCACATCACCAATCTTTTTTATAGTCCCGTTTTTATCACCTTACTCAAAAGGGTTGTCCACGCTTGCAAATAATGCCATGACACGGATGCGCCCTGTCATAGTTTCATCCACATTTGCGCCCCAGATTATCCGCTTACAATGAACATGCTGTGCCATTAATTCGCCCACTCTTGCCACTTCCTCAAGCGTCATTTCCTGCCCGCCGCAAATTTGGACGAGCAAACCGTGAGCAGACGACAGGTCGGGGATATTAAGCAAAGGAGCTTCTATAGCCCTCAATACCGCTTTTTCAACACGCTCTGGGCCATCCGCTTCCCCGATTCCGAAGGATGACACGCCTCGCTTTTCAAGCACTGCTTTTAAATCTGCAAAATCAAGGTTCATAAGGCTTGGTTCTGTTATGGTTTCCGTTATGCTTTTTATAAATGCGCCAATCAGGGCATTTGCCACTGCAAAAGCGGTTTTAAGAGGCAGTTTTCCCGCCACCTTCCGCAGTTTTGTGTTATCAATCAATACCACGGAATCGCAGGTCTCTGAGAGGGCGCGAATTGCCTTTTTAGCGTTTTCACGTCTTAAGGATTCAATCTCAAAAGGCATTGTGAGGCATGCGATTGTAAGCGCCCCCATCCCGCGGGCAATTTCAGCCACAACGGGAGCGGAACCAGTGCCCGTTCCCCCGCCAAGCCCTGCCACGATGAAAACTATGTTGATCCCTTCGAGTTCTTTTTTGATATCTTCATCGCTTTCGCGCGCGCATTCAGCGCCAACCTCAGGAAAGCCGCCGCATCCTTTTCCCCTGCATCTCTTTTTCCCCATGAGCAGAAGCTTATCCGCCCGCTGTAAAACAAGATGTGTTATATCGGTGTTGGCAGCTATTGTTTTTGCGCCGGCAATATTCTTTTGCGAAAGATACGTTATAATATTGCATCCCGCGCCGCCAAGACCGATTACCGCTACCGCCGGTCTGGATGTTTCCATGACTTTTGTTAGTTTTGACATCATTCAAGAAAGTTTAATGGTTCATCTTTGATATAAATATATTCAAAATTCTGTTTTAAGGGATTTCCACGCCCTAATTTAGGTTACAATTTTATTTATTTTAGTGGTTAAGACTTTGATTGCTCACAGCAAAGGGCGCGAAAATTGAAAAGTAGAGCGTAATATTAAATTAATCAGACCACCATTACCAACTCGAATCGAAAACTTCAGTTCATGCTCTGACGTGGAAAACTAGTTTTCAATCCTTGTTTTAGTGGATGCGCCTCTTGAATCATCGGAGCATGCCAGTATGCCCTCGGTCTGATTCAGTTTCAATCCTTGTTTTAGTGGATGCGCCTCTTGAATCATTTTGTTCACTGGCTATATCCCCACGGAATTGGTTTCAATCCTTGTTTTAGTGGATGCGCCTCTTGAATAAATAAAGGCAAGGTAACAAGTATGGAAAAGTTAGTTTCAATCCTTGTTTTAGTGGATGCGCCTCTTGAATAAATAAAGGCAAGGTAACAAGTATGGAAAAGTTAGTTTCAATCCTTGTTTTAGTGGATGCGCCTCTTGAATACCGTCTCCCCAACCACAGTAGCACAGCCTGTTTTGTTTCAATCCTTGTTTTAGTGGATGCGCCTCTTGAATGGCGTGGCTTGGAAATCCCACATGGGATGGAAAAGGTTTCAATCCTTGTTTTAGTGGATGCGCCTCTTGAATATAGGAAATTATAATTATCTTTTCCGGGTATATTGTTGTTTCAATCCTTGTTTTAGTGGATGCGCCTCTTGAATGATGATGGGCGTTATGTAGCCCTTAACGGTCATGTCAGGTTTCAATCCTTGTTTTAGTGGATGCGCCTCTTGAATATGAACATAGACGAAAAATAGCCGATATACGAACATGTTTCAATCCTTGTTTTAGTGGATGCGCCTCTTGAATAAAATAGACGTAACAGCTCGCAAAAACGCTACAGGGTTTCAATCCTTGTTTTAGTGGATGCGCCTCTTGAATTAATCCTCTTGAGCTGTTCAGATACACCTAAGCGGTTTCAATCCTTGTTTTAGTGGATGCGCCTCTTGAATGATGATGGGCGTTATGTAGCCCTTAACGGTCATGTCAGGTTTCAATCCTTGTTTTAGTGGATGCGCCTCTTGAATATGAACATAGACGAA
>JAQUQX010000036.1:18736-20456 GCA_028715885.1 Candidatus Methanoperedens sp.
AGATACACCTAAGCGGTTTCAATCCTTGTTTTAGTGGATGCGCCTCTTGAATGATGATGGGCGTTATGTAGCCCTTAACGGTCATGTCAGGTTTCAATCCTTGTTTTAGTGGATGCGCCTCTTGAATCCAAATTCACACCGCGATGCAGCGGCAGCATGTACGGCTCGTGAGAGCCGACGGTGCGCTGTCGCGCACCGTGTGTGTACACACACACACACATGCTATGAAAATTAGAAAAAGAAACACTCCGAGGTATTTTCCAAAGGAAACATGAAGGTTCGTATCAATACGATGGTAGACATCGACACACAAAAACTCTTTAAGGCTGCGGAGCCTCTCCACGGCAAGACTATTGCGGATGCTCTTGAAATCGGGATTCTAACGCTCCTAAAGGATATCGACCCCGTCGCAGTCATAGAGCTTGAGATATCGCGCAAGGCTGAGGATTTAGAGGGGCTGCGCAAATTAAGGGCTGAGATGAAGGTAAGCGACAGCCAACAGAAGCGACTGAAGCAATACACACAAAGCGCGGAACAAACCGAGAAGGCAAGGCTGGTGTTTTGGAATAAGGAAAAAGAACTTCTGAAAAGGGACCTGCGGCGTGGAAACGTGAATTGGACTAGAATCTTGTGGGATTATAAGTTCGAGTCTCGCAAGGAGGCAATAAACTGGTTCAGATACCGTATTGAAACTGAAACAAAAAATACTACAAATTCTTTATCTCCGGATCCAGTGGGGACAGAACCCGCACCAAACCAAGAGAAAAAGTAGTTATAATATAATACGAAAAAAGAGTAATTATAAAGAGAAAAAGGAGAGATTAGTTAGATGCATAGCGGATTCAGTACACTTCCGCTACTATCTTATCACCTTCAAGCCAGATATCCACATTCTCCTTTTTACCCAGCGCCCTGTCGATCTCCTCTGGTATGCCAAGCACTCTTCGCCCACCGCTCACCGTTATCTTGCGTTTGAACACTATAGCAGGTTTCCGGAACTTGCTGGCTATCTCAAGCGCTCTTTTACCTGACTCAGCATCTACATACTGCTCTCCACAGTTCTGGCAGCGTGTGCCTGTAAGCCTTGTAATCACTATCTCCCTCCCCTGCACTATTGAAGTTAGGGTGATATCCTTTGCCTCTTCCGTCTGCGTTCCACAGACAACACATTTAATTTTCATTTCGCTCATGTTTTATCACTCTTGTTCTCGAATTACCGTTACGACAACCAACATTTCTTTGACTATGAATGTAATACGGACTCTCTTGTTATCGCTGTCCGCTCCCTGCATACCGTACCGGATATCTCCCCATTTATCAAGTTCCTGGCTATAAAATGAGCCGCAGCGCAGTACCGATTCTATATCCTCATAAAATATCTCTCTCTCAATCATCCTCTCAAGTGCGTGGTCTGCTATCAAGTATTTCTCCTGCTGGAAAAGTTCCAGTGCTTTCTTGCGTACACCTTCAAACTGCTCCATATTATCACTATATTTTCTCTTATGCAACTCTTTAGATATAAGCTTTATTACTGGGTTCTTACTCCACACTTACCCCACGCTTATTGTATTCTTACATAATTATATTTATATACCCGTAGCACCATCCATGACACTATGGTCCGTAACTTAGACGGTGAGGTAATAGATTTGAAGCCACACAGCGATGCAGGCAGCAAGCGAAGTTTCAATCCTTGTTTTAGTGGATGCGCCTCTTGAAT
>JAQUQX010000037.1:0-2464 GCA_028715885.1 Candidatus Methanoperedens sp.
CAATCTTCTCAATACCGCCTCCATCTTTTTCTCGCGGTGCGCCGGATAATGCGGCTTCCCGTTGTGCGGAGCGCCCACATGCACATTGATAATCCTATCGCCGAGTTCCTCGATAAAAGAAATTGCAATCTCAGGAGACTTCATGAAGGCATGCACCACGTCAAACGTAAAAAAAAGCCCCGGAAAATCATCAAGAACGCTTTTCATTTCAACCGGCAATGAACACATGGATGATATATCTTGCATGCTGTTTTCAAGAGCAAGAGCAATGCCGAGAATATCCGCCTTCTTCTTGCACACTGTCAGATATTTCGTGAATTTCTCCCTGTCCTCATTCGTAGGCGTTCGGTGTACAGTCCTTTTACCGGGATGAACCGTGACCAGCCTGGCGCCCAGCATCTTTGCAAGTTCAAGAGACCACAATGTTTCCTTAATCGTGGCTTCATGGACATAATCATTATACGAGGATGGGTTTAAATCCATAATCGGGGCATGGAGTGTGCACCCGTTGGGCATCATAGAAACCGCTTCTACCAGTGCAGCTATTGCAGTCTCATCATTCCTGTTTTTCCAGAAAAATGGGGTTTCTGCCCAGAATTCAACGCTTTCTATACCAGCCTCTAATAGCATCTCCATTATATCATAAATATCATATTCCCACATAAACAGAGACGCGCATGATATCCTCATTCCAGCCACCTACATTAATATTGGGCTCTTACTTTATATTGTTTTCATAATCAAAGTTAAACACATCAGAAACACAACCTAAAAAAATCCAGAAATGAGAGATGGTACAGTTATTGGTTTTTATTAATCGTCTTCTCAAACGACTTCAAATACTCAACGAGTGCTTCTTCGTTTCTCCCCCAAGTCCGCCCTGATCACTTTCATCACCCCGTAATCCCCCATCCACACCTTCTCAGTTTCCAGCAGGTTAATCCTCTTCCTGTAATACGGCGCATCAAGCACAAGCGTCTCATACTCCCCGCCCTCTCCTGCGATATGCACTTTGTACTTCCTGTGCAGCGCCTTCAGGTCTTCTATCATCTTTTCATCAAAGCGCCTGCCAAGCCAAGATTCGTCCATGCCAGCCGCCGCCACTTTCACCATCCTGATATCCATGCATTTTATCATCTCGCGAAGCAGGCTTTCAGGCTCACGATGCCATAAAGGCGCATACATCGTAAGTCCCAGTTCCTCACAGATGCGCCTCACCCGTGAAGCCTGGTACTCGGATTCAATGGCTCCGACAACAACCCCATCAACTTTAACACGGTGCAGGGCTTTTTTCAGGTCATCGAGTTCCTTTTCCTTCTCGCCCGAAGAAGTCTCTGAAATCAGTGGAATCCCGCATGTCTCGGAAATCATCCCGGTAAGATGGATATTTGCTGAATGGAACATGTAAGAGTCGGGATTTGCAGGCTTTATTGTAATAAGATGCGTAACATCATGACCTTCCTGCAATGCCTTAACTATCGCAAAGGACGAGTCTTTGCCCCCGGAAATCAGCGCTGCAAGTTTCATTCTTCTTCGTCGGTCTGCTTCTTCCTTTCTTTCTTCTCTTTTCCGCCTTCAAACTCGTCAACGTCAACCACATTGAGCGCTGTATTTCTCAATACCTTGCCTATGGTCGATTTAGCGATTCTTGCCGCATGTTCCTCGCTTTCAGCATCATATACCTTCATTTCAAGCAGGATTCCCACAAGAGCCGTGCCGGCTGCCATGAACACACTATCAAAAGCCTCACCGCATGCGGGACAGCTTGTCGTGCCCACCTCTATATCCACGAAGTTAAGGTCAGGATTGAGCAGTTTTCCGACCTCGGAAATAGCTATATTCATCGCATCTTCAACGCTTTCCACGCTCTTCACAAGCCATGCGGCTTCCAGTGTAACAATGTAATTTGCCATTTTATTATTCCTCTTTTAAATCGTAAACAGGTTTTCATCACTCACTTTAAATATGCCCAGCTTCACGCCGGCATCCAGCCATGCATGCCCGTAGCTGAAACACACAAGCGCGTTCACTATGTCCCCATCCTCTATGAAGTGCACACCATCGTCATAATAGGAGCTTGCCATGGTGGAGAAGTCATCCGCGACTTTTCTCAGATGTGAATTCTCCTGCGGAGATGTCTCAAAAGCTTTGAGCGCTTTGTTTAGCATGTCCTCATATCTTTTTACTTTCTCCTCAAGCACTGCATGTTGTTTCATTTGAGCGTATTATACAGGCAAAGATATGTAAAGGTTGTTGTATTAAAAAAAGGGTAGAGGATTTCAAGAATTCTGGATAGATTTGTGGATAGGATAGGAATTGAATCTTGATGAGTATTATTTATCCTCTACAAAACTATTTTTGTTTTAGAGTATAATAGTATTTTTCCAAAATTATACCCGAATTACCACCAAATCCTAAAAAACTGCGGATGCGGACAGAATCAAACCCGGATTAGCATATATAC
>JAQUQX010000037.1:2564-18663 GCA_028715885.1 Candidatus Methanoperedens sp.
GATGCGGACAGAATCAAACCCGGATTAGCATATATACGGCTGTGCATCATCTTTTCTATTTCGGGATACTGCCACAGTTATGGTTACAAACCGCAACGGCACGCTTCCTGTATTCAGTAACGAATGCGGCGCAGGAGACGGTATATACACCACATCGCCGCGTGATATTTCCTTTTGTTCTTCACCTATGGTCATTATTCCGTAACCCGAAAGAATGTAGTATACCTCCTCAAAAGCCGGATGGTAATGGGACGGAATGCTTTGCCCCGGTTCCAGCGAAGTGTCATATACCGCAGCGATAGAGTTTGCTATTTCCGTGAGGTCAAGACCGTTCTCTATTGGTTTTACGAACATGGGATTGTCTAGGAAGATTTGGTTCGAAACGTTTAAAGCTCTCCTTTTTTCTCTTTTACTTTTTGTACAAGTTCAAAGATTTCATCAGCCCTGTCGCCGGTAACGCAAAGGGTTACGGAGCCTTCACCCCCGTCTATGCCGCCTGCGCCTATCGGGAAAACATCCCCGGCTCCAAGCAGCTTGAGCGCTTCCACCTCGGTAATAACCGTACCGAACAGGGGCATCATCCCCACAGGAAGCCCTGTCGCTTTAGTGCAGCGCTGTATCCCTATTCTTCTGGAAATCTCTGTTACATGGTAAGGTATGGATTTTTCGATGCCGACAGGAATAACGAGGTTTATGCCTTTTGCCGCAATGGTTCCAAGCAGGCTTCCGGTGGTGCCGCCGACAGGATTTGCCAGCATTACACCCGCTAAGCCCTGCGGGTCAAGGGCATTTGCTCCCTTTATGACCACATCCTGCGATGTCATTTCATTTATGATAGTATCTGCGCCCACTTCTTTCCCCTTCTTCAAGGAAATCATGGGCAGTCGCTTATCCGGGGAAACAACGGTTGTCGTCCCGTCAATGTAGCCCGCGGCATACCTTGAATGGTCTATCTTCCTGCCCGTAAGTTCTTCAGCCACATACGCATTGGTAGTGCCAAGAGTTACCAGGATAATTCCATTTTTCAGCGCCTGCTGGACGATAGGAAGCTTCTTTACTCCCATGGCTATGATTCTCTTCGATTCCGGGGGTGTCAGGGTTATCTGGACTTGTTTCATAGGTTCACCTGCAGGTAATCATTTTTCCATATTACTTATGGCATCAGCGCATTTAAACCCTGCCTTTATCGAGCCGTTCATGCTTCTCTCGGGATAATTCGCCTCCGAAAACATGCCTGCAAGATAAAGCCCCTTGATAGCAGTCTCATAAGGAAGGACTTTCTTCCCGTAGCCCACTTCATACACGGGTGCGGTATCAATATCCCGGCGCAGGCGCCACCATTTCACCTCTTTGCGAAATCCAGGGAAGAGTTTTTCAAGACCTTTAAGATACAGTTCTATAACCTGTTCATCGCTTGATTTCCAGAGAGCGCTGTCAGGATTCTGAAAATACGACGTCACATATATCAAATGTTGTCCGTAATCTGAGTTTGGTATAAAATTGGTGTGTTCTATCACGGCGCCGAAAGGAACATCATCCTTGATATTCAGCCAGTAAACATCATCCATGATTTTTTCAGTCAATCCAAAGAGGGCGCATGCTGTGCCCTGATAACTGATGTCCATATCAAGTCCTAAAAGCTTTGTATCGACGATTTTTTCAAGGATATGCGGGGCAGCAGTTGAAATTATCCTGTCGCATTTGATAAACTCCCCATCTACATTTACTCCCCGGACAGAGCCGTCTTTAACATCGATATGGGATACATTTCCTGTTCTTATGACGCCCCCGTTTTTCCTAATAGTTTCACCCATTTTTTCGATGAGCGCATGAAAACCCCCGCGCATGTATCCCAGGCGCTCGCCTTTTGCGCCCCTGTTCGAGCGTATCCTCACGCGCCCGAGGAGCCACGCCGCAGACACCCGTTCCTTATTATCCCCGAACTTGCTTTGAAGCAGCGGGAGGAAGAAATTGTTGTAAACAGATTCGCCAGCGGTATCGATAATCCATTCTTTTGCAGTAATATCGTCAAAAGGAGCGGTGTCTTTTATGCCCTTTGCTTTCAGCACAAGCCATGTCAGCCTGATAACATCCAGAAGTGGCAGCGCTTTCAGGATTTCGATAGGCGTGTTCATCGGATATATTTTGCCGTCGAAATAATATCCTGTCGAGCCCCGTAACCATTCAAGTTTGTTGCCCAGACCAAACTCATCTATGAGAGCTATGAGTTCTTTATCGCTTGCAAAAATATGGTGGTAGTATTTTTCGATGTGGTGAATCCCCGCATTTAAATGCGGGGTCTGTATGCTGTAGCTTGACGCCATGCCTCCGAGTTCTGGTTCTTTTTCGATGATGATTATTTCGTACCCGCCTGCGAACCTGTATGCGGCAGCAAGACCTGCAAGCCCGCCGCCAATGATTACTGTGGTCATGATAAATTCCTTATTTTCATTCCTGCTCTAAAGAATATGGTTTGCATAAATGTTCATCTCAAACATAATTCTTTCCTGAGAAGGTTCTCCGAATCCTCAAATCCATTCTTTCGCTAAAACCTTTCTTCTGGGTGTACCAAAGACCGTAAGCTGTGCGAAATTCTTTCAACATGCCATCAAATTTAGGATGCATGGTATTTATGTCTTAAAAAAAGAAATAGAAAATATCATGAACCGCAAAAAACCCGGTTTCTCCACTCGTGCAATCCATGCAGGGGATAAAGAAGAAGAAACCGGTGCAGTTACCACCCCGATTTACCAGACCGCGCCCTTCAAGTTCAAAAGTGCAGCCCGTGCAGCAAGTGTAATGGCTGGTGATGAAAAAGGATATGTGTATTCCCGCGGCTTGAACCCCACTACAGAAGTGCTTGAAGAAAAGATGGCAGACCTGGAGGGCGGCGAGGCTGCGCTTGCTCAGGCAACCGGGATGGCTGCCATCAGTGCAGCGGTTTTTACAGAAGTGAAGGCTGGCGACCATATCATTGCCGACGAGGTGATATATGGCAGCACATACGACCTGTTCATAGACCTTGCGAAATTCGGCGTGGATGTGAGTTTCATTGACACATCCGATGTCAGCAATGTAAAAGCTGCCTTCCGCCCCGGCACGAAACTGGTATTTTTTGAAACGCCTGCGAATCCGACGATGAAACTTACCGACATAAAGGCTGTTTCGGAACTGGCACACGAAAGAAATGCAACCGTCATGGTCGATAATACCTACATGACGCCATATTTCCAAAAGCCGCTCTCACTCGGCGCGGACGTGGTTTTGCACAGTGCTACGAAATACTTAAACGGTCACGGGGATACGCTGGGCGGCATCATCGTGGGTTCTTCCGATTTCATAAAAAGGGCAAGGCACACCGCAAAGAACATTGGCGGGGCAATCAGCCCTTTTAACTCGTGGCTTATTATCCGCGGCATGAAAACGCTTCCTGTGCGAATGGACAGGCACACAGAGAATGCAATGGCAGTGGCAAGATTCCTGCAAGGGCATGAGAAAGTGGATAAGGTCAATTATCCCGGGCTTACCGACTTTCCCCAGTACGACCTTGCAAGAAAGCAGATGAGCGGCGCAGGCGGCATGATTGCGTTCATGCTGAAATATGCTGACGATGTACCTGTTTTCCTCGGCACCCTGGAATTATGTACGCTTGCCGTTAGCCTCGGCGAGACAGGAACGTTAATTCAGCATCCAGCCACCATGACGCATGCCGTTATTCCGCGCGAGAAGAGAATCAAATACGGCATAGCGGACGAGCTTGTGCGCCTCTCTGTTGGACTTGAGGATGTGGAGGATATAATTGCGGATTTGGGGCAGGCGCTGGATAGGGTCATATGATGTTTATTTTTCACATCTTCCGCGCCATAACTGCCATGTGGTCGCTATGGTAAGGTTCTAAATCAATTAACTCCAGAACCCTGAAAAACCCCCCCAGCTTATTTATCTCGTTATCAATCACTTCCTTTGGTTTTTTTGCTGAATCAATACTTCTTGATTTTATTATCAGCACCATAATGCCATCCTTTTTGAGGAATAGCTCTGTATTCCTGATAGCAATTTTTGCCTGTTCGCGCTGCGCCACGTCCTGGTACAGGAAATCCACCTGAGTAACCATGTTTTTATATGAATTGGGATGCGCTGCATCCGAGAGTATCGGAATGAGGTTCATCCTGGGGATGCTCACACGGATGAGATCATGCATGGCGCGCGGTGAGATTTCTACTGCAAAAACCGCGCCGAGAGAAACAATATCAGAAACATGACTGGCGGTTGTGCCGTTTGCGGCGCCAAGATAAAGAACCTCGCCGTCCTTTTTTAGCGATATGGACGAACCCTTCAATATCATGGATGCAAGTTTGCTGCGGTACGGGTCCCACTGGCGGTATTCTACATTTTTGACCGATATTAGCTTCTCACCATAGACCTGTATTCCAGGCGTGAGGTTTCTGGTGATAAGCTTTTTTGAAGCATTATCGACTAAAATAAAGACATTATCCAAACGAGTTTCAATTAGTTCTACATCTTCCATCTGAAATCCGGTATATCTGCGGTTTTTTTAGCTGTCCTTGATTAACCGTGCAATATCGCTCCCTACATCTGATGTGGTATTCGAACCGCCCATATCGTATGTCTTCACTTCACCATTCACAATGTTCCGCTCAATGGCTTTGACAATAGCGTCAGAAGCTTGTTTTTCGCCAATCTGGTCAAGCAGCAGTGCCCCTGCCCATATCGTAGCAATGGGGTTTACCTTATTCTGTCCCTTGTATTTGGGCGCGCTTCCGTGAATGGGCTCAAACATGCTCGTCCCTTCAGGATTTATATTCCCGCCCGGAGCCAGACCAAGACCGCCCTGAATCATAGCCCCGAGGTCTGTTATTATGTCGCCAAACATATTCGGCGCTACAACGGTATCGAACCATTCTGGATTCTTCACGAACCACATCGTAATGGCATCCACGAAATTGAAATCTGTCTTAACATCCGGATAATCGGCAGCGATAGACGTGAATTCCTCGCGCCAGAACCCGTATATATCGGACAGCACATTGGCTTTATCCACGGATGACAGGTGTTTTTTCCTGTCCTTTGCAAGCTCAAATGCGTAACGGATAACCCTCCGCGTGCCTTCCTTGCTTATAAGACCGAGCTGGTAGCCGATTTCATCGCTGTCTGAATTAATATCAAGCCCGAATTTAATGTTATAAAGATTCCGTATGACCTCAAGCGTTTTCTTGCTCTTTCCCTTCTTAGCGCGCCCGCCGATACCGATATAGAAATCTTCTGTATTTTCGCGCACAACCACAAAATCAATGTCCTGCGGTGTTTTATCCTTGAGGGGCGTCCATACGCCCTCCAGCAATTTGACGGGGCGCAGGTTAACATATTCATCCAGATAAAAACGGATAGTCAGGAGAATGCCTTTTTCAAGTACCCCGGGTTTTATCCTTTCATCGCCTATAGCACCGAAGTAAATCGCCTTGTATTGCGAAAGCTCTTTCAGCGTGTCCTCCGAGATTAATTCTCCGGTTTCAAGATAATGGTCGGCGCCGTGCGGGTATTCCAGCCATTCGATATCAAAGCCGAATCTTTCACCCGCTGTGTCAAGAACCTTGCATCCTTCCCTGATTATTTCAGGACCGATTCCGTCGCCGGGGATTACAGGTATTGTATATTGTGTCATGTTTTGTCCTCTTATTTGTTAGTGCAGTCCCTTTAAATCTCTTTCAAGGTTATTAAATTAACGAAACTGCATACCCAAATCGATTGGGTTGTATAAGTGTGCAGTGAAATAATGGCGCTGTCGGAAAAACTGAAAATCAAAAAAACAAGTATTTAACTTGTGTTGAAAACTATTATAAAAATTTATAAAAATAATATATAAGACAACCCTGAAAACAAAAAAATTAAGAAGAATGTAAGTGCTCACCCGAACAGTGCGCCGAGCCCTTCCATTCCGCTTTCTTCAGCTTTTTCTTTTGCTTTTTCGTCTTTCTTGGGCGTCTCAGCTGCTGCCGCTGCCGCCGGAGCTGCTGCTGCCGGAGCCGCTGCCGCCGGGGCTGCAAATGCCGCCTTTGAAATTGCATCTTCGATATTGACGCCTTCAAGAGCTGAAACAAGTGCCTTAGCCCTGACTGCATCAACATTCACGCCTGCTGCTTTAACAACAGCAGTTATACCTTCCTCTGTCACTTTCTGTCCTGCGCTGTGTAATAATAGCGCTGCATATACGTATTCCATTTTAATCACCTTTTATATTCCCCGCATTTAAATGCGGGGTCTTATTACGGGGTTTTTTATCCGAACAATGAACCTAAGCCAGCTGCAATATCAGTTTCTTTGGGTTCTTCTTTCTTCTTCTCTGCCTTTGCTTCTGCTGGAGCTGCTGCTTTAGCCTCAGGTTTTGCCTCGACCTTTGGCGCTGCTGCAAGTTTATCCTTTAACTTGTCGCTAACCGCATTAGCATCCTTCGCCGACGCGACCCTTGCAATAGATAACATCTGTGCATTGGCTTTTGCAAGTAACACATCGATGATATCCGGCATTATTACTTCAGCATTTATAGCAAGATTCCTCGATTGGGACGCCGCTTTTGTAAGCAGCGTGCTGATAGTGGCTTTAGCCGGATACGCAGAATTGATTGATAAATTAAATGCACGCGAAACGGCAAGAGTCAAATTAGCAATATATTGCGTTTCATCTACTGCCAGGAGCTTTGATTCATATATCATGCCCCTCTCATAGACAGCCCGAAGCTCAAGCCCGAGCTCAACCGGATGGATATTCAATCGTGCAAGGATGGAGGCAAGTTTTGCATCTACCACATCGCCTTTTTTAGCTACGGTCTTTGTTTCGCGGATTACAACCTTTCCGCCTTCAATGCCTGCCGGGATTCCTGCGCCGGTCAGCTCTCCGACTATAGGTCCGGGCGGGAAAGAGGTAGGACCTTTCTCAACTACTATATCCTTGGGAGATATACCGCCTGCTTTTATAGGAGCCGCGGTCTTACCTTTCTGCAAAATCTTATAGAGCTTGAAAGGATTCTCGTTAGTGAACAATAAAGCCGTCTGGTCTTCTACGTACTTGTTAATCTTTTGTACATCTTCAGACGATTCATCCAGGGCACGGTCTATAAGGGTATTCCTGCACATCTTGAGGTCAGCCATGCCGCGGAGGTTCTTTCTCATCAGTTGAAGCTGGCTTGAGGGTATCCCGTGAACTCCTACAATGCCCACCGATGAATGAGAGCCTATCAGTTTCTTTATATCTTCTATCTCGTCTTTCTTCCATTTGGGGATATGAACGCTATGATGCGCTGCTGCTGTTGACATTTATATCACCCTCACTGAAGGCCCCATGGTAGCCTTGACATAAATGGATTTTACATTGTATAAGCCGCGCTCGTACCTGTGTTCGATACGGTTTATTACTGCCCCGATGTTTTCAGACAATTTCTGGGGATCCATCTCTTTTCTTCCAACTGAAATGTGGAATGTCATCTTGTCCTTGGACCTCACTTTTATAGAGTTCTTTGATTTGTTGATTATCTGGACAACATCCTTATCCGGAGTCAGGGGTATGGGCATTTTTCCACGGGGACCCAGCACCTGACCGAGGGTTTTACCGATAGCAGGCATGAATGCTGCTTCAGCTATGAAAAAATTTACCTCTTCAGCCAGAGCTTTTGTCCTTGCTTTATCTTCCCCAAGTACCGCGATTTCTTCCGGGTCAAAAACATAATCTGCGCCTGCGCCTTTTGCCCTCTGGGCAGTGTCGCCTTTTGCAAAAACTGCGATTTTCAGGGTTTTTCCAAGACCGTTTGGCAGGATAATCTCTTCGTCAAGCCTGTTAGTAGGCTGGTTCATGTCAAGATTTTTAAGGTTGATAGCAAGGTCAACGCTTTCTGAAAATTTGCGCTGCGGAGATTTTTCCAGCGCCTGTTTAACTGCTTCTAATATCTTTTCTTGTTCCAATGAGTATTCCTCCCGTAGTAATCGACTATTGTCTCCTACGGATGATAGGGGAGTACTCTTTTCGACTATATAGTACTTTAAGCTATCGGTCAGTTTAATTTTGATAGTAATATATTATAATATATCACATAAAATCCGCAAGCCCTTTCTGCTTGACCTTATCACTTTCAAACAGAGACCTCATCTCAAGCTCCAGTAACTCGAGCCGCTGGCGCGTATACGCCCGCACATTATACTCATCCGCGATGCGAAGCGAGGTCTCAAGATACTTCCTCACCGAGCCTTCGTGAACCGTGAGCACGATATTCCCGCCGCACTTCGGGCACGTCCCGCGCAGCGGCGGGCGCCTGTACTTGGCATTGCATTTCGTACACCTCACCTTCTGCTTTGAGAACGAGCGCAGGTTCCCGATAAGGTCGGGCAGGAAATGGGAATTTATAACCCGCTCCGCAACATCCTGCGGGTCAACAGCCTTTATTTTCCGCGCCAGCGCAAGCTGTGCATCCATCTTCTCAATCATCGTTCCCAGGGTCTTGTATGCGCTGTTCCTGGGACCTGCTGCTATGTCTGCGGTATCGTGGGTGAAGCCGAAACCCTCGTACTGCCCGGGCATGCCAAGCCGCCCGCTCACGGTATCCATGAGCTTCACAATGTCTTTCGGGTTTTTGTATCCAAGTGTGGCTTCATAGAATTCAAGAGGATAATTGAAAGTCACGTCAATGTTATGCGCTTCCTTATCGATTTCATTCGGGTCGATGCGCGTGGTAAGCACAAGCGGCGCATCCATCTGCCCGCCGCGCTTGTCGGGAAGGTATGAGCGCGAGAAGTTAAGAAGCCCGTCCATGAGCAACATCACGCAGTCCTCGTCGCCGTCGCAGTTGCGCCGTTTTGCAGCATGGAAGAATGGATGCGCGTAACCTACGGATGCGGTCGTGAAACCCACCAGCCTGCCAAGAACTCCGGCTGAAGTGTGTGGCGCAAGCCCGATTACAAGTTTTCCTATCAGGTCATCGGCGCTGTTAATATTGTAGTAACCGTCAACTTTATAATATTTAGTCAAGAGGTCATCTATGAATCTTGCGGTCTTCAAAAGGTATTCGGCGCAGTCCTTTGAGACCACGATATCCTGGACTTTAAGTTCAATGACCTGTTTCTCATCGGCAAGCGGTTTTCCGTACGTGTCGGTAACATAACCGAGTTCTTTCAGTTTCGCAACGGTAACACCTATTTCTTTTGGCTTGAAATGAGTAAGAGGCATATCCGAGAGGTCGTACCTGACTGTTCCGTCCTTGAATATCACGATGTCATGTTTTGCGCGGAGGATGCCCTTTTCCAGAGGCTCAGGCGTCTTATTCTTCGACGTGAGACCGAGAACTCCTTTTATCGACTCAAAGGTATCCCTCTCGCCTACCCTATCCAGAGCCTCCTGGTATTCTGTTTTAAAATCAATAGAAATTTCTGTGACCGATGTTGTTTCTTTCTTGCATTTGGGGCACAGGGGTTTTGCGACCTCGATTCCACATGATTGGCATTTTAGCAGCGGCTCCGTGAATTTACCACACTTGCACCTGTTCCTGAACGTCCTGAGTTTGCATGATGGGCAGATTCGCTCGCCTATCCTGACTTTTATTGTCCCGACCTTTTCTTTCTGGTATGTCAAACCTGTTTTAATATCGGTATTCCAGTTCCCGCCGTTGCCGTTGTCATCCTCTTCCACATAATCTGTCGCGCTCTTAAGCGAGCGCCGCCTTCCTCCCGCTTCGCCGATGGGGAATAGCACATGCGGCGCAGGTTTCATTTCGCGTTTATCCGATTTTTCAGGTCTCCCCATCCTCCCCCCTATCCTGATTGGAGCGCGCTTGCGGATTGTTATCCCGCTCAATTTCGAAACCATTTCCATTATGTCCGAAGCTGTTGCGCCTGTCTTTTTCAGATTCTCGTCAAGTCCAAGGCACCTCATCAAGGGAAGCGGCTCTTCGATGAAAACCTGTTTCTCGCGTACAGTATGAGGAACGAGAAGGGTCTCAAGGATATTTTTTGTTTTATTGTCAAGAGGGATTGAGAGTTTCCCCGCATACATGCCATTTTTCTGGATGTATTCTGCTAACCAGGTATGCTCATCCGTACTTATATCATGCCAGAAATAAGTGTATTTCGGGTGAAGGGGCACTTCATAGGTGTCTGATAGCGAAAGTGCAGTTTTTTGGTCAGGATTTCTAAAGTCTCCTGAATTTTTTATAGGAGTTTTCGCGGCAAGCTCCTGAATCCACCATTCATAGCAGTATGACGACGGCACAAGAGGATGGTTGTTCTCAAGAAAATCCCCGTAATTTATCAGAATCTCGCCTATATCGAGAATCCTCTGGACTGACGGTCTTATCTTCAGGGCTTCTTCCGCCGTGTCCACCCGCAGGACATCGCCGTTAAACAGGCGCACGGTGGGTCCTTCGATGGTATCCACAGGAGCTATGCCTGCTGCTTTCCCCGGGCGCTCAACTTTTATCTGCGTGCCTGCCGCGATAAAATCGTCCATCAATACCATGGTGGCGGGACTGATACCCGCGGCTGCAAAACTGGTATTCCTGCTCCTGCCATACCTGAGCCTGAATCCCCCGGCTCTAGAAGGATGAGAGAAAACCGGTCTTCCTGCGATTAAATCCTGCAGATACTTGTCCTTTGGCTTAAGCTGCGCTGAGGCATCATCGCTTTTAACCGTGACCACGAATTTATCAAGCCAGTTCCAGCCCTCAAGTTTGAGTTTATCCACATGTTTTTTCACTTTCGGCGCCTTAAGTGCGATGCCCTCTGCAATGACAAGCGCCATGCCGCCGCGTATCCTGTTTGTCTCGATGCGGGGAAGGTCGCGCCTGCCTTCCACCTCTTCCTCTTCGGTTGGCTCGCCGTCTATGCAAACCGGGCAGTTGCGGACAATAAGACGTATTTCATCATCAGAAGGAAGATACTGAAGATTGGCTACGCGCCTGTAAGCTGTAATCTCCTCCACATACCGCTCTACCTCTTCCGGTCTAGGCATGAAGCGGTTAATACCCAGGTTCGCACGGATATAGTCAGCCGCCAGCACGGAGAGCGCCTGCGCCGTGCCGCCCGCGCTTCTTATGGGACCGGCATAGTAAATCCTGATGTAATCCGAGCCGTCGTCGTTTTTTGCAAGGTCGATTTTTGCGATACCCTCGATTGGCGCTGCCACCACTCCTTCTGTAAGAACAGCCATCGCAACCCTCACGGCGGCTTCTATGGCGTCCTTTTGTGACTCGAACTGTTTGATTTTCCCGCCTGCAATCTCCAGACCAAGTTGCAGGGAAGCTTCTTCGCGGGACATTGACGCCTCAAGCTCCCTTAACCGTTTTGCGACCCCATCCACACCCATCAGTTTTTCAACCCTGTCTGCAAGGTCTTTTGCTATGGGTATTTCGATGGATGGCGTCGGGTCGGCGCCGTTTGCCCGCGCGCGGTTTGCGAGGTCGATGGCTCTGTTTAGTTCGGATTCAAGGGTGTTGAAATATTGAAGCATGGCGGCGCTGGCTGCGAATTTCATTTATCGAACCCCGATATACATCACTTTTTCCTTATCCTCACAGCATTCGCATGAGCAAAAAGCCCTTCAGCCTCAGCCAGACCGATAATCGTCTCGCCTATGCTGTCAAGCCCTTTCTTATCAATCGCCTGCACGCTTGACTTTGTAACAAAATGGTCAGTATTAAGCCCTGAAAACATTCTCGCATAACCGGCAGTGGGTAAAACGTGATTCGTGCCTGAGGCGTAATCCCCGGCAGATACGGGCGCGTAATTACCCACGAAAATCGAACCCGCATGTTTTATCCTATTGAGAATATCCCGCTCTGTCATTATTTCAAGATGCTCTGGTGAGAACTTATTTGAGAATTCAATACATTCGTCAAGAGTTCCTGTCAGTATCGCTGTATTTTCCAGAGATTTCCTGATTATATCCAGCCTTGCCAAGTCCTTCAACTGTGCATCTATTTCCTGTTCAACCTGTTCTGCGAGTTTTTCCGAAGGCGTTACAAGAACCGAAACCGCATCCGGGTCATGCTCTGCCTGGGCGAGCATATCAGAGGCAATGAAATCAGCCTTCGCCGAGTCATCCGCGATAATCAGCACCTCGCTTGGACCCGCGGGGAAATCAATGGCTGTGCCGCATGCCATTTTGGCTGCGGTTACATACACGTTGCCCGGTCCCACGATTTTATCCACCTTGGGGATGGTTTCAGTCCCGTATGCCATGGCAGCGATTGCCTGCACGCCTCCAACGCGGAATACCCTGTCTGCGCCCGCGATATGCGCCGCTGCCAGCGTCAATGGGTTTACGCTCCCGTCGGGCTTCGGCGGAGTGCATAATATAACTTCCCCTACGCCAGCCACTTTTGCAGGTATCACGGTCATAAGCGCAGTGCTGGGATACGAAGCCCTGCCGCCGGGAACATAGGCGCCCACGGTTTCAAGAGGCGTGATGCGCTGCCCGAGCCTGAGACCGGGGGTGAACTCCTTAATCCAGTCCTTCGAAAGCTGCGCCTCATGGAATGCGCGGATGTTTGCGGCTGCTTTTTTAAGGTGCAAAAGCTGGTTTTTATCCAGTGAGAATACTGCATCATGTATTTCCTTATGTGAAACTTCAATTTCTTTTATGGCTGCCCTGTCGAATTGCTGCGTGTGCTTGCGAAGCGCTGCATCCCCATTTTCCTTTACATCGTTGAGTATGGGGGTTACAGCAGCATTCACATCCGATAATCCAGCGCCGCGGTTCAGCAGCCTTTCGGTTTCATGCTTTGAAAGTTGAGAAATAGGCTTGATTAACATTACTGCACATTTCAAGCTGGAATTAGATAAAGATTGTTATTTCGGCGATTTGATGTGAGTGAAAACTATTAATACGGATTAAAGTATTAAGTGAATGCCCCAACGGGTTTTACACTTCGGTTTGCGCCGGTAGTGTAGCGGTTATCACTAGGCGTTGCCAACGCTTAAACTCGGGTTCGATTCCCGACCGGCGCATGTTCATCGCTAATTTTGAGTAGGCTTATTTGAGTTTAGTATTGATAAGTATAATCCACACTGCACTAATGATTCCCCCGAACAGTACAGTTATCAGGTCGTCAAAATGCAGAGCGGAAAAATGGAATAGTTCCCTGAATGTGGGCACATATAGTACCATAACAAGCGATAGAAGCGCCCCTCCAACAACCATCCATAATGCCCTGTTCTGCGAATTGAATTTTTTTAATATATTTCCTTCCAATGACAGATTTGAAATTATCAACGTCAGATTGGCAAATACGAGCATAGCAAAAGTAATTGTACGCGCTTCGTTCTCAGATTTGCCCAAATATAAAGCTAAAAGAAATACTATTAACACAAAAAATAAAACGCTCAATCCCTGGAACAGGCTTCTGATCAGGCTTTTTCTGTCAAATAACTTATCCATGAGATTCCTGGGCGGTCGTTGCATGATATTTTTCTCCTCTTTTTCAGCTTCAAAGACTACCGAACAGGCAGGGTCTATTATCAATTCAAGAAAAGCTATGTGCGCAGGTAAAATAATAAGTGGTAATTCGAAAAGAATTGGAAATAGCGCCAGGCCTGCAATGGGCACATGAACTGAAAAAATATAGGAAATTGCTTTCTTGAGGTTATCAAAAATTCTCCTGCCGAGCCTGACAGCCTCGACGATGGATGAAAAGTCATCGTTGAGCAGGACAATGGACGAAGACTCTCGCGCCACGTCTGTGCCTCGTTCTCCCATTGCAATACCTATGTGAGAAGATTTCAGTGCAGGCGCGTCATTTACACCGTCGCCTGTCATGGCAACCACTTCCCCATTCGATTTCAAAGCATTAACTATCGCCAGTTTTTGTTCCGGCACCACCCGGGCGAAAATATTCGTTACTTTTATTTTTTCCTGAAGCTCTTGGCTGCTCATTTGAGCAAGTTCATGGCCTGTAATAATATTATCCGGATTTTTCAAACCAATTTGCCTGGCTATGTGCCTGGCAGTTCCGGGAAAATCCCCTGTTATCATTATGACCCTCATTCCTGCTGTGTAACATTCAGATACTGCTGCCGGGACAGAAGGACGCACCGGGTCTGTAAAACCGAGTAATCCAATAAATTCAAACGTGAAATCATGCTGCATTTCAGGCAAACTTTCTTCCTTAAAGATAGAACGAGCAACACCAAGCACCCTCAAGCCGTTATCTGCCATACTCTGCACGCGGGATATCAACTCTTTTTTCTGCACTTCATCCAGATGGCAGAGCTCTATTATTGCTTCTGGAGATCCTTTTGCAGCTATTACATGCTTTCGATGGTCATGTGATTCCCATACATTCGATAGCGTAAGAAGGTTTTTGGATAGGGGATACTCCCTGACAAGTTTCCAGTTACTATGAACATGTTCCGAATTTGAAAGAAATTTTTCTGTGCCGCTTTTTATTTCTTTCTCGACCGGGTCAAATGGGTCCTTCTGGCTCGCAAGATAGCCAAATTCAAGCAATTCATGGAACTTTTCAGGAAGTGGCAGGTGCCCATTCTTAGCCACATCATAAAATTGCGCTCTGGAAAAAAGGGAACTCAATATCATCCGGTTCATTGTAAGAGTCCCTGTCTTATCCACGCACAATACAGTAGCAGAGCCAAGTGTCTCAATAGCAGGCATTCGCCTTGTCAAAACCTGCCTTTTTGACATTCGCCACGCCCCCATGCTCATGAAGATCAACAGGACAACAGAAAACTCTTCAGGGAGCAAAGCCATACTTAAACTCACACCGGCCAGCAACCCGTTAAGCCAGGCTCTGTCTCCTTCTATTGTCACTCTTGTCAGTCCGTAAACTATCACTACAAAAATACACAATATTATCCCGACAGTAGCGAAACTACGTACAAGGTGTGAAGTCTCTTTCTTAAGCAGCGTCTCTTCCTGGGTTATCGTTTGCAGGGCTTTTCCAATTTTTCCCATTTCAGTGTGTATTCCAGTCCCTGTTACTTTTGCCATTCCGTGACCCTGGACTACAAGCGTACCTGAATATACAAATGGCATATCATCCCCACCTGGATTTGTGGGCTTCGTTTTTCCATCCCATTCTGATTTTCGGACATTTAGCGACTCTCCAGTAAGCATGGATTCATCTACAAGAAGGTTTGAGCAAAAAAGCACGTTACCATCAGCCGGGATACGGTCGCCTTCTCTTAATATAATAATATCTTCTTTTACTACCTCTCGTCCCGGAATACGTCTTTGCTTTGCGTTCCTTATTACAAGTGCCCTGGGACTTGAGAGGTTTTTTAAAGCATCTAACGCCCGTTCACTTTTTCTCTCCTGATAAAATGTTATACCCACTACTACTACCACAAAGAAGAGTAGCATCAAAGCGTCATTTGATTCTCCCAGGACTAGATATATGAGCCCTGAAACTAAAAGGAGTAACAGCATAGGCTCAAATAAAATGTTAATCAGGATGGAAAACATACTCTGCTTTTTCTGGGATGGAAGTTCGTTAAAACCATCTTCACCCAATTTTCTGGCGGCATCTTCTTCGCAAAGGCCTATGATATTTTCAACGTCGAAATTTTTTTCCATATTTATCTTAAAGAATGGTCAGAAGTTAGGGATAAAAGTTGGGTGAATTTACCTTATGAGCAGTTTTATCAGCTTATGCCCTTCCACAAGCCCGAAAATACCCTCTTTAGCCGCAGCCTCATCAAACCTGTCCACATAATCCGCGCTTTCAGTCGATGAATAAATCGCAAAAGGCACTGGCTCTCTCGTGTGCGTCCTGAGCGATATGGGCGTGGGATGGTCGGGCAATACAATTATCCTATACTCCCCAAACCCGCCAAGTTCGTTCAACATGCCTCCAACTACCTTCTCATCAAAATCCTCTATCGCCTTTATCTTGGCTTTGATATTTCCCGCATGTCCTGCTTCATCGGGCGCCTCCACATGCACAAGGACGAAATCATGCTCTTTCAGGGATTCAAGCGCATATGCGGCTTTACCTGTAAAGTTGGTATCCAGATATCCAGTGGCTCCGGGAACATTAATTACATCAAGACCTGCATATTTCCCGATACCTTTAAGCAAATCAACGGCT
>JAQUQX010000038.1:0-3597 GCA_028715885.1 Candidatus Methanoperedens sp.
GAGGGGTGGGAGATGGTGGAGTTGGGGGATGCGTGTGAAATAGCAACTGGGAAACTTGATGCTAATGCAGCAGAAAAAGATGGTATATATCCTTTTTTTACATGCTCAAAAACAGAAATATTCCGGATAAACAGTTATGCTTTTGATTGTGAAGCACTTTTATTAAGTGGGAATAATGCTGTTGGGGATTTTGATGTTAAATATTTTAAAGGGAAATTTAACGCATATCAAAGAACCTATATAATAACCATTAAAGACGAATTTAAGACTAAAATGACCTATGCTTTATTAAATTATTATTTGCAGAATAGTTTGCTCTCTCTAAAGCAGCAATCAATAGGTGGATTAACAAAATACTTGACTAAAAATATGATTATATCAATTAAAATAAGTATTCCACCTATAGAAATACAAAAGGAAATCGTTGCCCGTATCGAAGAGGAGCAGAAATTGGTCGATGCGAATAAGAAACTGATCGAGCTTTTTGAGGGGAAGATTAAAGAGAAGATTGCGGAGGTGTGGGGCTAAATGATGAAAGAGAATATAATCGAAAATCCATGCGTATCCGTCCAATCCGTGCCATCCGTGTTCCGTCCCCCCGGCTGTTGACTGTTTCACCAACCAGCGCAACATTAAGAACACATACCCCTATCTATCAACAGACTGTGCGGAAGCCTCTCTCCCTCCTTTTCGCAAGCCTGCAGGCTCTAAGAGCAAATCAGCCGCTCTGGAAGCTTATCGGCGCGCTGGGATTTTAAGTTAACATATCTTCCGCCGCTCATTCTTTCCCTATCATAACTTCCGTAGCCTTTACCACTGCCGCTACTTTATCGCCTTTTTTGAGACTCAAAGCATCAGCAGCCTCTTTTGTGATGACTGCAGTTATCGTTGCCGGTTCAATGGATATTTTAACTTTTGCAATAAGACCTTCGCTCTCCACTTCGATTATCTTGCCTTTCATCTGGTTCCTTGCAGATATTTTCACCCCTATCACCTCCCAGAAAGTTTTATCGTAGACCGTTTGTGCAAGTATGTTCTGATAAGTATTATATTCTTCAAGCAGGTTTATTGCTTTTTCGGTCAGGAGCGTGCCCTGCCCCTTCCCGCCGCGTTTTTTTATGATTACCGGCTCCCCGACGCTTTCCTCGATTTCTTTTAGCAGGAGCCATGCGTGCTTATATGAAATTTTCACGTTCTTACACGCTTTGTTGAGAGACCCCTCCTTTTTAATGGATTCGAGGAGGGCTGCCTTTCCTTCACCCATAATCGGCTCATCCCTCTCGTTTACCAGCCATAGTTTTGCTTTAGCCTGTGTTCGTTTCATTATACTCTTAATTTTAAGATGCTGGTATCAATATACCTTCTCCCGGTTTACAGCCTGATAAAGATTTAATATAATGGTCATTCATAAAGATTCTTATGGAATGCTTGGATCTCAGCGGTAAAGTGTGCCCGTTTGTGTTATTCTATACAAAAAAAAGACTGGAAACAATAGCGTCCGGTGAAAAACTGGAAGTAATAACAGACGACCCCACCGCAAAACAAACAATTTCGGGCTGGTGTGGAGCACACCATCATGAAATACTGGAAATAGATGAATCCGGCGGCAGGATTAAAATCACCATTAAAAGACATTAATAGACCTTAAGTACAAAACGTTCGTAATAATACAAACAATAGTTATGGATTTCGTAGAACGTGTGCGGAAGAACCTCGAAGGGAAGCTGCGGATAGAGGACGGCAACTGCGGCACCACCCACAAGGTATTAAGAGAAATATCGAGGCTTGGAGGAAAAGCGATAACATGGGAGAGACCCGACGGTGTGGGTTCAAAAATACTTGATGATAAGGGTAACATTGTGGGAGAAGGCGAAGGCATAACATGGCCTCCGGCGCTCCTTTTCGCAATGGTGGAAGGAGGGTTTTTCCCAGAGGAAATTGAATCCGAACTCATAAAATCCCTCCAGTGCATCATAGACATGGAAAAAGTCGCTGACATTTATGGATACGGCAGGGTGGTAACGCCGGTGGCTTCTGCTTACAACGAGGTCTGGAAGAACGGTGGAAGGGTAGCTATCAGGCGCAATTCATGGGGCGTGGAAGTGGCGTTCATCGACAAAAATAATGAGGAGATAGCTGTGGGACCGATATCCTATTGCCCCACATGCGGGACAGCCGCAACAATCCCGCGTGCGCCTGAGCTTGCGGCAAAGATAAAGGAAGAACTCAAGGACAAGCGGAATACAGGAAAAGAAAAATACGAGCGCGGGCTTGAGAACAGGTTCTTTTTTAAGAACGACAGGGTATGCTGTGAAATAGTAGAAAATGGGAAAATCCTGGGAAGGGCGCTGCGCTGCTGCATAGCCTATGCTGGCGTCGTGGCGGAAGTTCACGCAGGAATAGCCGGACCGAAATGGGGCGCCCTGTTCAAAGAGTATTGCAGGATATGCCCGGTGAAGCTGTGCAGGAAAGGGAAGAATACGGGCGAGGAGGCGAACAATCTTCTCGTATCTCTTGAACAAAAGAACATGACAACGGATGTCGGAATAGACACCTATATCACGGCGACTGTGAAAAAGAACGGGGAGTTTATTGGAAAAGGCATCGGAACTGTATGCGCATTCTCTTCACTGATGTATGCCGCAGCCAAATGCATCCAGCTCAAATCCGAAATAGAGGTTGTCAGGGAATAAAGGATGCATGAAATCTCGATTGCCGGGGCTATTATTGATGCAGTGCTTGACGCAGCGAAAAAAAACAATGCGAAAAAGGTGAACGAAATATTCCTGGAGATAGGAGAGCTTACCGCGCTCAACCCAGAGCAATTGAAGTTTATTTTTGAAACCATATCTAAAGGGACTGCGGCAGACGGTGCAAGATACGATATACAGGTTATAAAACCCTTAATAAAATGCAAAAAATGCCAGTATAACGGTCCTATTGAGTTCTTTGAGAAACTTCATTTTTTCCTGCCCGTGATAAAGTGTCCGAGTTGCGGGGACATTGATGTTGATATTGTTGCCGGACGGGAGTGCTGTGTCACGAAGATAAAGATCTCCTGACGGTTCTTCCTTTTCACCTTATTTTTTTTTCAAGACCTTCCCGTGCTCATCTATTTCCCTTCTCTTGATGCGGGTGCTGGATATAGGCAAACCATCGTCTGCAAGCACAAAATCAACAAGCACGATTTCCACCTGTCCCAGGTTTTTTCCCAGCCGTATCCTGTTTATTTCCAATCCAGCCGGATGCGTTTCCGGGGATACAACGAGAAAATCAAAATCATCGCGTATGGTAGGACCGTACGGGTCGTCCAGTCTTACAATTACAGGACTGATGCCCTGGGCGCGTATAAACCGCATGACTTCGTCGTGGCGTGAGCGATAATCAGCCACGTCATGAATCTTGTTTTTAGCCATATCATCCGATGTCAGCCCCACAAGCAACTCGCCTTTGCGGCTCAACTCGCAGGCTCTCATCAAAAGCGCTTTATGACCATCATGCAGAGGGTCGAAGGTCCCTCCGACTGCTACGCGTGCCATAATCTCAGGATGGTGCAATCAAACGATAAGGGTATCTTTTAATATCTCTTATGCGATT
>JAQUQX010000038.1:3697-18436 GCA_028715885.1 Candidatus Methanoperedens sp.
AAGCATACTGTAGCCTCAGGCATCACACCCTCAGGAGCTATACACATTGGCAACATGAGAGAGGTTGTAACTGCAGACGCTGTTTACAGGGCTCTTAAGGATGGAGGCGCTGATGTGCGCCTTATCTATATCGCAGACACCTATGACCCTCTTCGCAAAGTGTATCCCTTCCTTTCAAAAGATTATGAGAACCATGTGGGAAAACCGCTGTCAGAGATCCCCTGCCCCTGCGGAAGCCACAGGAGTTACTCCGAGCATTTCCTCCTGCCTTTTATCGAAGCGCTGCACACGCTTGGCATCAAGCCTGTGGTTTACAGGGCAGATGAACTATACAAAGAGGGGAAATACGTTGAAGCCATCAAGAAAGCCCTGCTTGGCAGGGACGCTATAGCCCGCATACTTTCCGAAGTTTCAGGAAGGGAACTTGAACCGGACTGGAATCCTTTCAACCCCATATGCAACGAATGCGGCAGGCTGAGCACCACAAAAGTTACGGGTTTTGACCTTGATAACGAGACCATTGATTATGTCTGTAAGTGCGGCTCCACAGGTACTGTGTCCATGAAAGGCGGAGGCAAACTGACATGGCGCGTGGACTGGCCTGCGAGATGGCCAATATTCGGCACCACAGTCGAACCATTCGGCAAGGACCATGCCACGGCAGGCGGCTCCTATGACACAGGGAAACGGATTAGCCGTGAGATATACGATTACGAACCCCCGTACCCCATAGTGTATGAGTGGATTATGCTGAAGGGCAAAGGTGCCATGCATTCCTCTACAGGGCTTGCGATTTCAATAAACGATATGCTTGAGATAGTGCCGCCTGAGGTGCTTCGCTACCTTATTATCAGGCAAAAACCAGAGAAACATATCGAGTTTGACCCGGGGCTGGCGCTGCTTAATCTCATAGACGAGTACGACATGGTGGAGGGCGATAAACGTGCGTACAAGCTTTCCCAGACCGAGGCTTCAAAGCCAACTGATGTTCCCTTCAGGCACATGGTCACAGCGGTGCAGATTGCGGATGAGCGGGGTTTTGATTACCTGCTTACCGTTTTGAAGCGTACAAGTTACGATACCTCGGATGTTGGGGCAATCAGGCAAAGGGCAAATAACGCAAGGAACTGGCTTGAGAAATACGCCCCGCTGTTTGTGAAATTCAAGGTTCAGGAGAACCTTCCCCCGCAGGTAAAGAGTTTCACGAAAGAGCAGAAGCTGGTGCTTGCGATTCTTGCTGATGAACTTGAGCATGGAATGTCGGGGCAGGAAATCCATGATAACATGTATAAGGTAGCGGAAGAGGCGGGACTTGACGGGAAACAGGTTTTTGAGACCGTGTATCTGGCGCTTCTCGGGCTGAAATCAGGGCCGAGGGCAGGGCATTTTTTAGCTTCGCTTGAGAAGGATTTTGTGGTGAAGAGGTTTAAAGAGGCGAGCCAGTAAGTTTCGCACCTAATAATTGTCCATTATCGCTTTTAAGCTGTTTTTATATTCATCTTTTAGCGAATAGACGTTGTGATCGCCTTTTACATCTATCCTCAGGATGCCAAGCCTTGTGTTCATAAGACCTACCATTGCCGAAACTCCCCTGTAATTGACGTCAAACCCCTCTTTTTTAAGATTGGCAAACACATCCTGGGTGGTATAGGGTTTGTTGGTGAGAAATAATTTTAAAACAGACTTCCTGATGCCCGTTTCATCACGCATCAGATATTTTGTAAGTCGTGTCTTCACTGTCTCATTTTCCTTGGCGCTCAGTCAAACCACCGATTCTTAGTATTAAATTTTTAGAGTTTATACCTTTGCATTATTTAAAGCGGCGTCTTTTCCACAATAATCCCGTCTTTCACAGGATAACGCTCGATAACCGAGACGACACACCCGGCTTTTTTCAAGTCGCCTGCAAGTTCCTCCGCAATCCACCATGCGGTCTCAATAGAACCATTCAGGACCGAATACATATCCTCCGTAACCCCGGCTTCCTTCAGGACGTCCATGCCTGCTCCATCAATAACACCATAGACAAGAGTCCCGTCATCCGTAATCTCATCAAAATCCCGCGAAAGTTTTTTTGCAGTCCGCTTGAATCTTTCCCGAAGCTGGACTGCATCCTTAAAACGAGAAGAGCAAAAATGCAGTTTGTCCCCTGTTAATGATTCAGCGACTTCTGTACTTCCCGATGCGCCGGATGAGAAATCGTTGACAGGCACATAGCCGCGCTTTTTTAGCTCACAGGCATTCGTTTCGGAAAACTCAAGTTCGTTCAGGTTCAAAAACCCCCCGACTTCCTCCAGTAATGACAAAATACCACTAAAATCAGAGGGTATGGATGGAATTTCAATGCCTGTGGAAAGACCTAGTTCATGTGCGATAATGATTGATTTCTGATATGGCGAGTAGTTGATATTCGCCCACAGCTCAAGAGGCGGATGGAACCTGATC
The DNA here is from genome assembly GCA_028715885.1 of Candidatus Methanoperedens sp. GTDB lineage: Archaea > Halobacteriota > Methanosarcinia > Methanosarcinales > Methanoperedenaceae > Methanoperedens. The sequence goes on from JAQUQX010000038.1 coordinate 6,143, forward strand.
TCATCAAGACCCGCTTTCCTTAAGGATTCAAGTGTCTCTTTTCCGGGCGCAAGCGCCGTGTATAAATGTATGTGGTGAAACGCTCCGAACCGGGATTTTAGAAGTTTTATGTAATGAACCACGCGTTCCAGTCTTAAAAGCGGTTCACCGCCTGTTATGCCTGTTCCCAGTGCATCCATTGAAACCGCTTCTTCGATTATGTCCTCATCCTTTTCAACATGCCTCTCGTTCGCAAAAATTAAATCCTTTTCCCGCCTTTCGTTTGAGACGGGGCAGTAAAAGCAATTTTTTCCGCATACCCCGGTAACAAAAAGAACCATCTTGGCTCCTTTGTAACAAAGACGGCATCCATCTGAGAGGTAATTGAAAAAAGAACCTGAGCTATCTTTTTCCATCATCATTTGCTGCGATTTATTATATACTCGCCCAGCTCCTTGAGCTTTCTTTTTGCGGGGCTTTCATCAAGGTTCTCGATTTGTCCTTTTGCAAGCTCGAACTCCTTTCTTGCAACGTCTTGCGCATAGCCAATAGAATCCGAAACAAGATGCATTAACTCGCCGTTGTTGCATTTCATCATTCTCTCAATTGATATGCCTGAATTGATGGCGTCAAGCAGCACAATGGAAGGTCTCCCCATAAAAAGGTCTTTTTTTACAGGTTTGCCAATGTCTTCTTCCTTGGAAATGCAGTCAAGGATGTCATCGCGAATCTGGAAAGCTATTCCTATGTGATTCCCGAATTCCATAAGGTTCTTTACCTGAGTTTCATCGCCGCCTCCCACTACAGCCCCAACTTCGGCTGCGGAACTGAACAGCGAGCCGGTCTTCCTGAATGCCAGGTCAAGATAACCTTTTGTATCCTTGGCGAAATCAACAAGTTCCATGGCTTCGCCTTCACCCATATAAAAAAGAGAATCTGCTATCGCATGGATTAGTCTTGGGTCACGGGCTGCTATTTTAAGTGAAAGCGCAGCGAGAATCTGCACAGTGAGGAGAGCCATATCATTGCCCCAGAGAGCATGAATTGTGCTTCTTCCCCGCCGTTTCTCTGATTTATCGATAACATCATCCAGCACAAGTGACGAGGAATGTATTAACTCGATAGATGCGGCTGCAAAACACGCATCTTCGGCTTTTCCGCCCACAGCCTCGCATGCGAGCGTTACAAGGGCGGGTCTTATGCGTTTTCCTTTTGAGGCAATGGCATAATTTACCGCGGCGGCAAGTTCGGGCGGTTTTATGTCAACAAGCAGACCGGGAAGTTCCGAATCCACTAACTGTGCCCGCTGGGATAAAAGTTGCTCAATTTTCATTACTCACACCATGACCGAAATACTCAAAAGAGTTTCTATTTAAATGCATATTCCTTCACAACATGAATTAATCATAGATAGATTTTATCTTTTGATTTCATTTAATTTTCGTTACGTTTCAAAAATCCACTCAAATATCCAGTTTATGCATTCTTTCAACCGCTTCATTGATTCTCTCCACAGTCTGCGTGAGGGCAAACCGGACGTATCCTTCGCCATACTCGCCGAATCCCGCGCCGGGCGTAGCTACTATTCCCGCTTTTTCAAGAAGCAGCTTTGCAAATTCCGAAGAGCTGCCGTTGACGTGCGCCCATACATAGAACGTGGCTTTTGGCTCTCTTACTGTAAGCCCGAGCTCCTTTAGACCAACGAGAAGCGCGTCCCGCCTTTCCTTATATATCCTGTTCATTTCGCGGACGCAATCCTGTGGACCGGAGAGCGCCGCAATCCCTGCTTCCTGCACTGCTTCAAATGCGCCCGAATCCACGTTTGTTTTCACTTTCCCGAGACCTGCAAGTATATCGCGGTTCCCGACAGCAAAGCCCAGTCTCCAGCCTGTCATGTTGTATGTCTTCGAGAGGGAGTGCACTTCTATGCCCACGTCCTTTGCCCCGCTGACGTTGAGAAAACTGGGTGCCTTGTAACCATCGAAGGTCATTTCCGAGTATGCATTGTCATGAATTACTATGATGTCGTTTTCATTTGCAAAGTCCACAACATCTTCAAAAAACTTTAACGATGCAGTCGCCGAGGTTGGATTGTTGGGGTAGTTGATAAACATGAGTTTTGCTTTTTTGGCTATGGTGGCAGGTATCGCATCAAGGTCGGGAAGGAAATCATTCTCTGCAAGCAGGGGCATCTTGTAGGGTTTGCCGTCTGCGAGGATTGACCCGATGTTATAGACCGGATATGCAGGGTCGGGGACAAGCGAGACATCGCCGGGATTTAAAAACGCAAGCGGGATGTGAGCTATACCCTCCTTTGAACCTATAAGCGTGAGAACCTCATTCTCAGGGGATAGGTCGACGTTCATGGTCTTTTTATACCATTTTGCAACGGCTGTCCTGAAGGAGAGCATGCCTTCGTATGAGGGATAACGGTGATGAGCGGGGTTGTCGAGAGCTTTTTTCATGGCATCAACAATGTGCCTGGGTGTGGGTAAATCCGGGTCGCCGATGCTAAGGTTGATGACGTCCACGCCTTTCTTGATAGCCTCTGCTTTTGATTTGTCGATGGCTGCGAATAAGTAGGGGGGTAATGAGTTAATCCTGTCGGCGTACATAATGATTCTGGCGTTGTGATGTTGGTTATGGTATATAAGATATAACTTTTTGATTTTAAAATATCTTGATCACTGATTATGATATCTGAAGTCTCCTTATGTACACATACAGGGGAAGCGCCACAATGGCAAATGCACTGCTGTAAACAAGCGTCTCGATGCCGGCTGCGCCGGATGATAGCCTGGTAACAATATTAAACGGCGAATCTGCAAAGAGATACCCCACAAGAAACAGCAGAATGAGAATAAGGGAGTACATGTACTGGGATATTGTCCTGTCCTTATATTTAACAGCGACAAGGGCTCCGATAAGGACAACAATAACTGCGATTATGCTTATCAATAACAGGATAATCCAGGTATTATAAACCGCAACGCCATTCAATCTTACAAGCGCCAGCCACAGGAATACCTGCACGGGAACGATGACTACGGCAGTAAGCATCTTGCCGTCCAGTATTTCGGAAAAAGACACAGGCGAGACCAGCAGCAGTTCCATCGTTTTACGTTCAAATTCTTCCGTGAACATATCTATGATTAAGCCGCCTGAGATAAAAACAGGAGTAAAGACTAAAAGCGGAATAAGTATCCCGTATATGAATTCAAAGTAGGTTGACGTTTTTCTGTGACTGGATTCAACGTACAGCCGTACGGGTTCAAACCCGATTCGCGGGTTTCTTACATCCCGGACAAAAGCTTCATACTCTTCGAGTGGTTTTTTAAGTTGCAGCGTAACAAACGTGCCTTTTATATCCGACCTTGGCAGGTAAATTATAATCTGGATTATCTCGGAGCTTCCGGAATCCTGTGGCGGCATTACAAGAACCGCATCAATCTTGTTTCTATTAAAATCATAAAGCGCAGAGTCAATGTCATGGTAATAATAAGGTCTGACCTGGCTTTTTTCAATGAATCGTTTTAATTCCCCTTCTCCCACGATTCCCACATTTGCTCTTTGCCCGCCGTATTTATCCAGCGCCGAGGGGTCAAAAAACGAAGCAAGACCGATAACGAGCAGCGATGAGAAAGAGGCAATCAGCAACTGAACGATAATTGCAAGCACAAGGGTTTTCTCCTGCAGAAGGGATCCCATCTCCTTCTTTGCTATAACCATGGTTTTACCCAAAAACAACACCCCATACAAGGTAAAGATTATATGCAGCATGAATAACCGTGGCGAAAATAACAGAGAATAGATAATTCCCGGTTCCTTTTAAACTCAATGAAGCGGCGGTAGTCGAAGTAACGTGTAATAGTAAGGGATATATCAGAAGACCTATTCCCATTACAGACCCGAATACTGAGCCTGCGATACTTGCGATTACCAGCAGCAGTAAAACTTTTTCACCGGCGAAAAACCCCGCGCCGGATAGAATCCCGAATTTCAAGGCATTTCCAGTTGTAACTGGGTATATTTTTCTTGAAAAAACTGTATAAATACCTGCGGATTTGACCACCTCTTCGATAAATGCGGCAATCAGGATAAAAACCACTATCCCGATACGGATAGGAACATTGAACAGCAGGACTATCAGCATTAACTGGAGCGAAAATACAAGAGGCAGCAGCGTAATACTTAAAAAGAAAACCGGCATTGGCACACGGTTTATGAATTCCTGGACAGAATCCAGCAATTTACTTCCAACCGGCTTCTGGGTGAAAAGGTCTTCCTCTCGGTAAATAAAAATACCAAACATGAATATCAAAATAGATACGAGATAGAACGGCGTGGTTGAGAACAGGTATTCGCTTATAGAAACAGGCTCGTTCTCAAGCAGCTTCACCACGAGAGTGATAGGGGAGATGATGCTGATAGCATGGATGTTTGCAAACATGGCTGGGAGGAAGATGTATCCTGAGAGAAAAACCGACAGGAAAATAAGCACGAACGTAAGTTCCTTGAAACTGCGCGCTATTATTGCGCCCATAAATGCGGTTGAAAGAAAAATTAATGCGACCGGCAGTAACATCAAAACGATCCATATGCTTCCCCCGATATTGACAGCAATAACTGCTACCAGGGCAAGTGTGATTAAAAGATAGGGGAGAAACTTACCGATAACGATCTGATAGGGTTTCACGGGTGATACAAGCAAAAGTTCGCCTTTTCGCTTCACCCGTTCTTCCATTATGCTTGATGAAAAAAACTGCGCTATGAAATATATGGGGAAAATAAAAATGAAACTCAGGACAACAGATTTGAAAGGGATGGGCGGGTCAAAATGCGACGGCGTTGCGAGAGCCTGCTCTTTTATTGGAGAACGTGAGCCCTTTTTTATTTCGGTCACTTCCCTGATAGACGGGATTTGTGCTATCTCGCCTGGCTCCGGTGTAATTGTTTTCCCTATGACAGGAGTTGAAGCTGCCGTTTTCTCCGAAACCGCTTCTATTTCAGGCAGTTTTTGGACAGAAGGGGACTGGAAAACTTGCTGTCTTGCGATATTTTTTACTGTTATCCATACTGGGAACGTATTATTCAAATCATTATATGATAAAAGCCTGGCTTCGTCGTATCTAAGAATTGCTTTATCCAGCGCATCGAGGGCTGAAATGGAGCTTTCAGAACTTGTGTGGATGATTTTGGTTTTTATTATCAGGAGGTCAAGCCCGCCCTGTTCAAACAGGCGCCGCGCCTCATCCTCTTGTGCGAAATAAACCTCGAATTTGTCGTCTGTCTGTATGATTGGAACAAGAGCAGGGTCGGTAACTACCACTTTGTAGATTTTATCATTCATATGAAGACCGGTCTGGGATACAGAAAAAGAAACGGCTCCGATTAAAATCAAAAGGAAGGCTGAAAGAAAAAGAGTCTTTTTACTGAAACTTAGCCTTGTTCTCCTGAATTCCCATTTTGAGATAGTCAATATGCCCATCATATTTATATTAGTTAGTGATTAAATAATGGTTTGCATGTTTGAAAATTCAGTGAAGCCTTTGGATTTAAAATATTTGACAGAATTTTCAAAGGAAATTGCGGTCGAAGGTTTGAGAAAGGAATACAATGGTTTTACTGCTGTCGATTCTCTCAGTTTTGAAATTAAAAAAGGCGAGATTTTCGGCATCGTTGGACCAAACGGCGCCGGCAAGACCACCACGCTTAAAATGTTAAGCGGCTTGATTACACCGACCGGCGGAAGTATAAAAATACAGGGGATGGACATTAAAAAAGATGCGCGGAAGATAAAACAGAAACTGGGTTTTTTGCCTGAGGAAAGCCCCCTGTATGAGGGTATGACAGCAAACGATTACCTTATGTTTTTCGCGCAGGTCTATGGGCTTGAGAAAAAAACAGCATCAATGCGGATTTCGGGCATTCTCAATGCGCTGCGACTCGATGCGGCAGGCAAGAAAATCGGCGAGATGTCAAAGGGGATGCAGCGCAAGGTTGCTATTGCAAGGGCGTTGATAAATGACCCGGAGTACCTTATTCTGGATGAGATGACCTCGGGTCTTGACCCCACTACATCCAGGTATCTCGTGGATTTTGTGTCAGGACTCAGGAACCAGGGAAAAACCATCGTATTCAGCGCGCATAACCTCTACCAGGTCGAAAGCCTGTGCGACCGTGTGCTGATAATGAACCGGGGTAAAGAAATCGCATGCGGTACGCTGGCTGAGATTAAGAAGATGTGCGGGGGGATAGAATACTCAATCGAGTTCAATGTAGATGAAGAGCCTGATTTTGAGGCTGTCAGGAACAACGGGAATTTCATAGCGCGCACAAACAACATAGATGAGTTTAACAGGATTACAGGCTGGGTGGCAAAGCATAATGGAAGGATAATGGATATAAGAACCACGGAGACTTCGCTTGAGGAGATATTCATCAAGCTGATGGGTTAAAGATATAATTATTTCCTGATGTCCTTCTCCATTATCATTCGTTTTTTCTTCAATGCAGAGAGGCTGAAGTAATAATATCCCAGAACCAGAACAGCGCCGATGAAAAGTGAAAAAAAGAAATAATACAATAGGGTCGGGGCATTTTTATGGTGGTACTTCACCCGGATTGATTTATATTCAGGATACGGTTTTTCCCAGAGCAGCACTTCTCTTCCGGAGGCGTCTTTGGTAATATTATCGGCTTGCGGCTGTGCAACGCCTAAAAATCCTGAACCTGTGTAATTTATCGGTAAAACCACGCGAATCGTCCCGTTTTTTGTCAGCGGGTAATTGAAATCCTGACCGACGTATTGGGTAAATGCCACGAACCCGGAAAAAGGCGAGTTGAAATCAAAATGCGCAAAAACTTTTCCGAAAATACGTTCGGTTGAAACATTGAAACTTGCATTATTCCCCGAATAATCCACAGCAACCGGATTCATGAAATTCATTTCACTGCTTTCACCGATAAAGACCGCAACCGACGTCGTGTTTATAGCATTTTCCACAACCTGTACCGATGATACGTTCAGGTAAAAAATAGTGGTATTATCAAGACCCGGAAGTTCATACTCGGCGGGATTCCCGGTCTGCACGGGGGGAGATACGCATCCTGCAGCAAGAATTGAAAGTAATATACCAAAGAACAAACTTGATTTCATTACCTCACCAGCATGATTTTACTCCACCCATTCAAAATACTCCTCAAGCGATGGAATCCTCCCCAGCGCTGCGGTAATTGCTGCAAGTTCAGCCGAGCCGAGATAAACCTTAGCATTTTTACCCATGCGGTTATCGAAATTGCGCGTGGATGTTGAGAACACAACGGCATTATCAGCCACTCTTGCCTGGTTTCCCATGCAGAGGCTGCACCCTGGAATCTCCATCCTTGCTCCAAGTTCCTTAAAAATATCGTATTCGCCAGTCTCTTTAAGACGTTTTTCAACAAGCCTGGTAGGCGGGGCAATCCATAATTTTGGTATTAACCTGCCCGCCTTCCCCAGTATCTTTGCAGCCCCCTGGAACTGCTCAAGCCCTATCATGCATGAACCTATGAATACCTCATCGATTTTTTCTCCCGATGCCAAAGAAAGCGGTTTTACGTAGTCGGGGTCGTTGGGACATGCAAGCAAAGGCTCTGTTATCTTTGACAGGTCTATCTCCACTATGTCCACATATTCCGCATCGGCATCCGCCTTGATAAGTGAAGGCTGCGCCAGCCATTCCTCCATTGCCGTTATTCGTTTTTCCAGGGCTTCGGATACATAACCTTCATTCAGCAGCGATTTTAAAATTGATATATTGGTTCCAAGATACCGAACTACCTGTTCATGCGACAGGGCTATGACTGCTGCTTCAGCCGAGCGTTCGGCTGAGGAATCCGTAAGTTCAAAAGCCTGCTCCACGGTAATATCGGGAAGACCTTCTATCTCGATTATCCTGCCGTTGAAGATGTTCTTTTTATTCTTCTTTTCGAGGGTGAGTTTGCCCTGTTTTAGCGCAAAATAAGGGATGGAGTTTACCACATCCCGTAAAAAAATACCTTTCCTCGGCTTTCCTTTGAACCTGACAAGCACGCTTTCGGGCATGTCAAGGGGCATGACGCCAAGCGCCGCAGCAAATGCCACAAGACCGCTGCCTGCCGGGAATGAAATCCCTATCGGGAAGCGGGTATGGCTGTCGCCCCCGGTTCCAACTGTATCGGGCAGAAGCATCCGGTTCAGCCATGAATGGATTATGCCATCCCCGGGTTTTAGCGTCACTGCGCCTCTTTCCCTGAAAAACCGGGAAAGTTCCGTATGCATCTTCCTGTCCTGAGGCGTGGGATAGGCTGCCGTATGGCAGAAGGACTGTAAAACCAGCGGCGCCTGGAATTTGAGGCATACGAGTTCCTTTATCTCGTCTGCTGTCATGGGACCTGTTGTGTCCTGCGAACCAACCGTGGTGATTGCTGGAAGACACGGCTGACCCGGTCGAACGCCTGCCAGACCGCAGGCTTTACCCACAATCTTCTGAGCCAGAGTGTAACCTTTATCTGATATTTCCGGCTCTCCAGGTGTTATGAAGCTCTCGTATTTTGCCCCGAGCGCTTCCTGCGCTTTTCTTGTAAGCTCTTTACCGATAATGAGAAGAAGCCTGCCGCCTGCCCTGTATTCATCGGGAAGCGTTTCAGGCTCGATTTTAAACGCTGTAATCTCGCGCCAGTTTTCATCACGTATTCTTTTGCCTGCAAAGTCTATTGTAACTACCATTCCTGTTTTCAGCCCGGATACATCGCACCTGATGGGTATTGAGCCGCTGTCGCGCGCCGTGTTATAAAAAATAGGCGCAATCTGGCTTCCCAGTATTACCCCCCCCTTTCTTTTGTTCGGGACGCCGGGTATGTCCTCCCCAATCCACCAGATAAGAGAATTGGCTGCGGATTTCCTGCTGCTGCCAGTTCCCACCACGTCCGCGGCAAAGGCTATGGGGTGCCCTTTCTTTTTAAGCTCCCCGAGTTCAGTAAGCGCCCCAGGATAGCGGGATTCAAGCATGGATAGGGAATGAAGCGGAATATCAGCGCGGGTTCCTGCGCGGGAGGCGGGGGAAAAATCGTCTGTGTTGACCTCGCCCTGAACCTTAAAAACCGTGACTTTCAATGACTCTGGAAATCGGGGGCTTCCTGTGAACCACTCTGCTTTTGCCCAGCTTTCCAGAACCTTTGCTGCATTAGGATTTTTGCGCGCAAGCTCTTTTATCGTATCAAAGAAACCGAATACTAGGATTGTATTCGAGAGGGAAGAAACAGCATCGCCGGAGAGTTCCTCATCATCGAGTAATTCTACAAGCGTCTCGATGTTATACCCGCCTTTCATCATCCCCAGCAGCATGACCGCATCGCGAGGTGAGAGTATTTTAGAGGTTTTTTCGCGAAGCGCAATGCGGCGCAGAAGCTTTGCCTTTTCAAGCGCCGCAGGGTCAACTCCCGGTGGAACGTGTTCTTTTAGGAGTTTTAAGATAATTTCTTCTGAGCCTGCAGGCGGGTTAGATACCAGTTCGGACAGGGCTTTTACCTGTTCTGCGTTCAAAGGCAGGGGAGGAATTCCCAGTTTTTGTCTCTCTGCTGTGTGTTTTTGATAAGATTGAAGACTTTCAGGGCTCATTGTGTTTCTTAAGGTTGGTTATGTTCTATTAATTTAACGATGTGATTGCATAAACAACAAGATATATCTAACAAATACTACATTAAACTGATAAAGATGTGAGTATATGAAAAAATTAATGCAGTATATAATTCCAGTGTTTTTGATTGTTTTTTTAGCCAGTCCTGCTTTTGGATTTGCGGGAATGACAGCCAGTAATTCGACCATACAACCCGAACTCGACCCGGGAAACGCCACGGATTCGGATCAGGATCTGGTATTAGTGCAGCATCTGATAGAAGTGGATGCTGTCCAATTGCAATCTGAAAATAAATTACTCGTACGGGAAACGCTGGTATTTAAAAACACCGGTAATAAGAATTTTTCCGGTAAACTGAGAACATGGGTGCAGGATGGGGCTGAAATTATCACTACGAAGGATTCAGGTGAGATTGTCCGGCAGGGTGTAATTCAAAGAAGAAACATGATGGATGGAAGATTTGAATATTCACTTAAACCGACTCTGAACGGAAACATCGTTAGCTGGACTGATACGATTGGTACAAAGAGTCTCCCCCCTCTTTACGCCATGGAATATTTACTTCCAGCAGAACCTAAAGGAACAATAACCAAAACAAAACTTTATTCAAAGATACTTCTCTATCCTACTTTAACTAAGCAGCCAGCCAACTTCGTGCTTAAGGTGACAAGAAATAAGGATGAACGTATAACCATTATTGATGAAAAGGGTGTCAGTATTTCCGCCTCCGGGAATGCAAAGGACGTGGACAACAGTGTGCTGTATGGATGGGAAATGCCTGAATTTAAAGAATTCAAAATCGAAATCTCAAAACCAGCAGTCAGTCCAGCCGGAATTGCAGGTTATGTGGTTATAGGGCTTATTCTAATACTTGTATTTTCTTACCCGATAATCAGGAAAAAAAGTGAAAAGCTCCGGGCAATCGAAGAAAAAATAAGAAATGCATTAAAGAGCAAAAAAACCGAAGAGACTGAAGAAGAAGCTACTGCGGAGACTGACGAAGAGCCTGCGTCCGAAGCCCATGTGGAAACAGGCGAGCCTATATCGGATGAAGAGCTTGCTGAATATGAGGGAAAAACCAGAGACGAGCTTGAGAACCTGGAAAATGAATTGCTCTCAAAACTTGATGGACTGGAGAAGGACTATTCATCAGGGAACATGCTGGATGAAGAATATGACGAGTTTAGAAAGTCATACCAAGAGAAAATTGATAAAATTACCAGCATGATAGAACAGCACGGGTAATTATCGTATCATTTCCAAAAAATAATGGTGGATTCGCAGGTCATCGGTCAATTCAGGATGAAATGCCAGTGCAAGCATATTTTCCTGTCTTGCAGCAACGATGCAACCGTTGTAATTTGAGAGAATTTCTACGTCCCCGCCTGCTTCTGCTATACATGGCGCCCGGATGAATACCGCATTAAAAGGCGAGTCAAGTCCCTTAAAATCCACCCGGGCTTCAAACGATTCCCTCTGGCGCCCGAAGGCGTTCCTGTTGGCGCGAATATCCATCAACCCGAGCAATGGTTGACCTGTCTGCTTTACCTGTTCATCCCCATGTTGTGCGAGAAGTACCAGACCTGCGCATGTTCCCATTACAGGAACCCCGGAGTGCGCTGCTTTCTTTATTTCAGCAGAGATGCCTTCCCGCTCCATAAGCCTGCCAAGCGTAGTGCTTTCCCCGCCGGGAATTATTAATGCGTCACATGTCGGTACTATACCTTTATGTTTTATCTTTATAACCTCTGCTTTACGGTTTACCTGTTTCAATGCCTTTATCATGGCATTGACATGTTCTTCGACATTTCCCTGGATTGCGAGGACTCCGATACGCATGCATCCAGAGTTACTGGATAAGAATATAAATTATTGCTTTCAGGAAAAGGTACGAAAATGCCATCTTTTATTTTGAGCGATGCTGTACCTGATAGTCATGCCTCTAATAAACATGTGTGGGTGAAATCATAAAAACTGATGAAAGAGACTGTTTTAGAGGGAAAATGAACAGCGAACTCAATACGAACTCGCACGAACTCTGATTTAAATATTTTTAACAATGCAGCGCGCCAATGGGCGCGGGAGGAGTATGAGGATGAGGGGGGCGAGGAGAGCGGGGCAGCACTGTTACCTCGTCCTTGACTAAACGATAATTTATATACAATAAAAAAGATTGTTTATATGCGAGAATTATGCAGGAAACTGTTACCAGAAATAAGATAGTCATGGGCTATGATGCGTTCAGTAATCTTAAAAAATTGAAAGATGAGCTTGAGGCTATAATTGAAAGCATTGAAATAATGAATGATAAAACGTTAATGGAAGGAATAAAAAGATCCAGGGAAGATGTAAAAGCAGGCAGAGTACATGAGCTAAAAACCACGGATGAGCTTGATGAAATCTGGGCATGAAACTGATTTACACCGACGAGTTTAAGAGGGATTTAAAGAAGATAAGGGATGGGAAAATCCAGGCGAGAGCAAAGAAAATAATCCAGAAAATTATTGACGATCCCGAAATCGGGAAAACTATGCGATACGAACTTTTTCCTCTTAGAAGTGTTAGAATCCCACCTTTCCGGGTTCTATACGAGTTCAAGGGCGATATTCTAATCCTGCATAAGTTTGAGCACAGAAAGACAGTTTACAAATAACAT
>JAQUQX010000039.1 GCA_028715885.1 Candidatus Methanoperedens sp.
AATTGTTTTTCTGATATAATATATTTTTCCCAGTTTTCTCCCTAAAAGTTCATGCTCGAATAACAAACACTCACCATCGTCTCCATCTCAAACCCGCTATCCTGCCAAAATGCTCGGTATTCCTTGTCAAAATCTCCTCTGTGTTTGCCATCACAATCCCTGTTATGAGAACGTCCTGGATATCTAGAGGTTTTCTTGATTTAATTAATTTTGTATAGATATCAGCAGGAATGTCTTACGGTACAGGCACGCATGAATGAAAGTAGGCTGCCTAAATATTAAATGTAATGAAAGCATGGTGAAAGTGTATGAAAATGAACGCAAAGATAAAAGCCGAGCTGATTTCTATAGGGGCTATCGATATCGACCCAGCCCTGCTCGGAAGAATAACAATTCCCACAGCAGGTCCCGGCGCCGGCGGCAAGGCTTTTTTCTTCAGGTCGGGGAAGCACAGGGTAAGGCTGGTCGTCGATTCCGGCTCGCCACTGCGCGCTGTAAAGGACAACGGGGATATAGTGATACTAAAAGGCGGGAAGGAGCTTGTAAGGGGAACCATCGAGGAAGAACTCATTCACTGCCCTGAGCAGGCATACATTACCATGAGTGAGCGCTGCATCTATGACTGTAAGTTCTGCCCTGTCCCGAAACTTAAAGGCAAGGTCAAATCCACAGAAGAACTGCTGAAGCTTGTTGAGGAGGCATACAATCTCGGGAAGATGAAAGGAATCTCGATAACGTCAGGCGTGGAAGTCTCGCCTGAAAAAGAAGTGGAAAGAGCGGTGGAACTTGTCAAAGCGTTGCGGAAATATAATGTCACAATAGGCGTCTCGGTCTATCCCACAAAAGATTCGTCGCATCTTTTGAAAGAAGCAGGAGCGAGTGAGATAAAATACAACGTGGAGACGATGGACAGGGAGATATACGAGAAATACTGCAAGAAGCCGCCTCTTGATTTCACACTTCTGTGCCTGAAGGATGCTGTAAAAATATTCGGGAAGAACAAGGTGTTCACGAATTTCATAGTAGGGCTCGGGGAAACGGATGAGACGGTTGAGAAATACTACGAGGAACTGGCAGCAATGGGCGTTATTCCGATTATAAGAGCCGTGGGCGTGCATCCCCTGAGGTTCGGGGAGCTGGAGGCTGAGCGTCCGACTGCGCAAAGGCTGCTGAAGCTTGCGAAAATGTCACGGAGGATTCTTGATAAATACGGGCTTGACGCAAGTGTTGCTAAGACCATGTGCCTGCCGTGTACGGGGTGCGATTTGAACCCGCATATTGATTTATGAAATAAAATAGACCGCAGATGAACGCAGATATATGATTCGTGAACTCAAAATCTCTCACAAAGATATAGAACTAATCGAAGCAGAGCTGGAAGCCAACAATCCATACGAAGCCTGCGGCGTGCTCATAGGCACTATAAACGGCAGCACGGCGCTTGTGGAAAAAGCCCTGCCTGTTACGAACGTGAAGCGCACGAGGACAAGTTTCGAGCTTGACCCGAAAGAGCATTACGATGCGTGGAACGAGGCTGAAAAGAACGGCAAGGAAATAATCGGGTTTTATCATACCCATCCCGTCTCTTCTGCTGTGCCCTCGCTGTGGGACAGGGAAACCATGCAGAATGACCCTTCCGTGTGGCTTATCGCCGGCGCCGACGGGATGAGGGCGTATGTGTGGGAGGATGGGGTGAAGGCTGTAAAAATAGTCGAGATATAGTTTTTTTCAGAGGGAAACTAATTGAATTAGGTTCCATATACGGAGAGAAAGATTACCCCATCGCCCTCTCCAGCCCCTCCATCGCAACCTTATTCAACCTCTTTGCCCTCTCCTCGGTCTTCCCCTCTGAGAAAATCCTCACCTTCGGCTCAGTCCCGCTCGCCCTCACAAGGAACCAGCCGTCAGAATAGTCCACCCGCACGCCGTCCATATCCGAGAACCGTTCATAATCCTGCGGTATCTCCTGCTTGAGTTCCTCTAATATTGCCTCTGTGTCAGTTCCCCCAGGCATCGTCTTCGCATCTTTTATCTGGTAATATTTCGGGTACGAAGCCACTAGCTCTGATAAACTCTTTCCTTCCTTTGCCAGTATTCCTGCCATCACTCCTGCCAGCATCGGCCCCTCGCGGCTCCACTCAAGCAGAACAGAGCCGTGCTCCTCAAGCCCCACCTGCGCGCCGCACAGCAGTTTTGCCTGCGCGAGATAAGGCTCGCCCACAGGAGTATAAATGACCTCGGCGCCGAGGCTTTTTGCAACGTCTTCTATGATGTTGGAGAACGCTATCGTCACGGCTATTATCTTTTTCCTGTCTTTGCACTGGCGCAGCACATTGTCTGCGATTATCGCAGCCGATACATCACCCTGTATGAATTTCCCGTTTTCATCAACAAATGCAGTTCTGTCGCCGTCGCCGTCATGCGCTACACCCATATCCGCCACTTCTTCGACGACAAGCCTTTTGAGCTTTTCGAGATTCGCATCCGTTGGCTCAGGATTTCTCTCCCTGAACATGCCGTCGTATTTGCAGTTGAACCTCACTACTTTGTACCCCAAACTTTCAAGGGTTTCAGGCGTCACTGTTGACGCAGAACCGCCCCCGCCGTCAACCACAATTTTCAATGGCTTTGTGGAAAAGAGTTTTTTAACGTACTGCACAATGTGGGCGCGATATCTCTCACCAGCGCCGCTGTTCACCAGTTTTTTCCCTTTTTTTGCAGCCGTTCTAAAATCGCCGAAATATATCTTCTCAAGCGCAAGGTCTTCCTCTGGAGAAAAACCCATGCCTTTTTTGCTCAAACACTTTATCCCGTTGTATTCAGGCGGATTGTGCGAGGCTGTTATCATAACGCCCGCGTCAGCCTGCCTGCCAACTTCAAGCGAGAGTGTATTTGGGGTGATTATGCCGAGAGTCAAAGCATTGCATCCGTTCTCTATAATTCCATCCACCAGCGCCTCTTCCAGCATAGGTGAAGATATTCTTGGGTCTTTTCCTATAGCCACGGTTTTCCCCACCCCAAGATAAATAGCAAGAGCAGCGCCTACACGTTTTGCTTTGTCAGCCCCTATTCCTGCGTCAGTCCCCGTATTTAAATACGGGGTTTCAACGACGCCGCGGAAGCCGAATGTCCCGAAAAGTTTTTTTTCTTTGCGAATGATTTTATAATCTTCAAATTTTTTAGTAAATTGTTCGCATGGCATGACACCTGAATAGGTTTTTAATGTTATAAGGATAACTAAATATATACTCTACAATAATGAGAGTAGGCAGAGAGAAAGATTTAAGCTTAATGATGTAGTTTAAGGGGCGGCACGTCCACGAGGTTTTAACAGATTGCAATTGAGTCAGGAGTATTTTTTATCCATGATTGGTAGCACGAGTTTAAAATTAGTGGATAATATGTTTGGGCTCGTAGCTCAGTCAGGCAGAGCACCGGGCTTTTATTCGTATAACGGAACGAAAAGAAACCCGATGGTCGAGGGTTCAAATCCCTCCGAGCCCGTCATCCGGGAGGTAATTGTATGAAAGAGAAAGAGCATACTGGAAGGGAGTTCAACCCCTTAGAACATAAAATGGTACCAAATCATGAAATATTGAATGAGGACGAGGTTAAAGAGATACTATCCGAATACAATATAGAAAAAGAGCAATTGCCAAAGATCCGTGTGGCAGACCCGGTTGCTGTACATATCAAAGCTAAAGTCGGGGATGTGGTCAGGGTTACCAGGGACAGCCAAACAGCGGTTAAATCCTTATTCTATCGTATGGTCATTGCGTGAGCAGGAATTTGAGGTAATATGTTAGACAGAAGAGTGCTATCAAAAGCGTATTTTACAAGTGATAAAATAGTTCGCCACCATGTAGATTCTTTCAATGATTTTCTGGAACATGGTCTTCAGAAAGTTATTGATGAGCAAAGGATTATCGAAACCGATATAGAAGGAACGTATGTAAAACTCAAGAAAATCCGCGCAGGTTTTCCTGTGGTCAGGGAAGCGGACGGGGCAGTCGATAAACTGTACCCAACCGAGGCACGGTTAAGAAATATAACTTATGCCGCCCCGCTTTATCTTAGCATGTCTATTGTCAGTCCTGAAGGTGAAAAGGAGGAAAAAGAGGCGGAAATCGGTCTGCTTCCGATAATGATATGGTCAAAAGGGTGTAATCTTATCGGGTTATCCCAGAAAGAAATGGTCGAGCTGGGAGAAGACCCCCAGGACCCCGGCGGATATTTCATAGTAAACGGTACAGAGCGCGTGATTACCACTCTTGAGGACCTTGCTCCCAATAAAATCCTTGTAGAAATGGAAGAACGTTATGGTGAAAATATCGAAGTGGCTAAAGTATTTTCACAGCGTCGGGGTTATCGTGCCCTCGTGGTTGTGGAACGCAGCCGGAAGTCCATTCTTGAAGTTTCATTCCCCTCCATATCAGGCAGGATCAATTTTGTCACCCTCATGAGAGCCCTGGGTATTGAGACCGATCAGGAAATTGTGAATTCGGTATCAGATGACCCCGAGATTGTAAAATTCATGCTCGAAAACCTCGAAGAAGCAGAAGCAAGCAATAAAGAAGAAGCAATGGAAAAGATAGGGCTGCGGGTTGCGTCGGGTCAGTCCAAAGAATACCAGGTAAAACGGGCAAATTACGTGATTGACCGCTACCTGTTACCGCACCTCGGAAACGATGAAGCGCACAGGCTGCTGAAAGCACAGTTCCTGGGCAGAATGTCTCAGGCATGTTTTGAACTGGCGCTGGGCAAAAGAGGAAGTGACGATAAAGATCATTATGCCAATAAGAGGCTCAAACTCTCAGGCGAACTGATTGAAGACCTCTTCAGGGTTTCATTCAACAGGCTTACGCGGGATATCAAATACCAGCTTGAGAGAGCCAGCATGAGGAACAGGGACCTGAACGTCACGACTATTGTGCGGGCTGATGTGCTGACAGAGCGTCTTGTCCATGCTCTGGCTACAGGCAACTGGGTAGGCGGCAGGACGGGCGTGTCGCAGCTTTTAGACCGCACCGATTATATTGCATCGCTCTCCCATTTGCGGAGGGTCATTTCACCGTTATCGAGAGCGCAGCCCCATTTTGAAGCAAGGGATTTACATCCAACACAGTGGGGCAGGATATGTCCTTCGGAGACGCCTGAGGGACCTAACTGCGGACTGGTGAAAAACTTTGCGCAACTTGTTGAAATCTCGACAAGTGCCGGAGATGAAACACAACTGAAAAAACTGCTACTGGATATGGGTACTGAAGAGATTATTAAGGGACTTGCTGCAGCCGAAGAAGTGCCCACTACATATGCTACGGAGTTGGAAGCGCTTGAAGAAGCCGAAGAAATAAAAGTCGAGCCGGAAGAGGAGGTAGAATCCTTTGAATAAAGCAAGAGTTTTCCTGAATGGTGAACTCATAGGAACCCACGACAATCCAAAAGAACTTGTCTATGAGTTAAGGAAAAAACGAAGAATGGGCGAAATCAAGAAACAGGTGAATATCATTTTTTATGAGGATACGAATGAGATAATCATCAATTCTGACCAGGGAAGAGCCAGACGACCTGCGATAATCATGGAAAACGGTAAGCCTCTTGTTACAAATGAACACATCGAGCGCTTAAAGAAAGGGGATATTACTTTAGACGGCCTGGTTGATGCGGGTTTAATAGAGTATCTTGATGCCGAAGAAGAAGAGAATGCATTTATAGCGATTGATGAAACTAATTTATCCTCGAAACATACCCATCTAGAGATAGACTCATCGTTAATTCTGGGTATTTGCACGGGCATGGTGCCTTTCCCTGAACACAATGCATCGCCCAGGAACACAATGGGTGCAGGCATGATTAAACAATGTCTTGGCATGTCAACACCTAATATGAAACTGCGGCCAGATACGAGAGCACACGTACTCCATTATCCCCAGAAAGCACTCACATCAACACAAACTGCTGAAGCCATCGGGTTCGACCTCCGTCCGGCTGGGCAGAACTTCGTGGTTGCTGTATTATCCTACGAAGGATATAATATCGAAGATGCCCTGGTCGTAAATAAAGGCGCGATAGAACGCGGGCTTGGCAGGAGCCATTTCTTCAGGACAAATGAGGGAGAAGAGCGAAAATACCCGGGCGGTCAGGAAGACAAGTTCGAGATTCCCGATTCGGAAGTGAGGGGTGCAAGGAGCGCGGAGGTTTACAAACAACTGGATAGCGACGGTCTTGTCAATTCTGAAATTGCTGTTGGACCAAACGACGTCCTTATAGGGAAGACAAGTCCCCCGCGGTTCCTTGAAGAACCAACCGAACTCGGTATCAGTCCTGTGCAGCGCAGGGAAAGCTCAGTCACCATGCGCTCAAATGAGAAAGGTATAGTGGATACCGTGATACTGACCGAATCTGAAAACGGCTCAAGGCTGGCAAAAGTGAGAACCCGCGACCATCGTGTCCCTGAAATCGGGGATAAGTTCGCATCCCGCCACGGGCAGAAAGGAGTAATCGGGCTTATAGTTCCTTATGAAGATATGCCTTTTACCGAAAATGGCATGGTGCCTGACCTCATAATTAACCCGCATGCTATTCCTTCACGAATGACTGTGGGTCACGTTCTTGAGATGATAGGCGGCAAAGTGGGCTCGCTTGAAGGAAGAAGAATAGACGGCACCGCATTTTCAGGGGAATCCGAAGATACATTGCGTTCCGCTTTTAAGAAATTCGGCTATTCGCATACTGGTAAAGAGGTTTTCTACGACGGCATAACCGGCAACAAGATACAGGCAGATATATTCGTGGGCGTTATAATGTACCAGAAACTCTACCACATGGTATCATCAAAGATGCACGCGCGCTCAAGAGGACCTGTCCAGGTATTGACCAGACAGCCCACCGAGGGAAGGGCGAGGGAAGGCGGTCTGCGGTTTGGAGAAATGGAACGTGACGTTCTTATAGGGCACGGCGCGGCTATGGCTCTGAAAGAAAGGCTGCTTGATGAGTCAGACAGGGTTATGGAATACGTCTGCTCCCACTGCGGCATGATAGCGACGCTTGATAAACGGAGAAACATCACTATATGCCAGGATTGCGGCGCTGAGACGGATATACATCCTGTTGAAATGAGCTATGCATTCAAACTATTGCTTGATGAGATAATATCGCTCGGCGTTGCGCCGAGGCTTGAACTTGAAGACGCGGTGTAACCGATGCCCGGGCGTACACCTTCGGTAGCACAAAAATTGAATAGGTGATTAACATGGTAGTTGCAACCCCAAAAAGAGTAAAACAGATAAAATTCGGACTTATTTCACCCAAGGAATTTCGGAAAATGAGCGTGACGCGTGTTATAACAGCCGACACGTATGACGATGATGGTTTTCCGATTGAAATGGGATTGATGGATACAAAACTCGGCGTCATCGACCCCGGTCTGCGGTGCAAGACATGCGGAGGAAGAGCAGGTGAATGCCCGGGACATTTCGGGCATATTGAGCTTGTGGCGCCTGTCATTCACGTAGGTTTTGCCAAGCTTATACGCAAGATATTGCGGGCAACATGCAGGAAATGCGGCGCGCTGCTTCTTGAACCCAAACAGAAAAAGGAGACTGTTGAAAAGATACGGACACTTAAAAAAATGGGACAGTCAATCGAGGATGTAGTTAATGAGGTTTTCAAAGAAGCGAGAAAAGCCGGAAAATGCCAGTATTGCGGTGAAGTACAGCAGGAAATCAAATTCGAGAAGCCTACAACCTACATAGAAGACGGTCATAAGCTGATGCCCACGGATATTCGTTCGCGCCTTGAAAAAATAACGGATGAAGACATAGAAGTAATAGGGATGGATCCTCAGAATGCGCGTCCGGAGTGGATAATCCTGACCGTGCTGCCTGTTCCGCCAGTCACGATGCGACCTTCGATTACACTTGAATCTGGACAGCGCAGTGAAGATGACCTGACGCACAAACTCGTGGATATTATCAGGATCAACCAGAGGTTCCAGGAAAACCGTGAAGCTGGGGCGCCCCAGTTGATTATCGAGGATTTATGGGAATTGCTGCAGTATCATGTTACCACGTTTATCGATAATGCCGTTTCAGGCGTGCCTCCTGCGAGGCACAGGTCTGGAAGACCACTGAAAACCCTTTCCCAGAGATTGAAAGGCAAAGAAGGACGGTTCAGGGGCAGTTTATCAGGGAAACGCGTCAATTTTTCCTCAAGAACTGTGATATCACCCGACCCGAATCTCATGATGCATGAGGTTGGCATTCCTTTAGCAGTTGCAAAAGAGCTTACCATCACAATGAACGTAATACCGAGAAATATCGAGGAAGTGAAAGAATATGTTCGGCGGGGTCCCGACAACCATCCCGGCGCCAACTATATAGTCAGAGCAGACGGGCGACGGCTCAAAGTCACGGATAATAACTGCGGCGAACTGGCAGACCTTGTTGAACTGGGATGGAAAATCGACAGGCAGATAAAGGACGGAGATATTGTATTATTCAACAGGCAGCCCTCGCTTCACAGGATGAGCATAATGGCTCATGAGATAAAAGTGCTGCCGCATAAGACGTTCAGGCTCAATCCCGCGGTTTGTCCGCCCTATAATGCAGACTTTGACGGCGACGAGATGAACCTGCACGTACCGCAAACCGAGGATGCGCGGGCAGAAGCGAAAATCCTGATGCATGTCAAGCATAACATACTCTCCCCGAGATTCGGTGGACCCATTATCGGCGGCATCCATGACCATATATCGGGTTTATTCCTGCTCACGAACAGCAAAGATAAAATAAACAAGGAAGATGCCCTTGAACTGCTTGCAAAATCGGAGATACGGGAGCTGTCGGAACCTGCAGGTAAGGATGGCGGTAAACCATACTGGACCGGAAAACAGATATTCAGCCAGATTCTTCCAAAAGGGCTTAATCTTGAGTTCAAGGCGGAAATATGCGAACATTGCGATGTCTGCAAGGGTGTTGATTGCGAGCATGATGCTTATGTGGTCATTAAAGACGGTGTGCTTGAACAGGGTTCAATCGATGAAAAGGCGGTAGGCGCTTTTAAGAGTGTTATTCTTGACAAGCTGATAAAAGAATTTAACTCCGAGATGGCATGTAAATTCATCGATGATGCCACACGTCTCTCAATAAGAGGAATTATGCGAAGCGGGTTCAGTTTCGGTATAGATGATGAATATGTTCCGACTGAGGCGCAAAACCAGATAAACGAAGAACTGAATGGTGCCAGAAACAGGGTGGAAAAACTCATAGAAGTATATAGGGCAGGTGAACTTGAGCCTCTCCCTGGACGATCTGTTGCCGAAACGCTTGAAATGGAAATTATGAAAGAACTTTCTAAAGCCAGGGACACAACAGGAGATATTGCAGGACGCCATCTTGGAATGGATAATGCCGCAGTAATCATGGCGCGCTCAGGTGCAAGAGGTTCGATGCTCAACCTGACACAGATGGCTGCATGCGTCGGTCAGCAGGCAGTGCGCGGTGAGCGGATTAAACGCGGATACGCAGGCAGGACGTTATCACATTTTGATAAAGGCGATCTCGGAGCGGAAGCTCACGGGTTTGTGAAGGCAAGTTATAAAGGCGGTTTATCACCAACTGAATATTTCTTCCATGCCATAGGCGGGCGTGAAGGTCTTGTGGATACAGCCGTGCGGACGTCCCAGTCAGGCTACCTGCAGCGGCGGCTTGTGAATGCATTGCAGGACCTGGAAGTGCAGTACGACGGGACTGTAAGGGATACGAGGAATATGATTATCCAGTTCAAATATGGAGAAGACGGAGTAAACCCGATGAACAGCGATTTCAGTAAACCGGATGCTATCAAGCGTATTATCAATGCGGTAGGAGGGACGAAGGAATGAAAAACTTTAGGAAAGTTTTATCAAAAGAAGGGTATGCTTTGCATACCCTATACCTCATAAAGCGAGGTGTCGCTTTATGAGCATTACACAAAAAAATATCGAGGAGACTGTTTCAGCTCTTCCGTTGCCCCAGAATGTCTTAAATAACCTGATACGTGAACTTAAGGAAAGAAAGGTTACTAAAAAACAGTTCGATGAAATCATTGAACGTGTACTTTCAGGATACGAAAATGCTAAAATCGAAGCCGGGGAAGCAGCAGGTGTTGTTTCAGCGCAATCCATAGGCGAACCCGGTACACAGATGACCATGAGAACTTTCCACTACGCAGGTGTTGCGGAAATAAACGTTACACTCGGGTTGCCGCGCCTGATTGAAATCGTGGATGCAAGGAAAAACCCGAGCACTCCGATGATGACGATTTTCCTGGAAAAGGATTATGCGTACGACAGGGATAAAGCGCGGGAACTTGCATGGAAAATAGAGGCGACCAATATTACCGTGCTGGGCAGCATGTCCACTGATATTACAGAAATGAAAATAATCATCGAGCTGAATAAAAAAGTACTCACTCAGCGGAACATGACTTCTAAAGAGGTAGCAGGTAAAATTGAAGAAGAACTCGGCGCCTCTGTGGAAATTAAAGGCGATACATTGATATTAACACCCGAAGCGCCGTCTTACAGGCAACTGCTCCAGCTTGTTAAAAACGTACAATCCATAGTGCTAAAAGGCATTAAAGGAATAAAAAGAGTCGTTATCAGGAAAGAGGAAAGCGGAGAATACGTTTTATATACCGAGGGTTCCGTGCTAAAAGAAGTGCTTGCTATAGAAGGGGTTGATGCAACAAGGACGCGGACAAACAATGTTAATGAAATCTTTGAAGTAATGGGCATAGAAGCTGCCAGGTTTGCGTTGATACATGAAGCTACTGAGACACTCAAAGAACAGGGTCTTACCGTGGATGTGCGCCACATCATGCTGGTATCGGATATAATGACTGTTGACGGTGATGTGAAACCAATAGGCAGGCACGGCATATCCGGTGAAAAAGCAAGTGTTCTTGCACGGGCTGCATTTGAGGTAACCGTAAGCCATCTGCTGGATTCGGGTATGCGGGGAGATGTGGATGAACTCAGGGGTGTAACCGAAAATGTAATAGTGGGACAGCCCATAAGGCTGGGAACCGGTAATGTCAAATTGATTGCAAAAAAAGCTGCATAGAGGTGAATAAATATGGAAACTGATATAAACAAAGTACTGCGAAACGTTTTGTCAACAGGAAAGGTTGTAATTGGCGGAAGACAGACACGGGATGCTGTGAAAAATGGAAAAGCACAGGTTGTGGTGCTGGCTTCAAATTGCGTTACTGAAACTGTAAATGAAATGAAGAATGTGCCGGTGATTAACTTTCCCGGGACGGGTGTTGATCTCGGGGTAGCATGCGGTAAACCGTTTTCTATAGCTGCGCTTGCAGTGCTTGAGCCTGGAGAGTCTGAGATTCTCTCTTTCAGGAGCAAGAATGTATGATGACCCTGTCTAAAAAGGAATGAAAATCAATGGGCTCATCAAAGAGTGAAGTCAAATTAAGCACCGATGGCATCAGGTATATCGCATTGTTTGAAAGCCTGACCGGAGCAAGGGCAAAGGATTGCTATGAGGATACCGAAAACAACAGGTTGTTGTTTGTTGTAAAAAACGGGGATATGGGTTTAGCCATAGGCAAAGGCGGAGACCATATAAACCGCGTAAAGAAGGCTATTGGCAAGCATGTTGAAATAATTGAACACTCTGATGACCCTTCCGAGTTTGTGAAAAATGCATTTCATCCTATATCTGTTAAAAATATAAATATTGTACTGGATGATGACAAGCGTATAGCTTATGTAGAAGTTCCGACTAAAGAGAAGGGGCTTGCCATCGGGAGAGACGGCAAAAATATTGAAAAAGTAAAAAAGCTCTCCTTAAGGCACCATAATATAAACGATGTGATTATCCAATAATCAAAATTATCTGGAGGAAAAAACTACATGGGAAAAGGAATATATGCGGCTCGCAAACTCAAGAGCGACAGCAAGAAGTTCAGATGGAGCGATGGAGATTACAGCAGGCGAGCACTTAACCTGGATGTGAAGGCAGACCCGCTCGGCGGCGCGCCGCAAGCCAGAGGCATTGCGCTTGAAAAGGTCGGTGTCGAGGCTAAGCAGCCCAATTCCGCAATCAGGAAGTGCATTCGTTTGCAACTTATTAAAAACGGGAAACAGATATCGGCTTTCTGTCCTGGCGACGGCGCAATCAATTACATCGATGAACATGATGAAGTCATCGTGGAAAGGATAGGCGGCAAGATGGGCGGCGCTATGGGAGATATTCCTGGCGTGCGCTGGAAGGTTATAGCTGTGAATAATGTTGATATCAGGCAGCTTGTTCTCGGCAAGAAGGAAAAACCGGTGAGATAATATGCAGAAATTGTTCGGAAAATGGGATTTTACTGAAGTCGAGGTTAAGGACCCGAGTATTAAAGGTTACATTAATCTTACTCCTATCGTTATTCCGCATTCGGGCGGAAGGAATGCAAAACAGCAGTTCGGCAAGTCGAGTTTAAACATTGTCGAGAGGCTTGTCAATAAGGTGATGCGTGAGGAAAATAATACTGGTCAGAAAATCACGGTCATCAGTAATATTAAGGAAGCTTTTGAAATTGTCAGTAAAAAAACAGGGCAGAATCCTGTGCAGATGCTGGTGAATGCAATCGTAAATGCAGGTCCCAGGGAAGAAACAGTGAGATTGCAGTACGGCGGCATCGCAGTTCCAAAATCAGTGGATACCGCGCCCCAGCGCCGCGTGGACACAGCGCTTCGCTTGATATCGGAAGGCGCACAGCAGGCTGCTTTCGGTACAAAAAAGTCCCTTGCAAATGCTCTTGCGGATGAAATAATAGCTGCGGCTAACTATGACGTGAAAGGCTACGCCATGGGCAAGAAGGATAACATCGAGAGAGTCGCTAAAGCGGCGCGTTAGTTATAGTATAAGATAACTAAGAATTATCAGTTCTGTTGTAATTGTACTCGATTAGCTGTTGCCAGGAATATTGGATGAACAATAGAGAAATAGGTTTCCGCACAAGACTGCTGATATGAAAGATTTATACCATGGCATCCGAGGTTCCATAAGCTAAATTTCGCAAAAATTTTTCAGCGCCGCTCTATGTGCTTTTTTAAAAATTTTTATATTGCATCCAGAGCCAGCGTCTTATAATACTCTCTCGTAATCCCTTTTGAAATCGCAACAGCTTCCTTCAAAAGCCCGTCATCCTTGTGCCTTGTTCCAATAGCGTTCTCTGTTTCCACTATTTTTAACAATGCTGCGGAGCTCTCAAAATCATCCGCAATGCCATGAGCAAGTGTTATTGCCTTCCTGATAAACCCGTAGCTTCGCTTATCATCCAGTATCGAAAGCAAAGTTGCGATGTCGCAGAACGCAGAAACAAGATAAACAGGCTTCGTATCCTCACTTTTTTCAATCAATTCAATCGCTTTTTCGAGCAGTTCCTGCGCTTTTATGGGAGCTGAACCTGCCAGCAATCGTGCGATATTCCGGAAAGCAGAGGAATGGTATGTATCCAGCGGGATTTTCCCTGCCAGCTCAAGGGAATATGAAATGAGCCTCTCGTCCCTTTTATCAACACCGGCTTTTGCAAACGCAGCCACAAGCTCATGCAGCGCCACAGAAAGGTCAAGGTCGTTGTCAATTCTTTCAGTTATTCCGAAGGCTTCATTGAGCGTCCTTTCATCTTTTTTATTCACCCCGATTTTTGCCATGGCGCGGATAATTTCCACATAAGCCTTTGACGGGTCATCGGTAACCAGTCCCGCAGTTTTAACAGCCTCATCAAGAAACCACGGGTCGCCTGACCTGGCTGCTTCCATGGAAAGAATTCCCACGATATTACGGTATTTCCTTGAACGCTCAGCAATGTCCGCGACCCCGGCAGCATTGGTCAGCATATCCTGAATCCTGTCTTTCTTATTCCCGGACATATTGCAGATTAAACTGACGCATCCGTATATAAGATTTTGTGCTATCTCAGTACTTCCGCAGGTGGAAAGAGTTTAGATAGAAATAGCAATCCTTAAATAATTGGTGCACCAAGTGCACTATATGAAGGAAAAGATGGGAATATCAATTGACAGAGACGTAGCAGAGAATCTCGATAATGTAGTTGAAGTTCTGAAAGACTTGAAAATATCCAAGTCCGAACTGATAGAAACTATTTTAGTTGCTTACTTTAAGGTTCAAGCAAATCCTATCGGAAAAGCAAGGGAATTAATCACATTGAGAAGACAGGGTAAACTATAAAAAGATTTGGTGCACTTAGTGCACTTGCAATCCATATTGTGAACAAATATTTAATCAACAGGTTACTTGCGGAACTACTGTATCTTCGGGTTGAAAACCACAGAGTCGGCTATGAACGAAATTCATAGATAACACTGAAAAACAACGAGGTTTCGGGGGTGATGGTGGGAGGGGGCGAATTTTGAGATTCCACTTGGAGTGGAGTTTACCTTAAATCCTCTTCACGCTTCAGCCTTTAAAGCGCTAGAGACGAGTTCCGAAACCCTTAGATCATTCTTTGGAAGTAAAACCTCTATACCTATTGCTTTTCCTTTTTTATCTATATCAACAATAACATTATCAGCTAATGGTTCAGATTTATCCACTTTTCCCGTTTTAAAGCGAATGTACATCGCATTAACTTCCGAATCAAATTCTATTGAAACCATATCTATCCAATCTCGTAATATCTACTTTTAATACTGTTACTATAACTATTTCATCTTTCTGCTCTTCAAAAATTACAACTAAATAATAACTATCGAGTTTCCTATAAGCCGCTTTTCTCCCAAACCTAACATCAGTAACCTCAAAAGGCTCTTTTATAACTTGCTCAACGTGGTTAATTTCTATATCTCGTTCTTTTAATCTCTTTAGTGCATGCTCAGAAACTCGTATAATAGCTTTCACTTCCACAAAACCTCCCTTATGTCGAACAACTCTTTAAGGATTTCTAAATCTGAAAAGCAGCCAACTCTTACCACCACTTCATGCTCTCCCTGAACTTCGTCACCCTCTCCCCTGCCTCCGGCTTCCTGAAAACATACAGATGCTCATGCCCTATCAGGTAAAAATCATATTTCTTCCCGAACCACTTCTCTCTCGTGCTCTTCATCTTCCATTGGAGCTTGATGATATCCTCGCGCAGGATGAACCCCGCTTCGAGAAAGCTCATGAGCACCCGCGGCGTGATTGGCACGAAATGCTTGCTGCGCCGTGAATCGCCCATGAGGATGGCGCAGTGCTTTCCGGGTTTGAGGACGCGCATGCACTCGACGGCGACAGCGCGCATTTCCGCGGCGAACTCGGCGATGTTATGCACGCTCGACAGGTCGCCCTCGCGGTCATGGGAGTAAGGGATGATGCTGGCATATGGAGGATGGGTGGCTATTAAATCAACGGACTCGCTCTCTATCAGGTCAAGCGAGCGCGCATCCCCGACATACGTCTTAATCTCCGGCGCCTGATACTCAGCATCCAGCGGCGTATATGCAAAATCCAGCCTGTTGCGTGCCACCATGACAGCATCGGGATTGATGTCCACGCACACGGCGCGCCTGCCCAGGAGCTTGCATTCCACAAGCGTGGTGCCAGAGCCCGCCATCTGGTCAAGCACTAAATCCCCCGGCGCCGTGTAGCGCAGGATGAGGTTTCGCGGGATGTAGGGCGACCAGTTGCCCCTGTAGTTGCCGACGTGTGTAGCCCAGTCGCCGCGGTCGGGGAAGCTCCAGACCGTGGTGGTTTCTGGGGTGAAGGCGGCGGGGGCGAATTTTTTAATTTTGAGATGGGCATTTAGGGGGACTTTCACATTATTTATAACAACATGGTCGTGTTTTTTCAAAAATTTTAAATAATCTTCATGAGTTATTTCTTTCATTGAGATGCTGTGTGGTTTTTGTTCTTCCTCAGAGTTTGAATCTTTTGTTTTCATTGCAACCTTGAATTTTAATAACTCTTAATATTCGTTTTTATTTAAGTATCTGATTGTAATTAATATGTAGTTAAACTGTAATTATTTATACTTAATCAACCTATATGGTTCCAGTAAGGCAAGTGATTATATGAAGATAAATGAATTAGTAAATCTATTACGTGAAGCCTCAGAAGAGTATGAAAAGAGGCAGATGTTTCTTCCAATTGAAATCGTAAATGTCATCAATGGAAAAAAACAAGAAAAATCTTGGGAAAAAATCAGTATGGGGAGAGTAATGTATTATCTTGCTGATATGCTTGAGGAATGAGTGGTTTATGAAAAGAATCGGGAAAAATAAGTGTCCAAAATGTGGTTTCGGGTCATTTGATACCGAGCCAAATCAATATCAAATCTTGGAATTTATTGATGGGAAATTTGAAAAAATCAAAATGGAAGGCATTAATAAGAAGGATTTACGAATTTTCTGTCGTGATTGTGGTAGTGAAATTGATGAGCAGGAGTCCATTCTACAAGGGAAAGTTATTTTAAAAAATGAATAAAATGTTGATTTAAATTATGTGCTAATATCTTCTTCAATATACCATAGTTCTCTACGGTTTGGATTATATTTTTTATGTTTTTTATTATCTTCTCTAGTATATCGTGGAGATGGAGCGTTTTGTGTAGCACTCCAGCATACTTTGTCTATTTCCAAATCGCCAGATAACACGCACCTGACCCAGCCTTGAAAAAAAAGGTATTTTGGGTCAAATTTACTTTCATGAATGTATCCAGTGCCTTGCTCTGCGATAAATAGCTGGGCTAAATACATATCATAATCTAGTGGCTTCAATGGCTTTGGAAATGAAATATCTTTAACTGATTCAAATAATATTTTGGGGTCGTCACCATAGTAGATTTTATCAAATAGTAAAAGAAGTGTCTTTTTGAGTTCTGGTCTTACTTGTTTTTTGAGTTCCAAGTCTATTAATATTCTCAAATGATTAGGCATAAACTCTTTTTTGCCAGGTTCTCTAGCCCATATCTGGATATTGGTTTTTACATCATATTTTCTTTTTACATTCCGTCCCACTTTTTCTGGCCTTTTTATATAAATCATAGTCCCATCTATAGATTCGTAAATATCCTTAGATGAACCAATTTCAAGATTCTTTACAACCTCTAAGAGTTTTTCCATTTTCATACTGTGTGGAAATATATTTCTAAAGAATAAATATAACTACAATTTAATTACAATTGTTTTGTAACTAAGTTTAAACCACTTTGTAACCTAAATCAAGCCGATGAACGATTGGGATTTAATCAGCTTTGTAAAATCAAGCGACAAGAGACTTCGTATTTTATCAATGCTAAAGAATTCGGTGAGCACCCCAAGCGATATTTCATCAAAACTGGGCATTCCAATTAGTCATGTAAGCAGTACATTGAGCGAGTTAATAGAACATAAAATAGTAATTTGCCTAACGCCTGAAAGACGAAAAACAAAGCTGTATCAAATAACTGAGAAGGGAATAAAGGTTTTATCCAAAATTGATGAGATTAGCGGGGGAAGCATAAGTGAAGAATGAAACTTCACAAATACAATTGCTTTCTGAAGTCATCTTAGAAGAGCCTAAAAAAAATATTATCGTTCCTACATTTGTCAAATGGGCTGGTGGAAAAACACAACTTTTAAGTCAATTTGAAAAATTTTTCCCAACTCAGTTTAATAGATATTATGAACCTTTTTTAGGAAGCGGCGCCGTATTTTTTTATATAAAAAACTTATACCCTGAAAAAGAGTTTTTTCTTTCAGATAATAACCCTGAACTTATAAATTGTTATGAATTTGTAAAAAATGATTTGGAAAGTTTGTTAAATTTATTAAGAGAACACAGGTCAAAACATAGCAAAGAATATTATTATACTCAGCGAAACATGGATACAAATAATTTATCAAAAATCGAATCGGCAGCACGTTTTATCTATTTGAACAAAACATGTTTTAACGGTCTCTTTCGGGTGAACTCTAAGGGGAAATTTAATGTGCCAATAGGAAGCTATAAAAATCCATCTATTTTTAAAGAAAAAGACTTGATAGAGGCTCATAAACTGCTCCAAGATGTTACGCTCAAAACAATGCTTTTTGAGGACATAATCAACATCGTGTTGCCAGATGATTTCGTGTATTTCGACCCTCCCTATCATCCGCTATCCCCAACTTCCAGCTTTACAAGTTACACCAGCGCCTCATTTTCAGAGAAAGACCAGAAACGATTGGCAGAAGTCTATCGCCAACTCGATAAAAAAGGATGCCTCCTCATGCTGAGTAACAGCTATTCCGAGTTTATTTTAGAGCTTTATGGCGGTTACAGGATTGAGCAGGTGAGCGCCAAAAGGATGATTAACTGCAATGGGAAGAAAAGAGGGGCGATACCGGAAGCGGTTGTTTTGAATTATTAGAGTTCGTA
>JAQUQX010000040.1 GCA_028715885.1 Candidatus Methanoperedens sp.
AAAGCTGCAAAGTATATGCAAATTTGATTTTTTAACGGCTGATACGGAACCTGTATTGAATCATTCAATAATCAGGTTTTTAGCTGCTACGGTATATGAAAAGTGCGCATGTGGCGTGGCAGCGGCTTTGCCAGCGTGAGTTTGCAGGGGGGGCGGCACGGCAGCACCACCAAGCGGTTGAGCGCCTTCTCCTTGCCGCTTTGTAATCAGCAAGAATGGAAAATTCCACTACGCTTTAAGTCAAAACGTCAGCAGGGGACACTATATCCACATGCCCCTTTAATCCACGGCTGCTGAGCATCCTGTCATCTGTGGTCACCAGTGGAATTTCGAGTATTTTAGCGCAAATCACATGCATCAGGTCGCTTTCTGAGATTCTATCGTCAGCTTCCCTGAGTTCAGAATAAACCACCATATCGTTATTTGAAGGTACAAAATTCTCTACCTTAGCTGATATAAGCAAATCCACAATAGCATGAAGTATTGCAGGTTTTATTTCTTTATTTATATTATCAGCATATAAAGTAGAGTTTATCATTTCGCCTGTTACGAATGGCGAGATATAACCTGTAAAAACATTGTTATTAACGCGACTAATTAAACTTTTGCATAACCTTGTATTTTTGTCTTTTCTTAAAATTCCAAGGAAAATACAACTATCAATAAAAAAGCTATTTCTTTGCATGTTTTTTAGGCGTTCTATGCAATATATCTAGCGCCGTTTGCCCTGGAAAAGCTTCTTCAAAAAGCTTCTGGTATCTTTTCAGCCTTTCCGGGTCTTCGAAAAGCCCTCCAAACTTATGTTCTTCGCACATACTTTCTTACCTACTATTTGATTACTAATTTAACCCTAACTAACTTAAATATTTGCTCCTTATATGTTTACCCCAGCTTCCCAAGCAGCACTTCCCTCGCCGCCCTCGCATCCGCCCTTCCCTTTGTCTTCTTCATCACCGCGCCCACAAGCGAATTGAGCGCCTTCTCTTTTCCCGCTTTATAATCAGCCACAGCCTGTGGATTTTCCTTGATAGCTTCTTCTGCGGCTGTTGAAACGATATCCCCTTCGACCACAACAAGCCCTTTCTGCGCCACTATCTCCTCAGGCGAGCCGCCCTTATCGAGGAGCGTCCTGATAATATCAACGGCGCCGTCCTCTGTGATTTTTTTGCTTGCAAGTAGTTCAATGACAGACAGCATGTGCTCTTTCCTGAAAGCGTCAATCGTGAGGTCGCGATAGTTCAACTCGCCTTTTAGCACATCGCATATCCAGACAGCAGCCATCTTTGGATCAGCCTTCTTCGCTACTTCTTCGTAGAAAACTGCAAGCTTCAATTCAGATGTCAGCGCCTTTGCATGGTCATCCGCAATCCCGTACTGCTCCACGAACCGCATGCGCCGTGCATCAGGCAGTTCAGGCAGCGTTTCCTTAATCGCAGGCGCCCAGCCCGAAATCTTGAGAGGCACAAGGTCTGGCTCCGGGAAATAGCGGTAGTCGTGCGCCTCTTCCTTAGAACGCATGGAGAGCGTAATCTCCCTCGCCTCATCAAAGTGGCGCGTCTCCAGCACAACAACGCCCCCGCGGCGCAGCACGTTCTTCTGCCGCACTATCTCATAGAGCAGCGCGCGCTCAGCGCCTTTGTGCGATGAAATGTTCTTAATCTCGGCGCGCTGTCCTCCCATTATCGAAATATTGGCGTCCACCCTCAACGCGCCTTCGAGATTTCCGTCGAATACATCGAGGTACTCAAGTATGTTTCTCAGCTTGTCGAGATACCGCCGCGCCTCTTTCGGGCTTCGCATATCGGGATCGCTCACAACTTCAAGCAGCGCCATGCCCGAGCGGTTGTAATCGATGAGCGTGTATTTCGATTTGTCTATCGTTCCCTCATGCACGAGCCTTCCCGGGTCTTCTTCCATATGGGCGCGTGTAATCCCTATCCTGTGTTCCCCGTCCTCGCCTTCAATCATGACATAGCCCTGGCTTGAAATCGGGAAGTCGTATTGGGTTATCTGGAATCCTTTGGGAAGGTCAGGATAATAGTAGTTTTTTCTATAGAACTGCGTGTGTTCTTCTACTTTACAGTTGAGCGCAAGCCCGACTTTTATAGCCGCTTCCACTGCCTTTTTATTTATGACAGGAAGCGCGCCGGGAAGCCCGAGACAAACTGGGCACACATGCGAATTAGGCGGGTCATTATGGTAGTCAGTGGTACATCCGCAGAATACCTTTGTCTTCAGTTTGTTTAACTGCACATGTACTTCAAGCCCGATTTTAACACCGTCAGGATTCTCGTACTTTGATGAACCCTTCGAAAAAGGAGGGTTCGTCTTGTTGGGTTCATCAAACATCAGACACCCTCCGGTTGCTTTATGTGGAAATCCGTGTTCTCTTCAAACGTATAAGCCGTGCGCAGGATTGTTGCTTCGTCAAAATGCTTTCCGATAATCTGCATCCCGATGGGCAGCCCCTCTGAAAAGCCGCACGGCACCGAGATGGAAGGGACGCCTGCAAGGTTTATGGGTACAGTATCCACATCCGCAAGATAAAGCGAAAGCGGGTCGCCGATTTTTTCACCGAGCCGAAATGCCGGATACGGCATCGTGGGCGTAATGAGAACATCCACGTTCTTGAATGCACGTTCAAAGTCCTGCTTTATTAGTGTTCTTACCTTAAGGGCTTTTAAATAATATTTGTCATGATACCCTGCCGAGAGGGCATAAGTGCCAAGAAGAATCCGCCGCTTGACCTCATCCCCAAACCCGGCGGCTCTCACCTGCGAGAACGTGGTGTGCCAGTCCGAATCTTCGACCCTGAGCCCGTATCTCATACCGTCAAACCGCGCAAGATTTGAAGATGCTTCGCTCATGGCGATTATATAATAAGATGCAAGAGCATATTTCGTGTGGGGCATTTTTACATCTTTCAGGCTGGCTCCAAGGTCTTCGAGTTTGTGAATCGCATCCCTGACAGCCTTTTCCACTTTTTCATCGGTACCTTCCCCGAAATACTCCTCCGGTACCCCTATCTTTAGCCCGCGCACATCATTTTTCATGGCAGACGAATAGTTCACATCCCTTTTGACCGAAGTCGAATCACGGGCATCGTAACCTGCTATGACATCAAAAAGTGTCGCTACATCGCGAACGCTTGTGGCAAACGGTCCTATCTGCTCAAGCGAATTTGCATAGGCTATAAGTCCGTAACGGGATATAACGCCATACGTGGGCTTCAGTCCAACAACGCCGCAGAACGATGCCGGGCAGCGCACCGAGCCGCCTGTATCGGAGCCAAGAGCCAGCGGGACATCATCTCCAGCGACTGCCGCCGCGCTTCCTCCCGACGACCCGCCAGGCACTCTTTCTATGTCCCATGGATTTTTCGTCGCGCCGTAAAAACTCGTCTCTGTCGAGGTTCCCATTGCGAACTCGTCCATGTTTGCCTTTCCGATTATTATCGCGCCGGCTTCTTTTAACCTCTCGATTACATGGGCGTCGTAGGGCGGGATATAGCCTGTGAGGATTTTCGAGGCGCATGTGGTCCGGATGCCTTTTGTTGAAATATTATCCTTGATAGCAATCGGTATGCCTGCAAGCGGTCCCTCATGACCTTCCGAATCGATTTTCCGTGCCCTTGCAAGTGCGCTTTCTCCTGAAACAGTGATAAAAGCGTTCAGTTTGCTTTCAGCAATCTTTTCCAGATACTCGTGAACAATCTCTTCTGAGGATTCTGCATGGATTCTTTCCCTGAGTTCATTTATAGTCGCCATTACATCATCCTCGGCGCCTTGAAGAACCCATCCTGCTTCCTGGGGGCATTGGAAAGCGCTTCTTCCTGCGAGAGGGGCTTTGTGGGCTGTGAAGGTTCATCGTCCCTGAATACGTTGCTTAGCTGGAGAACATGATATGTTGGCTCAACGCCTTCAGTATCCACTTTATCAAGCTCCCCGAAATAATCAAGAACCGAATTGAGCTTTGGCGTGTATTTTTCCGTATCTTCCCCGCTTAATTCAAGGCGCGATAACCATGCCATGTGCTCAAGGTCTTTTTTTGTGATCATAATGCTCTCTGCAACGAATACCCCGTATTTAAATACGGGGATTAATAAGCCTTTGCTTTAGCGAATTTGAATTAATATTTATAAGAATCCGCCTCTTCCAGTGGCTTTTTATCTTTTTTAAGAGGCTCGTCCTTAACATCAATATCATGGGGTATGATGGCTTCTTTTGTTTCAGTGATTCTGCCCACACCCATAGCGATTTTACGAAGAGACTCTTTACTGTCCTTCGGTTTGCCTGTTTTTGCCTGCGGCGCGGGTTTTGCCCGTGCTCCTCGTTTTTTCAATTTATAACCTGCAGGCAGAAGCTCGGACTTCAAAAGCCCAAGCTCGACTTTCCGTTTGTTAACAAGCTCAATCAATGGCTGCCTTGAGTTCTCAGGCGCATTCTCCATCATGCGTTCAAGCTTTGCAAGCAGCGCATCTTTTTCAGGTTCTATTTTAGTTTCATTTTCCATAGTATCACAAATCCGGGTTTCCCCACCATGTTTTCCCCTCAATTCCTCCATGTGCCGTATTCTCCTACTGATAAGCTCACCAGTGCCTATGTCGCGCCTGCTGTGAAGAGCGCCCGTGAGGGCGGAAATGCCAGCCTGCGCTTTCTTTTCGGCTTCCCCGATGGTATCTGCGATGCCCAGCACAGCAATAGCCCTTGAACCTGTTGTATAGATTTTATTATCCTTTTCATACACGCTTGAATAAAATAAAAGCGCATCTTTGACATCTCCTATACCAACGACAGAATCCTTTTCGGGATGATCGGGGTAGCCCGCAGGCACGGCATATTTGCATACGGTCGCCTGCTTTTTAAAAGTGACATTGATTTTGTTGAGTTCTCCATTAACGACAGCGCTGCACACCTCAAGGAAGTCGTTATCAAGCAGGGGAAGAACGTTCATGGCTTCGGGGTCGCCGAAACGCGCATTGAACTCGATGACAGAGATACCCTTTGCGGTCGCCATGAACTGACCGTACAGGACGCCCTGATAGGGCACGCCCGTTTCCTTATTTATGGAAACTACCGTGTCCCTCATTATTTTCTTCGCATCTTCATAATCTGATTCTTTCATAAAGGGCAGTATGTCTTTTGCATCGTTGTAAGAGCCCATCCCGCCGGTGTTGGGTCCTTTATCGCCATCGTACGCACGCTTGTGGTCCTGGACTGAAGGCGCGAAAGCAAGCGTATTCCCGTCCACGAATGCCTGTACTGTAAATTCCTCGCCTATTAACCGCTCTTCAACCACAAGGTCGTCGTTCTTCAGAACTTCTCTTGCGTATGTCTTGGCGCCGTTTATGTCGAAATGGTCTCCCATAACGCGCACGCCTTTGCCTCCGGTGAGACCTGCGGGTTTTATTACAACGTCTCCCAGCTCTTCAATAAATTCATCAGTGCCGCTATCGCCTTTCCTGAACACTTTGAATCCGGGTAAGCCCGGAATCCCGTATTTCTGCATGAAATTGCGCGTCCATGCTTTATCAAATTCAATCTGCGCTGCAAGCTTTCGCGGCCCCACTACCGGGATTCCCGCACCCCATAACAAATCCGAAATACCGGCGGCAAGCGGGGCTTCTGGACCGGTAATTGCAAGTTCGACCCCGTTTTTTACCGCAAAATCAACAAGTCCGGGGTCTGTCTCTTTTACAAGAAGAAAATCCTTGCACAGCCGCGCAATTCCCGGGTTTTTCTTGCTCATCGCTGCGTAAAGCTCCGGGTTTTTCCTGCTCCGTGCAACAGCCTCTGCTATGGCATGTTCCCTGCCCCCGCCTCCGACTAAAAGTACTTTCATGCTTTATCCGGATGTTTTCAGGAATTGTTTGTAAAAAACAGGGCTATAACAGCCCCAGCCCGTCAAGTTCCACTACAATCTTTTCCACAGCGGCTTCGGCATCCTCGGGTTTCTTCCCGCCTGTCACAACGAGTTTTCCGGAACCGAATAACAGCATGACCACTTTGGGATTGGATAAACGATACACAAGACCGGGGAACTGCTCTGGCTCGTATTCGATGTTCTCAAGCCCGAGACCGATTGCGATGGCATTGAGGTTGAGCACTCTTCCAAGATCGGCTGAAGCTACGATGTTCTGTATTGTTATCTCTGGTTTTTTTGTTATATGGATACCCATCCCTTTTAATTTTTCAAAAACCTTTGCAAGACCGGTACTTACATCCTCGATGCTTTTTGCCCCTGTGCAAACTATCTTGCCGCTTCCGAAGATAAGAGCTGCGGTTTTGGGTGACGCCGTCCTGTAAACCACGCCAGGGAATCTTTCTTTATTGTAATCCGCGCCGTCAAGAACTCTTATGAC
This sequence comes from Candidatus Methanoperedens sp., assembly GCA_028715885.1. GTDB lineage: Archaea > Halobacteriota > Methanosarcinia > Methanosarcinales > Methanoperedenaceae > Methanoperedens. The sequence goes on from JAQUQX010000040.1 coordinate 6,362, forward strand.
TTCATTAAGGTCAAGTTTTGTCCCGATTGCGGTCGATGCAACAACATTTTCTATTTTTATAGTCTTTTTTGGTTCTGTAGAACTTACCATAATCATCAGGTTTATATAGGGTATTTAAGGCTTTATATACGTTGGGGTTAGAATTTCAAATTGTTGGTAAGAAATCTTTAATTACAATGACATTGTTTAAGGCAGGAAGCGGCGGGAGAAACTCCCGCAGGGATGTGGCCTTACAAGGCTGAACCGTAAAACAAAGGAGAATACAATGAAATCGATGTATGCGTACATAAGAGACGCATGGAAAAAACCTGACGAATCGAATGTTGATGAACTGATGTGGGAAAGACTGCAGGAGTGGAGGCGGAGCCCCTCGGTGATAAGAGTAGAACACCCGACAAGACTTGACAGGGCGCGGGCCCTGGGCTTTAAAGCAAAACAGGGGATTATAGTCGCACGCGTAAGAGTAAGGCGCGGCGGACGGCGTAAATCAAGATGGCAGCGCGGCAGAAGAACAAAGCACATGGGCGTGAACAAGATAACGCCGGGAAAAAGCATACAGAGCATTGCTGAAGAGCGTGTGGCAAGAAGATACCCCAATATGCAGGTGTTGAACAGCTACTGGGTAGGGCAGGACGGCAAACACAAATGGTACGAGACCATACTTGTGGATACAAGCCATCCGGTAATTAAGAAGGATAAAAACCTGAAATGGATTACCAATACCAACCAGAAAGGGCGCGTTTTCAGAGGTAAGACAAGTGCGGGCAAGAAAGGCAGAGGTCAGAGGCGAAAAGGCAAGGGAACAGAAAAGACAAGACCGAGCCTGAGTTCGCACCAGAACAAAGGCAAATGAAAAACTTTAAGAAAGTTTTATCAAAAACTGTTGCGTCAGTTTACACCGCGCACACGTATGGCGAAGCCATACGTGGACACGCCCTCCCGAGGCGTGACTCGGGACGTCATAAAGGGGCGTAACCCTTTATGAACATACATAATGTATCGCTTCGCGCTTTTATTCATGCGACCGAAAGCGAGGACAGGGTAAAAACCGCCCTGTCGCTTTTTCTTTTTGATAATGAAATAGAGACTATTAAGACAGAGGGGCATTTCGGGAATCCGATTACCATCCTGCAGGTGCATGTCAAAGGCAGGGATTGCAGGCGGTTTATTGAACTTTTAAAAACAAAGCTTCCGGAACATGAACTTGGAAGATTAAAAAAAGAACTTGGCAAAAGAATCGATGATAATTGCTACTTTCATATCAGGTTTGACAAACAGGCTGCTTATAAGGGCATTGTGCAGCTTGCCACGACGACTGATACAATCGCCGCAGATATTAAACTCAAGGCGTATCCTGCTAAACGCGAGAACGCTGTAGCTGCGGCAGAAGGGATTTTCTAATCAAAACCTTTATCCTTTTTAGATACATACGGGGATACCCCCATCGTTAAAACCCCCCATATAAATATGGGAATTCAAGGTGCCTGGGTGGGGTAGCTGGTCATCCTATGGGACTGTGGATCCTACGACTCGGGTTCAAATCCCGACCCGGGCCCCAAATAATCATGAAAAAAGTCTTTAATTTTCCTCGTAGAGTTGTACCTTTGGTGATAAAGCCTTATAGGCAAAAAACGATAACGGGTCTGTAGTTTTAAGTCCGGCGTATATAGGTGACTCAAATCCTAATCTGTAAGCCCGTATTTGATTAAATCAAATCTATATTCCTTACGCTCTCCATTAATTAATGCATCTACATTCAGCGAAGGAGCATCGCTCTTATGGGCTACAGGATAGCACAGAACAACATTTTGATTTGTATCCGCATTCAGTTTAAATTCCATTCCTGCCTGGCGTACGCACAGATTACTTAATCCAACTTCCCTGTCGTATCTATCCCCGAGCAACTTTCCGCTTTTAAACATAACTTCTTCTTTAACTATTTTAAAATCAAGGCTCTTAAGATTATTATTCCTGACTTCCAGATTAATTAATGTGCAGGGTTTTGTTTCGCCTGATTTAATGCAATCCTGGAGAGTTTTAATTTCAGTAACCGAAACCGTATACGGGCCTTCAGGAGTCTTAACCGGAGCAGGTTGAATAACAGTTGTCTGAACCGCAGTTGGCTGGGAAGTTTCTGCTATTTTTGTCTCCTGGTTTCCTGCACATCCTGAGAAGAGAACTACTATTCCTATTAATGTAACAAGCGCAATATTTTTGAATTTTACCATAGCACCATCATGATTTAAAATTACTTGCAATGGGATAAAACTGTCGTTTGTGTTCTTTACCACGAGGTTGGAAGTTGAGCATTAACATGGATGTAAATCCTCTATCCCGTAGCTAAATTTATCTTTCCGCGCCTATCGCTTCTCAACCTGTACAGCCTTTGCCCCGCGGTTCATAGCCACCTTTCCAGTCCTTACCATTTCCTTAATCCCGAACTGGCGCAGCAACTGCTCCATCGCGTTAATCTTGCTCTCGTCGCCTGTCGCCTCCACCACAAGCGATTTTATGCCCACATCAACTATCTTTGCCCTGAATACGTCCACTATCTGCATCACTTCAGCGCGCGTGGATGAATCCACCCCTACTTTGATAAGCGCAAGCTCCCTGTTAACCGACTCACCGGCAGGCAGGTCGCTCACCCGTATCACATCGATGAGTTTGTTGAGCTGTTTCATTACCTGCTCAAGCACGCGGTCATCGCCGCTCACAACAATTGTAATGCGCGAAGTATCCGGGTTTTCCGTAACGCCCACGGCAAGGCTTTCGATATTGAACCCGCGCCTTGAGAATAATCCCGCAACCCTTGTAAGGACGCCGGGTTTGTTTTCAACAAGTACTGCAAGTGTATGTTTCATTTTATCTCACTCCAGGTCAAGTATTTCATTAATAGCAGCGCCGGCAGGAACCATCGGCGATACATTCTCCTCGCGCTCAACCACAAAATCAATAATAGTGGGGCACCCTGATTTCACCGCTTCCTCGATAACATCCTTCACTTCGCTCTTCTTTGTGGCGCGCAGTCCCAGCGCCCCATAAGCTTCCGCCAGTTTGACAAAGTCAACGCTTCCCTCAAGACATGTTTCTGAATAGCGCCTGCTGAAGAACAGTTCCTGCCACTGCCTTACCATTCCCAGGAAGCCGTTGTTAAGTATCGCCACTATTACAGGTATATCGTTCTGGACAACCGTCGCCAGTTCCTGTGAATTCATCTGGAAAGAGCCGTCGCCTGCAATGTCTATGACCGTTGATTCCGGTTTTCCGACCTTGGCGCCCATCGCAGCCGGGAATCCGTATCCCATCGTGCCCAGACCTCCGCTCGATATGAAAGTGCGCGGATTCTTGTAGTTAAAGAACTGAGCTGCCCACATCTGGTTCTGCCCGACCTCAGTGACTATAATCGCGTCAGGGCATACCTCGCTTATCTGTTCCACAACAAACTGGGGGCGCAGGAGTTTATCCTTCTTATACGATAGCGGATACTCTTTTTTCCATGCAGTTATCTTTTTATTCCATGTTTCGGTTTTGGCATGTTCCGGTTTTACGTATTTAAGCAATGTTTTCAGTACGTTCTTTGCATCCCCGACAATCGGTACGTCAACGCGGACATTCTTTCCTATCTCCGCAGGGTCAATATCTATGTGGATTATCTTTGCATTCGGGGCAAACGCGGAAATCTTGCCTGTAACGCGGTCGTCAAAGCGAACACCTACCGCTATTATCAAGTCCGATTCCTGGATTGCGTAATTGGCATACCTCGTCCCGTGCATTCCCAGCATTCCAACCGAGAGCGGGTGAGCCGAAGGGAAAGCGCCCATTCCCATCAGTGTTGTGGTGACAGACGCCATAATGGTTTCTGCAATGGCGCGAAGCTCCTCGGTGGCGTTTGAGAAAATAACGCCCCCTCCAACGTAGAATATGGGCTTTTCAGCCTTCAGGATAAGAGAAGCGGCTTTTTTGATCTGCTGTTCGTTTCCAACATAGGTTGGTTTATAACCCCGCAGTTTTATCTCTTCCGGGTATTCAAATTCGATGATTTCAGTCTGGGTATCTTTGGGTATATCGATAAGCACAGGACCCGGTCTGCCTGTCTGGGCAATGTAAAAAGCTTCCTTGAATATCCGGGGAATATCACCGGATTCCTGCACAAGGTAATTATGCTTCGTGATTGGAAGGGTTATGCCTGTGATGTTGGCTTCCTGGAACGCGTCATTGCCGATAAGAGGGCGCGGCACCTGCCCCGTGATTGCAATAACCGGTATCGAATCCATGTAGGCTGTGGCGATGCCTGTAACGAGGTTTGTGGCACCTGGACCTGATGTGGCAAGGCACACGCCCGCTTTACCTGTGGCTCTCGCATAGCCGTCTGCTGCATGCGCGGCAGCCTGCTCATGCCTCACAAGTATGTGCCTTATATCTGCGTCGTAGAGTGCATCGTATAAAGGCAGCACCTGCCCGCCGGGATAACCGAAGATAACCTCGACATTCTCTTTATAAAGCGATTCGATGACCGCCTTTGCGCCGGACATTTTTGTTTTTGCCATTATTCTCCAATCCCCGTATTTAAATACGGGGTCTTTATCTAACACATATTAATGTTTTATAAATATTTCCTAATTCCTTTTCTGTTCCTGCTGTATCAGCCTGTTTATGCCCTCAAGCACCGCTTCCACAGAAGCCATTATTATGTCGGTACGGGCGCCGCGGGCTGTTATGGTCTTCCCGCCTTTGCTGAGCTTTACCCATACCTCAACCAGCGCATCAGTCCCGCCTGTTATCGCATCCACATGGTATTCATCAAGGTGTACGTCAGCCACGCCCGATACAGCCTTTCTTAACGCATTGATGGCTGCATCAACCGGTCCTGTGCCCACGCCAGCCTCGACAACGTGGGAACCGTTGACTTTTAACCGGATTGATGCTGTGGGCATCACGGTATTTCCCGCAACCACAGTAAGCTCTTCAAGTTTGACCTTGGCTTCCTGGTATATGCCTAATACAGTTTCTGCAATTGCCTGGAGGTCTGCATCCGTGACGCGCTTTCCCTTGTCGCCGAGTTCTTTCATCCGGACGACTATATCGTCTATTTGTTTCTCGGAGGCGGAAAGTCCAAACTCCTTCAATGCAAGAACAACCGAACTCCTGCCCGCATGTTTTCCGAGCACGATTCTGCGTTCACGTCCCACAAGTTCTGGCGTTATGGGTTCGTAGGTCGCGGTGTTTGCAAGAAGCCCGTGAACGTGGATGCCCGCTTCATGGGTGAAGGCATTCCCGCCCACGATTGCTTTGTTGGGAGCAACCGGGATGCCGCTTAACCTGCTCACCAGTCTTGAAGTGGTGTATAAACCTTTTATATCGATTTTTGTTTTATGTTTGTATAATGAGTAAAGCACCATCACTACCTCTTCAAGCGAGGTATTCCCGGCGCGCTCACCGATGCCGTTAATGGTAACATGCGCTTCTTTTGCTCCTGCCCTGAGAGCGGAAACAGTATTGGCTGTAGCCATCCCGAAATCATTGTGGCAGTGAACGCTTACAGGAGCGCGTAATTGCGACATGTCAGTGAAAATCTCATGCGTTCTCTCAGGCACAAGAATCCCCACGGTATCGCAGAAACACAGCCTGTCCGCCCCTGCATCTATTCCCGCATTGTAAACGGATTTCAGGTATTCAAGGTCTGCACGGGATGCGTCTTCCCCGCTCAGTTCCACTATTAATCCATGTGATTTTGCATACTCGGTCATTTCCACAGCCAATCCGAGAACTGTTTCGCGGTCTTTTTTCAGTTTTTCCCGGATATGGAGGTCGGATACGGGCACTACAAGATGGATTGAATCCACATCGCAATCTATGGCTGCGTTAATGTCCTCTTTTCGGATGCGGCAGTAGCTGCAAATTTCCGCATTCAAGCCTTCGGCTGCTATTTTTTTAATGGAAGCCCGCTCCCCTTCCGATGTGATAGCTGAGCCAGCCTCTATAATATCCACGCCGAGGCTGTCAATCTTTTTTGCAATCAAAAGTTTGTTCTCGGGCGTAAGTGAAACGCCTGGCGTCTGTTCGCCGTCTCTGAGCGTGGTATCCAGGATTTTTATATCGTTAAATTGCGGGGTCAAAGTGCCTTTAAGATAGCCTTCCTATTAGAAAAATCTATCCACAATTTCAACCGCCCTTGCTATCAGCTCGGCGCTCTTTTCAAGGTCGCTCATACTCAGTACGGAAACAGGAGTATGGATGTACCGTGTCGGCATGCTGATAACGCCTGTGGGAATGCCTTCCCGTGTCAGATGGATTGCAGATGCGTCTGTTGTCCCGCCGCTGCCGACTTCGAGCTGGTAGGGGATGTTATTAGCCGTGGCTGTTTCTTTTAACCACTTCAAAACTGTTTCAGGTACGATTATACCACGACCATCAGCATCGCTTACGGTAACAGATGGACCTTTTCCCATCTCGATAGCTGAATCTTTCTTTTCTATGCCAGGATGGTCGCCTGTTATGGTCACGTCTGTCGCTACAGCCACATCGGGGTTTAACCCGAAAGCAGAGGTCTTGGCGCCTTTTAATCCCACCTCTTCCTGCACCGTGAAAACGGCATAGACTGTCGCTTTCACGTCCTTCATCTGCCGCAGCGCCTCGATGAGCATCGCGCATCCTGCGCGGTTGTCAAAAGCCTTGCCTGTGACCCTGTCGTTGCCGAGAGACTTGAAATCAATATCCGAAGTGACCGGAGTTCCTGCTTTCACGCCGATTTTATCAGCATCATCCTTGCTTGCTGCCCCGAAATCAATGAACATGTCGTCTGCTTTAACTACCTTGTTCTTATCCTCCTCTTTCATTGCATGAGGGGGTTTTGAGCCCAGCACGCCATATATCTGCCCGTTCTCCGTATGCAGTATCATCCTCTGGTTAAGCAGCGTTTGGTCGAACCACCCGCCAGTCTTCGTGAACCGGGCAAACCCTTTGTCGTCAACGTATTTTACCATGAGACCGATCTCGTCCATGTGCGCCGCGAGCATGACCACAGGCTTGCCGCCGTGCTTTGTGGCTATAAGATTCCCCATTTTATCTGTTTTAATTTCATCTACATAAGGTCTTACTTCATCCTCGATAATCTGCCTGACGCTTCCTTCATATCCGGAAACGCCATGGGCATTGGATAATCGTTCCAAAAGACTTTTCAGTTCACTCATAATATTATCACTCCTTTCCTAATTGTAAGGGGAAGTAATTAAATTATTGGAAAAATCCTTTGACAGCGTATCCTGAAGACTTTGACTTTCTTGAAAAAGTATAAATACTAAACAGTAAATATAAAAATCTAATAAATTCTTCAGGATAGAATTTAGATGCCAAGGGCGATAGAGAGAGGATTAAAAAAATGAGTTTTGGACTTTTATTGAATGCGCTCGTTTGTTTCGCTATTGTGCTTGCCACATCTGCTTTTGCGGTGAGTTTACATCATAATAAAAAGAACCAGAAAATAGAGAGCAGACCAACGGTCAACGCTCTCATTATCTTCTGGTCGCTTGTAGGAGCGTTTTTTTTCTTTTCAGGCATTCGGATTCTGGCGGCTTATGGGAATTTCATGGAAATTGCAAAATACCTGTATTATATTGGCTCAGTTCCGTTTGCCTTCATTACAGTTCCACTTGTTTATTTTATAGTCTATATCATTCTTGGGGATACCCGCGTCAGCTTTGGGGTATCAACAGTTTTTTTGATTTTCGGCGGGGTTTATTTAGTCGCACTTTTTGGTTTTGGGGTTATCGGTCCCTCCACTACGGAATGGGGTTCCACGTTCGAGATAAACAGCAACATTGCTATAAATGTATATCTTTCAGGATTATTTATTGTGCCAACCAGCATGATTATGGGTCTATTGCTCCTTATACTGCTCCAGCGGGTTCCGAAGCGGCTGCAGAACAGGATAGCATTTTCCCTTGTGGCGATTTCATGGATATTTGATTTCATGCTCCTTGATAACATAGCGCCCTCCGGTGCCACCCAGATGGCGGCAAGGATTTTCATATTCATCGGCGTGGTTCTGGGTTTCTTTGTCTATTTTACACCTTTACTAATGGACAGGAAGATTGAAATGGAGGACAGGTTCGGCTTATCCCAGACCGAACTTCCGGATTTTGAGGATGAAGACGAGTGAGGGGCTATGGAAATTAATATCCAGTTTGAACAGGAAGTGGCAAACTTCTATCAATCTATGGGAATTACCGCAGGTCCCGGAGATATACAGTATCGTTTGATTCTTCTTGTCCTTGCCAGAAACGGTGAAGACAGGGTGACGCGCTTCTCCGAAATCAGGGAATACACCGATAAAGTAGCGGACAGGGGGAGCATCGGCAGCAAGTTAAAGGCGGTTTTCCAGCTTGAAGGGCTGGCTATTAAGGTGGGTCACGGGGGCTATATAATAACCCATAAAGGTTTGCTGGCAGCGGATTTTATTAAATCCACATCCGATTACTACAAGAAAGTTAAAACGGTAGAACAAATAATTGAGAGGATTCCTGCTTAATCCCCGAATAATCCCCTATTCCCCGTATTTAAATACGGGGGTCATACGGGGTCTTTTTGTTGGCTGTTAAGAATTTGCAACCATTAACTATATATATTCAGAAGGGCTAATTAACACATAATGATGGTTATCATACGATGACCATAAACAAAGGAGGAACAAACATGAAAGCTTTAATGAAAAATGAAGAAGCACAGGCAGGCGTCGGCACGCTCATCATATTTATTGCAATGGTGCTCGTGGCGGCTGTCGCTGCGGCTGTGCTCATCCAGACATCAGGTGTGATGCAGTCCAAGAGTACGTCCACAACAAAGGAAGCTGCAGCTACGATATCGGAAAATTTCGTTGTGGAAGCTGTCGATGGAGTTGCTGTTACTGCTGGAACATTAAATTATACTAATATTACAATAAGAGTTGCCGCAGGTGGTACAGATATAGACTTAAGCAAGGTTACTCTAAAGATAAACTCAAACTTCTACAACTATAGCACTACTGCTGTAACGGTAAGCACGTTCAGGGTGTATTCGTTAAGAGACCCAAGCAGCGCCCTGGGTACTCAAATCAATAACTACACCAGTATAGCTAGTCCAACACTTAAATCTGGCGCGCTGGCAAGAGTCGATGCTGATGTCTCAGGATTGGGTCTCCAATCGAAGCAAACCATGACAATCGCACTGACACCAGAAAAAGGCACAACATTCAACCTACCAGTGACGCTTCCAGCGATTAGCGTAGGAAATAATCCGATATACCCATAAGGTATATCGTTTTTTTTTCTTTTGAGAAGGAGGAAGAAATAATGTATGTGAAGGCATTAATAAAAAATGAGGAGGCTCAGGCAGGCGTCGGCACGCTCATCATCTTCATTGCGATGGTGCTTGTAGCGGCTGTCGCTGCGGCTGTGCTTATCCAGACATCAGGTGTGATGCAGTCCAAGAGTACATCCACAACAAAGGAAGCTGCAGCTACGATATCGGAAAATTTCGTTGTGGCAGCTGTCGATGGAGTTGCTGTTAGTGCTGGAACATTAAATTATACTAATATTACAGTAAGAGTTGCCGCAGGTGGTTCAGATATAGACTTGAGCAAGATTACGCTAAAGATAAACTCAAACTTCTACAACTACAGCACTACTGCTGTAACGACAAACACGTTCAGGGTGTATTCGATAAGAGACACAAGCAGTGCCATAGGTCCTATCAATAACTACAGCAATTTAAATAGTCCAATACTTAAATCTGGTGCGATGGCAAGACTCGATGTTGATGTCTCAGGATTGAATCTCCAATCGAAGCAGAGCATGACAATCGCACTGACACCAGAAAAAGGCACAACATATAACCTACCACTGACACTTCCAGCGATTGCCGCAGGTAACAATGCGATATACCCATAAGGCATATCGTTTTTTTCTTTTTGATCTCCCATATTCCCAGTATTTTAATACTGGGTCTTTTTCTATCGCAACCTTTAAGTAAAAACATCATCATAACCATGATGAAGGTATAGAGGATTTGAATCATGGGCGCAGAAACTTCTGTTGTGATAGCATTACTTTTTTTGGGGTTTCTTATTATGGGCGCAGCCGTTTACTCATCGGTTGATTACAGTCAAAATCTTGTAAAAAAAGCACAGTCTGACCAGGATACCATGAAAAAAGCCAGGATGCAGACGGATATCACGATAACGAACGTCTCATTCTCTAATTACTCGGGAAATGTCTCCCTGAACATTACGCTTAAAAACACAGGCAAGACCACGCTCAATGCAAGTCTGCTGTCCGTTTTTATTAACGGAATATATGTCGATTCCTCTTACTGCATATCAACAAAAAATACATGGGTTTCAGAAAATATCACGAACATCTCAATTTATTCCAGACCGGGAAATATAACGCTGGATAACGCGACATATGCAACGACCAGATCTGCTTCTTCGATTACATGGTCGCACACTGTCAGGTCGGGCTTGTGGAAACCATTGTTGGTAGTCGGGGTTGATATTGAAAAGAGTTCTCCGACGACATCTGTCACGAGCATTACTTACGCCGGGGTAGCCTTGACAAGAGCAGACTTCTCTTTGAGCCCTGAAAGTCCTCAGGCGAGGGCTGAATTGTGGTATCTGGCAAATCCTGCGGCTGGAACGAACAATGTAGTGGTGACTTTTAGCACTGCAATAGGTTCAGGAGGAGCAGTAGCAGGAGCCGTTTCCTTTTCAGGCGTGGACCAGACCAACCCGATGTCTAACACAGCGACAGGTAGTGGCTCAGGTGGCACTGCATCCACCTCAATAACAACGGTTAATGCCAATGCCTGGATTATCGATACGATAGTAGTAACCACTGCAAATTCACCGACTGCAATAAGCCCGCAGGTGGCAAGATGGAGTACAACAGTACCATCGGGACTAATCGGCGGGGGCGGAAGCACAAACATCACCACCAATCCAGGAACTCAAACAATGAAATGGACTGTCAATGATAAATGGGCGCAGGTTGCAGCAGAGATAAAGCCATTAAAATGTAATACGCCCACGACGGGTCGTATAAAAGTTGTAACAGAGAACGGGATATGGGATTATGCGATTGTATCTTAGGTGATTTTATTGTTAAAAACAATGGCAGTATCGTCACGAATCCACGAGAATATTCAATACTTTTCATTCCTTTTTCAATCGCAACCTTTAAGTAAAATGATACCTCATTATAACCATAATGAATGTGCAGAGGATTTGAATTATGGGCGCGGAAACTTCTGTTGCGATAGCATTACTTTTTTTGGGTTTTCTTATTATGGGCGCAGCCCTTTACTCATCGGTGGATTACAGTCAAAGTCTTGTAAAAAAAGCCCAGTCTGACCAGGATACCATGAAAAAAACCAAAATGCAAACGGACATCACGATAATGAATGCCACAAATAAGACTTCGTCCCTTAATATTACACTCAAGAATACGGGAAAAACCACGCTCAATGCAAGCCTGCTGGATGCATTTGTGGATGGGATAAAATATAACTATACCCTGTTATCTTCAGGAAAAACCTGGACTTCCGAAAATAACACGAACCTCTCGATTGCTATGACAAACAGCACAGGAAAACGACTAAAAATAATAACGGAAAACGGGATATCTGATTATGCCATCGTTCCATAGGTGATAATATGGGTTATACAATTGCTATGTTTGCAATTCTCCTGCTTACGGCAGCGGTAATAATAACAGCAGTTAATTACGGGATTGCGAAAGACAGCCAGGTTACGCCTTTGCAGGCAGAGAATATTTATGCTGACAGGGAAACGGGAAAAG
>JAQUQX010000041.1 GCA_028715885.1 Candidatus Methanoperedens sp.
GTATGCCTGTCATTTTTGGAACGCTGTCTATGAAACCAAGTTTCTTTAATTCCTTGAATCCCTTGTAAATAGCAGTTATGTTCCCTGCGTTTCCCACGGGCAGGATAAGCCGGTCAGGAGCCTGCCACCCGAGCTGGTCTGCAATCTCAAAAGCGATTGTCTTCTGTCCCTCAAGCCTGTACGGGTTCACGGAATTGAGAAGATAAAATCCTTCCCTGTCGCAGAGGTCGCGCACGAGTTTGAGCGCATCGTCAAAATTTCCCCTGATGCTCAAGACCTTGGCTCCGTGCATGAGCGCCTGCGCCAGTTTCCCCAGCGCCACCTTGCCCGAGGGCAAAAGCACAACAGCCGGAACGCCGGCTTTTGCGCCATACACTGCTAAGGACGCGGATGTGTTTCCTGTGGATGCGCACGCTACGGTTTTCATCCCCAGTTCAAGTGCTTTTGTCACTCCCACGGTCATTCCCCTGTCCTTGAACGAGCCTGTGGGGTTCATGCCTTCATGCTTGACATATACTTCTTTCATGCCGGTGCTTTTTGCAATCCTGTCAACGCGGTAAAGAGGAGTCCCCCCTTCTTTCAGGGACACAGGCTCCATGCTTATCGGAAGAAGGGCGCGGTATTTCCAGACCGAGAGGGGCGCTTTCAGGTCTTTTTTTGTGAGATTGATTTCGGAATAATCATAAACAACATCGAGAAGACCACCGCAGGTACAGGTGTATATGACCTCGGTTTCAGGATACTTCCTGTGGCATTCGATGCATTCCAGGTGGTACATAGGGTACTCAATAGAATTTTAAAGCTTATAGATTATCCTGATATTATAGCCGCCCATAGGAAGTATAATTAAAAACCTGATTAAAATGACAAATTCTAACGATATTATCTTTGCACAGGCGCTTGATTGTTACGTTGAAATAGAATATACTAACAAGAAACTGAGTTCGATTCGATTTGTTAAATCCGGGGAAGGTTTAAAAGAGAGAAAAACACAGGACTTCACTTTTGAATTAGAGCGGTATTTTCAGGGTGAAAAAATTGGTTTTTCATGCGGCTTTGACATATCACATCTTTCACAATTCACGCAAAAAGTGCTTGTGGAGACAGGAAAAATCGGATATGGAAAGACTAGTACATATTCGCAACTTGCGAAAAATATCGGAGGTCTTGGAGCGCGCGCTGTTGGCGGGGCGCTTGCAAGAAATCCTATCCCGATAGTCATTCCATGCCACAGGGTGGTGGCGAAAAACGGGATTGGCGGGTATTCCGCAGGCGTGGGTATAAAAACCAGACTGTTGGAACTTGAGAAATCAAAAGCCAATAACCTTTAATAGCTCATAGATGAATTTTGAGCGGAGCCCCGATGGGGTAGCGGATATCCTTTGAGATTGCGGATCTTAAGACCTGGGTTCAAGTCCCAGTCGGGGCGCTCAAGCCATTCCCCAGCAGTATCTACGAAGAAAAATAACCACATTGAAAACATAACCTGAATCACACGTATTTATTCAAGTCAATCGTAAATATAGTATGGGCAATTTTATAGGTCATTCGACAAATTATATAATTTTAACTAATATTATTAAAATTAATAATAGCAAGCAACAAACTATTTCTTTTACCCTTCAGTATATAGAGCAATGAAACTCGCGATTTTAGGACCGGAAGGGTCATTTTCGGAAAAAGCAGCCAGACAATGGAATGACAAAGCAGAATTGCGGTACTATGATGACATACTGGATACTGTGGATGCGCTTTTGCGAAAAGAGGTGGATTTCAGCATCGTGCCTATCGAAAACTCCCTGGAAGGTTCGATTACGCTCACGCTTGACCTGCTTATGGAACAGCAGTTAAGCATCACAGGTGAGGTAGTAGTCCAGGTAAAACACTGCCTTCTTTCAAAAGGCAGGCTTGCGGACATAAAAATTCTTATGTCTATTCCACAGGCTCTGTCCCAGTGCAAGAAGTACATTAAGAAGAATTTCAGGAACATAGAAGTGCGTTCAACGTTAAGCACGTCTCAGGCTGCAAAACTTGCATCGGAATCAAAGGAAATTGCGGCTATTGCATCCAGGGAATCAGCCAGAATATATGGTCTGGAAATACTGGATGAAAACATACAGGACATGAACGAGAACTTCACCCGCTTTATCGTAATCGGGAAAACAGTTCCTCCGCCAACAGGCAATGATAAAACCTCGCTAATCGTGTATCTTGAGAAAAACAGACCGGGCGCGCTGTATGAGATTCTCGGCGAATTTGCAAATAAAGGCATAGACCTCACAAAAATAGAATCGCGCCCGACGAAAAAGGTGCTTGGAGACTATCTTTTTTACATAGACCTGAAAGGGCACATTGAAGATAAGAAAATAAAAGATGCGCTTGGAAAAGTAAAAGGTAAAGTAGGGATGCTCAAGATACTGGGCTCGTATCCTGCGGCAGAGTAACCGATGAAAAGTTTTATCCCCTGCAAAATCCATAGTTGAGTAGCATCTCAAAAATGAGTGGTCTATGGATATACAATCTCTTAAAAAACTCGCACTTCTGGGCGCGCATAACAAGCCGGTGCAATTATCATCAATTGAATTTGCGCCGCATATTAATTCAAGCCCGCAGACTGCAGCGCGGAGGCTCAAAAGCCTTGAGGAAGAGAACCTTATCACAAGGCAGATTCTACCCAACGGGCAGTTGATATCCATAACAAAAAACGGATTTGCAGCGCTCCAGAAAGAATTAAATGATTACCAGGAGATATTTTCAGGGAATGGCGCCGTTAAAATCCTGAGCGGTAAAGTAATCACAGGACTTGGCGAAGGACAGTATTACATTTCTCTCGAAGGATACAGGACGCAGTTCCGGCAAAAATTAGGATTCGACCCTTATCCCGGTACATTGAATCTAAAACTTGACCCCTACAGCGTTGAACTCAGGAAAAAAATAAGCGCAAACATAAAGATTTCAGGGTTTACAGACCAGAACAGGACATTTGGAAGAGGCTCCTGCTTTAATGTTAAGATTTCAGACATCAAAGGGGCTGTCATCACCCCCGAGCGCACGCATTATCCTGAGGATATAATCGAGGTAATTGCGCCTGTGAACCTCCGGGATTATCTGGATATCAAGGACGGCAGCGTTGTTCAGGTGGAGGTTATGAAATGAGCTTTGAAAAATTAAGCGATGTGTCGGTCATAAAAAGAGCAATTGAAGCGATACGCAACGGCAAAATGATACTCCTGTTCGACGCGGAGGACAGGGAAGGTGAGACCGATTTCGTGATTCCTGCGCAAAGCGTCACCCCTGCCGACGTTGCCCGCATGCGATGCGATGGCGGCGGGTTGATATGTGTTGCAATTCATGGCGATGCTGCTGAAAAACTGGGCTTGCCCTTTATGTCCGATCTCTTAAGAAGTGTCTCCCTGAACGGTCATAAACCCCTGCGCACGCTTGTTGAAAAAAAAGGGGATATACCTTACGACTCGCGTTCCTCGTTCTCGCTGTGGGTAAACCACAGGGATGTTTTTACAGGTATAACGGATAACGACAGGGCTCTTACAATCCGCAGGGTCGGGGAGAACGTACAGAAGGTTTTAACCGGGGAAAAAGTCGATTTTGGTGAAGAATTCAGGTCGCCCGGGCATGTGGCGCTGCTTCGAGCAGCGTCGGGGCTTCTGGATGAGCGGTGCGGGCAGACCGAGCTATCCATAGCTCTGGCATTAAGGGCAGGAATATGTCCTTCAATGGTGGTATGTGAGATGCTTGATGGAAAAACAGGAAAAGCACTTTCAAAGGAAGATGCTAAAAAGTATGCCATCAGGCATAATATGCAGTTTGTAGAGGGGAAAAATATTCTGCCAGGCGTTTAAAGGTCATATTAATCAATTCTCTTGCGTTCGCGTGGAGGGGATGGCTGTTGCTGCTCAGCAGGTTCGATTGATTTTTGTAAGTTCATGTCCCATTTATTATCTAAAACAGCTGATTGTATCGTCCCTTTCTGTATAACAATCTTAGCAGTATGGTTGGTTATTACAGGAGCTACAATCAACCCTTGCCGGTCCCCGTATCCTGAATTCCTGCTCTGGTACTCAAAAATGAATTCCCAGCAATACGGACATGGTGTTTTTATCTCGGTTAATTCAAATGTTTCAGGTATGCCATCAAATTTATAAGTAGCTTCGTTTTTTACAAAGTTGGTGGCGGTTAAAGCATTTCCTTCTTTTGAATAGTTAAATGCTAAATAAATTATGTTTAAGGCAATTAGTATCAATATTACAATTATTAATATTTGCTTTGTTCTTTTCATGCTGCTTGCCGATAATTATTCCCCACTCCGTATTCAAAAAGTTATTTTGTCAATTCTTTAAGGCGTTTGATGCTTGCCATCATAGCCTGCGATTCTTTTTTCTTCTGGTTTTCAAGATGTTCAATGATTGAATTGATATCCGTCTTGAGCTGGTATATCTTGAAGGGTCTGCCTTTTCCGGGCTTTTTTTCCTCTCTCTCGGCAATCCATCCGAGTTCTTCCAGCTCACGCATGGCAATACTGACTTCCGGCTGCCTCAAATCCGAGCCCATTTCAAGGTCTCTTGAAGTTACATCTTTAACATTTTTCAAATATGTGAGTACTTTTGCTACGTTTCTCTTTAACCCCAGATCGATAAGAGTGTCAGCAAATTCTTCATCGGCTTTATCAAGAACATTAACTGAAAGACTTTTCATAATATTTCACCGTTTACTTTAAATGTATTCATTGAATATAAATCTTACGTTTTAATATAATTTTAAAAAGAAAAGTCTTTACAATCAAAACGCATATATCTTATGTTTTCCTTATGGAAAGAGATTGACATGGAGCTAATAGTTTATTTCAACGGAAAATTTGTGCCAAAGCACGAAGCAAGAACCTCTATTTACGACCACGGTTTCTTATATGGCGATGGTGTTTTTGAAGGTATAAGAGCCTACAATGGAAGGGTATTCAGGCTGGATGAGCACCTTGACAGGATGTACGATTCAGCAAAAGCGATAGACCTGAAAGTACCACTGTCAAAAGAAGAGATGAAAAGAGCCATTATAGAGACACTCAAGAAAAACAACATGAGAGATGCCTATATCCGCCCAATTGTTACACGCGGAGACGGCGACCTGGGTCTCGATCCCAGGAAATGCCCCAAGCCCAATGTTTTCATCATCACGCAGGAATGGGGCGCGATGTACGGCGACCTGTATGAAAAAGGTCTCACTGCAATTACCGTGGGCGTGAGGAGAAATGCGCCGGACACTTTACCACCCAATATAAAATCAATGAATTACCTGAATAACATCCTCGCTAAAATCGAAGCAAACGCAAAAGGCGGCGATGAAGCAATAATGTTTGATATCCATGGTAATATCTCGGAAGGCTCCGGGGATAATATTTTTGTTGTGAAGAACAACCGGATTATAACCCCGCCCACGCTTAACAACCTTCGCGGTATAACAAGGGCGGCTGCAATAGAACTTGCGACCAGGGAAGGAATACAGGTATCTGAGACTAATATCGGTCTGTTCGATATTTATACTGCGGATGAGGTTTTTGTGACCGGTACAGCAGCTGAGATAGCTCCGATTACCAGAATTGACGGGCGTTTAATCGCAGACGGAAAGCCCGGCAAGCACACAAAAAAGTTGATGGCTGCCTTCAAGGAATTAACAAAAACAGAAGGCACACCCATTATTTAATATTAGATCTCCCTGACTATATGAATATTTGAGAATGGTATATAGTGTTTCTTTCCTGCATGTTCTCCTTCGAGCGGGAAAAATACCATATAATGTTCATTGTGTTTTACCTCGATGACATTTGAACTTGTGACCCATTGATCGAAAGCCATTTTTCCATCGTCAGACATGTATCTTCTGGATTCTATGATATATTTTCTTTCAGACATAGTTTCTCCCTGTATTACAACTCTGTAATTGTATTTCAATCTTACTGAAGGATTCAAACAAGTATCTGCGCAGCCCCTATGATAACCATCGTAAATGAAAGAACAAAAGCATCAGAGAGACCTATGTTTTTCCTGCCCACATACACATGCGCATCCGCGCTGTAGCCACGACAGAGCATGCTCTGGTATGTCCGCTCCCCCTGCTCATACGAACGCACAAACATTGAACTGATGGTGTAACCCACCTGTTCGAGAGTCCAGCGTCTTGGCACTTTCTTATTCCATATATCAAAACACCGCGTTTTCTGCGCAGTCCTTATCCTGCCAAGCATGTTCCAGAAAACAAAGAGATAGCGCACCATCATGGTAAAGAGCAGCGCAAGTTCTTTCGGCAAACCCATGCGCCGTGCCGAAGAAACAAGCTCGCTCATGGAAGTGGTGGAAGAGAGAAGTATGACCGCGCTTATGCACACAAGGAATTTTGCGAGTATGACAGCGCCAAAAAGCATCCCCTCGCGGGTAATCTCAAATCCCATCGGCAGGGTGTAGAGCACTGTAAAATTTGCTATAAAAGGCTGTTTCAAAAACGGCTGGAAGGCTGCAATGCCAAAGCCGACCGGGAGTGCGATAGCGAACCGAAGGGCAATGTAGGAGAGTTCAAGCCGGGCAAGAAGCATGAGCGTAATGATGTAAACCTCAAGCATCCCGAGCTTCAAAAAATTAAGAGCGTCCATCCGGGGTAGGGCGACTGCATAAACGATAATTGCGAGAGTTATGAGAATTTTAATCCTGCCGTCTATACGGTGGACAGGGGATTTCTTATAAGTCTCACGCTCAAGCTCCGTAAGGGATATATGCATTTTATTTCACGACCCGGAGCAGTTCATCCCTGGCTTCTTCAAGCGTGAATCGAACGCCCACATTTACGCCTTCTTCCTGCAGCATTTCCATAAGCTGAGCCACGATGGGAAGACGCAGGTGGGTTTTTTTAATAAGTTCCGGGGAGGAAAATATATCAAGCGGCGTCCCGTCGCCTATGATTTTTCCCATTGACATGATACACACCCTGTCCGCAAGCAGCGGCACTATGTCCACCTCATGCGTCGCGGTGATTATTGTTATACCGAGATACCTGTTCATCTCGTTTATGAGCTTGATGAGACGTATCGCCCCCCCCGGGTCAAGACCGGCTGTGGGTTCATCAAGTACGAGAACCTCGGGCTGCATCGCCAGTATGCCCGCCATGGCGACCTTCTTTTTCTCACCCGTGCTTAAGTGGTGCGGCGCCCTTTCCTCAAAGCCTGTAAGCCGCACGGTTTCAAGTGATTCGCGCACCCGCTTTTCGATTTCCTCGGGGGGCAAACCAAGATTCATGGGTCCGAAAGCCACGTCCTGTTTGACCGTTGGAGCGAATATCTGGTCGTCGGGGTCCTGGAATACAACGCCCACGGTCCTGCGGACATCAAGTATATTTTTTTTGCTTATGGGCTCGCCTTTAACCAGAATTTCGCCGCCCGTGGGTTTGAGTATTCCGTTGAAGTGCTTGAAAAGCGTGGATTTCCCGGCTCCGTTTGCTCCAATTATGGCAATGCGCTCTCCGGGTTTTGCGGTAAAGTTGATGCCGTCCAGTGCTTTGATTTTGCCACGGTAGATGTGGGTTAGATTTCGTGTTTCGATTATGTTCATAAAGCGACACCTCGCTTTATCCGGTGTCCACGTATGGCAAAGCCATACGTGTTGAATTTAATAAACTTTTCTAAAAGTTTAGCGACATCTCCCTTTATGCGGTGTTCAGGTATGTCTGCGGACATACCTGTCCCGAGACACGCCTCGGGAGGGCGTGTCCGGGTATGGCGTGCCATACCCGTCGTTTGATAAACCTTTCTTAAAGGTTTACGTATGCCTGTGGGCATACGTGTCTGCGAAGTAAAGCGGCGCAACGGTTTTTGACAAACCTTTCTTAAAGTTTTCATATTATACCTTTTTCATAAGCCTTGCGGCACCCAGCCATATTAAAATTATAGCTGCAAATCCGATAACGATGGCAGCCACTCTTCCTTTTTCTCCCATACCGGGTATGGAATAATTCGGGAATATAGGCGTTATTGGGGCTATTACGCTGTTTATTTCATTTTTTATAACAACGCTTGCAGTCTGTTGGAGTCCGTCAGGGTTACTGGACGCAAGAAATGGCGCGGCTATTGCAAGCCCCAGAAAGACAACAGCGCCTGCGGCAGCAACCTTCAGTGTGCTGACCTTACTGTGGGCATCCCCTGCAATAATATCAGGTCTTGCTTTTATTATGGCGCCGAATACGATAACAGTCATAAGCCCTTCCCCTATTCCAGCTACGCCCTGGAATGTGCCCATAAGGAGTACGCCCTGTTTCAGGGGAAAAGTGCCCGCAAGCCATAATTCGAATGCGAGGGCAAGCGCTGGTAGAATCATGCTGAGCCACGCACCGGCGAATAATGCAACCTGCCGCTTCACAGAAAGTTTACAGAAACCGATGAAACTATAGTACCCCATGAAGCCGCCTATGATTCCCATGTTCAGGATATTGGCTCCCATGGCTGTTACACCGCCGTCCCCGAAAAGGGACTGCACTGCAAGCACAAGAGTCATGAGCAGTACTGCTGCCCACGGACTTGCAAATATTATTGCGGTGAGAGCAGCGCCTACCACATGCCAGCTTACGCCGCCCAGCATTGGTACCGGTATGAGCAGGTTGGCTGCGATGTTTATGGTCTGGAGCACGAACATGCCTGCCGCGAGCACGCCGAAGAGGGGTATCATGTCCTCGTTCATATCGTTGCGCGCCCATTTTACCGAGCGTGCGATGAAAATTATGGCTATGAGCCAGTAAACTGCCGCCTGTCCCAATGGTATGTATCCGTCAGGAATATGCAAGGTTGTTACCTCCTATTTTATTAATAATTTTTAATTAGATGTCTAAAAAGTATTACTAATTTATAATTTCGTAACACTTTAGTAGCGCATAATAAATCATTATTGTATATGTAGATTGTGGCTAAAAAATTGTTAAAGTTTAAAATAACCAGTTAAAATAGACCTCTCCTATCTCCCCAGCGTTGCATGTGCCTTTGCCAGATGCCGCGCCGAAAGTGCAGCAACGAGTGAAATCTCACCAGCAAGGATAGCCACGGAAGTTATCTCTGCTAACTTCTTTGCGTTCGTGCCGGGCGGTTCGCCTGCGCCCGCCACACCCAGCATGCACAGACATTCCTGCTGCGCGCCGATGCCCGTCCCGCCGCCCACCGTCCCTACAGGAAGCGAGGGCAGCGTTACAGAGCAGTAAAGCCCATCTTCAACAAGTTCCATCGTGGTTATGGCATAGCTCGCTTCCACAACATGCGCAGCATCCTGCCCGCATGCGATAAAGAGCGCGGCTGCGATATTGGCTGCATGGGCGTTAAACCCGAGCGACCCTGCGCGCGCCGAACCCAGGAGGTTTTTCCTGTAATTCACTTCAGCCATTTTCTCCGGAGTTGTTTTTAATTTCCCAAGAATAATCTCACGGCTGAGAAATACATCGGCAGACACGGTTTTTCCCCTCCCCATAATAACGTTTATAGCAGCGGGTTTCTTATCCGTGCACATGTTACCTGACAGCGCGATTAATTCAACGTCGTTTTCCGAAAGTACAAGATCAACAGCGGCGTCCGTGGCTATTGTGACCATATTCATTCCCATGGCGTCACTGGTATCATAGGCAAACCTGAGATAGACATTCCTGCCAGCCACGAATGGTTCAATCGCAAGCAGCCTGCCGAATCGTGAAGTCTTATCCGCTTTCTCTTTAATGCGCGGGAAATTGGCATGTACCCAGTCAACGAGTTTTTTTGCGCCGATAATGTCATTCGTCCTGAAAACCGGCGCCCGCGTCATACCGTCCTTGAAGAGCCTGGCATTCGCGCCGCCGCAGGCTGTGATTGCTGAACATCCCCTGTCAGCGCTTGCAACAAGCGCGCCCTCGGTTGTTGCAAGAGGAATATAGTAGTCGCCGTTTGCATATTCGCCATTGACGCGAAGCGGTCCAGCCACACCCAGCGGAACCTGAACAGCGCCTATCATGTTCTCGATATTGCGCTTTGTAACGTTTTCGACATCGAATGAAAATTTGTCGATATGCTTAAATTGTATTCCTGCCACATCGGAAATTGCCGCGCGCCGAAGTTCGATTGCCGCGCCGGAATCAAGCATTTTATCAATCTCATGAAAACTGACCTCATGTTTTTTAAGTTTTTCAATGAGTTTTCTGTCCATAAGAATCGCTAATTCATTTTAGTAGTTAAAAAGATAGTTGCTCAAAGAGTTATCACAAGCTGTCCTTCCTCGCAGTATTTTAGCATCATGTCAGCCACTTCAAAGGATTGTATCATTTCAACGCCTTCAATCATTTCATCCTTCTCGAAACCTATCATGGAAGAAGCAAGCTCGCAGCATTTGAATGTCACCCCTATGTCCATACACTCCATGACGCGGTCGTCATAGGGAGGCGTGCCGTGCTTCCCCTTTTTCCCGAGAATAACGCCCATGGGGCCCCAGAGAACCACAACCACATCCAGTCCCTGTTTGCGATAGTATTTCGCAAAACGCAGTATTTCCATCGGGCTTGTACTCTCATACACCATGTTCTTAAGAAACAGCAGGACTTTTGAGACTTTCTTTGCTGGCATCATTGTAATATTCTGAATGAAAGATAATTAACTTATCTGAGGTATTTCATGCCTATTTCATCAGATGCACCTATTATTGTTTTTAGTCCTATCAAATCTACCACTAATATGCTTACCCTGACCAGCACTGAAAAAGCCAGCCCCGTTGCTGAGGAAATCCCGAAAAAAGAAAAGACCACAATCATTCCCCCCTCCATCAATCCAAGACCTGCCGGAGATACGGGTACGAACATGAGTATAGTAATCAGCGGGTGCAGCAGGAAGAACTCAAAAAACGATAGTTCAATACCCAGCGCTTTGCCAAGATAAAACCACTGTAAAGCAGCAAATATCCACCCAATCAAATACAAGAACAAAATGACATTAATGCTGCTTTTTATCTGGATGTTACGTTCTTTGAAAGCTGAAAGATTTTCTGTGAATTTATTGAAAAAGGGCAGTTTGCGGATGAATCTTGATGTCAGGTTTTCATCCTGCCATGAAATAACCAGCATTAAAATTCCCACAACCAGTATAAGGAAAGCGCCGATGCTCAGTGAAACTAGCAGGCTGCTGCTGAGGGACGAACGTGAGGAAATGTAGAATATTGCAGCGACAGCGCCGCCCACCTTAAGGATAAATTCTATTCCCTGCGGCGCAAAGATGCACGCCATCCCGTCAGTTATCCGCACCCCCGCATATTTTTTCAAAATCGATGGTGTTAAAAAATATCCGCTTCGCCCCGGAGTGATATCTCCCACAACCATTCCCCCCATATGCGAAAAAAACACAGGCGGATATTTTATGCGATATCCGATTTTTTTCAACAGGTATAATAAACGCGAAGAAAGGACAACATTCAAACATAAATAGGACAGGCATGCAAGAATGAAAAATAAAATGTTGGTTTGCCTGAGAACAGAGACTACTTCGTCTATATTTAGCTTCCTTAAAATAAATGCAATAATGGCTATGCCAATGATTATTTGAAGAATTATTCTGAGACTTTTCATTCCGGGACGTAAATATTGTCTTTGAGGTTAAATGTTTCGCATATCTTTGCTGTTTATAAGATTTGAGCGGGGTATGCGAATCATATCGCCGTAAATGGCGCCGTATTTACGTCTCAGCTCTGAATACCTGTGCTTTAAAAATACACTCAGTTCGGGATGAAGCGTTGAACTGGTATATTCGTCAGTATAGGCATTTATCAGATCATCGTAGTCTTTGCGTGAATTCCCGTGGGCATAATTCTTGCCTGAAAAACGCCTTATGTCCCCGTTAAACTGGGGAGAGATATGGTATAACTCATGCAGCACGGTTGCAAGTTTGTTTTTACAATTCCCGTGATTAAGAAAACGCGGTAAATGAAAATATACGATATAAAAAATATTGTTTCCGTTAATATTGACTTCAGGTGCAATATATTCAATACCGCGGAGAACTCTTGTTTTTGAGCCGCCTTCAAAACGCATGGGTCTAAGTTTCGCAACAACGCCGTTCCTGCTGCCGTTTGAGGGTGATATCACGGTGAGGATTTTGTCTGGTATTATGTGGCAAAAAGCTGGATGGGTTTTAACAATATCTTTCACAAGCAGGGACATATTGCCTGTGAAATCAAAACCTGTTAAGCTATTTTTGCCTGAATTTCCTGGCAGCATCCTTCAATGCCTCAATTCCGGGCAGTTTTTCACCAGCAAGAAAATCAATGCAGGCGCCGCCTCCTGTGCTTACATGGGAGAATTTACCGGAAATGCCCATCTGTTCCGCAGCGGCGGCTATATGCCCGCCTC
The DNA here is from genome assembly GCA_028715885.1 of Candidatus Methanoperedens sp. GTDB lineage: Archaea > Halobacteriota > Methanosarcinia > Methanosarcinales > Methanoperedenaceae > Methanoperedens. Next base: position 12,397 of record JAQUQX010000041.1, read on the forward strand.
CTATAACCGAGAACCCGGATTTTGTCCCGGCTTTTATGAGTTCATGGGTCCCGAGTGCGAATGCTTCTTTTTCAAACACGCCGGCAGGTCCGTTCATTATAACAGTCTTTGCGCCGCTGATTTCCTTTGAGAACTTTACCGTAGTCTCGATGCCGATATCGTGGATGGGCAATTCCGTATTGAGATTGCGTACTTTCTCTTCAATGCGCTCGTCGTTTTTATTCAGGGCAACATCAACGGGCAGCCCGATATTCTTCCCAAAATGCGAAAGCAGCTTTCTGGCGATGCCTATCTGGTCGATATATCCCTGCTTTTCAATAAAACTCATATTTGAGCTTCCGATTTTCACGCCCGATGCTGCAAGGAATACGTTAGCGACTACGCCTGTTACCAGTACCCTGTCTGCGCATCCCCGTTCAAGCACGTTTTTAGTGACTTTTATGGAATCGTCCACTTTAGTGCCGCCCAGCACGTACAGGCACGGGCGTTCGCTGCATGATAATCCCCGGTTAAGCGAGTCTATTTCCTTTTCCATCACCCTGCCTGCGATGCTGGGCAATACCTCTGTGAAGCCGGTTACTGAAAGATGCGACCTGTGCGACACCGAGAATGCATCGTTCATGAAAATATCGCAGATAGGCGAGAGGCGGCGCACCATATGTGTCCTGGTATGTTCTTTTGGCGTGCGTTCAAGTGATTCCTCGGAATAAAAGCGGGCATTTTCAAGCAGTATGACCTCGCTTTTATTCATTTTCTTGATAGAGTCAAGCGCATGGGAACCGAATATATCGTCGATGTAATTCACATTCCTGCGCATTAATTTTGCTAATAGCTTTGAATGCGGTTCCATTGTAGTAAAATCGCTTTTACCGGGACGGCTCTGGTGGGACAGGATTACTACTTTTGAATCTTCAAGTTCTTTGAGGGTCGTAAGGTGGCTCCTGAACCTGCTGTCGTCAAGGATGACCCCATTGGGGTCCATAGGCGAGTTTAAGTCAAGCCTGCAAAGAATAGTCTTTCCCCGGACATCGATGTCATCTATTGTAAGATAATCCCGAATCATATAGAGTAGGTTTAATTCTAAGAGGATAGCTATAAATTTAGCGATAGTAATTGTAGGATTTATTGAAAAAGCATGACTAAATGTTTATTTCCACGCCATACACCTTCTCTGGATTCTCTTTGTGTATCTTCCAGAATACATCTTCGCCCCATTCCGGTATAAGCTGCTTTGTCCTCTTCGGGACTGTTTTGGGTCCAAGCACAGAGCCCGGTCTTTTCAGGTCGTCGATGTAATCCGTTTCCATCATGAAGCGCGCGCCTTCGCCGAGAGCCTTTTGTATCGCATCCTCACTTGCAAGTACGCTCGGGAAAATACCCAGGCGCTCGCATACTTTTACCATCGGCGGCGCAAAGTGCTTGACAACCTTCCCGGCAGGCATCCCCGCATCTCTTGCAATTCCCGCAATTTCTTGCAGTCCTTCTTCCGTGGCGCTCTCGGTATGCACCTGAACGGCGCAGCCTGCATCTTTTGCCAACGTGAAGCTGTGGCGCATGATGTTGTTTGAGGCATCCCGCAATTTCGGTTCGACATCGTAATGAGGACGCCCTGATTTCAATCCCACGGCTTTTCCCTCTTTCACGTATTCACATGCAATTTCAAGCCCGCATTTCATTATCTCTACGGCGCGCTCAAATCCAAGGCGCCCGTAGTATTTTGTAAGCTCGGCAGGATGCACGCCCAGAATAACGAATACCTTTACTTTCTCGGCTTCCTCGGCGCGCCGCGCGATTTTGAGGACTCTATCAAAAACCTGCCTGTAGTCATCGGGCTTGTTTATCTCAACGCCAAGCGACCACGGCGGAAGCGAGACAAGAACTATGTGAGTGCCCCCGGCGCGCGCGAATTCGCGAACTGCGTCGAGGCACCTGCCCGCGGGGTTGAGGTGCATGTGGTTGTCGAGGATGGGGAGGGGAGTCATGGAGTGCCCAAAGTAATAGATTTTACAAAGTTTATTAGTTTCAAATCCAAATCCCATGAAAAAAGCCGATTCGCAATTATCCCCAAAATAATAGCACCAACTGCTCCAAATATTGCTTTAATTAACCAGTTACTAGACTTCTCCGGTTCCCCATTAACAAAGCTCATCCCCTGTTTCTTCGCATACTCGCGTATGGCTTCGATGCTGTGTTCTGCTAAAACATTCAGTGCACCGTCAAGGTTTACACTGACTTCTGTTAGTCTGTTGTAGCACTTGCCGCATTTTTCTTTCTGGATTCCCAATCCACCTTCCCTGTGCACCGCCATTTCATCTATGCATTTTATCAGTTGTTTCAGGGTATCCACAAGCGCAACACCGTTTTTCATTTTCTTTTCTTCATAAATCAGACGGGCGCTGTCAAGTTTATTAATCCATTCCCTTTTGTTGATTTCGGCACTTCTTTTGTTTATAAAAGCCTCCATTACTGAAAGCGTATCTGAAAACACGGATATTGATGTGTGACAAGCACTGCACACGTCCTGCCTTTCCTTAGTCGGGCACATGGCAGCCTTTTCGTAAAAGGATGCCGCTTGTTTCAGGTTGTTTATGATACCGGGGATGTCACGCTTCCCGCCAGACCTGTATAAGATCTTAGTGTACCAATATTTTTTAGGAACTTTCCTGACAAAGGACTTTGCTTTCAGGATATTTCCCTGTTGTGAAAAGTTATATTTTAAGGCTCCATCTGCTGTTTCTGCGGCTTTCAGGTATTCATTGCCTGCTTTTCTTGCCTCTTCCCCGCTTTCAGGGAATTGTCTCATGTTGAAATACTTCTCAGAATATAATTCGTGGAACCATGCCCATGCTAAATACGATTCTGTGATGCGTCCAGACTCTTTGAAAAGGTTCGATGCCCTTTCTATTTCATCCCACACTTTTTCTCTTATATCCAGTTCAAATAATAACAGAGCGTAGGCGCCATGTGCTTCTGCAAGTTTCGGGTTAGCTTCAATCGTCAGTAGATAATGTTTTTCTGCTTCTTCGCTCCTTTTGAATTCCGATAGCAGATTTGCATAGTTTAAGTGTGCCCCTGCGAGTTTCGGGTTAGCTTCAATCGCCAGCAGATAATGTTTTTCTGCTTCTTCGTTCCTTTTGAGTGTTTTTAGCAGAATTGCATAATTTGAATGCGCCTCTGCAAATTTCGGGTTAGCTTCAATCGCCAGCAGATAATGTTTTTCTGCTTCTTCGTTCCTTTCGAGTGTTTTTAGCAGAATTGCATAATTGTAGTTCGCCTCAGCATATTTCGGATAAGATTCTATCGATTGTTTAAAGCATTCCTCCGCCTTTTTCAGTTTACCAAGATATTGTGCTGCAAGACCTGCATTAGAATATGCTTTTGCTTTTTCTTTCCATTTAAGATTCGGCGCAGCTGCAAGAGCAAGGGTATATGCAAAGTTATGTTTTTCACATTCTCCCATTTGCCAAGATAAAAATGATAATTTAACCGCCCCTATCCCTATCTCCCGCGCGACCCGCGCCGCCTCCTCCACACACGCCTCAAGCTCACCTCGCTCGATACAGGGCGCGAGTTTTTGCAGAAATTCTTTGGTTTTGTTATTTTCAGGCATTATGTTCACAAATTACAAATCGTCAACATCTTTTGCAACAACTATTGATTTAGACCGTTCTAACATTTCACCGTCAAGGCTTACTAATGGCGCATTAAACTCTTTGGCTACCTGAATGACTATTGCATCCATTCCCCTAACACCGATTTTTTCTGCAATATCTGCAGCTTGATGTGCTCTCGTGGACACGAGTTCCAAAAAAACCATAGAATTTATGTCGCAGATATCTTCTTTAACCCGCTCTGCAAGATGGGACGAACCAGTCCTTCTTTTTATGGCTGCAACAATTTCTACTAAAACAATATACGGCTCAATAGCAATGTACTCACCATTCTTGACTTTTTCAAGCAAATTCCGGCATACATTGTGCTTTTTCTCTTTATCAAGAAGCGCTGCAACTATAACAGAACTGTCAATAGTGATTTGCATTACCATTCTTTTTCTCTCTGGCTCTGGATTTCTTCTAAAGCAGTAGGCCCTTTCCATTCTTTGGATATCTGTCTGGATACCTCCATGAGGTCATTCCACGCCCTTTCTGCTTTTATTTTATCCACAGTCATGTGTCCAATGGTCATTTTCCTGATTTGATTTAGTTCATCGGTTATATGTACCAAAATCTCATCTATTTCTTGAAAGCTTTCCATATTTCCTCTAATATTCTATTGTAGCGGTTTTTCTTATACCTATCGTTTAAACTGCAACGCGCGCCTCCTCCTCCACGCCCTCCTCAGCCTCGCCGCGCTCGATATAGGGCGCGAGTTTTTTCAGGAATTCTTCGGTTTTGTTATTTTCAGGCATAGCAGTTTTACAATATCAGTTTTTATTTTTTCCAAAGCCCTTTTTTAATCCTTTCCAGATTTTTCAAGTCCCGCTCTCTAATATCTAATTTTTCTTTTGTCTCTTCGATAATCCCACATTTTTTCTGATTTTCGATATTTTTATCCAACAGCAGCACCATCCTTTGCAGAGTAGAGTAATTTACCTTTAAGAATTTCATTCACGAATGGATTCCCTTTTCTTTTCATCTCTTCAAATTCTTGCTCAGTATAACAAAGCGGTTCTATCGGCAGCTCAGTCATTTCAAGAATTTTATCGGCGCGGTCTAAAAAGCGTCCCCCGAACTCGCTTATAATGGCAAGGTCGATATCGCTGCCTTCTTGTATGTAGCTCATATTCCTGTTAACTCACTTTCATATGTTCTATTGTTTTTCACGTATAAATAATGCAGTTTATTAAAAAACCATGTTACCGCTCAAAAGGGACTGTTGCTTACTCTTATTTTATCACACCATGCAAGCGCGCCGCCTCATTCACGCACACCTCAGGCTCGCCGCGCTCGATGCAGGACGCCAGTTTTTGGAGGAATTTCTGGGGTTTGTTATTACCTGACATAATTTCAAACAGCTCTACGGTGATGCCTTGTGGGATATATTTATAATATCATCCAACCCATTATGTTCTCTCATGGAGAAAGAAATCGTTGAGGATGAAATCGACCTTAGGGATTATCTCAGGGTTGTATGGAAAAA
>JAQUQX010000042.1 GCA_028715885.1 Candidatus Methanoperedens sp.
AAGATGCGGGAACTCCTGTCTCAAGAGCCTGCTTGACCTTCCTTTAATTTTCTTGGCGATAAAGCTCAAAGAATACTTCGGAGGATACTGGAAGAACAAATGCACATGGTCTATATTCACAGCAATTTCTATGATTTTGAGACCCATTTCCGCACATGTTCCCCTGATGATTCCCTCTGTAACAAAAGCAACTTCGCCTGTCAGGATTTTCCCGCGATATTTCGGGGTTATCACAAGGTGATCCGTGAGTAACGATACCGTATGCCTGTCACGGCGAAGCTCTTTCTCCGGTCTATCCATAGTTGGTACTTCAAGGCTTATACCTAAAAAACCCTTTGGTAAGCGGAGCGAAAATATTCAAGTCTCAAAAAATCCCGCACTCCAGAGCGTAACTCCGGGCGTTCATCCGCGGCTTATAAATCCTATACGTTAAAAAAGGCAGAACAAAACCAATATGCTTTTAAATAAGAAAAGACGAATGACCTTAAAACGTAGGAGGAAATATGTTCGGTATTGAATTTGTGCCGGCAGACCCGGTGCTGAAATTAGCGTATTACACAAAATTAGCAGAAGAAAATGGCTTCGACAACGTATGGATAACAGACCACTACAACAATCGGGACGTGTACACCACTCTCGCTGTACTGGCAATGAACACCAACAAAATAAAACTTGGGACAGGGGTAACGAATCCCTATACAAGGAATGTTGCAATCACTGCCCAGAGTATCGGCGCGATTAACGAGATATCCGGAGGGCGCGCTATCTTAGGTATCGGTCCCGGCGATAAAGCCACATTCGATGCAATGGGAATAGAATGGGTCGAACCCATGACAACCATCAATGAAACCATAACTGCGCTTCGTGGATTCTTTACAGGTAAAAAGGTAGCGCAGGACGGAAAACGCGTGAAAATCGGCGGCGCAAAACTTGCGTTCAAGACAGGTAACATACCCATCTACATGGGCGCGCAGGGTCCCAAGATGCTTGAACTTGCAGGCAAAATCGCAGACGGAGTGCTCATAAACGCTTCGCATCCAAAAGACTTTGAATTTGCAATAAAACAAATAGCATTAGGCGCAAAAGCAGTTGGACGCGACCCGAAGAGCGTGGACGTTGGCGCATATGCATGCTTCTCCATCCATAAGGATGCCGAGAAAGCAAAGGGCGCAGCCAAGGTAGTAGTGGCGTTCATTGTTGCAGGCTCGCCTGATACGGTTCTCCAGAGGCACGGCATCGATGTTGCTGCAAAGAAGACAATCGGCGACGCCATTGCCAAGGGAGATTTCCCCGGATTGAACAACCTCGTCACCGACGCCATGATAAATGCGTTCTCGATCTGCGGAACACCGGCTGACTGCAAGGCAAAAGTGGAAGCCTTGAAGAAAATCGGCGTCACACAGATCGTGGCAGGTTCCCCGATAGGTCCTGATAAGGAAACAGCTATCAAGCTGATAGGAAAAGAGATTATCGGAGGAAAATAAAGTGATAACGAATTCGGAAAGTCCCAGCGTTCCTGTATCAAAGGGCATCCCTAAAACTGACCAATATAACGTGTTAACGAAATTGGGCAGCATGAATGCCCCCAACGCGGGGCTTCCGAAAATCGCAGACGTGGGAGAATACAACTACTGCTGTTCATGCGGCACATGCGAAGCCATCTGCCCTATGAACGCGCCTGTTGTGCGGAAAGATCCTGTTGATATCTCCAAAGAAAAGAACAATTACAATAAAATGGAGTTAAAAACAGAGGTTCTTTTCCAGAATGTTAATCCTTTCAACACAGAAGTGAACCCCTGCGTAAATTGCTATGCGTGCGAACGTATCTGCCCGATTCTTGACGGTTTCCCTGTAGATGAATTCAACAACATAAAGGTCATGAAAGCGGGAAAGAGCAAAACGCTTCGCGGTCAGGACGGCGCAGTGGTTTCCCAGATATTGAAATCATTGCTTGAAAATGGAGAGATTGACTGTGCCATTGGCGTTGTCAGGAACGATAAATGGGAAACAAAAGTGGTTATGTTCACAAGCCCTGAAGACGTGACAAAAGCCGCCGGTACGAAATATACCTACCAGCCTGTTGTCGCAAGCCTTCGGGATTTGCATCGGGCATATGCTGACACGTATCAGCAGGGTCTTAAAAAATATAAGAAAATTGCACTCGTGGGATGCCCATGCCAGGTGCATGGAGCAAAGCTGTTCCGGGAGAATTTTGGCAGGATAGAACTGATAATCGGTCTTATCTGCATGGAAAGCTTCTCTGAACAGATAATGTTTAACGAGATGATACCCAAAATCATGGGCGTGGATATAAGGGACGTTGTAAAGATGAACTTCCACAAAGGTAATTTCATTGTTTCAACGAATAAAGAGACAAAGGAAGTGCCTATAAAAGAGGTGGCGCCTCTTGCCAGGAAAGGATGCCATTACTGTCAGGATTATACCTCTTATTACGCTGACATATCCGTAGGTTCGGTCGGCTCCGACGACGGATGGAGCACCGTATTCGTCAGGACTGCGACCGGGGAAAAATACCTCAATAAAATCAATGATATCGAGTGGTCGGACAAGCCCATAATGCTGGATATTGTAAAGAAACTGGCTGGCATGAAACACAAGCACAATAAGTGGGACTGGCGCCAGTTCATGAAGGAGATATGGAGCCGCGATTCGCCTGTAAGACCGTGGGGCGCGGAAAAGATTGATAATATTCCGCCGCCACCGCCTGAACCTGTGGAAAAGGAACAAAAAGGGGAAAAAGTAGAAAAAACGAAAAAGGCTGAAAACCCTGTGAAGCAGGGCAAGCCAGAAGAATAATATATGAGCAGGGGGCTTTATCTCGGGAGATTCCAGCCGTATCACTTGGGGCATCACCAGGTTTTAAAGAAGATAGCAAAAGAAGTTGATGAGATAATCGTGGGCATCGGTAGCGCCCAGAAAAGCCATGAGATAGAGAACCCTTTTACCGCAGGAGAGCGGGTGCTCATGGTCTCAAGCGCCATTTCGGAATTTAATATAAAGCATTACGTCATACCTATTGAGGATGTCCAGCGAAACTCGCTGTGGGTAAGCCACGTCAAGTCCATGGTGCCGCCGTTTGAAATAGCTTATACCAACAATCCGCTTGTGATTGAATTGCTCAGCGAAGCCGGAATCGAGGTCAAACAGTCGCCGCTTTTTAAACGTAACAGTTACTCAGGCACGGAGATCAGGAGACAGATGCTCAATGGCGGAAAATGGGAGCAGTTTGTGCCTGAGAAAGTTGTTGAGATTATCAAGGAAATCGATGGGGTAAAGAGACTGAAAACCGTGGCGCAGTCTGACCACGTGTGAAAGTTATTTCTTTTCCATCTCCAGCGCCTCACGCAGCGTGAAATTGCCGACATAGAGCGCAGCCCCCACAACTACGCCTTTAGCTCCTGTCTTTTTGATTGTTTCTATGTCAGAAAGCGTGGTTATGCCGCCTGAGGCTATCACAGGAATATTTAGCGCTTCTGCAAGTTCCTTCGTAGGCGCGGGGTTTACTCCTTTGAGCAGCCCTTCCGTATTGATATCGGTGAAAAGTATGCTCCCCGCGCCGAGTTCCTCAAACTTCCTCCCAAGCTCGACAGGTGTAAAAACAGACTGCTTTGCCCAGCCGTGAGTTGTTACCCTGCCGTTTTTTGAGTCAAGCGCCACCATGATGCGCTCGCTTCCGAATTCCCCGGCAAGCTCTGCTACGAGTGAGGGATTGTTTATTGCAGCAGTCCCGAGAATCACCCTTTCCACGTCGAGAGCAAGAAGCCCTGCCGCATCTTCTTTTGACCTTATGCCGCCGCCTACCTGCGTTTCAACCCCGGATTTTTTTACTATTTCCTCGATTATGGAACTGTTCAATCTGCGTCCCTCGATAGCGCCGTCAAGGTCGATGAGATGCAGTACGCCGGCGCCTTCTGCTATCCAGCGCGCCGCAATGCCGAGCGGGTCGTCTAAGGAAACGCGTTCGGTGTCTGGGATGCCCTGGACTAAGGAGACGCATTTTTTGTTTTTGAGGTCGATGGCTGGGATGATGCGGAACATTTGTGCACACAAACACATACATAAAATATAAATGCTATGCCCCACTATTAGCCCTGCCCGTTTGTGAGGGCTGCGCCGGATAAATCCGGGGCTAAAGCCACAGGAGGAATCAGATGGCTAAAAAAGAAGAAACAAAAGAAGTAAAAGAAACAAAGAAGGAAGCCCCCAAGAAAGAGGCTCCCAAAAAAGAAGCGCCTAAAGAGGCTGCCAAAGAAGAAAAGAAAGAGAAAAAAGAAGAGAAGAAACAAGAGGGGAAACACGAGGGGAAGCATGAGTGGAAAGGGGAAGGAAAAGAACACCCCAAGAAAGAGCGAAAAGGCGCTCCGAAAGAGGCAAAAAAGGAAGCTCCCAAAAAAGAAGGAGAACCTGAGATAAGACACATTGTGCGCATCGCAAACACAGACCTTGACGGCAAGAGAAGCGTAGCATACGCGCTCACCAGCATAAAAGGAATCAGCAGGCGCATAGCAAAAATCCTTACAGTCAATGCAGGTCTTGACCCGCAGGCAACAATAGGGTATCTCAAAGACGCGGAAACAGATAAATTACAATCAACGGTTGATAACATAACCACGATTCTGCCTTCGTGGATGGTAAACAAACAAAATGACATAATGTCCGGGGAAGACAGGCATCTTATCGGAACAGATGTATTACTTGGTCTTAACGAAGATTTGAACCTGATGAAAAAGATGCGCTCATACAAGGGCGTCAGGCATGAACGCGGTCTTAAGGTACGCGGTCAGCGCACCAGGTCAACTGGCAGGAAAGGCAGAACTGTCGGTGTTACACGGGCTCTCATTCAAGCAAAAGCAAAAGAGGCTAAAGCAGAAGGGGAAAAGAAAGAAGAGAAAAAAGAGGGGGGTAAATAATGGGCTACCCGGGAAAGAACCGAAAATCGTACGAGACGCCAAAGCATCCCTGGCAGGCTTCAAGGATTGAACCAGAGGTCGAGCTTGTAAAGAGATACGGTCTGCGAAATAAAAGAGAGGTCTGGAAAGCCCACAGTTCCCTTAAAAAATACAGGGAACTGGCGAGAAAACTGCTTGCTGAGGGCGCAAAGGGACAGCTTAAGGGGCATATAAAGACAGACGCTGATAATATCCTCAACCGCCTGAAACGATACGGTCTTCTTAAAACAGACGCCGTACTGGACGACATCCTGTCTCTTGATGTAAATACCTTCCTTGAGAGAAGGCTCCAGACACAGGTGCACAAACAGGGACTTGCCAATACATTAAAGCAGGCAAGGCAATTCATTGTGCACGGTCATATTGCTGTAGCGGGCAAGAGGGTCACAATACCCGGATATATTGTCCCATCAAATGAAGAGCTATCCTTAGGTTATTACGGCGGTTCGGTATTATCGGATGAATCGCATGCTTCAAGACCTGCACAGGTTGCAAAAGGCATGGTGCAGGAAACAGCAAAACCTGCTGAAACCGAAAAGACCCCCTCCGAGACCCCGTATTTAAATACGGGGAATAGAGGGAATGAACAAGCGGAGGCTTAACAATGACGACTGAGAAATGGGGCGTTGCCCATATATATTCCTCGTTTAACAATACCCTGATAACAGTTACTGATTTGACGGGGGCTGAGACCATAGCCAAAATAAGCGGCGGCATGGTTACAAAAGCTGACAGGGAGGAGAGTTCTCCTTATACTGCCATGCAGATGGCTAACCAGCTCGCGGATAAGTTAAGGGATAAGGGCGTAACCGGAATTCATATAAAAGTGAGAGCCCCAGGCGGCAATATGCAGCGAAGTCCCGGACCAGGAGCGCAGGCGGCTATCCGTGCGTTTGCCCGTGCAGGTATTAAAATAGGGCGTATCGAAGATGTAACGCCGATACCACACGATGGCACGAAACCCAAGAAAGGCAGGCGCGTGTAAAATGGATATTGACATAATCGAATTATCCGAACGCAAAGCAAGGTTTGTCTTATCCGGAGTTTCCGCTTCGTTTGCCAACGCATTGAGAAGGAGCATTCTCGCTGAGGTGCCGGTGCTGGCTATTGACGATGTTGATATCTATGAAAACACTTCGGTATTGTTTGATGAGCAACTTGCTTTAAGGTTGGGAATGATTCCACTGAAAACCGATCTTAAATCATATACACTTCCCGCGGAATGTGCCTGTAAAGGCGCAGGCTGCCCGTTATGCATGGTCTCATTAACCCTGAGCGCTGAAGGTCCTAGGGTTGTTTACTCGGGCGATATGGTATCAACAGACCCGAAGGTGCATCCTGCGGATGCGACCATACCTATTGTGGAACTTAAAGAAAAACACAAAGTCGTGGTTGAGGTAATCGCAAGGCTCGGAACCGGCAGGAACCACAGCAGATGGCAGGCTGGCGTTGCAAGCGGTTTTAAAAACACGCCTGTTGTGAAAATAGGAGAGAACTGCGACAACTGCGGTAAATGCGTGGAAGTTTGTCCTCGCAATATCCTGAAATTGAACGGAAACAAGGTCAAGGTCGTTGACGTAATCGAATGTTCGATGTGCAAATTATGCGAGGAAGCCTGTGACATGGGTTCTATCAAGCTGGGTTCGGATCCTGAGTCCTTTGTGATGACTTTTGAAACGACCGGCGCTCTGACAGCCAGGGAACTTGCTCTTGAAGCAGTGAACAGTATTAAGAAAAGAGCAGAACAACTGGGTGAAATACTGAGTACGTTTTGATAAAAGAGGTAAACTCTTTTATCACAAAAATATATCACAGGGCTATGCTATTAAGAATAGCGCGCAATTAATATCCTCATAAAACATGCGTGCAGTTTTGCGGAGGTTGCCCAGACAGGTCAAAGGCGCCAGCTTGAGGGGCTGGTTTCGTAGGAATTCGTGGGTTCAAATCCCATCCTCCGCATTATAATTTTTTGATATTCTCGTTCTGATATACCCCGCAATAGCCTTTTTCAACTTCTTCGCCGAGCCTGAAAAACAAAAGCTGCAAAACGCGCGCATCTTTTTTTACTTTAAAGCCGTTTTCATTGTAAACCACAAGCAGGCTCTCGCTCCTCCCGCTGTAACCCGCATCCCAGACAGCGGTTTCAACAGTCGCGCCGCACCGCAGGAGGCTTGAGCGCGGCTTTGCTATTGCAGCGATGTTTCCAGGGATGTTCACGATTTCATTGAATACGATTTTGTAGCTGCCTTTTGGTAAATGTATCCATCCCCCATCATCAAAATCAATATTTTTTGTTGCCGGGAGTTTTCTTTCCGAATTATCAAAAGCTATTGACCCTGATGTCTCGTGAACCTCCACGCGCTGCAGCGTCAGTTCGATGCCGTTTGGCTGGATCTGTATTTTTGAGTCTATCATTTGTTCGACAAGGGGCGGTTTTTTGTTAATCAGAGAAACCAATTCATCATGGGACAGCATGGACATGAAGGTACAATTAGAAGAGAAGGTGATAAATATTGCTGAAAATAAAAAAAGAGATGGTTTGTACCCTCCTCACATCCGCGTAGAAACGGTGCAAATCATACCAGAATCAAAAAACAATCATTTTTAATCTCAATTCATCCTCTCAAAAACTATATATACCGTTATTTCCAATTAAATCCCTTGTAAATTTTAATTCACAGGTGAAAATAAATGGCTATACAGGTTCCCCCAATACTACCGCTTGCGCCGGTGGAGCGCATTATCAGGAAGGCTGGAGCAGAAAGAGTAGGCGAAGACGCAGGCATAGAGCTTGCAAAAGTCCTTGAAGAGTACGGGATTGAAGTATCCCGCGAAGCCATAACTCTGGCAAACCATGCAAAAAGAACCACAGTCAAGGAAGAAGACATCAGGCTTGCAGTGGCGAGGATAAAGAAATAGGGTTAACCCTAATTGCTGCGCTGCTGGTTGTGGAGCTTTCAGACGATAACGTGGACACAAAGATAATTGAAGAAGCTATAGGCTATTCTTTTACAGATTCGCGGCTATTAAACCGTTCCCTTACACGCAAAGCCTATGCTAACGAACACAGGCAGCAGAATCGGGACAGCGAAGACCAGGAGATATTCCGGACTCTTGGCGATGCTGTTTTAAAAACTATATTGGTTGACCGATTAATAGAATCTGGCTGCAAGACAAGAGAAGAGATAACGAACAAAAAAATGGAACTTGAGAGTGAAGAGGGGCTTGCAAAAATCAGCAGGGAACTCGGAATTGCGCCTTTTATTAAACTTGGAATCGGAGAGAAAAAACAGAAAGCAAATGAAAAGCAGTACGTTCTTGCTGAAACGCTTGAAGCAATAATCGGCGCTATTTATCTTGACGGCGGATATGACGCCTCAAAGAAAACCGTCATTAAATGGTTAGGGAGCCAGGATCTCATTATTTAATGATTTGACTTTACTATCTATCTTTCTTCTGTCTTTTTTCCATTTTTCATAGGCTTTCTCCATAGCCCTTTTCATGGGAATCTGTTTCATCAGGGAAAGCACATGCGTCGTTGGAAAGCCTCTTAAAGGAATCTCAAAAAGGTGCATTAATATCCTTTTTGTACTCAACAATTCAAGTGAAGTCCTGTAAAACCTCTCCTCAATCTCTTCAGGACTCATTGTGGGGTGTTCGAATACGGCATTAGCGCCGGTATAACACTCCCATCCTTTATCTTTCAAAATATAGGGCTTATACTCCTCATAAAGTTCTGTGCCCGGCAGGGGCGTCAGCAGAACCGGATGGATTACCACCCCCAGCCGTTTGGCAAGACCGATAACATTATCAAAGTCAGAAGCTGTATCAGACCTGCCCCCAAGCACAACAAAAAGAGTAACGTCAATACCGTACTTCTTGATTTTTTTCACAGCCTCTTCCCTGTTCTCACCCTGTTTGGCGGCAGCGTGGTACATTTTAAGCCCCTTGCCGGATGAGGTCTCCCATCCTGCCCAGACAGAAAAGAGCCCGGATTTTCTCGCTGATTCCAGAAGCTTATCACCAAGTGGTGACTGGGGAGCCCGCAGGTCTCCAAAACCATACCACCATTTTTTAGTTATTTGGGAAAGACTGGTAAAAAGTTCTATTGACCTGTTTAAATCTCCGCCCCAGATATTATCATCCCCGTTGAAATATATCCTTTCTGTGCATTTTTCAACCTCTTCAACCACCCTTTCGATAGGACGATAGCGTAGAGTATCGCCGAAGAATTTCCTGACAGAGCAAAAACTGCACCTGTAAGGACAGCCCCTCGCGGTAAAGACTGCCCTGAATTTGTAATCTCCGTTTGTAAAACATGTGAGCGGGACAGGCATATCATCCAGCGGTAGTCTTTCGCCATAATAAAAAGTTTTTAAACTCCCCCTTAAAGCATCCTTCAGGATTTCATGCCAGACAGACTCTGCTTCCCCGACAACAACAGCATCTGCATGCTGCTTTGCCTCTTCGGGAAGCGCGGTCGGATGAATCCCGCCAAGAACTACTTTTTTGCCAAGTTTTCTCAATTCATCGCTGAAATTATAAGACCATGTTATTGTTGCAGTTATAGAGCTTATTCCTACGAGGTCAGCCTGTATGTTTTCCGGCTGCGGTTCATGAACGTTGGCGTCTATAAGCTCAAGCTCCGCATCAGGCATTGCCTTAAGCGTCAGCGCTCCCAGATATTCAAGTATAGGCGGAACCATGGGAACACGCCCTGAAAACGGAAATGGCGGGGAAATTAAACAGACCTTCAAATTACCTTACCTCTAATTAACAACCATTGTGTACTGCCAGTATATGCCGGTTCCAAAAATGCCAAAAAGCAGAGTGTGTTTTACAATCAACATCTTTTTTCTCATCATCTCGGCACCCTCTCCATAGACATTTTCGATGTAGGTGAAGGTCCTTCCCATGCCTGTAATAAGCACAATGCCGACACTGGCAAGACCAAGATAAAATAAATCGCTCTCCAGATGCGTAAGAGAATTTGCTATCTGGGCATTATCAAGATGTTGTGTGTGCAGCCAGTATATGGCAAGAACCGTAGCTGCCCAGAAGCCTGTTGCAAAATCATGAATGAAACCGATAACAATTGTCAGGTAATTTTTCATATTCGCCACTATTTTATCCAATTTGAGATGCAAATCCCGAACTGTTCTCTTCAATTCCTCGCCCGTTTTTTAAAGTTCGAGAACCCCGTTTTAGCGTTTTTCCCCGTTTTTCTGTTATTCCATTGTATTCTTGCATTATCTTCAATATAAAACTTGCGGAATTTTTTTGTGTATGTATATCTTTGTCCCGCTTCCATGACTTTCCGAAGGTAATATGTAGAATCATTTCCCTCATGGAATGGAATGAAACTGAATATTTCTGACGCAGATGCTTTCCTGATGGCAAGCGAGAGCGCGCACAATGCAGACATGTATTATGCCACAGGGTTTTTAGCATACGATTCCTTCATATACCTTAATTCAAAGAACGAGAAGCTTCTAGTCTCAGACATGGAACTCGGAAGAGCGAGGAAAGAATCAAAAGTCGGGGAAGTGCTTCCCACCTCCAGATACGGCATAATGGAAAAGCTCAGGAAACACAGGGACGCCGATGCCGCATACTGCGAGATGATTATTGAATTCCTGCGTTCCGAGAACATTAAACGTATTGCTGTGCCGTATAATTTCCCGGTGCAGCTTGCGGATTGCCTGCGAAAAGAAGGTCTTGGCGTTATCCCCATAAAAAGCCCTTTTCGTGAGATGCGCGAGATAAAAAAACAGAACGAAATAAAATCCATTGAAACCGCGCAGAGAGCAGGCGAGAAAGCTCTTTCCGAAGCGCTTGGCGCTATAAGAAATGCATCAATCAGGAACGGGGTGCTCTGGCAGGATAATGCACAGCTCACAACGGAAAATGTAAGGGCAATAATCGAAAAGTCGCTCCTGTCCGTGGGCTGCGAGGCGCCTGATATTATTATCGCATGCGGGCGGGGAAGCTCTGACCCCCACTGGAAAGGCGAAGGCGGATTAATAGCAGGAGAACCCATCGTTATCGACATGGTTCCCATGTCAAAAAAAGAGAGATATTATTCGGACATGACAAGGACGGTAACGCGAGGGGAATCCGAAGGCGAATTAAAAGATATGTATTCGGCTGTACTTGATTCACAGGACGCTGCGATGAAAAAAATAAAAGCAGGAGTTACAGGCAGTGAAATCCACAATATCGTATGCGATCTTCTCGAAGATCGGGGATACGGGACTGCAAGAGGGAAAAGCGGCGAGTTCACGGAAGGCTTTATCCACTCAACAGGGCACGGTGTGGGACTTGACATCCATGAGGGTCCCAGTCTGGGCGAGAATGGAAAGGAACTGAAGGCAGGTGCTGTAGTTACCGTCGAGCCGGGTCTATATTATAGGAAAATCGGCGGCGTGAGGCTTGAAGATGTGGTGCTGGTGACACGAAGCGGATGCAAGAATTTAACTATGTTTGAAAAGAATCTGGTGTTAAGATGAAAAATACCGATGAAATTATAGAAAAATATCGAAAGGCGGGGAAAATACTGTCCAAAGTACGGGCTGAAGCTGCGAAAAAGGTCGTGGAGGGTGCAAGCCTGCTTTCGGTAGCGGAGTTCACAGAGAACCTGATACGTGAGAAGGGGGGAGAGCCTGCTTTTCCCGTGAACATATCACGCAATGATGAAGCGGCGCATTCAACCCCGTCTTTTAACGACAAATCGGTTTTCGGAAAGGATATGGTAAAACTTGATATCGGCGTTCATATCGATGGATACATTGCAGATACTGCGATAACCGTTGACCTTTCGGAGAATCCTGAACTGGTTAAAGCGGCAGAATCCGCGCTTGGCGAGGCAATCAAATTCATCCATTCAGGCGTGAATACTTCGGACATAGGCGGTGTAATTGACGATACTATCAGTTCATTCGGGTTTAAACCCATAATCAACCTCACAGGACACGGACTTGCACAGTATATACAGCACGCTCCGCCATCTATTCCCAACAAACGAATGCCGCACGGCGTGGTGCTTGAGGAAGGGGATATAGTTGCTATTGAACCCTTTGCTACCAATGGCGGCGGGAAGATTCACGATGCCGGCAGTGCCGAGATTTATCATATCGTCTCGGACAGACCGGTGCGCCATCCTTCTGCAAGGGCATTACTGCAGGAGATAGGGAAATATAAGACGCTGCCTTTTGCGAAAAGATGGCTCGGTGAGCGCGTTGATTTTGCGATAGTGCAATTGGTCAGGGCAGGCGTCATCCAGCCGTATCCAATACTAAAGGAAATCAAGGGCGGGCTAATATCACAGGCTGAACATACGATTATTGTTACACAAGATGGATGCGAGGTAATAACCAGATGAGAGTTATTCCTGTCTTTCTTGCTATTTTTATAATAGTCCTGACCGTGCCGGATGGGAGCGCAGAGAGCCAGTGGAGCAACAATATTACAGTGGATGAATACGGTATGACATGGGGCTACACTGAGACATACACCGGGATGGATTCGGTAGTGTACAGGATGGGCGTTGATGAAAGGTTTGGGAATAATGACAGTTTTATCAATGCATGGGAACTCCTGAAAACCGATAAAGAGATGCGCAACAGACTTAAGAGTTCTATTGACGATGAATTTGATGTCAGGATAGAGACCCCAGAGACCCCGTATTTAAATACGGGGACTAACGGGAATAACGGGATAGAAGTTACTGGTGTGGAGTCAACGTTGTCTTCCGGGATTATCGGGAACACAAGCATAACGGAAACTATTGTGAATAAGTACACTGTCTCTTACAGGTGGAAGGACTCTATTATTAACGCAAACAGCATCTGGTTCCTCGGTCAGGCAAAGTCGCCTGTGTCCATAATCCTGCCTGCCGGTATCGATGTCACCAATATCAGCGGCATGAGTAATGCAACGAAAAATGTCGGCACTCACACCGAGATATCAGGATTTTTCTCGGAGATTTCAAAAAACCGGGGAGAAATAACCCTTGAACTGGCAAGGAATACATCTGCCCGGTTGCCAGAGATAAATGTTACAAACATTACTTCGCCTGCGATGAACGGGAAAGCAACAAAACCTGCGGCGGATGTGTTATCGAAGATAAGAGATGGAAGCATACTGGGCGCAGGTGTTGTAATAATTTTGCTGATATACGTTTTTAAGGTCAGGAAAAGCCGCTAGGATTTATACAAATAGAACCTCGCCTTCTTATAATTCACCAGGTTATACTCCTTATAAAATCTCCTGAGGTCTGCCTTTTCATTCCCAAAAGGTCTGATAAGCAGGTCTGCCCCTGCTTCCTTAGCTGCCCTTGCTATTGCTTCCTGTATGTCGATTGGCGGTCTTATGGAGTATATCAGGGAGGCGTTTCTGTATATTCCCATGTCGGGTAAGAATATATCGTCCCTGCAAAACCTGACGCCGGTATATTTTTGCTCGTTGACGTCGGTAACAACCACATCCATTTTATCTCTTAATAAGAGAGCCACATGCGGAAGGCTTCCCACTCCGACTTCCACAACTTTATTCCTGTAATTTTTTATAATATATTCTGCGATGTCTTCGTAATCCGCAATCATTTAGACCCCGTATTTAAATACGGGGATTATTCCCGCAGTTCCGGCGGCAGCATATTGGGTATGCCGTCATCTATCGGGTAATACTCCTTGCATTTCCCGCAATACAGTGTTCCTTTCACGATTTCTTTCTCGTTCTCTTCCGTGACCTCAAGTACGAGGTCGCCCTTGCACATGGGGCAGCACAGGATATCCATAAGGTCTCTTTTCATGTTATTTGCACCTTTGTTCCTTACAATGCTCTTTTTATTATTAAGCTATCGAATTACTTTATTTTACCCTTATCTTCTGCCAACAATGTCTATAAAAATTCTTTCCCTGCGACCCCATCTATTTTCAGGCTTCTGTTTTCCAGGTTTACAAACCATATGGGGTAATAAAAAACTTCAAATTTTGTTATATCTGCATCATTTTCCAGACCCTTTATTATTTTTCGCAAGACATCTTCTGTAAGCACCTGCTTATTTGTTTTTCCGGAAATTTGCTGTATTTCAGGGCGGCTCAAGGACTGTTTTAAATCAGGAGGGTCAAAGTTGATAAGAGAAGAATATAATTTTAAATTACCCTGTTTTGAAGAAGTTACAATCTTCCTATCCTGCAGGTTGCGGATAATATTCCTTAATGTAGTTTCGGATAAATTTGTTTTAAGTTCAAGATCTCCGATTGTAATTTTTTCATTCCTGAAAATTTCAATCAATATTTTTATTTCATTCTCATTCAAACCGATTAATCTGGAAATACCTGTTGAGTATTTTAAGCCGTTTTTAATATCCACAAATTCGCCGCTTACAGAATCTGCTATCAATGAATGCGATGTAAGACTCTTCGTGATAAATCCCTCCGGAGCGGTTACTTCAACCCAGACAAACGGGTGATAAATCAGTTCGATAGACTTTACATGTTCTCTTTCCCCGAACAGCCAGTATTTTTTCTTTCGTTTACCATCAACGATGGCTTCTATCTGCTCTTTTGGAATTTTCGCCTCAACTCCTTTTAATTTTCTCTCGCCAATCGCATAGGTTTCTTTTACTTCATAGGCTTCTTTTACTTTCTCTTTCTCCTCCGATATCCCTGCAAAACCAAGGCTTGTTTTTAACTCGGTAATTTTACCTGTCGCCTTTGGAATCAGTTTGGGGGTAAGACCTTTGTGCTGTGTTATTCTCTGGGCAGCCTGCATCCTTGTTTTTTCCTTCACCACATTCCCCATCACAAAAAATTCCCCGGTGTTCAATTTAGGCAATAGTTCCAGTTCTTTCCTGTCTGCAAAAAACAAATCCACCGCTTTTAAATCGTTTTCGGTTGTTAATTTGCCGATTAACTGGTTTCCGCACTGGGAGAGGACATTTTTATTTACAAGAGAAGGTCTTTGCGTCGCAACAAGCAAACCCAGCCCCCTTTTCCTTCCTCGTTTTGAAATCTCCTCGATTTCCTTTATGGAGTCCTTGCTCTGCGGGACAAACCTGTCTGCCTCCTCGATAATCAACAAATACGGCTGCTTTATCTGGCTTTCTATTTCATATAATTTACCCGCAAAACCGGAAACAACCTTTCTCTGCTCCATGACATCCGATACATCTAAAATCAAGGGGACGTTATTTTTTATGGATTTCGTTATGAGGTCATAGAAATCAAGTTCTATACTGACATCGGCTTCTTCCCCGCCAACCCAGAGCAGTTCGAACTTTTCCTTCAGAGAAAAATATTCCCCTTCCGTATCAACTATACAAAAGGCGATATTATTTTGCAGCAGTTGTTCGCAGAGCACTGCTATCAAATAGCTTTTACCGCTCCCGCTTTGACCTATTACGCACGTTCTCCCGGTAACAAATTCCTGTGCATCTATGAATACATCTTTTGTATCCGATTTTCCGGTAAGAAGCTGTATTTTATCAGTCATAGTATCTTATGTGACCTTTTCTTAAATTTTATTTTGTCTATCATAATATATAAAACGGTAGTGTTTGACTGATTTTCAATCCCACAGGAATTCATACCATAACCTGAATATCTGTGACCCCATCCCGAATATGTCCCTGACTAAATTAACCTTTGTAGCGCCACCGTGCTTCCATTCTACCGGAAATTCCTTGATTTTGTATCCGGCGCGCTGCGCCCTGACAAGCAGTTCCGTATCCCAGAACCAGTGCGTGTCTTTAACAGTACCCATAATCGCAAAAAGGGATGTCCGTTTGAATGATTTAAAACCGCACTGGTGGTCGTATAGTTTTGAACCCAGCATGAGCCGCGTCAGGAAATTAAAACCCTTGCTTGCAAGCCCCCTCTTGAGCGGTCTTTTGACATTGCTCTGGGGAAGCATGCGGGAGCCTGTGGCGAAATCATAACCATCGCGGATTGATTGCACCAGTTCTCTTAAATGCTTCATGTCCGTGGCAAGGTCAACGTCAATATCGCACAGTATATCACCTTTAGAGGCACGAAAGGCGCGGTTCATGGCGCGTCCCCTTCCCAGCCTTTCATCCGAATGCAGGTGCGTCACAAAGTCATATTTTTTTGCAAGAGCTTCACAAATCTTATCAGTGCCGTCATGGCTTCCATCCTCGGCTATTATTATCTCAAATGATGATGTGATGCCACGCAGGGCTTCGGCGGTTCTTTCCACGGTGTTTTCTATCCTCGCGGCTTCGTTATATGCCGGCAGGATAACTGAAACTTCGACCATTTTGCCTCCTCTTGTACCTGATACCAAAAAAAGTTTTTATGTATTCCTTAAAATTTCAAAGATTCTATCTTATTTCATTCCATATACGTTCTTTTTTCGTCTTTCAATGGTATCTTTTAGCCTGTCCCGGTCTGTAAAAGGCGGTCTTACTTCCTGAAGCTTCTTTTCTTCCCTTGCAGGAGGCTTGCGTTTCCGGCTTTCCCATACTGTATCATATACATCAGACATTATGTTCACCTGTTTTAAGCAGCATCCCTCTATTACTGTCATTCTTAATAAAACGAAGGGATATTAATCCATCATTATCCTGTAAAATACTAAACATATCGAACAACATTATTTTTCAATACACCTACATTTTCAATATCCACTTCCACTTCATCTCCTACCGACAATTCGCCTACTCCGGGCGGCGTTCCCGTGGCAATAATGTCCCCCTGCTCAAGGGTCATAATGCCAGAGATAAACTCGATTAACTGCGGCACATCGAAAATAAGGTTGGCGGTACTTGACTCCTGCCGCAGTTTGCCGTTGACCCGTGTTTTAATATAAAGGTCGCTGACGTCCATACCGGCATCCGCAATGTAAGGACCAGCAGGCGCAAATGTGTCAAAACTCTTGGCTCTTGTCCACTGGACATCTTCTTTCTGGAGGTCCCTCGCCGTGACATCATTGAAACATGTATATCCCATTATCACACTGCCCGCATCGGCTGCGCGTACGTTCTTGCAGCGCTTTCCGATTATTACGGCAAGTTCCGCCTCGTAGTCCATGCGTTTGGTCGTATCAGGATATACAATCCTTCCCAGATGACCTATAATCGCGGACGGGGGTTTTAAGAATAGCAGCGGATTCTTAGGTATCGGCATGTCCAGTTCCTTAGCATGGTCTATATAGTTGAGTCCTACGCAGATTATTTTGCTGGGTTGCGTTGGCGGCAGCAACTGGAGTTCTGAAAGCAAAAACGTATCACAGTAAAGGTCATTTTTAACAATGACCCGC
>JAQUQX010000043.1 GCA_028715885.1 Candidatus Methanoperedens sp.
AGAGTCCTGGAATGGCTTTTATTAGAAAGATGCCCATTGCTGCTGTTTTGGGATTATTTTTTTCATGGAGTGGATAACATGGAAAAATTTTTTGATAGGAAGCGAAATAATAATCGTACTCAACATAGAAGAAAGCCTTGCACAGATAACTGATTCTAAAGATATTGCAAAATCAAATTTAAGCCAGAAAAGCTGCCCATACCCATGTCAAGCGTATCTTCCCCTGGATTCGATTTCCACCACTCGCTCAAACACTTTCCCTGAATCCTGGAAAGTCATCGCGTATCCTTTCTTGAAAGCCTCGATAAGTTCCTCATGGTTCTCATGCGTGCTCTCAAAAGTCTGGAAAAGCACATGTATATCCACGCCCCTTGCTTCCAGAGTCTTGTCAAGATACGCAAGACCAAAATCTATCAGGAATAGCTTTCCATCCTTATATAAAAGGTTGGACGTGGTAAGGTCGCCGTGAATAATTCCGCATGTATGCAGGCGCCCGATAAGCTCTCCAGTCTGTTCGGAAAGCGAGGGGGTCACTATATTTTTAAGCGCCGTTCCCTCAATATACTCCATCCGGATTTCAAAATCGGTAACGTCCCTGATTATGGGCGTAGGAACTCCGCATCGCCGCGCTTCGGAAATCAGCCTTGCCTCGGTTTTTGTTCTCTCTCTTCGTATATTCTCGTCAATTTCTTTCAGCCTGTAGCGCTTTTGTATCCTTGTCTTGATTATTGTGCTGCCTTCAAGAGCTATCACAGCCTCGGCGCCGCTTGCGATTATGCCATCGTGTTGGGGTATGCTCGGCATACCCCCCGTTTGATAAACCTTTCCTAAAGGTTTCCATGACACCACCGCGTCGTCTGGTCTGTAACTGGGATTGACCTTTGAATCCGCAATTGCTGTCCTGTATCCTGAGTTATACATCAAAAGACCAAGATACGCTATCATTGCGCCGTTGTCCCCCATGAACCGCTTCTCAGGCACATAGAACTTGATGCTCCTGTCTTCACACATAATCGCAAGCATCTCCCGAAGGCGGGAATTCGCGCCCACGCCCCCCGCAAGAAGAACTTCGTTTTTTCCGGTGTGCGCCACTGCCCGCTCGGTTACTTCCACAAGCATGGCAAAAGCTGTTTCCTGGAAAGAGTGGCACACATCTGGCAATTCGGAGCTTTTCATATATTCCTGTGCGGCAGTCGTCAGTCCTGAGAAAGAAAAATCCATGCCTTTCACTGTATAAGGCAGCGGAATATACCGGGTGGCTTTTTTAGCCAGTTCCTCAACCTTCGGACCTCCGGGATGGGGCAAACCCGCCGACCTTGCAAACTTATCGAGGGCATTTCCTATCCCGATATCCAGCGTCTCGCCAAAAACCCTGTAATGACCCTTCCTGTAAGCAAGAACCTGTGAATTCGCGCCGCTGACGTATAGCGTGACAGGGTCGCGCGCCGGGGTTTTCCATCTGCCAACCTCGATATGGGCTATGCAGTGGTTAACCCCTATGAGAGGAACATTAAGTGATAATGCAAGCGCCCTTGCAGCAGTGGCTACGGTGCGAAGACATGGTCCGAGCCCGGGTCCCTGGGAAAATGCCACAGCACTTACGTTTCTTCCACCCTTTTCTATGGTTTCCTTTATCACCCTTGTAATGTGGTTTGCATGATGCTGTGCCGCTTCACGCGGATGAATGCCTCCTGTTTGAGGCTTATATGTGGCTGTGGTTTCAGCAATTACATCCTCCTCATCAACAACCGCAGCGCTCAGGTTCCATGCAGTTCCCTCAAGACCGAGTATGGAGATTTTTGGCATATAAGACTTCATATGAATACCCCGTATTTAAATACGGGGCCTTTAATATCTGGCTGATTTTTCAAATCAGTAACCTTTACATACAGCGGAAACAATATAAGGAAGCAATATAAGGCATGAATTATGAGGTGTTATACTGAAGCAGCGACAAAATAGCAGCCAGCAACCTGAAGAGTTTACCAGGATTCGCATCCCGCAAAAAAAGGCGAATGAATTGCTGGGCATTGTAGAAAGCTTGCTTGGGGCTAACAAGCTGCGGGTAAGGTGTATGGATGGGGTGGTCAGGCTCGCTCGCATTCCGGGTAAAATGAAAAAAAGCACCTGGATCCGTGAAGGGGATGTGGTAATCGTTGTACCGTGGTCTTTCCAGAATGAAAAAGCAGACATCGCATGGAAATACAGCGGACCCCAGGTAAACTGGCTCGAACGAAAAGGATTTTTGAAAAGCTGAATTAAGAGTATGGTCAGTGATAAGAAGCTTCACCGCATGGATGAGATAATCGATGAATTCCGTATGCGGGTCAAGGATTCTGACCGGAGGAACGTTTTTGCAGACGTTTTTGACGATGCAACATTAATGGCTCTTTACGAGCTTTCCAGAAAAGGTTACATCGATGCGCTCGGGGGTTCTTTCAGTACGGGAAAGGAAGCGAATCTTTTCCACGCCATCTCCAAAAAAGACGATATTTCCGAGATTGCCGTAAA
The DNA here is from genome assembly GCA_028715885.1 of Candidatus Methanoperedens sp. Taxonomy (GTDB): domain Archaea; phylum Halobacteriota; class Methanosarcinia; order Methanosarcinales; family Methanoperedenaceae; genus Methanoperedens. Next base: position 2,512 of record JAQUQX010000043.1, read on the forward strand.
GATATATCTCATTTCCACTGCAAATTTTAATGCGATGAAAGACTATATTTTAGGAGACCCGCGGTTTTCCGGTATTAAACAATCCAGGAAGGATATTATTCTTGCATGGACGAAAAAAGAATTCAAAAACCTGAAACGGGCGGAAGAGGCGGGAGTGAGGGTTCCGAAACCCTATATCACAAAAAGGAACATACTCTTAATGGAGTTTATCGGGAGTGACGGCATTCCCATGCCCCAACTGAAGGATGTGAAACTCACGCCAACTGAAGCGCTGCATATTTATAACATGGTTCTTGAATACATGCACCTGTTATATTCCCACGCAAAACTTGTCCATGCAGACCTGAGCGAATACAATATATTGGTTGACGTGAATACTATGGAGCCCGTGATTATAGATATGGGTCAGTCGGTTATGACAGACCATTTTCATGCAGACAAGTACCTGAGGCGCGATGTAACCAATATCGCACGCTTCTTCGGGAAATTAAACATCCCGGTAAATGAAGAAGAAATGATTTCAATGATAAAAAGAAACGAAGAGGAAGACAAATGACAGAGCATATTAAAATCCCACTTGAGAGAATAGCGGTTATTGTAGGCCCGAAAGGCAGAACGAAAGAACTTATCGAGGAAAAATCAACTGCAACGTTAAATATTGACAGCGAGAACGGGGATGTCAAAATATCCGACCCGAAGGATGCGCTCAAGGGAATGCGGGCGAAAGAAGTGGTACAGGCAATCGCCCGGGGTTTTAGCCCTGAAAAAGCCCTGAAACTTTTTGACCATGACCTTCTCATGTTTGAAACTATAGACCTCTCAAATATCGCAAGAACCGAAAAAGACCTCCAGCGGATAAGGGGAAGAATCATCGGAAAGGATGGGAAAACCAGGGAGATATTCGAGAGCCTTACAAACGCGTATATCTCAGTTTATGGAAAAACAGTATGCATGATAGGGTATCCGGAACAGAATGCCGTGGCAAGGGCAGGGATAGATATGCTTCTTGAAGGCTCGGCGCACGGACCTGTTTATTCGTTCCTTGAGAAGAAGAAGAGCGAATTGAAACGCGTTGAGCTTGGGTTATAGCTTTTGTACAGGCAAAAAATAAGGCAAGCATTAGAAAGGATGTAACTGTTCATAGCTTGAGGCACAGTTTTTCTACACACATTCTTGAATGCGGAACTGATTTATGCTATATTCAGGAACTACTTGGCTATAAAATTCAAAAACAACAGAGATATATACCCATGTAAATAACAAGGCTTTTGGGAAGATTATAAGTCCATTGGATACTATGGATTTTAAAGAAATGAAGGAGTAACCTATGGAAAAAACTGAGCAATGCATCCAAAGTGAGTATGTACGCAATGCGGATATGAATGAGTTATATGAAATTGCCCGCATTTCAGTTAAAAAAAGAAATAAGGTTGTGTGCCTTTATATACAACCAATGGATATGGGGTGATAAAATGGGAATATTTGATAAGTTGTTTAAATCAGATATAAATAATTGCGAAGTCTGCGGTCGCAGAATGAAAAAAATTGAGAGTGGACATGGATATGTCATGCTCTCCGTTGATCAAGCCACGGCTGGTGTAGGTGTTGCAGAAGAATGTCGAGAGTGCAGTAGATTATATTGCGACCATTGTTATCCATCAAGACCACCCAATACATGTGTTTGTGAAAAAGGCAGAGATTCAATTCACACAGAAGGGGGCACCGTTTTTAAAGGGTCTCTTAAGTTAGTGAAGGTTCGTTACCTCGATTAAGAGAGTGTCACTATGATAATTGAACTAAAAAGACTCGGGCTTTCATGTTCACTGTCCTCCAACGCTCCTGAGGTTTTTACTCTTAAGGAGCGAGATGGATTTCTTCAAAAACTCAGTGGGAAACGTATCTGCATTGATTTTCAGGAGGATATAGATGGACCTCAGACTGCTGCTAGGCTTATTAAAGAGACACTCTGCGGCTTCGGTGTTATCTTTAAGGATTTGAAAGAGGGTGTGGATGTCTATGTTTGGATTCAACAGGGTAGTAGAGAAATGCAATTTGTATTTGCGGTTGCTGATCCCTCAGATAAAAAGCATTACCTTTGTTATGAATGCGGGCCACGAGAACTCACTGCCTCAATCATGATGGCGATATATAACTTCTTTTACCGTGCCAGAATGCCAATCGCAACACCACAGCAAGTTAACAAAATACAAATAATGATTTCGTCCCTCGACACAGCCGAAGGTGAGCTAATTCGACAAATTGAAGATGAGATTGCTCAGTATGGAGAACAATGTGTTGATGCACTCATTGCATCCGCAAATGACTGTAATAGAAAAATAACTGCTGCGACTATCGGACAAGATTGGAAGGTAACCCGTGAGGGTATGAAGTCACTTGAACGCCGAATCAGAGTGCTTGGCGTAATCAGGAGCCCTATAGCTATTTCAACAATTCTTGATGCATTAGCTGATTCTGCTGGAGCCGCTGAGATTACGGGATTTGCTGAAGCCGATTCGCTTTGTGGGGTTGCAGGTGAAGCGTTGGTTAATATCGGAGAACCTGCAATCCCTTATCTTAGAGACAATATCAACGATTCACGGCTACATGTTCGCGAAGCAGTGCGATTTGTTTTATCACGGCTTGAGCCAAGGAAATGGTGGCAGTTTTGGAAAGAGTAGATATGATGCGAAGACACACAGCCATGAAATGCGGGCAACTCTGCGGTAAAAACTTCAGATATACCAAAACCGCTATCTGAAAATTCTGCTCTTCGCTAATTTAATAGATTTCAATATTCTTTTATTATTTCATAATTCGAAGTCCTTTCCACCGGAATCCTTCCCGCATTTTTTATTAAATGAACCAGCCTCTCTTTCGGCAAATATTCAGGCGCAGCGCCTCCCGCAGCATGAGTGATGCGCTCTTCCATGACAGTGCCGTCGATGTCGTTCGCACCGTAATGAAGCGCAATCTGCGCAAGTTTCTCGCCCACCATGACCCAGTAAGTCTTGATATTATTGACACAGCCGTTGAGTAAAAGGCGCGAGACTGCGATGATTTTCAGGTCGTCAAATCCTGTGGGACCCGACACCCCGCTTTTTTTAAGGTCTGTGTTGTCGGGATGGAAACTCAAAGGGATGAACGCCTGGAAACCTCCTGTTTTTTCCTGCAATTTCCTTATCCTCAAGATATGGTCAACAATATCAGCAGGAGTTTCGATGTGCCCGTACAGCATCGTTGCATTGCTTTTTATACCAAGCCTGTGGGCGGTTTCCATGACCTTGAGCCACTGCTCGCCGCTAATCTTGTTGGGGCAGAGTTTTTTCCGTATCTCCTCATTGAATATCTCGCCCCCGCCTCCGGGAAGACCTGTAAGCCCCGCTTTCTTAAGGCGCATGAGTGCCTGTTTTATGCTTATTCCCGATGCCTGCGCGATGTATGCGATTTCTACTGCTGTATAAGCCTTTAAAGACATTGCAGGATACTTTTCATGGAGCCTGCTGAGTACTTCTACATAATATTCAAACGGCAGTTTCGGGTTAAGAGAGCCCACGATATGCAGTTCGGTGGCTCCCGAACTTTGCGCTTTTTGCGCTTTTTCCATTATCTCATCAATGGTAAGCGTAAAAGCCCCATTCTGCCCTTCTTCCCTGAAATATGCGCAGAACCTGCATTTTGAGGTGCAGATATTGGTATAGTTTATATGGCAGTTTGTTACGAACATCACCCTGTCGCCCACGGTTTTTTTGCGCACGTAATCCGCAAGCGCTCCGATTAGCGGGAGGTTTTTTGACTCCATAAGGAGCACGCCGTCGTCGAAATCCAGTTCTTCCGAAGCATGCACTTTTTCTATTACCGCTGAGAGTTCTTCCATCTATGCCGCCTAAAGATGCAGAAAGTAAATAAGGACATCGTTTCTGGATATTTATTCATGCCGGATTATAAGATTCCCATAACGAATAGAACTATCAGGACTGATGGCAGACCGATTGTTACAAGAAGCGTCCACAAGCCATACCTTTCCACAATCCTGCACCAGGGTTCGCACAGCTTCCCATGGGTATTGCCGCAGATGCATTTGCACCAGTAATTGAGCAATGGCGCGCTGGCGACTTTCCAGTTTTTACATTTGTCGGGAATCATGTGCAAGAATAATTGACGGTTTCAGGGGATATAAGTTTTGCCTCACAGTAGCCCATTCAATTTGTCTATCCTCCCAGTATCAATGTTAAATCCTTACCCTTCGGTCAAGTATAAATACGAGTTATACTAAATATATCAAGAAGATAAAATGGAAGCCGTAATGAAAGTAGGTCCGAAAGGGCAGGTAGTTATCCCACAGGAATTCAGGCATGCCCTGAATATCTATCCCGGGTCAAAGGTATTGTTTAAACTGGCAGATAAAAAACTAGAGATAGAAAAGCCTCCGCAGGATGCCATTGCAATCTTCAGGCAGACTGCGAAAGGCATGGGAAAACTCAGGTTTCACCCTCACGAAGCGTATGAAGAAGAGCTTGAAGAGAGGATAAATTGAATTATTTGGACTCAAATCTGGTTATCTACGCAATCCTTGATGAAACAGGCGTGGGAGAGTGGGCAAGAGGGATGCTTGAGAAAGTACAGAACGAGGAGATGCCTGCATGCACTTCGTTTCTTACTTTTGATGAGGTTTTTTATAAGGTGAATAAAGTCAAGGGAATTGATGCTGCAGTAAAAAATCTTGAAGCTTTCTTGACCATGCCGAACATGAGATTTTTTGATGTAAATGATGGTGTGGTATGGAAGGCTCTTGAACTAATAAAGGAGTACAAAATTCTTCCGAGAGATGCGATTCATGCGGCTACTGCTTTTATTGCAGGCGCAGAAACGATATATTCAGAGGATGGGGATTTTGATAGGATAAAGGGGTTGAAGAGGAAGTGGAGAAAGTAAGAGGCAAAAGCGGGATCAAATAAAACTCGCTCTTTTGCATGGGCTATTGCGGCGCGCGGTCGATATAATTTTAAATGTGCGAGTGTATTGGATAAAGTGGTGCAGGTAATTGGTAGAACAGGCTGAGATTCACAGGATGGCGCAAAGTAGGTTTATAAAAAATCGTGTAGAGGCGGTAGAGGAGCTACGCAGAAGATTTACATTTTTACTCGATAAAGAACAGGCATGGAAAGATCTAATTCTGCTCGCTCAGGACAAAGACAATCATGTGAGGTGGCGCGCAACACTAACCGTCTGTTCAGCAATCGACTATATTCCTAACAAAGGATATGCATGGGAAGATTTGTATCGTCTTACACAGGTGCAGGGTAACAATGTGCGATGCATACCACATGCTCTTTATTCTGTTTTTCCTTATGCTTCTGATAAAGAACAGGCATTTGCAAACTTGATTCGTCTCTCACAATCTAAATATTCCTATGTACGAATATCTACAAATTATTTTCTGGGAAAAATATGCATCTCCAAAGCAACTGAGGCAGAATGTGAAGATGATTTTAGGGAAGAATTAGAAAAAGCTCTAAAATTTTTTGAAATAGTATCAAAAGAGACTCTCATTAGTCCAGCTAGGTTTTGTCTTCCGTTTTACCGTTCGTTCTATACAATAACTTTCAAGAAACAAGGGGTTGAAGCCGAAGTAAAGAAATATTTATCAGAGGCAAAAGGTGCTGTGGAAGGATCGAAGAGTAAAAAGAAACTCCTTGACGCAATGGAAAATCTTGCAAATGCATTGAAAGAAGTGAAAAAAGTGCATGATATTGACTTTAATACGATGAAATGCGACCTCAACGCCTACAGGCGCTATTGTGAGCGCGCGGCAGAACTTTTGGAAACTACAGCGGAAAAAGCACCAGGAGCAACGAAACTGATCAAGAAAGGGCTGCCGATAATCGACCAGAAAATAAAAGAAATATTAACAGAGATTCAGGAAAATGCAAAGACGCTGTGTAAGCAAACAAAGGACACACCATTAGAAGATTTAGGAAAAGAAGTAATTCATGTAAGCCAAGCATTTCCACAAATTAGAGACCCGATAGGACTTGAAAAAGGTGTAAATAATATGCAGATTGCGTTATCTGCCATTTGCGCCAAAATGCCTGAAGAAGAAAGAGGGGAAGCCTGCGAACTGCTTAAAAAAGCGGGCGATGAACCATACATTGAAGATAAACTTCCTTTAATCAACATGGTTCTAAGCAAAATATCATCTCAAATAAGCGCCGCAAAAAATATTGAAACAGTTGAAAAGAAGCTTAATTCGATAATAGTCTCCCTGAAGGGAATCCGCGAAGAGCTTGTCATAACTGTCGGCGCTGAATTCGGCGGCACAGGTGCTAAACATGAGATACGCATACCATTACAGGAAATCGCTTATGCGGAAATAAAAAATGATTTGGAAAAGATAAAAGGAAAGACTATTTTTAAACTGGCTTCTCTTCCTGCAAAATTGGCTGATAATGTTAAAGCCTACCTTCTCCGGACTAAGAAAGATGAGCTACTAAAACATCTAACCTGACTATCTCCCACGTAACTTATTTCACTCCCTACCGCATCTATCACTCAAATCTATGACCACAGAATGCACCGCCTGCAAAGGAACAGGCACCATAATCCTCAGCGAAAAGGAATGCCCCGACTGCAAAGGGTCAGGCAAGCCAAAAGCCATAAGCCTCGACCAACTCTCGGAAAAAGACCTGGGAAAACTCATGGGAGGAGGCATAAAATGCGCAAAATGCGGGGGCACAGGCAGGCTCTCGGTCACCGAACCATGCAAGACCTGCGCAGGCAGGGGCAAGTTCTTCACATGCACTGTTTGTGGCAGGGAAACCACGAAAGGTGACCTCTGCGAAAGCTGCGCCAAAAAACCTCTTGTCCACGTCCTGGGAGCAGAATGCGACATACACGAGCTTGACGTTGGAAAAATTTACGAAGGAAAAGTGCAGGGGCATGCCAACTTCGGCGTGTTCGTTGACCTGAATCCCCAGCTTCGCGGACTTATACATTCAAGCAACCTCAATATTTCCCCCGAGGTAGGAGACAAGCTCTTTGTCGAAATAAGAAACATCGCCCCAAACGGCAACATCGAACTTGTCCCCCGCAGCCTGAAGGAATACCAGTTACTCGAGGTTGAAAAACAGCTTCCCCGCAGGAAGACCACGGAACTCTCAAAATACACAGGCAAACTCGTTCATCTTTCAGGCGAGGTAATCCAGATAAAACAAACTGGCGGTCCCACCATATTCACTATATCTGACGAGGACGGGACGGTGCAGTGCGCAGCCTTTGAGAAAGCCGGAGAGCGGGCATATCCTGATATAAAATCCGAGACCATAGTCAAGGTAATCGGCGAGCCCTCGCTGCGTAACGGCGCGATACAGGTTGAGATTCGTTCCATGAAGCAGCTATGGGGCGGAGACGCAACAGGCATTAAAGAGCAGATAGAATCCGCAATTGACAGGCGCGCAGAACCCCATGACGTCCAGTTCCTTGTAAAGAGCGAGGTACTGGAAAAGTTAAAACCACGGATGAAAAATGCTGCCAAACTCATACGTAAAGCAGTGTTCAAATCCCGCCCGATCATCATCCGGCATCATGCTGATGCAGACGGCATTACCTCGGCTATTGCTATTGAGCGCGCCCTACTGCCTCTGCTTCGCGAAGTCGGAGGTTCTGATGCCGACCGTCATTTTTATAGGCGCTCGCCATCCAAGGCGCCGTTTTACGAATTAGAGGATGTGACAAAAGACCTGACCTTCGCGCTGGAAGACAAAGAGCGTTTTTCCCAGAAGATGCCGCTTGTGGTATTGATGGACAACGGGGCGACTGAAGAGGACATGCCTGCTATGAAACAGGCGATAATTTATGGCGTGGATATTATGGTCATCGACCACCACCATCCCGACGGCACGATAGATTCAATGGTGCTTGAGCATGCGAACCCTGCATACGCAGGCGGGGATTTCGGTATAACCACAGGCATGCTCGGAACCGAGATAGCCCGCATGATAAACCCCGATGTCACAGAGGAGATAAAGCACCTGCCTGCAGTCTCGGCGGTCGGTGACAGGTCGGCGGCGCCCGAAGCAGAGCTTTATAAGTCTCTTGTGGCTGAGAAATACAAACCCGAAGACCTTAAAAACATGGCTCTTGCACTTGATTACGAGGCGTTCTGGCAGAGGTTCAACGACGGCAGGGGGATAATGAACGATATTCTCAACCTTGGCTCCAACGTGCGGCACCAGCAGATTGTGAAATTATTGTGCGAGCAGGCAAACGCAGCGATAACAGAGCAGCTTGAGGCGTCTATGCCCAATGTTAAAACCCAAAAACTGGCTAACGGCGCTATATTGAATGTAATAGATGTTGAAAATTTTGCCCACAAATTCACATTCCCCCCGCCTGGCAAAACAAGCGGTGAAATCCACGATAGATTATGCACTCAGTACAGCGGGCAGCCCGTAGTCACCATTGGATACGGTCCTGATTTTGCAGTATTGCGCTCAAAAGGGGTTAAAATGAACATTCCACAGATAGTTAAAGAATTGCACAGTGAGATAAAAGGCGCTGGCGTGAGCGGCGGAGGTCATCTTGTGGTTGGGAGCATAAAATTCGTGGAAGGGATGAGGAAGGAAGTGCTGGCAAAGCTTGCTGAGAAGATAGGGGCGGCGGGGACGCAATGAAATAGGAGGTTTGCAGATGGAGTACGAATGTAAACATTGCAATGGGATTTGCGAAATTGAAATAATAAGTGAGACAGAAAAAGCAACAGAGCCCGAGATAGAATTCTGTCCTTTCTGTGGGCTGTCAAATCTTTACCAAAAAGAGACATAAAGGGATAAAATGGTCTTCAGGATTATTAAAACTGCATAGGTAGGAACTCAATGAAAGTCAGCAAGAAATGCGTGGGCTGCGGACAGTGCGCCGCATACTGCCCATACGATGCCATAACAGTATTCGGGCGCGCAGAGATGAACGAAAAATGTGTAGAGTGCGGCATCTGCGTTGAGTATTGTCCTGTCTGCGCTATTTCGGAGGATAAATGAAGGCAGTAATCATCGGCGCAGGTCTCGGGGGCTTGCTTTCTGGCGCGAAGCTTTCAAAAGCCGGATACGACATTGAGATTTTCGAGCGGCTTCCTTTCATAGGCGGCAGGTTTGCCAATCTTGATTATAAAGGCTTCAAGCTCAGCACGGGCGCGCTTCACATGATACCCCACGGCTCACGGGGACCGCTTGCACAACTGCTGCGCGAGGTTGGCGCGCAGGTCAAAATAATCGATTCAAATCCCATGGCTGTAATCAGGACTGCAAACGGCGGAGATATCGCTTTCCACGATTTCCGAAAACAGCTCCCGCTCACAAAAAACGTGAAACTTGGAACCATACTTCTTTTTTCACGGAAATTCAAACCAAAAAACAATATATCATTTAAAGACTGGATACTGAAATATTTTGATGATGAATTCCTTCTGAAGCTTGCGGATTCCTTCTGCGGCTGGGCATTGAGCCTTGCTGCAAAGGATGTCCCTGCGCGCGAAATGCTGGAAATAATCGATAACATGTATAAGTACAAAGGGTCGGGCGTTCCCGTGGGTGGCTGCGGCGCCGTGACAGAGACGCTTGCAGATGTTATTAGCTCAAATGGCGGGAAGATACATACAAAATCCTGCGTCGATAAAATAATTCTCGATAAAGACAGGGCAAAAGGAGTCGGCGTAAATGGAAAAACAATTGATTCGGACATTGTTATCAGCGATATTGGACACTTTGACACAAGCAGGATGTATGAGTGCAAAAATGACGAGTATCTGGGGAAAATAAAAGATGCAAAGCCGTCAAAAGGCATCAAGATTTGCCTTTCGTCGGATGAACGACTTATAGGTCACAGCGGCGTCTTTTTTACGCCTTATGCACAGAGGATTAACGGCATAAATGAAGTGACAAATGCAGATCCCAATCTTGCGCCGCCAGGGAAGCATCTTGTAATGTCGCACCAGGCTGTGGTTTCAGATAATTTAAATGATGAAATCGCTCTCGGGCTTCTTGACCTGAAACGGCTTTTCCCGGATAAGAAATATGAGGTGCTGCTGGTACAATCGTATTCCAACGGCTGGCCTGTGAACAGGGTTTCATCGGGCGCCGATACAGGGAACAAAACGCCGATTCGAAACCTGTACGTTGTGGGAGACGGCGCCAAAGGGAAGGGCGGGATTGAAGTGGAAGGCGTGGCGCTCGGGGTCAGGAATGTGATGAGGGAGATTGGGGTATAAGAGCCCGTATATTCTTTTTCAAATATCTCTCGCATACCTCCAGCTCCTTCTGCGTATTCACATTCAGAGCAAGCTCCTCATTATCCAGAATGAGATTGTAATCCTCCTGTTCTTCCCGTATCCTGCCTGCATCAAGGATGTTTATCCCGCACGGCACTATGAAACTGCCATTCTTATGGAAAACGGTGTCAGGGCGAAGACCAAGCATGGTGAACGCCTGAAGCTTCATGTGAACCGAAAGCGCCGGGGTATTCATCTCGTGGTATTTTTCAATTATCCTGTCAATCAGGTCTGAAGTTACAAGCGGGAGGTCAGCCATTGTTATCAGCACATTTCCTGTAATGGCGGCTTTTTCCACTGCAAATGCCATATCATGAACAAAACCTTCACCCGGCGTGGGGATTATCTCCACATTATCATGTTCTTTCTTAAAATCTGTGAGCCACTCATTCGTTTTTTTAACCTTTGGTGATGTGGCGACAAATATCCGGTCAATGTTTCTTGAGCCAAGGAGCGTATGGAGGGCATAAGAAATCAGGGGCTTACCGAGAAGCAGGGTTAGAGGCTTTTCATCCTTACCAAGGCGCCTGCCCATCCCGCCTGCCATCACAACTGCATCCATGCGGCTCCTCCGATATAGAGCAGGGCTGCAAGACGTCCGATTTCGTTAGAGGCGCCCACAACATCCCCGCTCACGCCGCCAAAGTGACGGTTTGCGGTATTGAGCACAAGAAGCCCGGCCAGTTGCGAAACTATAAACGCCTCGACGCCAAAGACACCAAGAAAAAAATAACTTACTGCTCCTGAAAAAACCATTCCAATTATAAAATCGGAACTCTTTGTACTTTCTACGGTAATGGCTCCGAAACCCTCATGGAGCTTCCTTCCGAAAGCAGCGACGGTGACCATGGACTGCTTCGCGCTGGTCTCTGCTACAATTAACGCATAGGTAAAAAGCACAATATTGATTTCCCGGATAGAAACGAGAGAGACAAAAATGCCGAGGATTGCAATCACGAGAAACATCAAACCGCCTGTCCCGACCGCTGTGTCGCGCATAGCTCTTATCTTTTCTTCCCGCGTGCCGTGCGATGCTATGCCGTCGCCAAAATCAGCAAGTCCGTCGATATGGTTGATTCCTGTGAGGTAGTACATAAAAATAATTACTATCAGTGATGCCAGAATCGGGGGAAATATAATTGACGTTACAAAACCTATCGCAGCAAGGATTAGCCCAAGAACAGCGCCCACGACAGGGAAAAGATATATGTGCTTCATGAGTTTTTCGATGCCTTCCATGCTTATACCCACGGGTATTGTGGTAAGGAAACCAAAACCGCTGCGGAGGGCTGATAAGAATTCTTTCATAAAGCGAACCTCGCTTTATACGGTGTTGGGGTATGCTTTGCATACCCCTCGTTTGATAAAACTTTCCCAAAGTTTTTCATCCCGCAAACCCACCTGCTGTTTCCCTCTGTATTTTCTTTGCCGGCTTTGCAGCCGAAGCCCGTGTTACTTTTTTCTTTGTTTTTCTACCATCGTTCTTTCCCCGCGAATACATATTGGCTGACGCCCCGCCAATAAGCCCGGCAATCACGTCGTCCATGAAAGGACCAAGTTTGGACAGGATGCCGGGTTTTAATTTGTCAAACCTGACGTATTCAAAGATTCCCTTATCGCCGCTGATGTATTTAGCTATGCTCATGCCGATTACCTCATCCACGATTAAAAAGGTAAGGTCTTTATTGAATGTTTCTTTGCTCATGCCGGGAAGCTCGCCTTTCTCACCTGCTTTTTCAAGTAGCATGCCTGCGTAGAGTAAAATGCACAGGTTGGGGTCAAGGAGCGCATGCTTTAACTCACGTTTGAATACCCGCTCTGCTATATCTTTGTTCTCTACGCCGGGATGGGGTACATATAGTTCCATAGCCGCAGATACCAGCACTTCTTCGGAGAGTCCTGCTTCTTTGAGGACACCCATTATGTTTTTTGTTCCTGTGTCTTTTATATCTTTGGGCTGGTTCTTTTTCTTTTTTTCTTTTTTTATGGTGGATAGTTTCATGATTTTTTTCACCTATTTTTACCGCTGATTAACGAGATGTTTGACCGGGGATTAATGCCAAGAAATGTATTTAATCCGAAGATGGGCGCAGATAATAAATCAACAATTCTGCGCATGTGAGCGCATATATGTGGTTTTTTATATGCCATCAATTATCCTTCTTAATTTCATTCTTAGCTTAGTTTACTGAAATTGTCAGGCATACTTCACTTCAATAACGCTCTTCCGTATAAATTTTTTCAAAAACAAAATTTGACCGAGCGCAGTTCTCGCCTCAAATGGGACAACAATCCTTAATCCCTTCATGAAAAGCAGGTTTTTAAGTGCCTTCTCATAAGCTTATGGGCATTAATTCTTGCGGCTGAAGAATAGCCCGGACAGGATTATACTATTTTCTCGATAAACTCAGCAAAAGCCAGATTACCTGTAATTTTCTTGATTTTTATTTTAACCTTATCCCCTTTAACCGTACTCGGGACATAAATGGTATATTTGTCCTTCTTGGCAATACCATCTCCTTTGCTGCCCACCGCATCTATCCTGACTTCGTAAGTTTCTCCCTCTGTCAGGGCTTCTTCTTTTGCTATGGTGGTAGCGCGCCTTTTCGTTACAGGTCTGTGCGCGCCGCAGGCATCGCAGCGCAAAGTCAGGATTCTCTCGCTTTTAATCAGGTGCGTATCAGGGCGTCCGCATTCCGAGCATGTAACGTATTCCTTGACATACGCATTGATAAGCTCTGTGACGACATCGAATGTCAGCCGTCTCTGGAATATTGCTCTTGATCCGTCTATTTTTCCCGCAGTACCCAGTTCCCGCAGGAGGAATTTAAATATATGCTCAGGCTCGCGGTTCAGTTTATCGACTATGCCGGCAAAATTTTCAAGTACGGTTGTCTTTCCTTCAGTGAGCAATTTCGGTTCAGGAACAACAAACCGCTCTCCGGAACCTTTGATTTCGGGTACCTGTTTCAATGCCCTGTCAAGGTTTGCGAGATAATCATCCATAAAGTGACACTTAAGTTAAGACCAATTCCTGACCTTTTTCCACGATGAGACTGATGGGAGTCGGAAGTTTATGCCCCGCAGATTTCAGTGATTTTTTAGCCAGCGCAAAACTGGCAGGGTTAACGAATACGGTCATGAGCTTTTGACCCGCTCTCACCCTGGCGGCAGTGCCAATGGCTTTGCCGAATGCCAGGCGCATTCCCTGTGAGACACGGTCTGCTCCGGCTCCGGTCGCCTGTTTATTCTCTCTTAAGACTTCATGCGGGTGAACCCTGATTTTCAGATGATAGTTGGGCTGCCCGAGAGCCTCAAGTAATAGCCTGTTAGCTGCGACTCGCGCAGATTCAAGAGCGCTGTGCCGAATCTGGCATGCTTCTTTTGCGACGAGGGACATCTTGACTGGAAAATCGTCTTTTAAGTTTCCCATGTCGTATGTTACGATTTTGCTTCCCGGAACTCCACCCATGTATTCGCGTCTTGTGTATGAGCGCTGGGTGATATTCCTGTACATTCTTGCTGGTTTTCTTGCCATTTGAGTAATCCTCCGATAATTGGAATTTGCGTATTAAAAATCTCACGCGGTTTGGGTTCCAGATGACTTTTGGGTTTATAAGCTTTATTGAAACGTAAGTTTAATAGTTTAAA
>JAQUQX010000044.1 GCA_028715885.1 Candidatus Methanoperedens sp.
GCTTTGAAAAAACTTCAAAGCGTAAACATTATTAGTTTTGTATGTTTTAATAAGAATGGAGATTATATGAACGCAAAAAGATTTTTAATTTATTTCCTTATACTGCTAATAACCGCATATCCTGCCTCCGCAGGAGATGTATCCCTTAACAGGTGGGTGTTGAATGTGACGCTGCATGATGACGGGCTTGTTGAAGAAGCTATACAGATTGAGATTGAAAATACTGGGTCTTTGCCACTCGATGGTTTCTCTTTTGTGGTTCCTGCATCAGCGGTCACAATGGTATATGATTTTGACCATACATCCAGTTTTACAGGCCAGACTGTGGAACAGCAGGCTGTTCCGGGTGGGGTAAAGATAATAATTAATTTTAACAGGTCGGTTGAAGCGGGGAAGAAATGGGATGGGCGCGTTGGTTTCACAGCGGAAAAATGGGCTGTAAAAGAAGGTTCGGATTATTCTATAACCATACCGATTAAAGCGCCGCAAGCTGTAGTTTCCGGGAAAAATATCGAAATGTCGCTTCCTGCGGACGCAGATATCAGGAGCCAGGTGTTCCTTCCAAAAGCGGTTGAGGTTACATCTGTCACGCCAAACCCGTTCAGGATTTTATTCCAGTTCGACCATATGGTTCCTACATGGTCTTCGGATAAGCTCCATATCGGGGATACTATCAGCATAAAAGGTTCATTTTCGGATGTGTTGAGTAAGATAGTTGAGACAGACGAAAAATCAAGGGAAATAAATGCACGCATCAAAGCCGCAAAGAATCGGGGCATTGATGTAAGTGAGGCTGAGGCTCACCTGAAGAATGCCGAGGATTACAATACCAACCAGGCGCTGCAATCTTACTGGAAGAAAGATAATACGGTTGCCCTCCAGTATGCGGGATATGCGAATGATGAGCTAAAACTGGCTGAAAGCAGCCTGTCAGCGCCCGGGAAAACCGAGGTTCCGCTGGAAGAAACAGCAGAGGGTAAAAAAACCCCCGGATTTGGGGCTGCGGGCATGATTCTTGTATTGCTGATTTCTTTGGTGGTTAAAAAGAGAAAATAAAACATGCTCGCCCATCATGGCGGAGTTCTTATATTCCTTTCCGCTATTAACATTCCTCATGGAAATCCGGCTATCCCGCCCGTGCATCGAAGACCCAACCCGGTATATCGCAGAGTGTCATCTCGGGAAAAGGCTGGTTATGGAAAAATTATGCGACGTTTTGAAGCAGGCGGGTGCAAAGGACTTGAAATGCTCAATAAAACTCGGCGTTGCGCGCTTTGAACTGGATGGGCGAAGCGTGATGTTATACCAGAGCGGGCGGGTGGACATCCGGAGAATAAGTAATGTAGGCGAAGCGCAGGGTGTGATGGGGCAGATAACGTCAATGGTGAAAGAAGCTTTCAGCGATATATCCTCTTAGAGAACTCGCCGATGGTATTTGTGGTGTTTTTGGTATAGTTATCCATCTTTTTTTCAAGATTCTCTTCAACGCCTTTGATATTTATCCTGATTGCCCTTTCTTTCGCATCCAGTGCTGTTTCGATTGTCCGTATCCTGCTGTTGTTGAGCAACATCATTGCAGCAAGCGAACCGATTAAGAGCATAGCGGACAGGATAATAACAGGGTCAGACTCGCCAAGACGGGTAAGCCATTTGTAGGTCAATACTATTGAAGACAATGTCATAACCACGGCAAGTGAAATTTCTTTTATGTCCATTCATCCACCTCTGAATCTTAGTTAGCAATTATTGTTCTGGATATATATAGGTTTAGCTGTAAGATTCCATGAAACCCTCGTATCTTCAAAATTCCAGCAAAAACCCTTTTTACATGGGATACAATTAACAATAGATGTTTTTTCACCTTCCTCGATTAATGGACAGGGGCAAGCCTGTAAGCGTGCTTTTTACTGAAGAAAATGGAAAAGATTCTACATTCTTGTACTGTGAATTGATACAGAAAGCCCGGTTCGGCGAATCTTTTCTTATAAAAAACCAGGGGTGCAGGGTGGGCGCGTATGTGCTCGGTGAGACTGGAATTTTTCCTGAGGATTATTATTACACTTCCGGGAGATACGCGGATAAAAATGCTGCAAAAAACGCAGCTTCAAATCTTTACAGGCTCGCAAAAAGGGCAAACTCGATAAAGATTGCTCCTTACTCAGGCGGGGATTTCGATATACTGCTCCTTTTCCTCAAACCAGAGCGGGCGATGCGAATTGTGCAGGCTCATGCCTACCTGACCGGGGAACCTGTTGAATTCAGGACCGGCGGCATCGCGTCAATATGCAGCGACTGTACCGCTTATCCCATGAAGGGGAAACCCGGTATATCCCTTGGCTGCAAAGGTTCAAGAAAACACAGCAGGTACGGGGATGATGAAGTCGTGGTCGGGATACCGTTTAAATTGGCAAAGGAAATCGACATTGCTCTTGGGAAAATCCCTGAAACCGGTGCATAACCATACCTAACAGTATATATTTTAGAATATTAGTATCTACATATACGAAGGAGGCTTGAATGCCGGAGCCTAAAAAAGGATTCTATTACTATAGCGGGATAGAAAAAGACACTGAAAACGAAACGGTTCGCCACCAGAAACATAATAGAATGATTGTAAAAACAGTTATCGGTCTATTTATAATAATTTCAGTGCTTGCAGTAACACTGAGCAGTGGTGATATGGTACTGGGTGAATTAGGACTCGGGCATCCGCCCAGGGGTGCAGCCTTTGAAAATCTCTATACTGATATTGATACTTCATATGATCCGTTGCAGACGCCGTATAAAGGAGAATCGGTAATCATCAACTCAAAGAATGACAGATACACGCTTAGTCCTGTAGCAACCTATGAAATATCGGCAAAGGTGGTCAGTATCAGAAAATACAACGACGACATGGCGGTATCTCCGGTTGATCTATGTAGCGTATGGGGGCAGATGGCTGACGAGAGAGGCATAAGTTACAGCCAGAGCGAAAGATACTGTACGTATTACTACGGGTCTGTGCCGTCTTTTGGTGAATATTATATGCTGACACACTTCGCGAACAACCACATCATCCCTGCCAACGGTAATGTTTCCAATGCCATTAATTCCATCAGCGTCAATGACAAAGTAATCTTGAAGGGTTTTCTTGTTGATGTAAAAAATGAAAAAGGTAAATCCTGGAAAACAAGCCTGACCCGATATGATAGCGGGTATGGCGGTTGTGAAATTATTTATGTGACAAGGGTCAGAATCGGCACTAAGATTTATGAATAATAATATAGTTTATTTAAAATAATAAATTTTAAAAAAATTAGAGTTATCTTTATATACTATCGTCACTAACTTTAGGTTAGTAACCTCAAGTCACTAACTCGGGGTGAAGCACAGACATGGAATCAGCACAACTGTTAGACATACTCGGGAACGAGAACCGCAGGAAAATCCTGCATCTACTGGCGAGCCGCCCCTGCTACATGAGCGAGATAGCAGAAAGACTGGACGTGGGCGCCAAAGCCATACTCGGGCATCTTCTGCTTCTCGAGCAGGCAGGTCTGATTGAAGCCAACGTGGACGACCAGCGGCGCAAATATTTCCATATAACAGACAACCTCCGTCTTGAGGTATTTGTGTCGCCTTACTCCTTTGAGGTAGAGACCACGACAATATCAGTCACAACAGGCGCGCCTCTACACCATGTGAAAGCCCATCAGGCAATCACCGGCTTAAAAGCCCTATACGGCGAGATACAGGGCATGCTGGAACACAGGCAGCGGATACTTCTTGAGTACCAGGACATCCAGGCAGGCATTACGGAAGCTATGGGAGAGAGCATGGATGCAATAGAAGACGCGGCGCAAGACGGCGTTGAGGCGGAAATACTCTATGCCCTGCTGAAAGGTCCCCTGGGAAAGCGTGCACTATCCATGCAGCTCGGATTACCTGAATATGTGCTTGAGGAATATCTGGAAAGAATGGTAAAAAAAGAATTGATAAAAGAAGTTAGCAATAATTACAGTATAGGATAAAAAATAAAAAGAGGTCAAAAAATATGTTCAGAGAATGGAGAAAAACAGAAAAAAGTTTCTTTGGGGACTTTGAGAGAGAAATAGAAGAAATGAACGAACTGGTTAACAGCATGATGCATTCTGCAGGTAAGCCACTGGTTTACGGGTTCAGCATGCAGGTCGGACCAGACGGCGTGCCGCATGTGGAACGCTTCGGGAACATGCCACAGGCAGATAAGGAAATGAACTTCAGGGAACAGGTTCAGGGCGTGAGAGAACCCTTTACAAGCTCGATAATTGATGAAAAGAAGAATGAGCTTAATATAACGGCTGAAATGCCAGGAATCAGGAAGGAAGACATCGAACTTCGTGCTACTGAGAACGAACTGGCAATTAAAGCAGAATGCGGCGAGAGGAAATACTGTACGAACGTAAATACGCCATGCAAGGTTGACCCTGGCAGCGCCCGGGCAAAATATAATAACGGCATCCTGGAAGTGACGCTCAAACTCAAAGAGCCAGCCGTGCCAAAAGGAAAAACAGTAAAAATCGAGTAAAGTTAAAGTAATATAAAAACAAATATAAAATTAAGAGTGATTACAGTTATTTATGGATAAGAAAGATAAAACCGTAACCTTGAAAGTTGTGGAAGCAAAATCCTATGACGCAGGCAGGGGCATAGCGCGCATAGACCCCGAGGTGGCTTACGACCTGGGACTGCAAACCGGCGATGTCATAGGCATTGAAGGCGCGAAAAGGACGGCGGCTCTTGTATGGCCGGGCTATCCCGAGGATAATAATTCTGGAGCGATACGCATCGACGGTACGGTAAGGCGAAATGCCGGAGTCAGCATCGACGACAGGGTGCAGATACGAAAAATACATACCGCGCCTGCCGAGAAAATCCTGTTCTCACCCACGCAGCCATTAAAAATACAGGGCGGGGAAGCGTACCTGGCGCATAATCTTGAAGGCAGGATAATTACACGCGGGGACGTTGTGGAATTGAATATCATGGGCAGGCGGGTTGACCTTGTGGTAGTATCCATAAAGCCTGTTACAGACTCGGTTATAATCACATCCGTAACTGCGATAGAAATCAGCGATAAACCCGCAAAAGAGATGCCTGCCATCCCCAGGGTTTCGTATGAAGATATAGGCGGGCTCGGGGATGAGGTCAGGAAGGTAAGGGAGATGATAGAGCTTCCGCTGCGGCATCCTGAGATTTTCGAGCGCCTCGGCGTGGAAGCCCCGAAAGGCGTCCTTCTGCACGGTCCTCCGGGCACAGGGAAAACACTCCTGGCAAAAGCCCTCGCCTCCGAGACCAATGCCAATTTCCTGACACTCAGCGGTCCTGAGATCATGAGCAAATTCTACGGCGAATCAGAAGAAAGGCTAAGGGGGATATTCCAGCAGGCAGAGGAGAATGCGCCCAGTATAATACTCATCGACGAGATAGACAGCATTGCCCCCAAAAGGGAGGAAGTCACAGGCGAAGTGGAGCGGCGCGTTGTGGCGCAGCTGCTGGCTGTGATGGACGGTCTAAAGGCTCGCGGCAAGGTTGTGGTCATAGGAGCCACGAACAGACCCAATGCCCTTGACCCGGCGCTTCGCCGCCCCGGAAGGTTTGACCGCGAAATAGAAATCGGAGTGCCGGACAGGAAAGGACGCTTTGAGATAATGCAAATCCATACAAGAGGGATGCCTCTTGCAGATGACGTGAAACTTGAAAAAATCGCCTCCCTCACGCACGGATTTGTTGGCGCAGACCTTGCGGCTCTGACGCGGGAAGCTGCCATGAATTCTATCAGGCGCGTGCTGCCTGAGCTTGACCTTGAAGTCCAGAGCATACCCGCGGAAATATTGAACAAGATGACCGTAACAGGCGACGACTTTAATAATGCCCTGCGCGAGATGACGCCCTCGGCTCTGCGCGAGGTGTTTATCGAATCGCCCAATGTCCACTGGAGCGATATCGGAGGGCTCGAAGACGCAAAGCAGGAGCTAAAAGAGGCTGTGGAATGGCCTATGAAATACTCGTTGCTGTTTAAACAATCGGGCGCTCACCCGCCCAAGGGCATCCTGCTCTACGGTGCGCCGGGAACAGGCAAGACCATGCTTGCAAAAGCAGTGGCTACCGAGAGCGAGGCGAATTTCATAAGTGTGAAAGGTCCTGAATTCCTGAGCAAATGGGTTGGCGAGAGCGAGAAAGCTGTGCGCGAGACATTCAGGAAGGCAAAACAGGCGGCTCCGTGCATCATTTTCTTTGACGAGATTGATTCTATAACACCCACGCGGGGCACAGGCTCTGATTCGCATGTTACCGAGAGGGTTATCAGCCAGATGCTCTCGGAAATCGACGGGCTTGAGGAGCTGCACAACATTACCGTGATTGCCGCGACCAACAGACCCGATATAATCGACCCCGCGCTTCTTAGACCGGGAAGGATTGACCGCCTGATTTACGTCACTCCGCCTGAGAGGGACGCAAGGTACGAGATATTTAAAGTTCACACGGCAAAGACCCCTCTTGACAGCGACGTTGACCTCAATGCGCTTGCAGATGATACGGATGGGTTTACAGGAGCAGATATTGCGTCTGTATGCAATGAAGCCACTATGCTTGCTATCAGGGAGTATGTGAACTCAGGTAAGCCAACGGATGAAAACTCTGCCATGGGACTGAAAGTGGGTTATCATAATTTCAGGGATGCCATGACAAAGGTGAAGCCGTATTCGAAGAAGGAACTGGAGAAATACACCAAGATATCTGAGAACTTTATATATCAGTAAGTATTATAAATGTGAATTATGGCAGAGGATTTACTAACAAACGTCATGGCGTTCATATACACCATAGGGCACTGGATTGGCGGAAAGATAGTAGAACTGATTCAATCCGTTTCAGGGATAATTATCCCCCAGTCAATAGTAGATGCCATAGGAATGCTTGTGATACTTACCATATTCCTTGGAATCGCAGAGGTGGCGAAGAAGGCTATATGGATTGTAGTCGCTATCGGCTGGGTGCTGATAATTGTGCGGATTTTGATATTGATGATAGGGTAAGCTACCGTCCCAGCAGCCTGCACGTCTTGCACACCGCTTCGCTGCTCGGCTCACCGCATTTTTTACACTGCAATATTTGCGTATCCGGAGGACGCAGCGCCTGCGATATAGCCCCAAACCCGCCGAGCAGGGAATATTTCGTTCCCGGATGGTTTACCTCGTAATTATTAACCATCTCGCGTATCTCGTTGCGTAGCGCCTCGCCCGCGTAGGGGCATTCGTCCGCGCTCACGGGCAGGTTGTTTAAAAATGCATAAAGCGCCACTTCTTTTTCAGGAATGCTGCGCAGGGGTTTTATCCGCAATACCATGCCCGGTATTATACCCATCATCCTTGTCATCCTGTCCACATCCCCGCGCAGGTAATTCATTAAAATAGTCTGCGCCTCGTCATCGAGATTGTGACCTGTTGCAAGTTTGGTTGCGCCGAGTTCACGCGCGGCTTTATTCAGGAGGTTTTTGCGAAGCACCCCGCACAACGTACAGGCGGCATGTTCTTTTTTCCTGGTAAGCTCGTCAAGCGTTGTTCCGAACATTTCATCGAACGACCTTATGGTGTGAGGTACTCCGAGTTCGCCTGTGAGCTTCACTGCATGAGGAAGCGTGTGTTCCCTGTACCCATGAATCCCTTCATCGATTGTGATGGCTGAAAGTTCAATGTCCGGCCTATTCCGGAATATCTTATGCAGGACGTAAAGTAACGCGATGCTGTCCTTTCCCCCGCTTAACGCCACAGCTATACGGTCGCCCCTTTCCACCATTTTGAACTTGCGGATGTCGCGTTTTATCTTCCTTTCCACGTCCTCGATAAAATGCTTTTTACAAAGGTGGGCGTTTGAGTATTTCTGGTATATCACAGCGGTTTTGCTGCATCGCTGGCATTTCATGTATTTGCGTTAATGTCAAGCTTTTATTAATAATCTGTTACGTTTCACCGCTTTGCCGTAAAGTCACAATAGAAGGATTCTTCATTATTTTATAAGCAGCATCCGTTTCTTTCCCTATTTTCACATCCCCCTTTCTTCCCACAGTCGCTGTGAAAAGATAATCCTCACTGCTGAACACATCCACGGTCTTTCCGGATAGTTCTTTGACCGTCAGGATCACAAATTTCTTGGAACGCTCAACAGCAGGCATAAAACTTGAAATCTCTTGTTTTCCGCGTTTCTTTCTTTTTAATTTTATTTCTTCATGCTCACGGATATCAAGGTGAATCCCGAGCTTTCTCCCAATCCTGTCTATATTACTGCCGCCTTTTCCGATAATACCGGCGATATCTTCCTTGGAGACATACACTACGGCGCTTGAATCCGAAACTACCTCGGCATTTACAGCGCTTCGTGCGTATTTCTGTACTTCTTTTTCTATCTCCCCGACAGCCAGTGCCCATGTGCCCGGGCGTTCCGTCTCCTCGCCCACAGGCATCACAACAACCTGCTCGCCGTACGTATATATCTCATACTCCACGTTTCCGGTCTCAAAATCCGCCACAGTTATTACAGGTCGCGCTAAATCCTGCTCAACCATCCCGTGCGGCACTTTTACAGTGAATTTGATATCATATACCTTGGAAACTTCTCCTTTGTCTATGAAAATCACAGTATCCACAACCTGCGGTATTATCCCGAGTTCCACGCGCCCGATGAGCCGCTGTATCGCATCCACAGCCCGCGTGGCATGCACCACGCCTATCATTCCCACACCTGCCATCCTCATATCGGCAAACACCTGGAAATCTTTTGTTTTCCTGACCTCGTCATATACTGTATAATCCGGTCTTACCAGCAGCAGGATATCTGCCGTTTTTTCCATATCGCCTTTTATCGGCGCATACTGGGTTATTGCATCAGGCACCTGCAGGTCTCGCGGCGACTCCATAGTTTTCACGATAAACCCTTTCTCATACAATACTTCTGCCACACTGGCTGCAAACGTGGATTTTCCCGCGCCGGGCGGTCCTGCGACAAGAACGCCCCGTTGCCTTTCGACAATCCTGGTTTTGAGTTCCTTGCTCAGCCTGTAATCATCAAGATGCACGACTGCAATGGGTCTTACCGCCGTAATCTCCATTCCGTCCGAAAACGGAGGCTGTGCGACCGCAATGCGCATTGAGCCTATCTGGAACACCATGACCCCTTCATACTCTATTTCAAGATGTGAATCCGGGTCACGCTTTGCCCGTTCAATGAATTCTTTTGTGATAGCGCGAAGCTCGGCTTCCGTGCAGGCTTCGTTCCTGATTGTTACAAGTTTCTGCTTGCCCACGCTGCCTCTTTTTGCTACTGGCGGGACATTTACCTTGAGGTGGACGGAAAGCGTGTCATCCGAGAAAAATTCCTCGATTCTCAGGGTCTTTAACTCTTCCATAAGGGGAGAAAGGTATTCCACATTCAATCCTTTGGCGCGGGCGACCTCTGCCTGCACCCTGTCGCTTGTTATAAAAATCGCATTGTTTTCAACAGCAACTGCGCGTATCATGGAATCTATCTCGCCCGCCGATGCAAGCTTTATCTGCTCAAGAGACGGGCGTTTCCCTGTAAACTCAAGCTTAATATCCCCGGTCTTTGCCATGTCGCTGAGTTCTTTTAATTCCTCAAGCCCCTTGAAACCCGTCTCCTTTCCCCGGTTTGCCTGCGCTTCAAGTTCGGAGACCAGCGCTTCGGCAATGATAACTGTAGCCTGTTTGAACTCCTCGGCTTTTAATTTTGATGTAATCCGCCCGTCAATGATAACACTGGTATCGGGAACTATGCAAAACTTGTCATACATAATGATACAATACGCACTGAAAGCTAAAAATGTTCCCATGCAGGTAAGTTGTATAGAAAACTATATAAGTATATAAACGGTAGCCTATAGTCGGTCTTCATATCCTCGTTTGAGTTGTCTCTCAAGTTGGGTAAGTTGTAACAGTTGAATCGAATCAAAGGTTCAGCTAATGAATCAACAAAAAACAAATGAGGGTATTAAGACCACAAATTCACAGGAGAAAAAAAAATGGCTGCATCTACATCCAAAAAAGTTCTGGAATCAAAAAATGTATATAACATTAGATGGATAGACTTCAGAGGCGAAGACAGGCAAATCGAAAAGCTCTGTAACAATACATGTAACAATACAGAATGATTTATAACTACAAATAGTAATAAAGTCAAAAAGAATAAGTGATGAATATGGCAGTAACAAACGAAGATGTATTAAGCTCGATAGAAGAAAACCATGTTAAATTTTTAAGACTACAGTTCGTGGACATAGGTGGTCAGGTCAAGAACGTGGGAATCCCGGTATCACAGGCAGAAAAAGCATTGAAATCCGGTATAGCCTTTGACGGCTCTTCAATCGAGGGATTTGTCAGGATTGAAGAATCCGATATGGTGCTGAAACCCGATATAAATACTTATCAGATTCTTCCCTGGGACGTTAGCGGCGGAAAAGTCGCGAGGTTGATATGCGATGTCTATAAGCCCAACGGCAAGCCATTTGAAGGCGACCCGCGCTATGTTTTAAAGAGAGCAATCCAGGAAGCAGCCAAACGCGGCTTTGTTATGAACAACGGACCTGAGCTTGAATTCTTTTTCTTCAAGAGAAAAGACGACCAGGCTACCAATATCCCGCACGACTTCGGCGGCTACTTTGATTTCCCTCCGGTAGACCAGGCTGAAGAAATCCGCCAGAACATAGTCGTGGCGCTTGAGAACATGGGATTCAACATTGAGGCTTCCCACCATGAGGTATCTGTAGGTCAGCATGAGATTGATTTCAAATATGCCGATGCTTTGACAACCGCTGATAATGTTATCACATTCAAGTTTGTAACAAAGACCATTGCGCGCATGAACAACCTGCATGCGTCATTCATGCCCAAACCGGTTTTCGGCATAAACGGCTCGGGTATGCACACCAATATCTCCCTGTTCAAAGGCGGAAAAAATGCCTTCTATGACGAGAATAAGGACATGGAAGTCAGCGATACGCTGCGATACTTCATCGGCGGATTGAAGAAACACGTAAAATCCTTCACGGCAGTAACAAATCCCATTGTGAACTCGTATAAGAGGATAGTGCCAGGATATGAAGCGCCAGTATATATCGCATGGTCAGGCGCAAACCGCTCATCCATGATACGCATCCCGGCAGCCAGAGGCATGAGCACGCGCATAGAGCTTCGAAGCCCCGACCCGTCATGCAATCCCTACCTGTCCTTTGCGGTAATTCTTATGGCTGGACTTGATGGCGTTGACAACAAGATAGACCCGGGCGAAGCCACAACGCTCAACCTCTTCCACCTGGACGAAGAAGAACGAAAGAAACATGGAATCGAATCACTCCCCGGCGATTTGAAAGAAGCACTGGATTACCTTGAAACAGACAGCATTATACGCAAAGCGCTTGGAGAACATGTTTATACGGACTTCATGAGGCTTGGAAGGGCTGAATGGGACGCATACAGGATAAGCGTGCACCAGTGGGAACTTGACCGATACCTGAATGTAATTTAAAAAGGTGAAATGGCAACAACAACAATCGACTCGCAGGTACAGAGAAAACTCATAGAGATACTCAGGATTCTCCATGAGAACAAAGATCCTATAGGAGCGCGTCTGATAGCGGACAGGATGAATGAACGGGGATACGCTATCGGGGAGCGGGGCGTCCGTTATCATCTCCGCATCCTCGATGAGCGGGGTCTCACCAAACGCCAGGGATATGACGGCAGGGTTATTACGGAGCGCGGGGTACATGAGCTGGACAATGCGCTGGTGGGAGACAGGGTGGGCTTCATCATCAACAGAATTGAAAAACTCATTTATGATACCACTTATGACCTGAAAACCGGGCAGGGCAATGTGATAACCAATACGTCGATTATTGACAAGAACGACGTTGATAAAACCATGGAAATACTTTCGCATGTGATATACGACGGTTATTCCTTCAGTCCGTATATCAAGTTGATAGACGAGGGCACGGTCACTTCTGATATTGAAATCCCCGAAGGCAAATTGGGACTGGCAACGATGTGCAGTATAACTGTTGACGGGATTTTGCTGAACAACGGGATTCCCGGCAATCCCAAATATGGGGGCATACTTGAAGTGAATAACAAAAAACCCTTGTGTTTTGAGGAGCTGATTGTCTATAGCGGTTCATCCATTGACCCCATGCGGATTTTCATGTCCAAGAAGATGACAGGAGTGCTTCCCGCTGTGGATACGGGTTCGGGCAGGCTTCTTGCTAATCTTCGCGAGATACCGGTTTCAGCAGTTTCCGAAGCCGAGAAAGTCCTGCGCTCTGTGACGGATGCCATGATAGGCAGCATAGTGGAAATAGGAAAACCCGGCAAGTCGGTACTTAACGCGCCTGTTGATGCAGGAAAAGCGGGGGTGGTGGTGTATGCGGGGACGAATGCCATGGCTGCTGTGGAAGAGAGCGGTATTGATGTCGTTACATATCCGATTTCTACGATTATGGATTTCAAGGAATTGAAGAAGCTGTAAGTTATCAGGGAATAATCCTATATGTTCCATATCATGATATCTCTCTTAACAGAAGCCACACGAATTCAAACTGATTGTTCATACACACGATACCTCACACTACCACCCTCCCATCCTTTATCCTTATTATCCTGTCAGCCTTCTCGCCAAGTTCAGGCTCGTGGGTCACCATGAGAATTGTCTGCCCTTTTTCATTCAATTCCCGGAATAGCGCTACGATCTGGTTCGATGATTCAGTATCAAGATTTGCTGTAGGCTCATCTGCAAGCAAAATTGCAGGCTCATTTGCAAGAGCGCGGGCAATGGCGACCCGCTGTTGCTGACCGCCCGATAGCTCATTTGGGAAATGATCTGCTCGGTCACCTATTCCCACAAGTTCCAGAAGCAAAGCTGCACGGTCATTTTTTCTTTCATCCATCATAATCGGCAGGGCAACGTTCTCGATCGCATTAAGTTCCATGAGCAAGCTAAAGAACTGGAAAACAAAACCCAGTTTCCTGAGCCGAAAATCCGCTCTCTGGTTATGATCAAGGGATGAAACTTCGATCCCATCAATAACTATTCCCCCGGAAGTGGGTGTATCAAGAAGACCGATCATATTCAATAGCGTTGATTTACCGCTCCCTGAAGGGCCCATAAGAGCAATGAACTCACCCTGTTCGACCCTAATGTCTATCCCGCGCAGGGCAGGAACTTCGACTTTTCCCATATAATATGTCTTCCTTAAGTCTGTGATCTCGATCAAATCTATCCGCCCCATATTGCTTTAATAATATTTGTCCGCGCGGCGATTATTGCAGGATATATCCCGCCAATGATGCATGTAATGAGTATTGAAAGATCGGCGGCTATTATCGATTCCGATGATATCCGCGGCATTATTATAAGTTTCATTCCATACTCTGGCGTCATGACAAGCGGGTTCTGCTGCATTCCATGAATAAGAAATAAACCGATAATGGTACCAAGTAAGGTTCCTATCACTCCTATGAATATAGCTTCAGCAAGGTATATTCTCATGATCATTTCTCCCCTTGCGCCAATAGCTTTTATGACTCCTATTTCGCGTATTTTATTTTTTACGGTTGTATATATTATCAGGCTGATGGCGATTGCTGCGACGAACACCGAAACGCCTGATGTCATTGAGGATATAACCCCGAAAGTCTCGATCATTCCCGCCATACCTGCTGAAAGTTCCTGCCAGGTTTTGACATTCGGAAGAGTTGTTTCTTTCTGGAGTATCACCTTGTATTTTAAGGATTCATCAGGATTTTCAAGTCTTATGATGATGTTGCTTGCTTCTTTTTTTTCGATAAGTTCCCTAACAGTATCATAGGTGCCTATTATTGCGTACCTGTCAAGATCAAATGTTCCTGTGCTGATAACACCTTTGATCCTGAATTCAACAGGTTCTCTATTTTGATAATAGATAAGGACCTTATCGCCTACATCGACCTTCATGATTTCTGAAAGTGAGGTTCCAATAAGGAGTTCATTTTTGTCCTTATCATCAAGAAAGTCTCCCCGATCGATCGTTGTTGCAAGCGTGGATGCTTTTTCTTCAAGAGATGGCTTGACTCCGAATATCACTATTCCTATTTTTTCTGTCCTTGATTCGATATCCACGCCTCCATTCACTCTTGGGGCGGCTCCTACGATGCCTTTTATGCCCGTGACCTTTGACAGCACACTTTGCGATTTTGCGATCTCGGTATCGCCCGTATTTGGCTGGATTTGCATGTGGCCGGTATAGACATTGACAGTATTTCCTACGAAGGCATCCTGCATCCCGTTGTTCAAGGCAGTCGTAAAGAGCGGGCCAACTACCCCTATCGTTATGGCAAATATAACCATCAGTGTTTCGCGCCTTCTTTTTGACAGGTCCTTAAAGGCAAGGAAAAGCCATGCTTTCATGGTCAGTGTTTCCTGCGTTTTAAGTAAAACACGATAATTGCTATTGCAATTATTCCGATCAATAACGGTAGGAGGTTTTGACTCTTAGCAGGAGTCACAACAATGATGATCTCTTTCTGGATATCGTGTTTTCCAAAATCATCTTCATAAATTATATGCAAAATCCCGGATTTTTTCCCGCTTCCATCGGAGTCAAGTGTAAAGAGGGCATTTGAATAATCATCTTTTTTGATCTCGCCAAGATAAGCAAGATTATCCCCGGCAAGTGACGAGTCAAGACGCGCCGTCACTCCTTTTGCATCTCCTGTGCCTGTATTTTCTATCTTAATAGTAAGAGTAAAAGGACTATTCTCCATGATCAATGCAGGCTCTGTGGTCTTCTTGGCTATGTCCATATTTGCCCTTCCTGATGCGACTATACCCACAAGTTTTGTCTCGTTATACTCTATGCCCCTTTCGTCAAGATAGGTAAGCTCAAGGTCTATTGGATAGTTCTTGACAGCTGCATCCTTTTCGAGTGAAAACCATATCTCAGATTCCCTGATTGAGTCATGAGGAATATCTTTAAAGATGATTTCCGAGTCAGAAGATAGCGGAATAAGGGCCTTGTCTTTCGGGTTCAGGCTGAGTTTTAACCATTTTATTTCATTATCTCCAACATTTTCAAGGGAGACCCGGATCTTGAATACTTCACCAGGTTCCACCTGGCTGTTATTTGATTCAACTGATACGTTTTTTATTTCAATGAGAGTATTTCCTTTTACCGTTAACGTAATTTTGCCGTTGTACTCTTTGTTATCGTAAAAGATCGTATAAGGCAGATCGTAATTGCCGTATTTTGCGCCCCTGTCAACATCGATCTTGAAAAATGTTTTTCGGGACATTTTTGGCGGCAGGTCAAAATAGGGAGTGTATTCATCCCCGGATCCTGCGGAGCTTATCAGATATCCGGGATAACTGATCTCACCGAGCTTGTTATTGGGAGATAATGATGCTGAGAATGGATACCTCAGGAAAAGATATGCTTTGACATTGCCGATAGAGGTGTCCTGGTTATTTTGTATCGTGAATTCAAGTCCGATATTGCGGTCTCCTGGCGTAAGATGGGGGACAGAAAGGACAGTTGTAACTTCAAAAGGTTGTGCGCTTGCGATTCCTGCTGATACAAGAATGATCAGCAATACGAATTTATAATTTATTTTCATAAGTTCACTCCTGAAATTGTTTATTTATTATTCAAATCCCATTTTTTCTTATTATTGGATACCAACATGAAATTAAGTGCCTCTTCTACGATATAATTTATTTTTTCCAGAGGGAACATATAGCCCCTATCTCGAATTATTAATGATGCGATGCCATGAACATAAGACCATAATGAGAATGCTACAACATCGATATTTGCCCGGGGAAATACTTCCGCTTCCATACATTCTTCCACATTCGTCTTGAGCAATTCATAAGACTTAAGACCGATATCACAATTATTTATGTCCTGCCTTTCTTTTACAGGCCCCCTCATCATGAACATCAGGTCATAATATTCGGGATTTTCAAGCGCAAATTGAATATATGCCTCCCCATGCTTGTGCAGGCGCTTGAGAGGATCATCGAGTTTGAGTGAAGTTTTCTGATGTTCGTATAATTTCTCAAATCCTTCCCTGCGCAGGGTATGGAGAATTTCATCTTTATTCTTGAAGTATAAATAAATAGTCGCAGGACTGTATTCGATCTTTTCCGCGATATTGCGTATCGTAATGTTCTCGAATCCCTTATCGAGGAATAAATTCATGGCTGTCTTTAAGATCAGCCCTCTCATTTCAGATTTTTCCAGTTCTTTTCTTTCTTTTATTCCCATAACTAAACACTGTTCATTTATTGAACATTGTTTTTTAATTATTTAAAGATTACGAATCAAAAAGGTTTTATCTCAAGTATTGAGGCACCGCACGAAGTGCTGTGTAGTCACTG
>JAQUQX010000045.1 GCA_028715885.1 Candidatus Methanoperedens sp.
TCTTTTATTCCCATAACTAAACACTGTTCATTTATTGAACATTGTTTTTTAATTATTTAAAGATTACGAATCAAAAAGGTTTTATCTCAAGTATTGAGGCACCGCACGAAGTGCTGTGTAGTCACTGAAGGCGATAGGCATTATGTGCATCCATAAGAGAACCTGAACCGATATAACTATTATGGAACTGAATATGGGCACGGTTTCGACTTTTTATTGTTTCGAAATACTTATATATTAATTAGATGTAGTTTAAGTTGAGATGTGTATTATACAAATATATTCGGATAGACCAAATTGTGGAGAATTTGAATATCTGGATGAAGATATGTGGTTAGAGGCTAATGGCTCCTATTTGCTTAACCTCCATATGATATTAAAAGTTAAAAAAAACTTATCAAAAATAAATATAGTCTTGCATGGGAAATTACAAAATCCAATAAATAGTTCATTCTACTCCGAATCATGGAATATATCTCACGACAAGGGAATTATATTTAATAATACTTTTTTAAATGATGAAATTCGTGAAAATTATTATGAGAAAGGATATGAAATATTAGGTGATTATCAAGTAAAAATTGAGGGAATTCTCGCACGGGTTTTACCAGAAGAGAATATATCAAATATTCGGGTATGCAATACGGATTTAAAAGAATGCAGTTGCATTGAAATCGATTTCAAAGAAGGATTAGTAGCAGGTGAAACCTATGCTATGCGTATCGGATTTTATATCGAACCACCACAGTCTAAAACAAGATATTTGGTAAATAAAATGAGATACCAGATTCATTATTATACTACTCTATCTATTAATTCAGAAGACGCTATAAAAATCAATGAGAGAAAAAATAAGACCATACCGGTTAATCCAAACGAAAGTATGATCTTTATAATTCCCCCCCCAAACACCGACATAGAAAAACCATCTGTAACTACATCGTATTATTATGAACATGTCTGGAACCCGCTTTCAACAGATATGCTTAAAAAATCCAGGGTAGCATATAGATGGAAAATAAATGAAATAAGAAAAAGTAATAAGCTTTTTGTTACTGACCGTTCTAATCCTTTATCTTTTACTTTTAGGCGTTTTAATCCACCTCATTATGTCGGTTATTTAGCTCTATTTTTAGTATTGTGGGGATACGTTAATAAAATAACTAATGACCCCATATATTATTTAATTTTTATTATTATATATGGATTACTTTTCATATTGACTAATAAGACATTTTTCAGAGGCAACTGCTGATGTGCTTGCCTTTACAGTTATATTTAAATAGTTGTGAATTATATGTAAGATTAACGACAATGGAGGTCGCTATATGAAAATTCAAGGAAGAGGTGCGGCTTAAGTTTTCTCTTAAGCACTGCGGACCTCAGAAGCGGCTTCCTTGTCGCTTCTGAACAATATTGTCTTTCTATCTAATGGCTTTTGTGCCTGTTCTTGTCGATATTGTATCAAACAACCAAAAGAGCGATACTAACCCCCATGCACCGTGTGCCTCGTTTTTCAAAACGGAGTCGTTGACTGCCCTCCGTGCTCATTCTCATGCTCCCAAAATGTAATAAGAACCATAAGCATAGCTTCGAAGTATAAATGGCGCGTATATTCGAAGATGTGATTGTTAATCTCAAAGATTCAGGAACGATTTAATAATTAATCATTCTTTTTCTGGTTAATAAGTATAATTTATGAAAAAACCCCAGGTAATAATAACAATTGTGCCGAATATTATGAAGCGTGTGAAAGTCTTATTTATCAATCCCAGAAGCTCAGGAGGGCCTGACCATTTTACGAGCATCATTTTATTGCCTGTACTTATTATACTTGCAAGGACTGCTGTTATTGCTGCAGTACTGTATGAAACATTACCGCTCACGGCAAGCGCAACCGCCGAGGCTGTTACTACAGCGCTGCTGATAATCCCGCCAAGCGCAGTGGCATAAACGCCCGCAGCTCCCGCCCATATGTTGGCGAATCTTGAAACAACGGATAATGCCGTGAAACCGAAGGCAAATTTTATTGCAGGGGATAATGCAAACGGAGACTGCAATTCTATGGTCTCGCTTACAGTTATGTGGTTTCTTGATTTAATAACAGCGGCGATAGTAAACATGGTAATTATCAGTTGAGGGGGTGCCATCAGCAAAAGCACCCTGCCACTCGGGTCTATTATGAAAGCTATGACTAAATTCCTCAAGAGCATTGCAGCATTGGACAGGATAATTCCCATAAAACAGGATTCAATCAGTTCACCTCTCTTTTTTGCCATTGCCGCAAGGGCGCCAGTTGTCGCTTCACTGTTCACAAGCCCGCCCAGCATCCCGGAGAGGGCTATCCCCTGTTTTGTCCCCATTTTTTTCATGATGACAAAGCTTATGAAGCTGATAGTCGCCACTATAATCACAAGCAGAAGGACTGTCCTGGGATTGACTACGCCCATGAATAATTCGTCCGGGGTTATTGGAAAGAGTATAAAAACAACAGCCATGAAACGGATAGCGCTCAGTATCTCATCATCTGTCAGGTTGGTTGCAAATGCATGAAGGGGGCGTTTCTCAGCAAGTAACAGGGTTATGAGAACAGCTCCAACGATGGCGATGAGGAACCTTTCATAGGTTATCAAAACTCCCAGAAGGAAGGTGCAATAAAGCGCAATCGGACCTGTTATGCCAGGCTGCTTCAAAGTCACGTTTTTTATATAAATGAACATCGCGGCTATTACCGCAAAAAATGCAAGAGAAATTAACAGGATTCCGGAATTAATAATCTGCGCCAGATACGAAGAGATCATTCCGGCGATGCAGGCAATGGTAAATGAGCGCACTCCTGCAATCAATTCCGTTTCCTGGGGACGCCGGTGTTCCCTTTCGATGCCGATGAGAATACCGATAAGTGCAGCAAGGGCTATTTTTTGAAAAAAATCGATGTTAATTCCCATATCACCAAAAGATTGCGGGACCAGGTCGATCATTAATAATCAATGGTTAATACTTTTTTAAATACTTATGTTCTTTCGTCGAGTTTGGAATTTGGAATAAGTTTAAAAATTTATTTGTTTTCTTCAGTAAATAATAAATACAGGATATTATAAATGGATGTCTGGAATTAGAACTGGGTGATTAAAATGGATCTTATTAATTTCTTTGAGATTTTCCTGGAAATATACAATGCTGGGGCAGCTTTTATCTTAATTTTCCTCATAGGACAGATTCTCATCATGATGCATAAGGCGGACAAGGACTTGCTAAAAGCAAAACTGTTTCTTAACGACGCTGTAATTCAGCAGACGTGGTTATACATATCAATCGCGGGGGCAGCTTTTGCATTAAATGCAGTAATTAAATTCATAATCAGATTCACTTTAAGCGGGGAACTGCTCAAGACCTACTATCTGTATGAAGTGACCCAGCTCATCTTCCTTGTATCATTCATCTGTGCAGTCCATAGCTGGTATACATTCATAGGCAGTTTCGTCAACCGCAAATGATTAGGGACAAAGTCATCCAGGCATAAGAAAGATAATATTAGTAGAGAGCATTACGGAAGGTTATGAAAATTGTTGTCTCTGTAGGCGGGTCTGTGCTTGCACGCGCGTTAGTCCCTGAGAAATTTAGAAGTTACGCAGCAGCGTTGAAGGAGCTCTCAAAGAAAAACACGGTGTTTATTGTAACAGGCGGAGGGCAGGCTGCGCGCGATTATATCAAGGCTGCGAGGGAACTCGGCTCTGACGAGGCGACCTGCGACATCATCGGCATCCAATTGACGCGGCTGAACGCAAGGCTGCTCATTGCTGCTCTGGGCGATGTTGCATATCATGAGCCTCCCCTTAACTATATGGAGGCAAAGAACGCAAGCCTTTGCGGGAAGATTGTGGTGATGGGCGGCGTCTCGCCGGGTCATACAACGGACGCGGTATCGGCTATTCTGGCAGAATATGTCGGAGCAGACCTTCTTATCAATGCCACATCAATAGACGGGGTTTATACGAGCGACCCGAAAAAGAACAAGAACGCAAAGAAATTCGAGACCATGACGCCCAAGCAGCTTATAGAAGTGGTGATGAGGACCGAGATGGTTGCGGGCGCGAACTCGCCGATTGACCTTCTTGCTGCAAAGGTGATTGAGCGCAGCAATATAAGGACGATTGTCCTGAACGGGGAGAATCCGAAGGATATTGTTAAAGCGGTTAGCGGAAAGCATAAGGGCACGGTGATTGAGAAGAATAATGGCTCGAAAGGCGATAAGGATGAATCAGGAGAAGATGCCTGCAATCTTGGCTATTTCAGGGATAAGGGCTGTACCTTATGATTCTTTTTTTTGAAACGTCTCAGGCGCACCCGGCACGGTAAGACCGCCGGCGCCGATTGCGAATGCGATGGGCGTGTGAAATATATTTTAAAAATCTTTACTTGATGTTGCCTATCTGGCTTTTCTGTTAATCGACCCCGATTATTCTTTTTACTTCTGCGACTCTATCCGGATTAATTCTAACGTCAAGACCATGCCCTGTTGGATAAGGCAGTACAAGTCCAGTTTTTATCATATTTTCAAGACTGTCTTTTGCCTCGCCTCTGAGATGTTTAGGGATTCCTTTCAGCGCATTTTCAAACGGTGTATGGCGTTTTCCTATGTAACCGTGCTTGTAAAGATGCTTGAGAATAGCGATTTTTGTTATATTAGAATCATTCATTGGTATCACAATTATTTTTAATATATATAAAACATATTATAGACAATTGCCGACATAATATATAATTATCGGATGACGTTATGAAAAATAATTAAAAAAATTTAATTCTAATACACAATAGAAATTAAAAAACACATATTTTTAATACATTTTTAATTCAATCATCGACATTTGTCGAACTTAAAATTTGTTTATAAGCTAAGTGAAAGTATCATTTTTCTACTATATTAGACATCCAAAGTTAGATATAAATACAACCAACGCCTAAATTGTAACCATGTTCACTGAAATCTTCGGGGACAGCCCGCAGGTAAAAGTATTAGACCTACTGATAACGCAGGACGATATGGAGTACACAAAAAAAGAAATAGCCGAGTGCGCAGACGTTGGGCGCTCCACATTATACACTTTCTGGGACACCCTTGAGCGCTACGGTATCGTGAAGAAAACCCGGCGGATAGGCAATACATGGCTTTATAGAATCAATACAGAAAGCCCTGCGGTAAAAGCCCTGCAGGAGTTCCAGTTAAAAGTCGTTGATATTATTGTGGAAGAAGAGACACGAGAGAAGAAACTCTATTCAAAGAGCCTGTATCAGTCAGGCGAAAATAAAATGATAATGGCTGTGGCTGAAGATTGAATTCTTGGATTTTCAACACTCAACCCGCGCCACATTCATATTCTTCTTAAGCCCCATCGCCTCAGCCACAGACTCGCACTTGGTCTTCAAAAGATATGCAATTGGTCTGAAATTATACTCCGACATGGTCTCATAATTCGCCATACCCTTGCTGATTATGAGCGATGCTTCCCCGAGCGCCTCCACAAGTTCGGGCGGTGCTTCTTGCAAACACAAACCGATGGCGTTCGAGCCTGTGGTGAGCACCCTGTCCACCTTTCTGTCAAGCCCAAGTTCTCTTACTTCCTTCATAGTAGCATCGTTGAGTATCGGCGCACCCCTGACAACAAGTGTGATTTTGCCTCCGAGTTTCCTGATTTCTTCGAACAACAGTGTATCGAACACTATTTCGCCGCAGTTGTCAGCAAGATAAACCACATTTTTGAGCATTGATTTCATCCTGTCGGTGTCATCCACATCAAGTCCGCGCTCAAACTGCTCCATTATAGTTTCCTTTCCTATTTCCTTATCTGCATCAAACCCAAGCACCCCGAAATCAAACGAGTTGCCCACTATTGAGACAAGCACCGCGCGCCTGAATGAATCCTTCTGTGCCACAAAATCCCTTGCAAGAGGCAGGAGTTTCTTTGCAGCCTCATTGCTCTGCTGCTTTTTCTCACGATAAGGGTCTATATCGCCAAGAATCCTGTACGCTTCCCTGTGTATCTTGGTGGAAAGATGCGTCGCGGGCGCGCCATCAACAAGGTATTTCCGAAGCACCTCAATCCCTGCAAGCACCGCCATTTTCTGCAATGCTATGTCTTTTGTAGAAAGCTCAGCCTCGAACTGCACTCTTGACAATAAACACGGTGCGCATCGCGGATGGGTCTTCAAAGTTCTTACTCCGAAAATTCAAATAAAGAGCGCTGCCCTTTTTGCGTCCTTTTTTCCCTCATCGCTCTTAACTTTTCCCCATGTTCCCCGAAATCTGCCAGTATGCGCTCCACGGGCGGAAGAATCTGTTTCATGACATAATAATCAACGTCCAGAGGCAGGTTTTTTTCCCTTGCGAAGTCCGGGTCTTCAGCCCTTTCCACGAACAATCCATTCCCCGCAAGGATAACAAACGGTATCCTGTCCCCGACATTGGCGATTATACCGCGACTTTTTAGTTTCTCCACAACGGTGATGTGCGGCTGCCTGCTCTTGTAGCTCTCGGGTTTTTTCGTGTACTGGCGCGTCAGTATCAACTTATCAAACAGTTCCGGATGCTTTTGAGCATCTATATCCCTGATGCTGTCGATGGTGTTTTTCACAAGTTCAACCGCCTCATCCACCTTTCCTTCTTTGAGCACAAGCTCAAGCACTTTTTCCACGGTCTTTGTGGTGAGCTCGCACCAGTCGCGGCGGACGGTCTCCATGCCTTTGACCCTGAGTTTCTCCCTAATTTTGCCGTCGGATTTTTCCCAAACCAGCACTGCATATCGTTTCTTTGCTATGAAAATAGCGCGCCTGCCGAACGAGTCGAAAACAAGTTCCATTGGTTTTTGAAGGGAGGAAGTTACGATTTTGGCAATCTTTCGCCCCACAAGCTCAGCCTCTTCGAGCGTCATTTCCCTATCGAGCAAATTCACAAAAACGCTGTCGGTGTCCCCATACACTACTGATAAAGCAATATTTTCCCCTTCCTTTGCCTCATCCTTCGTGAAAGCCGCGCCATCTTTGAGAACAATTCCCTTAATCTCGTCCTCGATAAGGCTTTTTGTCTTAAGAATGTTCTCGCGTCCGAAACTCGTGACAGCGCTTGCAAGGGTTAAACTGTAAAGCCGCGCCCTTGCATATCCCGAATAGCCGTAGAAGCTATTGAGCAGGATTTTGAGCGCAAGCTGCGTGGCGTCCAGAACGCGGCGTTCTTCTTCGTTTGCAGTCTTCATTTTTTCGCGGGTTGCCTGTCTCCTGTTAAGGAGTTCTTCAAGTATGGCAGGCACAATGCCCTTTACTACTTTCCGGGAAACAAACACGCCGCCTGATGGTGCCTTGACCACTTCATCCGGTCTCTCTCCAACAACCTCTGTTGTATAGCACAGGTTGTGCGCCATCATTATGGTGGGGTAAAGGGATTTGTAATCGAGTATCACGATATTTTCAAGAAGCCCTTTTTTCGGCGGAAGCACCTCGCCGCCTGCCAGTTCCTCCCCCTCATCGAACCTCTCATCAGACATCTCGCCTGTGGGTCTTGCGGGAAGCACGCGGTTGTTTTTCATATACTCGCGAAGAATCAGGTTCTCCACCATCTGGGTCTGACCGCCGTCAAGAATGTCCTGGAGCAGCGTCCCGCTCACCCTGGCAAGAGCGATGTATTTGTCGATAAGGCGCAGTTTCAAAAGGAAGAGAAGCGCAAGTTCCGAGTCGCGCCTTGCGTATTCTATGAATTTGACAAGCTTCTCGCCGTTATCTTTCCAGTAGGCTTCCATCTCAAGGAAGGGAATGTCAAGTTTTTCCGCTCCAAGCAGCTCCTTTGCGGAATTCCTGAGGGTGTACTGCTTGAGGGAAAATTCCTTTCGAAGCAGAGGCAGCACGTCCACGATAATGCGCCCCATCACGCTTACTCGTGTGGTATTGCCGAATTTCTTGTAATATACAGGCTTTCCATCCCTGCCCATGAGCGGGTCAATCCTGGCGCCTTTTTTATTGAGGGCTTTAATCCTTTCCACGATATATGGAACATCGAAGCTGTTTGAGTTATATCCCACAAGGATATCGGGGTCATATTCCCGAACGATTTCGAAAAACCGCCTGAGCATCGCCTCTTCGCTGCCGCAACTTTCTACTTCCCCATCCATGCTCACATTTTTTCCCACAAGCACAAGCGTTTTCTTACTTTCAAAATCAGGAGAGAATGCAAGACTTATAAGGACAATGGGCGAGGTTTCCGGTGCCGGCATGGCGCCGTTTAAGGGAAGGCACTCGATATCAAAGGCAAGATGCCGAAGCGGCGCATTGCGCAGTATCTCCACAGGCTCTACTTTCCGTGAGGTTATTTTGAGGTTGCTCAATACATCGAAAGTTACCCGTTCTGCTTCAGGCTCGGCGCTCGCCCATCCCATCCCTCCGAGCCCGTAATCCACCATGCACCTGTTCCTGAAGAGTATATCAGTTTCGTATATCTCATCTACCATCTTCCTGACATCATCGCGGATGACAGGAACTCCTTTGGGGTCATAAAGGGTTATTTTGAGCATGCTGACCGGGTTTTTGAAATATCCGACAGGTTCAAACCGTGAAACCACTTCGATTCTTTTTATGTGTTCTTTGAACTTTTCCTGAAGAATTCCAGCCATTTCAGGCTCGGCTTTTGCATAAAAATACGGTTCAAAATCAGGCACCGAACAGCAGACGCTGTTTCCGGATTCGTCTCTTCCGTAAAGCCTCACCACAGGTTTGCCCTCGCTGTATGTATAATCGGCGTCAAGAATCTGGAAGTTCATCATGGTTAGATTCGATTTGATGCCTTTATAGGTTTCTTTAAGTCTTTGCATGACTGTTTTTTATCATGCTCCGAATCGCCATCACAGGAAGTCCCGGCGCGGGGAAATCCACCGTCTGCCGCAACGTGCTAAAACAACTGACCTGCACCTGCGGCGGGATGACAAGCGCCGACATCAGGGAAAAAGGAGAGCGTGTGGGGTTTGAAATAAAAGACATCGCAACTGGAAAGCAGGGGATACTGGCGCACAAAAAAGGCGCAGGACCGCGGGTGGGAAGTTTTTATGTCAATATTTCGGATTTGAACGGCATCGGGGCGGCTGCTATTAAAAATGCCATGAGTTCGGAGTTGATAGTTATCGATGAAATTGCGCCCATGGAATTCAAGTCGCCGGAGTTTATCCGGGCAGTTGAGGCGGCGCTTGGCTCTGATAAGAACATGCTCGTTGTACTGCACCAGAAGTCAGCTCATCCGGTTGCTGAGAGGATACGGAGGGAGTTTCTGGTTTATACCGTGACAATGGAGAACAGGGAGAGGATGGTTTCGGAGATTGCTGGAAAAATAATCAAATCTCTTCAATAACGCCTTTTTTACCCTTCTTCTTGATATCCCTTATGAGTTTCTGGTTTTCATGAAGGAACTTTGAGGCATCTGCTTCTATTTTCTTCTTGTCAAGCTTTTTCCCCTGCCCCACGCCCGGGCAGTCCACCACTGGTTTAAGTCGCATTAGTGGCTCATCGGAATACGAAACCTCCACAATCCTGAAGGGAAGCAAACGGCATATGAGCGGCTCGTTTTCACGTATTGTACATTCAAGTTTTTTCCCGATGAAAAAGCATTTTCCATCCTTTCCCTTAATCCTGAATACATGATTTGTTTCATCAAAATCCAGGAAATCCTCAATCGGATATCCCAGTCCCTTTATCCTTTTTATATCCTCGAATGTAAGCTGTATTCCTTCGGTGCAGCATTTCGCGCCGCATTTTTTGTATTCGCACTTCCACTTATCGATATTTTCAAGGATATGAATCATAGGCAATAATTGATTTCTTATAATTTAAGGATACCCATATCTGGCGAGCATAAAATGATAATTGTATAATTATGGGAAGTTAATCATCTGATGATATTTTTAGCTCAAATCCTCCATATACAGGTATTCCTGAGCATACCCGCAATATTCCCCGAAATAACCGCGCGCAAATTCAGCCATCTCTTCCCTCTTTTTACTCTTGGAACCTTTGAATTTGTCTCCGTAGAACCGCTCCATTATCTGCTCGATATGCGTATCCACAGGGAACGATTCAAGCTTCCCGAACGCAAAAAGCAGCACGCAATCCGCAATCTTGTGCCCCACACCGTCTATTTTCATAAGTTCCTCGCGCCCTTCCCTGTAGGAGAGGTCTGTTATCCCGTACAGGTCAAATTCGCAGTTCGAAACCTGGGATGCTATTTTCAGGACACGCGGGGCGCGAAAACCGAGCCTGCACTGTTCCATGTCGCAAAATTCTACATGCGTCAGCGCTTGCGGTTCCGGGAATGAGTAATAACCGCTTTCGATTTCCCGTCCGAAACATTCACACATCAGCCTGATAGAGTTGGCGATATTCCTGATGGTATTGTTGCTTGAGCAGATGTACGATACAAGGCATTCCCACGGGTCCTGCCTGATGAGGCGAAGACCTATGTATTTTTTGATCAACGGGGCTATTTTTTCATCCCTGTTGATGGATGCGTATATTTTATCCATATCATCATCGAGCCTGAAATAATCCAGAATGGTTTTTTCATCGAGAGATGAATCTATTATAAGCTCGGAACCTTCCTGTTTTGCCCTGATAATCGCGCCGTTGACAACTCCAGTCCACCAGCCTTTTTTCTCCCATCGAAAAACCTGCCCGCATGAGAGGGTATGGTCAAGGTCAAAATCGTTCGTATTAATATGGTACATAATCCGGGGTACAAATCACAAGCGTTTTTGTCATTTTTCTTTCAGTGTAGCCTTCAATGGCAGTGTAAATGTAAAAGTACTTCCCTCGCCGTACTTGCTCTCTGCCTGGATTTTCCCTCCATGCAGTTCCACAAGCTGCTTTGTTATCGCAAGTCCAAGCCCGGTGCCACCATATTTCTGGCTGATTCCCAGTTCAATCTGCTCGAACTTATGGAAAAGCTTTCTTATATTTTCTTCCTTTATCCCGATGCCTGTATCAGAGACAGAAATCTTCGCAATATCGCCTTCTTTTTTCGCTGTTATGGTCAATGTGCCCCCTTCTTCCTTGCTGAACTTCACAGCATTGCTGAGAAGATTGAAAAGGATTTGCTTGAATCTCTGCTTGTCAGCCTCTATAAACACAAGTTCCGGGTCGAATTCCATCTTCAGGAGCACATTATGCTTCATTGCTTTTTCTTTTATGAGAGAGAGCGTCTCTGCAATGGTTTCAGGCACTGACATCTTCTTAGGCGACAGTTCCATTTTCCCCGCTTCTATCTTGCTTAAATCGAGAATATCATTGATGAGGGTAAGCAGGAATTGGTTGCTTGTAAGAATATTCTTCACAAAATGTTTCTGTTTTTCGCTTAATTCTCCAGCCATGCCTTCGTTAAGAAGTTCAGAAAACCCGATGGATGCATTCAGAGGAGTGCGAAGTTCATGGCTCATGTTTGCAAGAAACTCAGATTTCGCCTTATCCGCTGCCGCAAGCCGCTCGTTATCGAGGCGTATTTGCTCTGCTCTCTTGCGCTCGGTTATGTCGCGTGCAATTGTTGAATAGCCTATTATCCTGCCAGAGTCATCCTTGATCGTAGATATGGTTAGAGAGACATCTATTCGTTTGCCATCTTTCCTCAGGCGGACTGTTTCGTAGCGTTCGATCAACTCTCCCCGCCTTTTTTTTTCATTAATCTGTGAGATCTCGTTGCGACGATCGTGGGGAACAAGAATTTCTATGGAGCTACCTTTCATCTCGTCTGAGCTGTAACCGTACATCTTCTCAGCGCCCCGGTTCCAGCTAAGAACAGTGCCGTCCAGCGTCGTGCCGAAGATTGCATCGGTTGAAGATTCTACAATCGAAGCTAAAAAAGAAAGTTTATCCTCAGCCAGCTTGCGCTCGGTATCTGCGCGATCCAAATCTCCGCCAATTATCTGCGCTATTTTTGAGATGACGATTGAAATGATACTCACAGATAATATTGCCACCAGCGATGATGCGAGAATGTGGTTGTTAGTCAGAGGGTAAATAACGATATCTAACCAGCCCGAAATTAAAATTAAAGCAATCGTAACTGGAAGAAACATCCTCATCAGCCGAGCGCGCACAGACGAGCCCGTAAATGCACTTACCGGCCAGTAATGCTGTCCTGCGGCAGCGAGAATCCCGACGCCCAGAGACACAAAAGCAACCGCTGTGGTCAGTGCGACGGGTATTACCGTTCCGCCGTAAAGCAGCGGCGTACCGTACAAATAACCAATCAAAATCACCAGTCCAACAGAAAGTACAGAGGTGGCAAGATAAGCGGCTATACTTTTAGTACGCTGTTTTCCTTCCGGAGAAAAGAGCAGCAGTAGAAGCGCTGAACCGGATAACACAAAACTTGTGGCAGTAATCGGCGATATTCGCCCGACAGGAACCTGGTCGAACTTCCCCGGAGCAGGTAATAAGATTCGTTCAAT
Source organism: Candidatus Methanoperedens sp. (assembly GCA_028715885.1). Classification (GTDB taxonomy): domain Archaea; phylum Halobacteriota; class Methanosarcinia; order Methanosarcinales; family Methanoperedenaceae; genus Methanoperedens. Next base: position 12,477 of record JAQUQX010000045.1, read on the forward strand.
ATCAAATCCCGAGCCTGCTAGATAATCAACAAGTATTATAAAACAGATAACCAAAATAAACGCCGCACCAGCTCTGGCAAACTTTCTGGCAGTAATATTGGCTGGCTGGTACGAATATAGTAACAAAGCCGCGCCTGAAATGAAAAAGAATGTGGCTGTGCTCGGCGCCATGGGTATGTAGTCCGGACTTATTCTTGTTATGATAAGCCAATTAAGTAACCAGCCTGCAAGAGCAAGCCCGCTGATACTGATAATAATTACAGCGCTTACGATAGCCAGACGGTCTAAACCCGCTTCTGAATGTGTCTCATCCTTATGCTCATCCATTTTCAATTTACACTTTCCTTCTTTGCCGCAATCGGCAGCGTGAACGTAAATGTACTCCCCTCGCCGTACTTGCTCTGTGCCCATATCCTGCCCCCGTGCAGTTCCACAAACTGCTTTGAAATCGCAAGTCCAATCCCCGTGCCTCCGTATTTTCGGGTTGTTCCATTGTCCAGTTGTGTGAATTTCTGGAATAGTTTACCCGCATCATCTTCTCTGATTCCTATGCCTGTATCCGAGACCGAGAATCGTGCCATGCCGCCTTCTTTTTTCACGGTTATGGTAACGGTTCCCCCTTCCTCCTTGCTGAATTTCACGGCGTTATCAAGAAGATTGATGAATACCTGCTTGAATTTCTGTTTATCCGCTTCTATGTATTCCAGTTTCGGGTCAAGGTTTTTCTCAATTAGCACATTCTTTTTTACAGACTTTTCCAAAATAGCGCCGATTGCCATGTCCACAGTTTCATGCACAGGAATCTTCTCTATGTGCAGTTCTAACGTTCCTTCATCCATCCTGACTATTTCGAGTATCTGGCTGATGATATTGTGCAGGTTATTGCCGCCTGTAATAATATTGTCTATAAAGCGCTCCTGTTTTTCATTCAATTCCCCTGATGTTTTCTGCTTCACTATTTCCGAGAATCCGAGTATTGCATTCAAAGGCGTCCTGAGTTCATGACTCATTGTTTGCAGGAAATTGGTTTTTGCCATGTTGGCACGCTCAGCCTCTTCCTTTGCGTCCCTTAGTGCCTTCTCGGTCCGCTTTCGTTCGGTGATGTCTCTAAAAAAGGCAAATATCCGTCCGCCACCAAATTCTAGATATTTGACACTACCGTCAATATCAACAATTCTGCCATCCTTACACCTGTGCCGGGTCTCAAAGCGGTCCCCACCAAGCGTCATTATCTTCTGGATATGGGAAATGGTTTCTTCTGGTTTTTCTAGGGCTTCGATATCCGGGATTCTCATGGTCAGCAGTTCTTCACGATTGTAACTTGTCAGACTGCAATAAGCATCGTTCACATCTAAAAAACGTCCCTGCACATCCACGATAAAAAAGCCGTCCATGGCAGTGTGGAGAATGGTTTTGTATTCCATCTCAGCCCGTTTGCGCTCGGTGAGATCCCGGACGGTCGCCTGCAGAACCTGTTTTCCTTTGAAATTGAAAGCTGTCAACAACACATCAGCAGAGAAATCCTCCCCGTTCTTTTTTCGGTGCATCCACTCAAAGAAGTTGGTGCCTTTCCTGAAAGCCTCTGTGATTTTCTTGTTCGCTGCGGTCAGTGAATCCGTGCCATCAGGCTGATACGGCGGTGATATGTCTGCCGGATGCACTCTTGTGAAGTCTTCTTTTTCCGAAAAGCCGAACATCTGCAGTGTTGCATTGTTGCAGTCAAAAAACCCTTTTTCATCCAGCATCATTATCGCATCGGATGAACTCTCATACAATGTGCGATATTTCGCTTCGCTCACCTGAAGCTCACTGGTACGCTCACTCGCCAGTTCATTGCTCTTTACAATTGTCTCGGACAATACAGCAACGATAAGACCAATAACCATAAACATAAAAATCCGGGGGATATCATCGTAACTCGGCATCTTAAAAATAACATCGCTAAGAATCAGCAATCCTGCTAAAAATATGACAACTATCAAGCCTTTTCTTTTCCACCATAAGGATGCCACGATAATGGGAATATAAAAAAAGTGGGTATAAACAACGCCTGTCCTGAGTACCGCATGAAAATAATAAGTGAGAAAAGAAGAGATGGCTAACAGGATGACCATTACCAGAATTTTATGTTTTTCTTTTAACTCAATCATAACTGCTTTCCTTTTCAGTACACTCCCTAACCCTCAACCACAAGTGCTGTTGTCACTTTACATCCCTCTTCTTTGTCCCTATCGGCAGTGTAAATGTAAACGTGCTCCCTTCCCCGTACTTGCTCTTTACCCCGAGCATTCCTCCATGCAGTTCTACAAACAGTTTTGAAATCGCAAGCCCCAAGCCCGTGCTCCCGTACGCCTTTGCCTCTCCCGAATCAATCGGCTGGAATACCATGAATAATTTCCCGGCATCTTCTTCCTTTATACCTATGCCCGTATCTGAAACTGAGATTTTCACCATATCCTCTTCTTTTCTTGTGGTTATGGTTACAGTTCCCCCTTCCATTTTGCTGAATTTCACAGCATTGTCAAGAAGACTGAAAAGTATATGTTTGAATTTCTGTTTATTAGCCTCCATAAACTCAAGTGTTGGGTCAAATTCTTTCGTAATGAGCACATTACGCTTGGACGCCCTTTCTTTTACCAGAATAAGCGTCTCATCAATGGTTGCAGGCACAGAAAATTTTTCCATAGCAAGCACCACTCTTCCAGCCTGTATCCTGCTCAAATCGAGAAGGTCGCTTATAAGCTCAAGCAGGTGTTTGCCGCTTGAAATTATATTATTCACATAACGCTCTTGCTTGTCGCTCAATTTACCATCAATTTTCTGCTTCAAAAGTTCGGAAAAGCCAATCATCGAGTTCAACGGCGTCCTGAGTTCATGGCTCATTATGGCTAAAAATTCGTTCTTTACTTTAGCCGCAAGCACAAGACGCTCATTTTCAAAGCGCAGCGTTTCCCCGTGCACCCGTTCGTTTACGTCATTGATAATAGCTACAGCCTCTTTTAGTTTATTTTCGGCGTCTCTGATGAATGCTATCTTCAATTCAGCCGGAAAAGATGTGCCGTCTTTTCTTAGAAATGTTTGTCCGAAAGTTCTGACATCACCGGTTTTTAAAATCCTTTGCATATTCTCTTTTGCACGCATCCGCTCATCCGGAGCCATCAGGTCAAGAACGTTCATGCCAACCAGTTCTTTTTCGTTCCATCCGAATAAAACCGCAGCCTGCGGGTTTGCCATAATTATGCTGGCATTCAGGTCAAAGAGCACAATAGCATCAGGAGACATCTTAACCA
>JAQUQX010000046.1 GCA_028715885.1 Candidatus Methanoperedens sp.
GATTATATTCTGTTCGCGGCAGACGGCATCTGGGGGCGTCTCATAAACGCAAGCCCCTGGTGGGCTGGATACACGTCCGTGCTTGTGAACGTCAACGATATCGCAGCTATGGGAGGCAAACCTGTCGCAATGGTAAATGTCCTGTCCTCAAATGAGAAAAACGCCTGCAAGGAACTTCTCCGCGGCATCAGGGACGGGATAGCCAAGTTCGGCGTTCCCATGGTGGGAGGGCATCTGCATCCCGATACTCCCTATACCTCGCTCTCGGTTGCCATCATCGGGACAGTGAAGAGGGGCTGTGAAATCAGGAGTGGCACAGCGAATGCGGGCGATTACATAATAGCAGCATACGATATGGACGGGAAAGCGGGCCCGAATTCGCCATACAGTTTTGATTCTACAACCATGAAAGAGCCGGAGGCAGTGCGCGGAAAATACAGGGTGATGCAGGCTCTCGGAGAGAAAAAGCTTGTTACGGCTGGCAAGGATATCAGCAACCCAGGCTTGATAGGGACGCTTGGGATGTTGCTTGAAACGAGTGGAAAGGGGGCGAGGGTTGACCTTGAAAGGATACCGGCGCCGGGAAATATTGATTTTATCCAGTGGTTAAAGGTTCACCCGGCAACAGGCTTCATAGTCACCTCTTTGCCTGAAAATGAAGCTGAAGTTATCAGGCTTTTTGAGGGTGCAGGATATACAGCCGCAAATATTGGCGTTATAGAAGATACATCAAAGCTTGAGATTTGTTATAAGGATGAGTGTGCTACTGTTTTTGATTTCAAGTGCGATGTGGTGACCGGGATAACGCAATAATTGTGAATATATTTTGGATGCTATAATATGCTATATCAAACTTAAGATAGTGTCAAATTGAAGAGATACATTTTCAATATCTTCACAGCCACTAACACTAAAGCCGCATCCGCCCTATAACAAAAAAATCAGCCCCATTGCCATAGATCATTTCTTTTCTCACGCTGTTGGCAAGACGCACCGCGCGCGAGAGCTGCTGAAGTGAAAAGACATGCTTCTGCTCTACTGCATGAACAAGGTAATCAGAATGGGATAATTCAGCCGGGGTTTTAAAGTTCTTATAGACCCGGAAGTGTGTCCCGAATTTGAATCCTGTTTTGGGAACAAGTCCGTGGTTTCGCAGTTTTTCATAGACTGCATATTTTATCATGAAATCGGATTCTATTAGGGAAGCAAGTCTTGAAAACCCGGCAAAATCCAGCCTCACGTGGTTTCTTTGTTCAATTTCGAGAAACCCTTTTTTCAAGAGATAACATGATTCAATAAGCGATAACTGCAGGTGTCCTTCATCCATGGGCTTGCCGAAAAATCCTCCGTTTAAAAGAATGGACGAAGTCTCAGAATCCCAGACCATGCACCTGTCTTCAAGCAGGGTTGCCATTGAAAGCGGTTTATCCGGTTTTAATTCGCAGGTACCGGATGGGTTTGTTCTTTTTACCTCGTAGTAAGTGATCTCGCTTTCCTCATCCACTATCGAAAGGACCAGACGTTTCTTTAGATTTTCCACAGTATCAAGATGCGCCTTCAGGTCAGAAAGCAAAAGCGGTATCCTCTCCGAGGTTACGAAAACAAAAAATTCCGCAGGCGTCTTGCCTGGATGCCCGCCGCGCGGGTAAACCCGAAAACCTGTAACTCCGGGCTGGATATAGTAGCCCCGTTCCCTCAAATCCTTATAAACGATATACAGCAACTCAAAATTTTTTGATACGCTGGAGGCTTTCAGGAAAAAATGCTTAAAATCAAGTTCTTTTCCTTCAGACTCAACTTTTATTTTTCCCATGTAAATAAGATAGGCGCTCTCGGGAAGGGATAATTCGAGCGTCTCGCCTCTTGGGCGTCCGTAAAAACTCGTGTTATATAGTTCCTCAATTGCTCTCTTTTCAATAAGTACTACATTCTCAATCAGTTTTCCGGATAATGTCATAATATTCTTAAATCTCTTCAAATTCCATTTTGCCTCCAACGGAAAGATTGAATCTTTCGATTGTTCCGGCTTTCATTTCAATAACATACTTGATGTTCCTCATGGATTTATATCCGAGCCAGGGATTTAACCGGGCGAGTCCTGAAATCTTTTTTTCCTCATTTAAAAAAATAACGTCAATGGGAAAACGCATGAAGAGCATATGCACATTAACAGAAGACGTCTTCTTCATCTGGAATATCATTGCAAAATCCGGATGGATACTGCTTCGAAACATCAAGCCCAGCATCTGTCTTATTGCAGTCCTGACAAATTCGACGCTATTCGCTATCTCCAAACCATTATATTTTAATACGGGAAGCATCAAGTAGCTATATAACACTCTTGTGTAATATAAGAATGGAGGTATTAATCCAATAAATGAGTTCAGAAATGTGTACGGTTTGCGGTTTGCCGAAAGAGCTTTGCATATGCGAAGAAGTGGCAAAAGAACAGCAGAGAATTGTTATAAAGGTGGATACGCGGAAATATAAAAAAGAAGTTACAGTAATAGAAGGGCTAAATCCTACTGAGATTAATTTGCAGGAATTAACGAGCTACCTTAAATCTAAATTCGCCTGCGGTGGAACGATAAAAGAAAACGTTATCGAACTTCAGGGCAATCATAAAAGCCGTATGAAAGACGTTCTTATTAAGAAAGGGTTTTTACCGGAACAAATCAAGGTATAAGTCCGGGGCGGGGGTTAAATGTGTGCAATTATATAGCAACAGCCTTTTCTTTTATCAGATTATACAAAAATCAAGCAAAGTATAAATTAAAATGCGATTTATTTTATTTCACAAAATCGCCCTCAAGTCTGAGCGAGTAGAAAAATATAGCTTCACCTTCGGGCACGTCCTTCCACAGGTTCCTATCAACACAATCCTCGCCCAGTTCTTTAACCAGACCTTCGTAGGTGACCGCTGCTATCTTATCGATGTTTACAGCTATGCTCTCAAGGCGCCCGTTGTTTGAATTTCGTACCCTGTAAACTCCCTTATTAAAAAACTTTGAAGAAATCAGCGTACTCTTGCCACGTTCTCTGGCTTCATTTATTTTAAACTCATCCATGTCGAGGACGTGCCCGATTCTTTCAATGTCCAGTTTAAATGAAGTTGTGGAGTTCAACATTATCATTTAAGTATATACCTGCGTGTATTTAATATTAGTCCCCTTAGTCTACGATATGAATACGGGGCCTCATTCTGGGTCTTAATCAGAAAGCGGTATCTCAATTTCCATCAATTCTTCTGCGATTTTAACATTTTCAAACACGCTTTTAGCGTCCCGCAGCAAAGGCTCTGCGCTTTCAGAGTACCTTGAACTTATATGGGTTAGTATCAATTGTTTTACCTTTGCCTTTCTTGCAAGAAGGGCGGCTTCCTCCGACGTTGTGTGTTTTGTTTCAAGCGCCCAGTCTTTAAGTTCCCCGGCAAGCGTGCCGTCATGGATAAGCAAATCCGCTCCTGCGCTTTCTTTTTCGATGGATTCGCAGGGTCTTGTATCTCCACTGTAAACGATTTTTCGACCGGGGCGGCTCTTTCCGACCACCTGTGATGGCAGTATCGTCCTGCCGTTTATTGTTACAGCTTCGCCTTTCTGGAGTTTTGAGAAAAGCGGACCTACAGGAACACCGAGCTCGATGGCTTTTTCCCTGTTAAACCTCCCGGTGCGTTTTTTCTCTTCAATAACATAACCGAGGCTTGGGATTCCATGATTGGTAGATACAGCCTTGATAGAATAATCCCCTTTATCAATCACCTCGCCATCCTCCAATTCATGAGCATTTATCGCAAATCCCAGCTTGTAGTAACCCAGGGCGACTAAGAGGCTTACGAACTGTTTTGTCCATGTCGGACCGTAGATGTCCAGCGGCTCGTTTCTTCCGTTAAAAGACATCGTCTGTATAAGCCCGGGGATTCCCAGGAAATGGTCTGCGTGGAAATGGGTAATAAAAACGGAGTTAATTTTCATGCCTGTTTTTGCGCGCATCATCTGCTGCTGGGCTCCCTCGCCGCAGTCAAAGAGCAAAAGCTCCCCTTCCCTGTTGATTAATATCGCCGATGGATTGCGGTTTGTGGTGGGAAGTGTACCGCCAGTGCCAAGAAAAGTTACACGCAGCATAAGGTGCTAATTTGTGTTTGTGCTTTAAATAATTCACTTAACCAAAAAAATAAAAAATATCCCGCCTCCCAGACTCGAACCGGGGACTTCGCGGTGCCTGCGCGTTAATGTGTGCATAAACAAAGCGCTGAGGTATGCGAAGCATACCCCGCATTTGATAAACCTTTCTAAAGGTTTGCACATGAACCAAACTACAGCCGCGCACTCTGACCACTGAGTTAAGGCGGGATTGCCTTTGAATAACCGCAAATATACTTAATCCTTTCTTAGACGATAAATTAAAGAAGGCACACTGATATTTAGGAACAACCCTGAGGGCGCGTGGCCTAGTCCGGATATAGCGGCAGCCTCCTAAGCTGTAGATCGGGGGTTCGAATCCCTCCGCGCCCGTAAAAACAATATCAGGATTGGCGGGAAGCTAAATGAGCTTCAATATCATCTATTGCATGAGCTAAGTTTTTCTTGTTGTTAAATTCTGTGATAATCTCCCGAAGAGCCTCTTCATTTGAGCTTTTCAGTTCCTGCGCGAATTTTGATATATTCGGTACAGCGCGGATGATATTGTCCACGATTGTTATCGTTGCGCACTGCGCCGTCCTTGAAAGAGGATTCAAATCGATGGCGATAACTGATTTCCCCATATCAACAAGGGCTTTGCACCTGTCGCCGTCCTCAAGAGGGACAAGCACAACATCCGCGCTGAAGATTCCGTCGCTATCCACTTTCCCGCGCTCATGAGAAAGCCCCGGTATTAGCGCGTCAGTCTTCGTGAACATTTTTTTGGCGCCGAGTGAGCGCAGGCGTTTGATGATTTTTTTTACCCTGTCTTCAGTCCTGTGAAATAAATTGACCTCAAGAGGAGCATTGACAATCTCGCTTAGCTTTATGATTTCAGCGGGTACAAGGGCTGCAACATTCCCATTGACCGATATTACAGGTTTTTTTGCAAGAAGCAGCGTAGCCGCTGCAACCTTTTCAGCCTTTAAAGCGTTTTTTGAGGTCTTTTCACCGAGCAAGTAATCAAATGCCTCGCCGCGCCCCTGTGCAATCAGCCCGTGGATGCTCGTTATTCCTTTTTCAACACCTTCTACTATCAATTCGCGCGTCATAAGGGATTCGTATCTGGGATGATTTTTAGGAATCATATGAGATGCGCTCCTGCATTGCTTATCCTGCTTTCATGGACATCCCCGAATTCCGAAAGCGCGCCGTTGTCGTTTATGGCAAAAACCGTATTCCCAAGCATTGCCTGGCTTGCAAGACCGCCTGCTGCCTCAACCGCTTCTATGGCATCCTTAACATGAGGGCTCATGAGTTCGATTTCCTTTGCGAATGCGCGGGACTGGCGGAAAAAGTTCTCCAGCGTGGGTTTTTTCAAAAGTTCCCTGAGCCTCAGGCGCCCTGCTTTATTGATGCTCTTCTTTTTCAGGTCATCGGATAGAACCGATTTTGTGGAAATCCCGCCAAAGCTCACCCACGAAATTTTTGAATCGCTGCATGGTATTTTATCAACATGCACAGTAAAAGGCGCGCCTGCCTTTTTCCTGATAACGATGCCGCCGAAGGTCTGTCCTGTTACATCGCCAAGCCCTGTCCTGTTCGTCACTTCAGCGACATGCGCAGCCTCTGCTATTTCCCTGAAGGTCAAATTCAGGGAGAGCGCTTCGTTCACCGCAAGCGCCGCGCTCAAGGCTCCTGCGCCGCTGGCTCCGAACCCAGCGCCTACGGGCACACGAAGCGTGGTTTCTACAAGGACAGGCTGCGGGGTCAGGAGCCTGACGGCTGTGAGCGTTGTTGGGGCGTCTGCAACGGCGCCGTTTATTTTCACGGTTGTTTCTTTTGCGGCGCTTACTTTTGTGACGGCGCCGTCCTCAAGGCAGATGCCGGCGCCCATCGAGCCCGAAAGTGCGGGGTCTTTCTTTATGTCGATTATGAAAATGCCTGAGATGTGGGCGGGGGCGAATGCATAACCAAAATTTTTCTTTTCCATTGAATTGACTATTATTTGCTGAAGAATAAATAAGCTAAGTAGGCAAACCCCAAATTTTTTAATCAATGCAGTTTGGGTAAAGTTCGGGAAAAATCATTTATATAGTAAAAACAATGCTCATTTGTCTTACACGCTTCTGACCTTTGCATTAAGACAAATAAATGGGCGGGTTGGGGAGTGGTGGTTCATTAATTGTACGGGCTAATTCTGCTTTAGAGAACTGCCTGAAAACTTCATGACAAAACTTATACTGACTACGCTTTTTTAAACTCACGATTGAATTTATTTAAATTCGTTTCCACGGATTTTGAAAGATAATATATTGTAGAGCATCCTTCGCTTCCCTTTGTGATTATTCCATTTTTTAGCAAAACACCAAGATGGTGTCTTACTGTTTTATAATCTAAATTTAACGTCTCTGCCAATTGATTTGCATTATACGGTTTCTCATTGAGATGCGTCAGGATTAATGCTCGTGTATTTCCTCCGCGAGTTCCTTCTATCAGATATTGCAGTAACTTAAGTTGTTTATTAGAATCCTTTAGATTCAATTGAAGCTTTTTTAATTCTGTAACATCCTTAATAACAACAATATATTTCCTTTTCCTTTTGATTTCTGCCTGAGCATGTGACACATATAGATTTCTTATCTCACCGCTTTTAGTCATTATTTTGGTTTCATAAGGCAATTCAATCCCGTTTTGGATTTCATTCCACCGCTCCAGCATGAATTCCCTCATGTTTTCAGGAAAAACTTTCATAAAAAACTGCCCGATAATCTCCTTTCTTTGCCAGCCCAATATCTTAAAAAAATTATCGTTTCCGAATTCAAAACAGCCACGTTCATCCACAACACCTATCCCATCAAAGGAGTCTTCAATTATCATATTCAGATACTGTTGAGAGTCATATAATTCCTTGTTCGCCTCCTTTATTTTTTCTTCAAGGTTCTCTTTGTAACCCTTGAGTTCCAGAATATTATTTTTCAGATGTGTGCACATTTTAGCGTTCTGTACAACAGAGGATGCCTGGGATGCGGAAATTGTTACAAAATCAATCTCATCATCTGTAAACCGATGCACTTTCGCCATATAAACATTCAACAGACCGATGACTTTCAGACCTCTTTTCATCGGGGTAAATATCTGGGATGAAAAACCGAGTTCCTTTGACAATTTCCACCATGGCATGTCTTTTGGCTCTTCGAATATATTTGGAACCAGGTAATATTTACCTGTCTCCAGCACAGTCCCTGAGGGACTAGATGTTATCGGAACCCCCTCTTTTTTTGCTGCTTCATATACCATTTCAATATAATCATGCGGAAGCCCGTATGATGCTGCCATCCTGAGCTTGTTGTCCGCCTCACCGACCAGCATTATGGTGCCGGAATGTGCATTCACCGCTTCGCATGTGATTTTCAGGATGTTTTGCAGGATATCGTTAAACTCAGAAGTAATATCGATTGATGCAATATCGGATAATGCTTTCAATTTCGATGTTTCGTTTTTATACATGCTCCTAAACTCTGACCAGGATAGATTATATTTACAATATCTTTCCCATAATAAATTCTTCTCCCCCCAGTCACCTATTAATGTGTTCTTTGGACTGCGCCCCATTTTCAGTAAATTATAAATTATGTAAAAACCAACTGTAAGATGGCGAGTAAGTCCTTCCTGAAAAGAATGAGGCTGCCTTGAGGCGGATGGGACGAAGTAAGGAAGGGTTCCCATTTTCTATTTTATCGTAGTAAAGCCTGAATGGAATGGATTGTTTTGAGAAGTAATATGTTATGAAGTATATTCCATTCAAATTTTTTCAAATAAGATAACTAACGCTTTTTCTCCTTTAGCAACACTGCCCTTATGTTTGTCTCCTTCTGTTATGAAAAGACCATCTCCAGCCTTAAAATTCACCTGTTTTCCATTGAAATCTATTGAGATGCCACCTTCTATAACATAGCCTATGTGTCCTTTAGTGCACCAGTCCTTTTCGACAAATTGCTCTGAAAATTCTACCAATTGTATCCTTTCATCACCTCTAATAAACTCTTTATGCCGAACTCCAGATGCATGGCTTTCCCAATTCATGCTTTTGAAATCAATCAAATATTGACTATTTTTGGAGTCTTTTTTATTGTTATATACTATTTCTTTAACTTGCCCTATCGGTACTATATATTCATCTCCCGTCTTTGAATCTTTTAAACGATAATCTATATCCGTGATATCGAATAATTCTAAATTCTTTATTTGTTCGCTTGAATCAATCATTTTTAAAGTAAGATTGTAATTTTTTTGGCTGTGTTTTTCTCCCAATATCCCAAAAAGGATTACAAGTGAGCTTATTATCACTATATAGCTTAGAAAAATTTGTTGTTCTGCAAAGGCAAATGCTATAATATCAAAAATGAAAAATATAATTATATAAAGTATTAAATGATAGACCATATTTTTAAGTTTTTTATCCCCTCTCTTTGAGGTCCACATAAATGAAAATAATGAAAGAACTATAACCATAATAAAGATTGCATATAAGTAATATTGAATTTGATATAATAGTTTAACCAACTCAGAAATAGCAATCGCGAAAATTATAGCAGCAATAAATATTGCACCCGTAATTGCTGACTTCTCTCTAAAATTAAATGGTAAATTCTTTAAGCGATACCCCTTCTGTGCTTCTAGATATACTCCCGCATAATACAGTACCCCAGCAGCTAAAATGAATACGGTCAAAATGGCAATGCCATCTGTAACTGTTATCTCTAAAGGCTTTTCAAAATATTTCGATAACGTCTGTGGTATCGAAATTTTCGAAAAGAATATTAGATTAATAATTATAAATATTAGACCCTGTTCGTTGACTAAAAGGCGTTCAATATTATCTTTCCAATTCATAGATTCGTTTATTTGATTCATATTTCCTCGCTTTTGTGAGTATCAAAATATATATCTTCCGAGTAATAAATAGAACGATTTTTGTAATGATCTAAAGTTAATCCTCACTTTTCACGGATTAAACAACCCAATCGTCTTCCCCAGCACATCAATAAACTTCCGTGCCTCTTCCTCTGTATTATACAAATAAAGCGAAGCCCTCACCGCAGCCTCACACTTGCGGTAATTGAACCACGAATGCACGCAGAATGCCCCCGAGCGCACCTCGATGTTCTCGGTCTCATCAAGCACAAGCGCGATGTCGTGCGCATCGCCGCCCTTTAGCATCTCGACTGTAAAAGAGATAATGCCGCCCCTTAGTTCGGGCTTCTGCGGACCTATGATTTTCAGCCCGGACATGTCCTTTATCCCGCTGGTAATAATCGTATTCAGCCGCTTTTCATGCTCCTCAATATTCGATAACCCGATATTGTTCAGGTAATCCACAGCCGCGCCAGAGCCTATTATGCCCGCATAGTTCTGCAAGCCCGCCTCGAATTTCTCAGGCGGAGGCAGGAATTTTGCCCCTTCGTATGTGGTATCGCTTACCGTATCGCCGCCCACGATGAAAGGCGCCAACTCTTCGAGCAAGTCGTGTTTCCCGTATAGCACGCCCATGCCGGTTGGCCCTGCCATCTTGTGCACCGAGAGCGCAAAGAAATCCACATCCAGCGCCTTCACATCCACATGTTTGTGCGGCGCGCTCTGGGCGCCGTCGAGCATTACAAGCGCGCCGTGGTCATGGGCGATTTTGATAATCTCCTTTGCAGGTATGGTATAGCCGTCAAGGTTTGCGGTATGTACCATGCTCACGAGCCGCACGTTCCTGTTCTTGCTCATGATTTCTTCGAACTGGGGAATGTTAAAGGTATTATCGGGATTTGAGTAAACGACCATGTGTTTTATCCCGCGTTTGTGAGCCTGTATTTGCCATGGTATAAGGTTTGAATTATGTTCCCTGTCTGTGGTAAGAACTATATCGCCTTTTTTGAGTTCAAGCGAATTGGCAACAAGATTCAGCCCCTCGGTGGTGTTCCGCGTGAAGATAATTTCCTCCGGGCATGATGCACCCAGGAACTTCCGGAACTTCTCCCGCGCCTCAGTCACTTTCTCATCCACTTTCTTTGCCATCTTATGGATTGAGCGCCCGCCGCATACAGGATATTCGTTGTAGTATTCATTCATTGCTTCCATGACTTGTTTTGGCTTCAGGGTCATGCATGCGTTGTCGAAATATATTGGTGGCTTGCCGTTCCATTTCTTCCAGAGCGCAGGGAAGTCGAGACGGATTTTCTGGATGTCCATTATGGATACTCAGGTGGTTGATTTGTGATATATATTTTGGTGCAAAGCTCACATGAGACCGGTTCGCGATGGGTTTATAACAGATGAAGGAAAACCACATCAAAAATGTCCGGCACAAATTCCTTTCCTGATATCAGGGACCAGCTTTTACGCATAGGCTATACCGAGAAAAGCGTGCAGCCAATACTGGATGAACTTGATACATTATTCAAAGAGACAGGTTTCGATAAAATAAAACAGGCTTGCGACTCTGCTAACGACGCAAAAGATACCACCGGACTAATCAGCACGCTAAAAGAACTAATGCTCTGCCTTGAAAATAAGGGCTACTACCGCCCCGACTTTCCCACGAAACTTATCAGGCTTCTGGTCAATGGCATGAACCTGAAGAATGAAGACATTTTTGCAGTACTGGACAAATCCGGAATATCTCTTGAAGAAAAGAGGAGGGAAAAAGAATTCCTCGCCTCCTGCGCCGCAATCACCCAGCTCGGTTATTTACTCTTAAGCCGCCTTGTTCCGCAGGTAAAGGCTGCCAGTTCCGGACCCCACGTCTTCATCGTAATAGACAGTTTTTCGCCGGATTCGATGGTATTCGTGGATTTCAGCATTGATTCGGTAAGGGAGATAGATGTCAGGCAATACGACAGGAAAGAAAACTGCTATTCCTTAAAAAACCCGGTATCAGGACTGGATGGGGAAACCTCCTCGCTCCTCTTGCAATATTATTCTTTTTTTTATGTAACAACAGGCATCGGCTTGAGCCACAATATCCATAACAACCTGGGCATTGCGTATGATAAAGCGGGCATGTACGAAGCCACGCTCGGGGAGCTAAAAGAAGCGCAGCGGCTTTACCCGGCATATCTTGAAGTCCGAAACAATCTCGCTGTTACTTACAATAAGATGGGAATGGTTGAAGAAGCAATCTGGGAACTTGAGGAAGCCATCAGGCAGAGACCAGATTACACCGAGGCTCGCTGCAACCTTGGCAATATCCTTGCAGGGCAGGGTAGATACGATGAGGCAATCGGGGAGCTGGAAAAAGTGCTAAAACTTAATCCTGCATACGCCGGCGTCCACAACAGCCTTGGAAATATCCATGCTTTGCAAAATAAAATAGAAGAGGCAGCAAGGGAATTCCGGGAGGCTATACGGTTAAACCCCGATTATTCTCTTGCGCACAACAATCTCGGGAATGTCTATTCAGAATCAGGTTTGCATGAAGAAGCGCTAAAAGAATTCCAAGAAGCCATAAGACTTAATCCTGAATTTCCTGAGGCGTATAACGGTTTGGGGTTTGCGTACTATGAACTTGGCAGTTACGATAGGGCGGCCCAGGCATTTGTGCGGGCAGCCTGTCTTGCTCCTCCGCTCCTTGAATGCGTGCCTGAGAAGTTAAGCCTCAAGGTAAAGCAGGGCGTTTTCAGGTTAAAGGGAAGAACGTAGTCCGGGCGTTTCGCCACTTTCATATATCATCAGACCTATTATAACGTGGTTATTATGGCAAACGTAGCAATCATAGGCAGTGAAAAATCAGGCAGGACAGGTCTTGCGGGGATGCTCGGGAAGAAAGGCACGGAATCCGACATCACGCTTTATAATTTCGTAAAAGGGGACAGGATATATTCATTCGTGGATGCGAATGGGTATCCAGCCTCATTAAAATCACTAATCCAGACAATAAACCTCTCGGATATCGCGCTTGTCTGCGTCCCCTCAGACGGTCTTAATGCGCAGGTGGGAGAGTGCATCGTAGCGCTGGATTTACTTGGCAACAAACGCGGGTTGTTCGTCATAACAATGTCGGATAAATCAAATCCCGCGGCAATTGCCGAATTATCCGGAAAGATAAAAGCCATCACAAAAGGCACAAACCTTGAAAAATGGGAATCCATAGCAGTTTCCACCACCACCTTTGAAGGACTGGAAAACCTCAAGGAAAAGCTCTTTGCCCTCGGAGAAGAAGTAAGGGCTGCAAACGCCCTGAAGAACACCCTCCCACAACGCGTCATGGTGGACCATTTCTTTAATGTCACAGGCATGGGATGCGTTGTGCTTGGGGTTGTGACACAGGGAACTCTCAAAGTACATGATAGCCTGACCACTTTCCCGATAAACATTCCCACAGAGATACGCTCAATCCAGAGTAATGACGTGGACATGAAAACCGCGCCAGCAGGTACAAGAGTAGGACTTGCGCTAAAAGGAATACAGTCAAAAGACTTCGACAGGGGGTATATAATTTCACAGAAAGAAGAGGTAGCATCGAAATTCAATCTCAAATGCCGCCTCACTAAATTCACACCGGGTCTGGGCGTGGGCGATGCGGTACATCTCTTCGCAGGACTTCAGGACATGCCCGCGACCATCAACAGTATGGCAATAGGCGGAAAAGACGTGACACAGGCGCCTCCGGGTTCTGAGTGTAATGTCACCATGACGACACAGAAAGATATCGCATACAGCAGAAGTGACAGGTTTTTGATTGCCCAGCTCAATAATCCAAAGCAGAGGCTGGTTGCAGGCTGTGAGGTAGCATAGACAGATGTCTTTTTATGAACTGTGCGATGATGTTGCAGGAGCTATTCAGCACGCGGTTTCCGGCCTTATCGGAAAACCTGACGCCGGCGTCATGCTTCGCATAGGCGCAGACGGAACGCCGACTGAGAAGATAGATGAAGCGGCTGAAAACGCAGCCCTGTCTGTGCTTGAGAAAGACGGCAGATCGATGCGGTTTGTGAGCGAGGAACTGGGCGAGAGAAAAATCGGCGGCAAGCCTGAATTTACCTTTGTGCTTGACCCCATAGACGGCACGTTCAA
The DNA here is from genome assembly GCA_028715885.1 of Candidatus Methanoperedens sp. Taxonomy (GTDB): domain Archaea; phylum Halobacteriota; class Methanosarcinia; order Methanosarcinales; family Methanoperedenaceae; genus Methanoperedens. Next base: position 13,182 of record JAQUQX010000046.1, read on the forward strand.
CGCTGTGAACAACATTCCATTTTTCTGTGTGCCTATCGCAATCTGTGGCTCTGATTTATCAGATATAAGGTACGGGTACGTGAGGAATCTCGTTAGCGGGGACATCTATACAGCAGAGAAAGGAAAAGGCGCATATTTGAAGACTCCGTATAAGACCCCGTATTTAAATACGGGGACTAAGGGGACTAAAATACACGTATCAAGTGTTTCGGAACTGCCGGGGTTGAGTGTAATCTCATACAGCCACCGCCCCCATGCAGTCCCAATCAATAACCATAATGTGAGGAGGGTAAGGGTGTTCGGATGCGCCGCGCTTGAACTCTGCTACATAGCGTCGGGGATATTCGATGCTTTCATAGACATGCGCAGCATGCTTCGCGTTACGGATATAGCGGCTTCGAAACTGATTGTGGAGGAAGCGGGCGGGAAAGTGACTGATGGGCAGGGAAACAGCCTTTCCACACCGCTTGATGTAACAAAAAGGGTGAATATGATAGCCAGTAATGGTTTAGTCCATGATAAGTTACTTGAACTTGTGTAGGTGTGTTTATGAAGAAAATAGGGATAATTTCAAGATGCGACAAGGATGATGTGCTCGCTCTTGTGAAAAATATAGTGCATCACCTGAAATCAAAGGCTGTTGTGCTAATTGACCCCAGGACTGCTGAACAGATACACGAAAAAGGCACGCCTTTGGCTGAGATGAGAAAAGCGGGCGCAGAATTTATTGTTTCAATCGGAGGCGACGGGACTGTACTTCGGGGAATCCAGAAAATGGATGACCCGCTTCCGGTGCTGGGCATAAACATGGGCACTATCGGTTTCCTTGTAGATGTAGCTCCTGAGGATGCATTGGAGGTTATTGATAAAGTCCTTTCCGGCTTTGAGGTTGAGGAGCGCTCTCGCATCTCAATAAGGGTTAATGATGAAAAACTGCCTCCTGCTACCAATGAAGTGGTGATTCTTACAGCAAGCCCTGCCAAGATGCTGGCGTACCGGATTTTCGTTGATAACAGCCCGCTTGAGGAACTTCGGGCGGACGGTGTGGTCTTTGCCACGCCCACAGGCTCGACTGCGTATGCCATGAGCGCAGGCGGTCCCATAGTTGACCCGCGTGTGGATGGAACCGTAATCGTGCCTCTTGCGCCGTTTAAGTTGTCTTCCCGACCGTGGGTAGTTCCAGCAAAAAGCGGTATAAGGGTGGAATTGACGTTGCCCAAGAAAGAGGCAGTGCTTGTGATAGACGGGCAGTACACAAGGAAGATAAAAGAGGACGACACAATACTTATCACGAAGGCAGATAAACCCGCAAGGTTTGTGAAGACGAGGGAGGGCGGGTTTTATGAGAAAGTGAGAAGCAAGCTTGCGTGAATGCAATCAATTTTACTTGAGTTCAAATCAATTTTTTTGATTAAACATGTTTAAGTATTAGCGTTGCCTTTCGAAAGCAGGTAATTTTTATGAGTTTAATAGCAGAAGCAAAAAAAGGCAACCTGACAGAAGAAATGAAACAGGTTGCAGAGGCTGAAGGTCTGGAACCAGTATTCGTGCGCCGCGGGATAGAAAGCGGGCGTATCGTCATTCCTGTAAGCCCCTACCGCTATACAAAGCCATGCGGCATCGGGAAAGGGCTTCGCACTAAAGTGAACGCCTCAATCGGGACATCGTCAGACATAGTCGATATAGAGATGGAAATAGAGAAAGCAAAGGTTGCAGAAGCGACAGGCGCAGATACGCTCATGGAACTCTCAACAGGCGGGGATTTTTATGAAATCAGGAAAAAGGTAATTGAAGCGACGACTCTTTCCGTGGGTTCTGTTCCGCTCTACCAGGCTTTTATCGAAGCGATTCGCAAATACGGAAGCACAGTTGACATGAAAGAGGACGAACTCTTCAAAATAACGGCAGAACAGGCAAAGCTTGGCACTAATTTCATGGCAATACATACCGGAATAAATCTCTTTACAGTTGAGCGCCTAAAAAGACAGGGGCGCTTCGGGGGGCT
>JAQUQX010000047.1 GCA_028715885.1 Candidatus Methanoperedens sp.
GGTGGTTATACCTCAGGATGCGTTGCATCAGCCCATGCTGGAAGAAAGGATGCATTCTGCGTCAACCCGTTAGTCAAGACATGCTTCGCAGATGACTTGATCAACTTTGACTTCGCAGATCCAAGAGGAGCATTCGGCAAGGCAGCACTCAGAGAGTGGGACCGCTGCGCCGGTGAGAGAGCATTCGTTATCCCAGCAAAGTAAACAATTGTAAAGTAGGCTAAATGCCTACTTTCTCTATTTTTTTGGGATATACGATTAAAAAGGAAAAACATATATTATAGTTTAATATTCATAGCGATGTGATTTAAAATGTCAGAAGCAAAAGGAGAAGTAAAGAGAGCGCCAAAAGTACCAGGTGAAGTGAAATGCGCGTATTGTGACGGGACTGGAAAACAACAGAACAAGACATGCATAGTTTGCGGTGGAAAAGGAAAAGTTGAGGTTGTAGACTCAACACGGAAATGCCAGTGGTGCAAGGGAAGAGGATATTTAATGCAGGGCATACCATGCACAAATTGCGGCGGAACAGGAGCTACAAGACCTGTTGGCAAAGAGCGCCTATTTTAGGATTTTAGATATCGGGGTATTATTCCCCTATATCTTTATCAAATTCTATTAATGAGAATTTTTTAGAAAAATTTTATCTTTTATATTTATATTTAGCACTTAATTTTTCATAAATATAATCGTGTGCTTTGTTTACCGAATCGAGTTCCCCACGTAATACAAGAAGATTATCCTTTTCTTTATCTATTGTTTGAAGTGTACATGTGCGTGTTAAGATCTCCAGATTGAATTTCTCCTGCACTTCCGTAATTATTTTCATGGGGATTCCGGGAGGCAGAACAAGGTCAAATAATCCTTTTAATCCGTTCTCATTTTCATTAGTTGATGACTCATCTTCCTCAACAAATTCATCGCCAATCTTTTTTGTATCATTATCATTCATAGGAATCACTTGACTTCAAATCATTATCAAATCAAATAAAGTTTGTGGTGAGAATATCATGAATATACAAGAAAAATAAGACCGGACTTGCTGGACAGAAGTAACAGAAAATTAAGTTTATCCGAAATAATCGATATGATGTTTGCTGGAAAAGAACTTAATCTGTTATAAAACTTGATATGGCTATGGCGCTCTTGGCTTTATTTTCTTTGAGCCGCAGTTCGGGCATTCTGTTGCGCCTTTTTTCATGAAAGTCTTCTTGCATGATACGCACCAGTACATCCCGTATGCTCTTCCCAATTCCGCAAGCTCTTCGGGTTTTATTTCAAACGGCGTATATGTGCTGCACACGAATCTTACCTCCTTTATTCATGATTGCATTACCTGATGAGCATAATTCAAAACACTATGATAAAATAAAAACCAATAGACATGGAAAACAACAAAAATTGCGTCTTCCCTCTTTCGGGTCTATTGGCTACTTTTTGATAATACCTTTTTTATTTCGGCTGAGGTGCCTTGCGGGCTCTCAGTTTTGCATTAAACGCGTCCATCCTCTTTTTCTCCGCAGAATCTTCTTTTGCTTTGACTTTCTGCGCATTTGACGCATTATCCATTGAGCTTTCTAATCCAACCATTCTTTCACCTCCTGTTTTTTTAATTATTAATAAATTTCATATCTGTAGCGTTTTTTTCAATATGACTTTTTCATTTTCAATCTCAACATCGATTTCTATACTTTTTTCAAGCGGTAAAGGAAACTGTGAATCACTAACTATTTTTGATTCGATGAGCACTTTAAAACTGCTCGCCGGGGGAATCGCTATAATTCTCCCTTTTCCTTTCAGCACGTTTACCTCCTTGGGGAACTGTAATTATTAATAATGAGTTCCTGTATTTATACCTATCCCAGTACCTGTTTTGTTTTTTTTTCTTCTTTGGGAATTATTATTTTTTTAATATCATGCCATGTTATAAAAAGCGGGTCTGAGTCATCAGAAGGCTCAAAAAAAACACCGATAGAATCTGCATGTTTAAGAATACCTGTGTGTACTGAATCGGAAACTGTTTGTACCTGTACTTTCCTGTTGACAAATACGCCAAGATAAACCCTGGACGATTTCTCAAGAGGCACGGTTTGTTTATTTATGTCCGTATAAGAACGCGGGATAATAAGGTCGGGCAGGACTGTCATCATTTTAGCAAAATTTTTAAAGAACTTGTGTGAATCGTCGAGAATGATCGCATCAGAAATCGATGGAAGAGCTTTTATAATGCTGTGGGATGATTCATAATCCTCAGCAAGACTAACTAAAGCGCAAACCTCATAATTTTCGGATGGCGGGTCTAACGATAATATTTTCTCTATGGATGCTGGATTGATTTCTTTAGGTTTGCCCTCAAAGCTCAAACCTGCATGATTCATTTCCAGCAGCATGGATTTTAGTTTTAAGATGTCTGGTGCCCGGACTATTGCAAGAGATTTCATTTTTGTTTACCACGTTATATTTTACTATTGACCATTCCCGCGTTTTTACGTTTTTAAAAGTATGTGTAATTAGAATAAACTACGGTGATAAATAGATTTTGAAATAGTTCTCAATAATATGAAAACGTTGAAGTAAAAAAACCAACACCAAATATCCCTATATACTATTACTGAGATAAAGTAATACCCCGTATTTAAATACGGGGATTGATATAATGCCCGATAGTAACCACAAATATTTTGCCGCCCACAAAGAAATAACATCAGTAGCCAGACTCTCTATATATTCCAACACTTTATTACTTATAATAAAGCTTGTCGCTGGCACTTTAATGGGTTCCATAAGCGTACTCTCGGAAGCCCTTCATTCAGGCATAGACCTTCTGGCTGCAATAATAGCCAATTATTCGGTGAAAAAAGCGGGAAAACCTGCCGACGATGTACACAAATTCGGGCACGGGAAATTTGAAAATGTATCGGGCACAGTCGAAGCGATTCTTATTTTCGTAGCAGCGATAATCATACTTTATAAGGCGAGTGAAAAGATCTTAAAACCTGAAGAGATAGAATTGGATTTTGTGGTGGCAGGTATAGTAATAATGGGCATATCCACAGTCGTGAATTTTTATGTATCCAGAAAAATCATGAAAGTGGCGAGGAAAGCTGAATCTATTGCACTTGAAGCCGATGCTTACCACCTCACCACGGATGTATATACATCGATTGGGGTTTTTATAGGTCTTATTCTTATTCAAATCACGAGGAATCCTATTTTTGACCCTATTCTGGCAATTCTCGTGGCGCTCATAATTCTCAAGGCATCGTATGACCTGACAAAACGCTCCGTTTCAGGGATTATGGATGTAAAACTTTCAGATAAAGAAGAAAATACCATCAAGTCCATAATTGCCGAGCATTACTCCGAGTACGCTGAATACCACGACCTTCGCACGAGAATGTCCGGCGCCGAAAGATACGTGGATTTGCATCTCGTTGTGCCTAAAAACCAGCCTGTTGCTGATGCGCATGAATTCTGCGACCATCTGGAAGCGGATATAAAGGAGAAAATCCCCAACCTTTCGATATTGATTCACGTTGAACCCTGCGAGATAGATTGCGAAATATGCAAAAAATTAGAAGTCTGTAAACTTCCTGACATCAATGATTAAAGCATCTTTTCAAGCGCCTCTCTTGCCGGCATGCCCACTGTTATACCAAGTCTCTTAGCGGCTTCGGAAACGTCCACAGCCTTTGCGTTCAGAACATCCTCAAAGCTTTTTACACCCGTAACCCTGACAGCAACATCCCCCAGTTTATTAGCCACGTCCATATTGAGATAACCGCACATCACAAAGCCGCATCCTGCCCTTATAACGAGAAGGGGCGCATGTTCCATATCAAATTTTAAACCAAGCGCGCTGCCGTTTTCAAGTTTAATCTGTTCAACAAGCATGAATTCTACGTGGCGTTACCGATAGAAATATTTTATCATACACCAATTTTAAAGTAGACCTCTGACTTAAGTCCGAGGACATTACATGGAAAACATAAACAAGAACCTGACAATCGCCATATTCCTCACAACGCTCATCTTTTTCCTGGAATTCGCAGGCGGGATAATAGCCAATAGTCTCGCCCTTCTCTCGGATGCGGCGCATGTGTTTATGGACGTTGTGGCATTATTTCTTGCCTATGGCGCAATAAGAATATCAGCCCGCCCGTCCAACAGTAATGTGACCTTTGGGTACCACAGGTTCGAAATTTTTGCGGCATTAATCAATGGACTTACGGTTATCGGGATTGCGCTATTCATCTTTTATGAAGCCTACGGAAGGATATTGAATCCGCCACAGGTAAAAGGTTCTGCGGTTCTTGTAATTGCCACGGTCGGTCTTATCGTAAATACCTGGGTGGCTTTAAAATTGCACGGGCATCATGACCTCAATATCCGCGGCGCCTATCTGCATGTCATAGGCGATGCCCTCGCATCCGTAGCAGTGATAGCGGGCGCAATTGTTATTATTTTTACCGGGAACTATATCATCGACCCGCTGCTTAGCATTTTAATAGGCATGATGCTGCTGTACGGTGCGTTTCGGCTTGTTTTCGGCTCTGCGCGTATTCTCCTTGAATTTGCGCCAAAGCATATTGATGCTGATACGCTTTCCAGAGTTATGATGGAAATAGAAGGTGTTAAAGGGGTACATGATATCCATATCTGGAGTATCTGTTCCAATATCCACGCAATGAGCGCCCACGTTTTCGTTGACGGAATCCATGTCCGGCAGACTGAGGTCCTGGTAAGTGAAATCAGCCGGATGTTAAGGGAAAGGTTCCAGATTTTACATACAACGCTGCAATTTGAATGCGCTGAATGCAAGCCTGTGGAAATCGGACACGAGGATTCCTTTAGTCCCCGTATTTAAATACGGGGTCTCATACGGGTTTTTTTACTTTTTTCCGCTCATAATTTTTCCGAGCTTCAACAATAAATCCTTTGCTTTATTCTTTATTGGTTTTTGTGGTTCTTCGGATTTTAATGGAGCAAGCGCTGTGGCTGGTTTATCCGGCTCTTTTTGTTTAGGCGTCTCCTTCTGTGGTACGGTTTTTTCCTCATGTAAAAGGTACCATGATATTATTTCAGTATAAGCCACAATCGCGATAAGCGCAGACCAGATTGAAAGCAGGACGTGAATATTCTGTATAGATACACCCTTGAATGTAAATTGCTGCAAGGAAAAGAAGCGCATTGCCAGATCGGGAAGTAATAAACTCAAAACAAGCGGGATGAGTATCAGCACAAAGGCTGAAAGTATTGGCGAAACGTACAAAAGAATCATCAAAATAATTGAAATATATATAAAAAAGATTAAAACTGAAAAAACATCCATAATTATTTCCTTCTTTTCAATGTGTTTATTAAATAAATAGTCAACGCTACACCGGCAATTATTCCAGCAATCCCGATAAACGAAGATATCATAAACGACACAATATCATACGTCTCTACTTTTAAAGCTGGTGCTTTTGTATCATTAATAGCATTAACGTCTTTCGCTTTCACTTTCACTCCGGCTTCAATGGCATTGGATTGAATACGCCTGACGATGCCGTGCATATCGCTATACGTCGCATCTGCCGGAGGGAGCGTCTCAATAGTTCCCTGCAAAGAATACTGAAATGCAGTGCTTTCACCGCCCTCAAGTTTTTTTGACCATGTTGCATCCCCATTAACTATTGAATACCCCGGAGGTATATTATCAGACACATTTACTTTTGCAGGTCTATCGCCGGTATTGCTGATAACGAGTTCAACATCAGTCTGACTTTTGTTTCTTAATGCAATTTTGGTCATACTGAGATAAGGCATATGCATATTCATTACTACTTGTTTGGACGACGTTGAGTATACTTTCCATTTTGCTGTGGCTGGCGGGAAGATATATTGACCCGGTTTTTGCGGTGAAATCTGATACGTGAGGTTTACTGATTCTCCGGGTTCAATTCCGAGTCTCCAACTAAGAGGTTTTAAGTTGAACTCTTCGGGTATTGTCTCAAAAACACTGACATTTTCCATAGTCGTTCCGGAGTTGTACACCTCTAAGGTTACATTTACATTTTCTTCGTCAGTCTCTTCCGGGACTCGTTTTATGATTGAAACGATAGGCGTTGTATTGATTATCTTACTCCTGCTTACAATGTATTTATTGTTGAAATAATCACGAACCTCTATACTTCCATTGATGGTAATTGTAGAGCTTTCAGGTAATTGGGTGATGTGGGATTGAAAGGATTTCGTGCCTTTAAAGCCTGTTGCTGAGAACATTTCAGGCTTTATTTCCGTGGATGGATCGCTCTCTATATTTATACCAACTATATTCTGTACATCAGCGCTTGTGATATTTATTGTGACCGACACATTTTCATTTGGAAAATACTCATCTTTATCTGTTGATATATCCGCATTAATCTCAGGAGCCTTATTCGTAAATATTTCGAATTCGATAAAACCTGTTTTATTTATATTTCTAACAGCAATTCTCAGGTTTTCATAATCTTTAGAATCATTGGTTGAAAATGTATTCGTTTGTGACATGCTATTGTTTGAAATTATCAGGTTTACTGTACTGCCATCGAACGTATCAATATTAAATTTGTAATTTTCAATCGAGTACGTATCACCCCATTTCAATTGTGTTCTGGCAAGCAGTCTCCAGACGTCTTTAGTTTCAAGTTTACTTATTGAAACCCACGAATAATCGCTTTTTATTCCAAGCAAGGATATCCTGATATTATCGTATTTTTTAAAATCATTCACATTAAACTCTCTTGTTTCTATCAGAGCCTGATTCCTGTAAACCGTTATAGAGGCTTTTGTATCATCTAATATTTTTGGCTTTATTTGATAATTTTCAAATGATAAGGGCTGGTCGGATTTGATAAATCCGGAGTATTTAGCCGCCCAGACATCACCTGTACCAGCAGATGCTACAGGAAGGAAAAATATTATTATGAAACATATTACAATTTTTATGTTCATTATACTTTAAATTGAATTCTATTGGTTTAAACTTTTTCTTATTCTCATGCTAAACCAATAGGGTATATATACATCAAAGAAATATATAATAAAAAGATACTAAAAGCCAAGACCAATAATGTTATAATTCATAATGATAATAAGGAAATGTTTATGGAGAAAAACATATTTGAAGACTTAGCGGGAAAATTTGGGAAAATAACAGTACCCGAAGGGTCTCTTATTAAAAAACTCGAAAAAATCAAAAAATCTCAAGCGCCTTCTTTTGATGCAAAAGGCGGAGCCACTTTACATCCCGATGTAATAGAACAGCTTCGAGAGGAACTTAGAAAGACTCCGGAAGAAATGAATAAAAAAATCGAAGAAATTGTCAGTTCAAAAACAGAACAAATAAAAACAACCGCAGAAGCTGTAAAAAATCTGGAATCTCAAATTAGCAAGATAGAACAAATCGTTTCATCGGGAAAAAAAGGAAAGGACGAGTTTAAAGAAAGGCTGGATAAGATGGATGAAACAATTCTTGAATTATTATCCCTCTACGAAGTTGTTTCAAGCACCGTAAACCCCTTTGTAGGCGATAAAGAGAATCCCATGGCAGAAAAACTGGGACAAATAGAGAGAAGGGTTGAGGAATTGAGCCAAAAAGCGCCTGAAGTCCCGCCAAATCTGACAGCAGATTTTGAAAATAAATTCAAAGCTCTTGAAAACAATATGGGAGAATTGAAAAAAATAGTCGAATCCGGTACTGTAAATCAAGATGCTTTACTCGATAAGGTTGCAGGACAAGTTTTAGAACGTATCAAGCCAGAGGTTGAAAGATTAAAGCCGATGGTTTCCCGAATCCCGGCGCAGGCAGCGGTAAGAACAATAACGCAACCGGCTGAAGAAGCATATCAATACAGCGACGAACCAGGAGTAAAACTGTCTTATCTGGATAACAGACCCGAAACATCAATTATTCTTCTGAATTGGCTGGAATTCCTGATGGAAAAGGCAGGGCGAAATAACCTGATTGATATTCTTGAATATTATATCGAAATAGGCTGGATAAGCGATGACGTAAGTTCAAAGATGATAGACATGGCGAACGGAATTGATTATTATGTGGAAAGACCGACATGGAAGCTCCTGCCTGAGGACCATACAAAGTCTTTGTTGTTCATAGAGCAATTGCGCGGCAAGAAGGTAGATAAGAATTTGCTTTCAAGACTTGAAAGGGATATTGACAAAATTATTCGCAGCAGCGAAGTGTTGGTAACCTAATTCTTTTTTTTGGTTCTCCCATATACATAGAAAAGTATTATAATTAAAAATGCGCTTCCGACTATAGGTATAATAGCCAGATTTTGCTGTGAGTTCTTATATATATATATGGAAACCAGGGTTCCCACCGACATTGCTACAGGCATTAACATACTAAGCGTTGTAAATTCTTTGGATACCATTTGTTATTCCTCATATTAGTGTCATAAACCATCAAACCAGTTTAACAACCGCCATAAACGAAATCTCGGCGGCAAATGCAGAAAGCCATACATTACCCACAAAGTGTATATATGAATTGAAAACACTACCACCATCAACAGCCCTTATCATAAGGGCGCATAGTAATGAATGACCTACCATCATAGTCATGAGAAACAGTGCAAGTAAATTTATGTCAACCACATTTCCAAGCGATACAATGGATGCCATCCCTGCAGGCACATTCATACCCGTAAATATGTCTATAAGCATCTTGACAATACCAAGAGTAAGAAACATTGTGAAGGCAATTCCACCTGTCAGTCCGTATACTTCACCAACAAGGCTTTGGGCAAGAGAGTACCGCAATTTTCGGAGCGAGATAATGCGCATAAAATTATCCCCGATTATTTCACCGATGACTTCAGGTTTTCCTCCTTTGTCGATTCCTTCGGCAAATATCATGGCGAACCGCTCGATGAGGTTGCTCCCCGTATTTGCTGCAAAATAATTCCATGACATATATTTATTTATTCTTGTTTCAAGCCGCTTATATAAATCAGTGACATCGGAAGTCAACGGTCCAAAATCATGATATGTCAGGTTGCGAAGCGATTCACGTATGATACCACCCCGTGCACCTGCTGTCGAACCGAGTGCCCGTACAAACTGTGAAAAATTGTCATCCTTCCTCTTTATCAATTCTTCTTCTTTTCTGGCATAATAACCGGTTATTGCAAGAGGAGAAAGGGCTATGGCAATCATTATGGTAACCGGAATCGCCCCTCCGAAGAGTAACAATATGATAGATAATATTGTACTCCCGATTATCGAAATCGGAAAAGACATCCTTATAACTCTGTCCGCCTCGGTTTCGATGTTGAGGGAATGCCAGATTTTATCCTTTGGCGCTTTTGATTTCATTACATATACAAGAATCCCTTCCGCCCCTAAAAAAGTCACAATAGAACCTGCCATGAGAACATAAGGTTCCATGCCGGTTATTATTGGCATTACAAGAGAGATCGACGTAAGAAAAATGAGAGCGGTCATCATTGCAACGAATATCTCTTTGGTCGTCTGGATTTCAGAGAGTGATTTCTTATACATGGTGTCGAATTCGTTCATGACCACTTTCTGTTCTGTCCATACGAACTGTTCAAAGGGTTCACCAGCCTCTGCTGAATGCGCTAACCTGTCAAGAAAATCTGCAAAAATCGGAGATGGCGTTCTTTTCGCAATAAACCTGCACGCCTGGGCAAGACTGAGGTTCCAGTCATTCATCAATGAATAAACCTTCTTGTTTTCTGTGGCTAAGTAGCCGTATGCTTCGTGCATTGAAAGAAGACGGATTACCTCTCTCCGTGCCATGTTGGACGCCGCCAGCACGCCCATGTGAGTTATATAATAGTGCATGTTAATCTCTATCTCGGCTTTCTTGCCCCCCATCACTGAAATCGGATAAAAAATTACAAGCCCTATGCACAGCACGGGCACAAGTAAAAGCACGTACAGGAATATACCTGATACAAGGTTCGGAACAATAAGAAGCATAATCAGCGGGAAAATAATGCCCATGGATGCAATAGGCAGTGCGAACTTCAGTATGTACTGCTCCTTTGTCATGTCCATACAATTGAATTCTTTATCTAACATTGTTCACCTATAGTGTAAACGGAAGTCCGTCCACGCCGTCTCTCTCGAAAGCCCAGATAATATCTTTTACTTTATAATAATCAACTATATTTAATTCTACCATTTTTTCAAGGATTTTTGCTCTGAGATCAAGCTCTTTGTAAATCTTCTTTTTATCAGCATACCCTAATTTTTGAGCCACAAGATTTTCAAGAATATAACTGTTGTTCAATCCCCTGAAATGATGCTTATCATGGACTGGGTCCCACTGGAAAACTGCCCTGGTTACAACGCCTTTTGATTCTTCCTGGTACCCTTCAATCTCTTCCATAGAAACGCATCTTCGTAAAAATATACCCTGCCTGTAAACTGCCTGCAGTATCAGTACTACGTTCAGGTTATCGATGAAAGTCACCGGGACTTTAATAGGATCGCCCGTAATTCTCTGGATGAGTTTTTTTACTGACGATGCATGGAATGTAGCCATGACGCAATTGCCTGCCTGCATCGCCTGGAATGCAACTGAGCCTTCCACACCTCTTATTTCTCCTACAATCAGATAGGTTGGACGTGAACGGAGTGCCAGTTTCAATAATGTGAACATATCTACCTGTGAGTTTTTCGGACCGGTCTCCCTTGTAATCATCTGCTGCCATGTTTCTTGCGGGGCGAGGACTTCAGCCGTGTCTTCGACACTGTAAATTTTACCTTTTGAATGAATGAACGGTATTACGGCATTAAGCGCTGTGGTTTTTCCACTGGCTGTTTCGCCGCTGACAAAGACGTTCATACCGTTCTCAAGACATAACCACAGATAAGCTGCTATTTCAGAACTGATGCTACCCCACTTGATAAGTTGAGTCACGCTTGTAGGAATTGCGCTGAACTTCCTCAGGGTAAATGAACTCCCGCGCCTGCTCACTTCACGGCTGTATATGATATTTATACGCGAACCATCGGGCAGCGCCCCGTCTGCTATAGGTCTGAAATCACTGACAGGTCTTGCAATGCGCTCGCTCATAACCCTTATCCAATCATCGAGTTCATCGTCAGATTCAAAATGAATATTGGTTTCTATCATACCGAAAACTTTATGCACGACAAAAATATTGTTTTTACCAATATTATGAATATCTTCAAGATATGGATCTCTAATGAGGGATTCGATTGTCCCGTGACCCACTATATTCCTGTCGATAAAATATTTTATTATTTTAAACTGTTCCCGCGTTAATGCAACTCTATCTTTCTCCTTTGTAGTTTCTCCTATTACAGTCACATTTTCCAGGAATTTCCTGAAATGTTCCTTGAGTTTTTCCGCTGTGTCTGCTGCGGTTTCTTCCGGTGTTTTTTTCAGGATAATGCCCACAATTTCTTTGTATTTACTTTTTTCAAGTTGCGTCATCTCGGGTTCGATTGAATAACATTGAACCACGGTTGCCGGCGTTCCGTATATATGAATAAAAATAGGGTCTCCTACAGGATAAATTACATTGACGTCTTTTTTATCGATGTCCCTTGGGAGCTGGGGCATAAATGCGGGTATTGCAATGTTTTTTTGCTGCAATTCCCTGACGTATTTCCCGAGATGCGGATTGTTTTTTATTGCTTCGTCAAGAGTCATTTTGCCTCAAAGAGGAAAGGGGAGCCCTTCAATACCATGTTCCCGATACGCTTTAACAATTTTGAATGTTTCCATGAAATCAAATATGCCGCGGTTGACCATTGCATCAAGAATCCTTGCCCTGGTAAAAAGTTCATCATAGATTTTCCGTTTATCCTTGTAACCCTGCCTCACAGCAATCTTTTCTTCAAGAATATAGCTGTTGTTCGCTCCCCTGAAATCATGTTTGTCTGTGGCGGGATTCCACTGGAAAACAGCCCTTGTCATTACGCCGCCAGCTTCTTCATAATATCCTTCAAGTTCTTCTATTGCAGCAATCCGCCTGATAAGTATGCCCTCCCTGTACATGGCATGAAGTACCACGCATACATTAAGGTTGTCGATGAATGTAACAGGAACGTTTATCGGCGCGCCTATAAACCGCTGTATCATCCTTTTTACTGAAGACGCATGGAATGTCGCCATAACCGGATGACCGGTTTGCATTGCCTGGAATGCCACTGCGCCCTCTATGCCTCTTATCTCGCCTACGATGATATAATTCGGACGCGAACGCAGAGCAGCTTTTAGAAGGGTAAACATCTGAACCTGAGATTCTTCAGGGCCTTCCTCTTTTGTAGCCAGTTGCTGCCATACATCGTGCGGTGGAGTGACTTCGGTAGCGTCTTCAGCGCTGTATATCTTGGCTTTTGTATCTATGAAAACAAGCGTGGCATTCAATGCGGCGGTTTTACCACTTGCAGTTTCCCCGCACAGGAATACGCTCATGCCGTTTTCGAGGCACAGCCACAGATATGCGGCTTCTTCAGAACTCATCGTCCCCCATTTGATTAGCTGGGTTATGCTCAATGGCGTTGATGTAAATTTCCTGATAGTGAACGAGCTTCCACGCCTGCTGATATCATCGCTGTAAGCTATCGCGATACGTGAGCCGGAAGGAAGTGTCCCGCCAGCAATCGGGTTTGCGTCTCCTATCGGTCTGCCGATGCGCTCGCTCATTGTTCGAAGCCAGTTATCGAGTGATTGTTTTGAATCAAACCTGATATTGGTTTTGATAGGACCAAATATCTTATGGACAAGCGATACCGGATTTAACCCTATGCAGTGGATGTCTTCAAGATACGGGTCTCGCGTTGCCGCTTCTACGGGACCGGAATCGATGATGTCCCTTACAATAAGATATCTGAATTTATCGTATTCTTCCCTGGTCACCTGAATCGGTGGCGGGGTGAATAATTTCTTTTCGGGGGCGCTAACTGTTACCGCATTTTCAAAAAGTGACTGGAGAGCTTTTTTTAAGTTCTCTTTTGAGACGGGAGCCACACTTTTAAGTCCTTTTTCGAGCACTTTTTCCACAATAAGGTTGTATTTATCTATCTCATTCTTATTCAGGCGGGGTTCAATAACGATATATTGTATCTCCTTCCCAGCCTCACCATAAATATGTATAAATATCGGGTCTCCGACAGGATAGATTATGTTGGGCGTTTTCTCAAGCGCCATTTCACGGGGAATCTGTGAAATAAATAAAGGTTTAGAGTTCTTTGTTTTCTGGAACTCGTTGATGTATTCCAAAAGGTGGGGATTGCGTTTTATTGCCTCGTCAAATACATCGTTCATTTCCATCACGCTACAGACGCAATTTCAACCACCAGACCGACGTTTGACTCGACCCTGAAACCAATCATGCTTTCGACGTGTGATGCCGCTCCGGTGAACCTATTTACAATTATGGTTCTTTTGATGCTGCTGCCAAGTGTGCTTATTTTCAAGGACAGGTGTACGTCGCTTGCCGAGGTGAATTCCGTAAGTATGTGCTTTTCGAACTCGGAAGGATCGACAACGAGAATGATGGTCTTTTTTATTCCGGTCAGTCTTTTGAAAAAAGATACAAGTTCAAGGCTTTTTTCCACATTAACACTGTGTTTTATAAGCGCAGATACGGTGTCTATTACAATTACATCGTTTTCAAAGAGTACTTTTGCATTTCTTAATCGTTCAATGAAATCCAATCTTGATGGGTTGGGGTTTATCAATGAAAGTACCGGGATGTAAAGCAGTTTCTTTTTCAAAAGGAACGGGGCTATCCTGTAATCAAGCGAATACATCTGGTTGATAAAACCCTTGGTTGTCAGCGATGTTGAAATATACGAGACTGTGGAGCCATTTTCCATCAAACCATACGCAAGCCGCTGGCAGAGTACACTCCGTCCGCTCCCATTCCCTCCATCAATCATTACGATGGAGCCTGAGGGGAAGCCGCCGCCCAGTTTCTTGCACAGCTCATCGCGCTGCAAATCAAATGAACGGACACCGTTACTCATATTATCATATCCTGAAAGTCATTGTATCAAACACGCCATTTTCTGTTACGACACGTACAGTATGGTCTGTACCTGATGAAAATTGTATGGTTGTTGTGTAGTTCAGTCTCAGGACTTCAGTTGTGTCCCATGTACTGCCGCCCTGCATAACTGTCCAATTATTTGTGACGTTTGTATAATTCCCATCGACGAACATGTTTACAGCCGTCGGGTCAAGCGTGTTTTTCCCTGTATTTTTCACAAAGAAACTGTAATTTTTTCCAACCGTATCGTATGGAATCGCCGCCGGGTCGTTAATAATCGTGATATCGGTCTTTAACTGGTCAGCTACCGTCTTGCTGCTTATACTGTAGGACGCTGTGATGGAACGTACATTGGTTGTGACCGCGCCGATGACAGCCAGGGCTATCACGATAGCTGCGATAAAGAATATCAATTGGGTTATTGATTCGCCTGCCATAATTATTCTCTCTTTATTAATTTAGATATTTATAAGTTCTACCTTTTTATCAGATT
>JAQUQX010000048.1 GCA_028715885.1 Candidatus Methanoperedens sp.
ATTTTTAGCGGGCATCATCATGCTCTTGCATTTAGGACAGAATTCCATTGATATCACTCTTAGCGTTTTCTATAATTTTATTATGGTCAAATGCCAGTTCGGGTATTTCACTTAAACCGAAAAGCCCTGTATCCTTAGCATCCGAACCTGCTTTAAGTTTTCCCCTCCCCTTTGCCAGGAAACATATAGTAACCGTATGACCCCGCGGGTCGCGCGATGGGTCAGAATACACGCCGAGGAGCTTGATTATTTCAATATCAAGCCCTGTCTCCTCCTTTGCCTCGCGCACAGCCGCAGCCTCAACAGTCTCCTCCACTTCAACGAATCCGCCGGGGAGTGCAAATTGATTTACAAATGGCGGGTTCCTGCGCCTGATAAGAACAATTTTTCTCTCAAATATAATAAGCGCGTCCACAGTCAGAAGAGGCGTTACGGGTTTCATTTTCTCATTTCCTCAGCACTATTGTCAGTATATCATTATCGTACATCATGTGGTCAAGCCCTGCACGCTGTCCCTCATGCTTTGCTGAATCGCCCCATATTTGCGCATACCTGAACCGCTTTTTGAAATCGCGGTGAAGCTTATCACATATATTTTCAATAGTGGAGCCATACCTCACTATCAGGGGTTCATCCATGTCAGCGGGCTTGCCCTGCGGCTTCAGGTAAATCCTGATAAACCCTAATTTTTCATATAATTTTTCTTTTAGCTCTTCGATATGTACCTTTTTATCAGCAGAAACAAGGACAGCATCCGGGAATTTTTCTTTACATTTCCTGAGTGTGTATTCGTCCGCAAGGTCGATTTTATTGATAACCACTGTGGCGGGGATATATTTCCTGTTGCCAAGGACAGCATCTATCAACTGGTCGATGGTGATATTCTCACGAATCAATACGTTGGCGTTGTGGATTCTGTACTCGCCCAGAATGGTTTTAATGGTGTCCTCATCAAGATCCAGTTCAACCGTGCTGCTGATGCTGACACCGCCCCTTGCTTTTTTCTTTATAGTGACATCAGGCGGTCTTGAATTGACGCGGATACCCGCTTCGTTTAATTCCTGCACGAGAACATCGTAGTGGACGAGCTGGAAAACATCGAGCAATATAACCGCAAGGTCGGCGTTCCTTATTACGGCGATGACTTCCTTGCCCCTGCCCCTGCCCGAAGCCGCCCCTCTCACAAGACCGGGGACGTCAAGTATCTGGATGGTGGCGCCTTTGTATTCCATCGCGCCAGGCACTACGTCAAGGGTGGTAAATTCATAGGCAGCAACCGCTGATTCCGTACCCGTGAGGCTGTTCAGGAGCGTACTTTTTCCAACAGACGGGAATCCCACAAGCACAACGGATGCATCGCCGGATTTCTTGACCGAGAACCCTTCCCCTCCGGTTTTTGAGGATGCTCTTTTCTGTACTTCGTCCCGCAGACGGGCAATCTTGGATTTGAGGCGACCGATGTGACCTTCGGTAGCCTTGTTATATTTTGTTTTAGAGATTTCATCTTCAATTGCCTTTATTTCTTCGTCGAGGGTCATCGGCTCTAATAGCTGTAATCAAGGCAAAAAGGATTTGGGTAATAAAAGCCTTTTTGAACCGTGATGCAGGCATTATTCGATTATCTTGAATCCAAAACCGAAGAGACCATAAAGACGCTCGATGGGCTTGTGCGCGTTCAAACGCATGTACCGCCGGGTGAGAACTATGAAATTGTGATGGAGCTTTCAGCTCGCAAACTCAGGGAGATGGGTTTTGAGGTTGAGATTATTCACATGCCACGCGAATTATTCGAAAGGAGAAACCCGCGGCTTTCGCATCTTAAAGCACAGCGGGTTAATTTATCCACCAAACTGGATGTGGGCGCACCAGAAACACTTCTGATAAACACGCATCTTGACGTAGTTCCTGCAAGCGCTAACTGGAGCATGCCGCCGTTTGAATGCACAGTCAAAGATGGGCGCATATTCGGACGCGGGGTCGCTGATTCAAAAGGAGGCGTGGCTGCGCTTTTTACCGTGCTATCAGCCATGAAGGGACTGGACATGAAACCAAGGTACAACCTGAATATCGCCCTTACGACGGATGAAGAGATGGGACCTTATTCTGGTTTGTGTTACCTTGCAGACCTCGGCAAGCTCCGGGCGGACTATTTCCTGAGCATGGACGGGGACAGCGACGATATCACCATAGCCTCCAACGGAAACGTGGACTGGCAGATAGACGTGTTCGGGAAATCATACCACAGCGGCAGCAGTTTTCTCGGCGTGAATGCAATAGAGAAATCAATCCCGATAATGACTGAACTGATGAAACTCAAGGCAGAGATTGAGAAGAGACGCTCAAACGTGCCTGCCAGTATTGCAATAAGCCGCAAAACAGGCATTGATACTTTAATGCCGGTTCTCAATATCACAATAATAAATGCGGGCGTAAAACAGAATATAGTTCCTGACAGGTGCACGATGAAAGGCGACCGCCGCTACATTCCTGAGGAAAAATTCGAGGATGTTTGCTGGGAGATGAGAGCCGCCCTTTCGCGCGTGAGAGAGAAACACCACGATATTGATTTTAAGATTAGTTGCGATGATATCTATGCCCCCATGCTCACGGATATGAACCACTCCTGGGTTGCGGAAGTAAAGCGGGTTGCAGAAGAAGTGGCAGGCAGGGACGTGAAGCTTGCCGGGGCGCAGGGAAGTCTTGATGTTGCATATGCCGTCAAAGTAACAGGACTGCCTGCCTGCTGCTTCGGGATCGGAAGGAGGACAGAGAGCAATGCGCATGCGGATGATGAGAATATCCGCGTGGATGACCTGGTGATGTACACGAAGTTTCTGGCAAGGCTCCTGTGCGGCGATCCCTGAAAATCAGCGACCAGAAAGTTTTTATCCATCCCGTTCTTTTCAGAAGAGCATGGTGGATTTCCAGGAGATTGAAGAGGTTTACAAAAAACTTGAGGGAAGGCTTACGCGTGACGAATTCAAGTCAAAAGTAGATGAAAAAGTCACAATGATGAACGGTCTTTGCGATTCCAAAACAGCCGCCATGCTTGTCGCCAGCGAGATGGGATTGAACGAGGCTGTAAAAATCAAGGACCTGACTGCGGATAAGGGCGCTGTCGCACTTATCGCAAAGGTGACCGCTGTGGGCGATATAAGAGAGTTTTCGCGCGACAATGACACTACAGGGCGCGTGGTGAACCTGACGCTGGCTGACGATACCGGCTCGATTCGGGCTGCCCTCTGGGACGAAGCCTGCGACCTCGTGAAAATCGGGGACATAAAGGCGGGGCAGAGCCTGAAAGTGAAAGGTTACGTAAAACAGGGGCAGCGCGGGCTTGAGGTCAGCGTGGGTAAGGGCGGGAATATCGAGCATGTGGATAAGGATGTGCCTGTGAACATAAAACCCCAAAAGATCGGCGAGATTAAGCCGGGGATGAACGACCTGCATATCGTAAGCAAGGTGCTTGATATAGGGAAGATGCGCACGTTTTCACGAAAGGACGGGACTACGGGAAAAGTTACAAACATTACCATCGGGGATGATACGGGCAAGATGAGGCTTACGCTGTGGGACGCAAAGGCTGATGCACCGGGTTTTAAGGTCGGGGATGCTGTGGAGATAACGAATGCATACGCCCGCGAGAACACCTTCAGCAACCAGACAGAGCTGCAACTGGGTTCAGGCGGCGGTATTGCAAAGAGCGGCGCAGCTGTGGAGTATTCCGAGACTCTCACACCCATTGCGGATATAGGAATAAATTCAGCATACAGCGTTTCAGGACATGTGTCCGGGCTTGACGAAATCCTGGAATTTGAGAGACCCGACGGCACCAAAAGCAAGGTATCGAATATTTACGTCTCGGACGAGACAGGACGCATTAAAGTTGCGCTGTGGGGCGAGCACGCAGACCTTGTGAACGAACTCGATATCGGAAGTGAGATACGCATTATCGACGCTTATGCAAAGTCGGGCAGGGACGTGGAAGTGGAGCTGAGCGCAGGCTCAAGGACAAGCATCCATATATTGCGAAAATAATATTTTTCCAGTGGAAATGGGGGGGTTCATCATTATGACAAGATTATTGGTTTCTCTTTATTACTTTCACCCCGCTCTGCGAAGGTTTATAACAATGCATGAAGATGTAAAAATATAAAATGTGCACCAAAACAAAATAAAACGTGCACTGGAGGAAACAACATGGCAGAAAGAAAAGGATTGGAAGATTTGCCCGGCGTGGGTCCGGCAACAGCAGAGAAATTGAAGGAAGCGGGTTTTGGCTCGATTGAAGCCATTGCCGTATCGTCGTCGTCTGAACTTGCAAGTATTGCGGAGATAGGTGAGTCCACGGCGCAGAAAATCATCAATTCAGCGCGCCAGGCTGCGGATGTGGGAGGGTTTGAGACCGGAGACCTGGTGCTTGAGCGCAGGAAACTTGTGGGAAAGCTCAGTTTCGGTACGAAGGCTTTTGACGACCTGATGGGCGGGGGCGTTGAGACCCAGGCAATAACCGAGTTCTATGGCGAGTTCGGCTCAGGGAAGACGCAGGTAGGTCACCAGATGGCTGTGAACGCGCAGTTGCCTCCTGAAAAAGGGGGTCTTGGCGGCTCTGTGATAATAATCGACACGGAAAATACCTTCAGACCTGAGAGAATCACCAATATGGTAATGGGACTATCCGCGAAAAACGGGGTGGAATACAGCCCTGACGAGTTCCTGAAGAACATCCATGTTGCAAAAGCGTACAATTCAAACCATCAGATACTGCTGGTGGATACTGCCAATGACCTTGCCAACAAATTGAAAGATACTGATATGCCGGTGCGCCTCCTGATAGTCGATTCACTCACTGCACATTTCAGGGCTGAATATGTGGGTAGGGGTACGCTTGCGGACAGGCAGCAGAAGCTCAACAAGCATATGCATGAACTGATGAGGTTCGCAAATCTCTATAATGCCGCTATCCTCGTGACCAACCAGGTGATGTCAAAACCAGATGCCTTCTTCGGAGACCCTACAAAGCCAATTGGAGGACATATCGTGGGGCATACAGCCACGTTCAGGCTGTACCTGCGCAAATCCAAGGGAGAAAAGAGGATTGCAAGACTGGTGGATTCTCCCAACCTGCCCGAGGGCGAGGCGATATTCTCGGTCACCACGGAAGGTATTAAGGATTAAAAAGGCAGTATATCCCTGTGGAATTTAAGGCTGTCGTGGTTGATGTTGACGGGACTATTACATTTGCGGACAGGAGGCTTGACTGCAGGGCTGTGGAGGCGCTGCGCAGCCTTCATGTGCCTGTGGTGATTGCTACAGGCAACGTGCTCTGTGTTGCACGGACTGTGGCAAAACTGCTGGGAACTGGAGGCATAGTGATAGCTGAGAACGGAGGCGTGGTGGAGTACGGCAGGGTTGAATCCGATACCTCTCACATGAAAGAGTGCGAGGAGGCTTTTGAGCTCCTGAAAAGGCATTTTGTTCTTGAGAGGCTCGACCCTGAGAACAGGATTACCGAGATTGGCTTGCGGCGGAATTTTGATGTGGAACGCGCGAAGGAATTGCTGATGGAGTTTCCGGGAATTGAGATTGTGGATACGGGGTTTGCGGTGCATATCAAGAGCAGGAGGATTAATAAAGGGACAGGGCTTAAAAGGGTTGCAGAATTGATGGGACTTGATGCGCGGGACTTTGTGGCTATCGGGGATTCGCCGAATGATATCGAGATGTTGAAGGCTTCGGGTTTTGGGGTGGCTGTGGGGAATGCGCATCCCGAGTTGAAGAGGGTGGCGCGGATGGTGACGATGGGGGAGTACGGCGCCGGGGTGGCGGAGGCGGTGGGGGAGTTGAGGGAGAGAGGGGAGATAAGATAAATATAGAGGAATAAGAAATTATTAGTTAAAGGTAATAAGCGTGAAAGGAGTAAAACAGGAGGAAAGAGGAAATGGAAGAAGATGCATCGGACGATGATAATGGTGAAGGCGAAAGCGGAACCAAAGTGAGGGTACGAATTCCTGTCGAATTTGAGGTTGATTACATCATTGAGGTTAATGACCCCGATAATGTGGATGAGATTCAGGAAAGAATGCTGAAATTTGACGCTTCCAGATGGGAGCAAGACCCCGAATTCTATGGACGTCTCGGACAGGACTGGGACGATTTCGTCAGGAAGGTCACAAAAGAACATATCCAGATGCTATGAATGGAATTGGGATGGTTTGATTATATGGAAACAATTGACAAAGAAGATTTATTATTCTATATTGATAAGGAAACAATGCAGTATGAGGCGATGCGGACAATAGGCAGGCATTTAACAGAAGAGGAATTAGACATCGCTAAAGATGGGCTTGATTGGGGTCTGACATTTGATATTGAGACTGTTTATAATACCATTTTATTAGAAATGATAAATGAAAAAAGTCCATCAACGGAGACTAAAGCGTAACTTCGTCTATAGTTTTTAAGTGTCTTTCTTCAAGCCACATTTTCATTTTCGAGAGCTTTTCCCCGATTTTGCCATTTGCATACACAATTGTCGGTTTTGAGCGCAGGTTTTTATTAAAACCATCGATAGCCAATAAATAGTCTTGACCTAGATTTATAAATATGTTCTCATATTTTTTCTTTAAAATTTGTTTTCTAAGGGCTGGCGCCACTTTATTTTGGAGTGCAACGGCGATGTCAGTATTCATTTTTAAATCGTAGTCTTTAATCTTTTCATCTGGATTAAGCAGACCATATTTTGCAGAAATTATTGCAATATCTAAGCTGTTATTATAATCACTTCGATGCATTATTTTTCGCAATACTTTATAGTAAGGACCATCATATCTTTCAATCGCAGGTAAAAGAGCCGGGGTCTTAATTTTCTTATGCGAGCATGAAAGGATGAGCAAGTCATTAAATGAGCCGTTCAATTTTTTATATATTCTATTATCTATGTATTCATGCACCTGCAAGAAACGATCTTTTTGCGCCTCTTCAGCATTTAAATATGATTTTTTCTTATAGTTGAAAATCCAGCCCTTATAGTCGCCGCCAAATACATTTAATTCATTGAACTTATCATGCCTCTTGGGATGATAACATCCCAGAACGAAAAGCCAATCATCAGGATATTTATCTCTTATCGTTTTTATGACCTTATATAAAAAAGTCTCATCGCGTACTCGCGTATATCGTGCTGTATTCTCCAATTTTTTCAAAAGACCGCCGATAGCAATATGCTTAAAACCTAATTTTTTAAGACCATTATAGCATTCTAAATACTCTTCCGGTGTATTGCCCTGTGCAACACCAATCAATTTAAAAGAGTAATCCTTCTTTTTGTATTCTTCTAATGCGTCGGAAGCGCTTTTAATTGTCTTCTCCTTATCTTTTAAATGATCTATGATTATTCCATAATCAGCATCCATATTTTGATAGATTTCAAAAAGGTCTTTGTAATTTCTATCACAGCCGTTTTTGGTAAAAACGCCAGAATCACATGCCCTTACAGTTCTCGATTTTATTGATAATCCAATTGAACATTTATTTAAATCATGATCATGGGGGCAAGAATCTTTTACTAAATCGCAAAAATCATCATCAGAGCAGGGATATTTTCGAAATAGTTCCTGAAAATGTTTACTTGTATTTGCATGTCCCATTATTCCAACTTTAACATCGTATTTATGCAGACCGGAGCTTTTTATTATTCTCAAAGAGACTAATCTATCTGCTACAAAAAAGGGAATAATGGATTCCTTCATTATTCTTCACCCAAAACAATACTCATTTACTCTTTCCTTTCGCTGCTTGAAGAATCCGTTCATTCGCATCATCTGCAACGGTAGGAATTGGAACACCTTTCAATCCTGTAGCGTCATGGCTGATTATCAACCAATTCCCTGGACGAAACGTGAACGTTGGAGAGAGCTGTTCCTCTCCAATTCCAAAGGCTTCTGCCACCCTTTGTCTATCAGTCGAGCGCGGCAGTTTACTCACTAGATAAGTATGCAGATTTCCCATAACCTCTGTATCTAACAACGCTGCTCTCTGAGTTGATATTCCTATACCTAACCCAAACTTTCTACCCCTTCTGGCTAATGTTACACATAATTCTTTTACTTCGTTAGTTTCTTCATCTCCGCTATCCAATGGAATAAACAAGTCTGCCTCATCAAATAGGAATAATGTATGTGGTTCTAATTTGCCCTCCCTCCTTCGTGATTCATAAAGTTCATTACCAAGAACCGTGCAAAACCTCTTTAGGTCAGAGTCCCGACGAGCTGTAATTATCAGTGTCTGGCAAGCACTTTTGTTGTTTAATGTTTCAAGTAGGATCTTAGTGGGAATTATAGCACTAGGCAGAATCTCATTTAGATTTTTCTGTAATCTTAACAAAGAGTTGCGTGTCCGCGCAATGACACCCTTAGCCGTGGACTTTTTAGATTCATCTTTAAGTCGATCTTCTATCACCGAAAAAACATTTCCCAAACGATCTAATGCTTTCTGAATTGAATCGAAGGTTATTGGTGATTGAAGAAAGGGCTCTGTCCAATCTTGCTCTAAGTCCCTAAGCACATCCTTTACAGCCGCTCCTGTTCCCTTTTCTAATTGTGCGCGCATTTCATCTTTAATCCATACTGATAAAGTTGTCGCAGGCAATGCAATTTTGGTTCGCTTTAATGCAATAGCTAAAGCTTTGCGCATATATTTCTGCAAATCAGGGTCACCTTTTAGACGAGCAGGGAGTTTCATCTGTCGGAGTAAGAGATCCACGATCTCTGGTGGAATTTCAGTGCTATTTTCTCCTAAATTTTTTATTATAGGTAGAGGTAGAGAGTCGGTACCTACATGAATATATCGCATTTCTTCCGGGGTATTTACAAATCTATCAATTAAGAGTCCAAGATATTCGTCATTAGGATCAATGATAACAACATTGGATTTCTCTTTTACATCTACTGAAGATAAAGCAGTAACCATAGATGATACAAGATTTGATTTTCCAACCCCAGTAAATCCAAATATTCCAAAATGCGTAGTTAATAAAGCCTCTTTGTTGAGTTTGATATTGATTTCTGCAAATTTTTTATGTGTGAATGGGGATTTTGGTTGGTCTTCCATTCCCAGATTGATGATGCCATCGACCATTTTCATACTAAGGGGTCTTACTTCTGCCCCTACCATAGGTAAATTTTTTTCATCATCGAGAATTGGAAGTGATTCGTTTTTGGGGTCATATATAAATTGCCAACCGGTAGAAACTGCATGTGAAATGATAGTTGTTGTGGGGTGGAGTGGTCGATCACTTTGTTTTTCCCAATCTTCCTTTATTGATCTCATTGATTCAAAAACGTGTCCTGGATATGCATCCGTTCCTTGGGAAGCAAAGTGAATAGGATATACCTGAGTAAGTGTCAAAACAGAATAAATTTTAAGGTCTTTTTCTGGAGGTGTATAATTCTCAACAGCAACAAGGTCTCCTATCTGAAGGGAATCAAGACCTAATCTAGTATATTGGCTCCAAAGTTCGAATTCAAATCTCCCTTGTTTATCAGGGGTCGTTCTCACTAATGCAGATCTTGCACCGTATAACCTATCTTCATCAAACGGATTTTTACTCAAATTAACCATCTCTTGATTGTCGTAATGTTTTATAAATTGGATTTGCACGATTAAGACGCTCTGAAGAACGAAGCATTGGTTCTACCATTTTCAATATAGATTTAGCACCTCTATCGGCATGATGTAAAGGATCAGGATAACCTATCACTTCTGGAAAAACATTTCTTGTCAGCACAGATAAAAGATACATTGTAAGCTCTTGCTCGCGATTTGGGATATTTGCATTCGCATGAAAAAAAGGTTCAACATTTCCAAGGTCTTTGTTTCCTTCCGTGACGCAAATCTTTTCGGGAGGAAGAGCACTGGGATGGATCAATCGATCCACGAAAATTACATGCCCCATGGAGGGTTCCATTGGTGGCTCACGAAGTAAATGAAATTGAACAAGAGACCGCATGACTACATTTGGTTGTACCAAGACATCTCCTCTAACTCCTTGAATTGTTGCTTTTGCAGAACCCCATTCCTTTCTCATTCTTAATGTCATAAAAACAGCATCAAATTCAGTAGAACTCCATGGTCCTTCGATGTTTTCATCGATAAATGGGCACCTCTCAAAAGTCAACCTGTCTGTTGCAGGTATTAATCGTGGTTTAAAAGAGAATTTCTCTACCGATTTCATCACACCAAGATAATGATTGGTAAAATAGGTTGAAGCAGAATCTTTTGCCACCCCTATAAAAATTACTCCATTTCGCCAACATTGCTCGAATATAAGACGTAATCCGATTGCCAGAAGAAAAGAGAGTTCATCAGAAGAAAGAAAACGTGTTCGTTCGAGTCCTTCTTCATCTACATATTTGTAAAGTAAAACCGATGGATCTTTATCTCTGAAAAACTGATTACAGAAATGAAGATATAATCTTTCTATTTTAGAAGGTGAATTATCATAATCTGGATTTAATGAAATTGTTTTTCTTTCCTTATCTATCTTTACTAAGGCATCATCTGGGTTTTTTCCATCCAACTTCTCTCCAAACCGGTTGCATTCCCAGATTAACCTTATTTGTTTGATTACGACACCAAGAGGCAAACGAGCATCTTTTGCAAACTCATCTAGATTCAACTTTTTATCTGAAGATTCATATAATTTTGCAATCGCTCGTTCCCACAGTCTATGGCTCTTCCTAGATGGAACATCTAGTTTTGAATTCCAAGGTTTGGAGTATCCGACAAGCAAATCCGGATACCATATCGTTTCACCAGCTATCTTTACACCTGCAAAACGTAACTTGCGAACATTGGGTGTCGCGTTAGCCAAAACAGAAGAAAAAGAATGATCCCAAAGTAATAAGTGCGGATG
The DNA here is from genome assembly GCA_028715885.1 of Candidatus Methanoperedens sp. Taxonomy (GTDB): domain Archaea; phylum Halobacteriota; class Methanosarcinia; order Methanosarcinales; family Methanoperedenaceae; genus Methanoperedens. The sequence continues at coordinate 10,916 of JAQUQX010000048.1, forward strand.
ATCCAAACCTGATGCGCCCCGATATAAAAGAAAACTTTCTGCCAAAAGCATTAAAGAAGTATCTAAACTTGAAATAGAAATTGTTTCGGCATCGTTTACTACGAATCGATCTTCTGGGTCTATTGTTGTCAAGTCTTCTGGACTAAGTGGGAGATATGCCACGAGACTGCTATCATCTTCTGGTTCCGACTCTCGATAAGAGATTAAAGGGGGATTCTCCTGAAGTCCAAGTTCTCCCTTAACAACATAAGCTCCACCATAAAATATTGCAAGATCAGAAGTCTCTATCTTTGTACATGCACCGTCAATCGCCCAAAATCTTAGCGAATTACTTCGATGTCTTTGTTGAAGTTCACGATGCATTTCGCGTCGGAATGCTTCATTTTTAAAAAGAGATCCATAATGAACTATGTGGTTTTTAAGAAATTCCTTATAAAAGTGCTCAAGTTCGTTTGTTCCTTTGATTACTCTATCTTCTAATCGATTTCGTGTTTGATACAGGGCTTTATCATAAAGTCCGAAAATGTTTGATATTGTCGATCGTTCAGTCATTATTTTTTGTACCCAGTCATAACCATGTTATTTGATGGCATCCCTGATACTTATATAATATTAATAAAGTTAAACTTTTCTAATAGTAATCAATAAGAATTATATGTCTTGCACATTAATTAAACTCGTATGGAAGTTTTGGATTTAAATAATTTTGAAATATTTTGCATTTTGTTCATAAAAACCAATTCAATAAATCTGCGTTCATCTGCGGTTCGTTTTCCTCTGGTGCCGGCAGCCCATGACCCCTGAACTCCTCTCCCTCGCAAAATACCTCGCCTCCTCCCGCGCCGAGTTTGCGCTCTCAGAGATGAACCAGTACCTGAGCCGGAAATACGAGGAAAAAGAACTCTACGGACTCTTAAAACCCCATCTCTACGACCTCGACCTCTTCTGCGGCAGAGACTTCAAATGCACAAAACTCATAAAGCGCGCGCTTCCTGCCGATGATGCCGTGTTAAGAGAACTCAAAAAAGAGCTCAAGACCCCGAAACTGCCCGCGCGCATCGAGAAGTTGGTCGAGTCATATATCGAGCGCGCCTGCGGGAAAGACTGGGACAAAGGCGAGACCGCGCAGTTGATTCGCGACAATATCGTGAAGCAGAAAGAGGAATACTGGACTGCGGGGGGAGAATCACAGTATCCGAAAATCAGGATAATCTCCTATTTGCTCTATCATTTTCCAGTTTATTTCTGCCAGTACCAGTATCTACTGCTCGAACTGCTCGAAAAAGGAGCGCTCTTTAACAAAATGCGCATCCTCGACGTGGGCTCAGGTCCCGGGACAATAACCCTCAGCACCATAGACTTCATGCGGAAATTGCTGGAGAGCTATTCAAAGAATGGCATGGATGTAAAACTGAATATCAGGTTCGATTCGATAGAGCAGGCGCAGGAGAATATCGATTGTTATAAAGAGCTGACCTCTGGTTATCTCCTGGGTTTCCCTCCCGGGAATGCCGGTATCATCATAAATGAACATGTTCATGCGTCAGTTTCCGCCATTGAACCTGCGAAGGCGCCGGGGGATACCAACCTTGTAATATTCTCAAACGTACTGGCTGAAATGAGAATCGCGCCTGCCAGGCGCGCAGACGTGGTTGAAAGAATCGCCACGCCGAGCAAAAATCCAACCGTCGTCATAATCGAGCCTGCTGACCTTGATAATTCAAAAGCGCTCAGGGTCATCCAGCATGCACTCATGAAAAAGGGTTATACGGTCTTCAGCCCATGCACCTTTATCTGGGACACAGGATGCCGCGGTGACAACTGCTGGAGCTTCCTGGAATTGGGCAACATACAGGCGCCGGGTTTTATGGAAAAGATAGCAAGTACAGGGGAGTTTTACAGGTACATGAATACGGACATGAAATTCTCGTATGTAATACTGAGAAAAGACGGGGTGGCAAAACACTCTTACCGGGCGAAGGGAAAATTTTTGATGCTTGCAAACCTCCACAAACATGTAGAGAAGCGCATTAATGTTGTCGCATCTGTCATGTCGGGAAATCTCGGGGATGAAAAAACGTCTGTATTCAAGGTTTGCGACGGCACTACCTCAATTCCGTGTTATGCCGTGCTTCCGGCGTACCACATAAACGACGGCAACAGGGCGCTTCTTGATGCAGGATACGGTGGAATCATTATGATTTCAGGCACTCTTGTCAGGGAGAATAAGGAGCTATCTTCTTATAACCTTCTGATCACGCGAAATACCCTGGTCACGCCTGTATCCCCGCCCCCGTATTTCTCCTAGCTTTCTCCTAATCCTTCAATAATTTCAATATCCTTATACCCTGTTCAATGCACTCCATTTTAACTTTGACCCGCGCAAGGTCTGTCTCGGCTTCGAGGCTCGCTGCGATGTTCTGGATTTTGCCCATAATGATTCTGTTAATTTCCTGAGAGCTGGGTGCTTGCGGTGTTTGTATTTTTTGTGGAGGTTCTTGTTTTTTCTCCTGTTTTACCTCCTGCTTTTCCTGGAAGTCGCATACAGGGCAGACTGTTTTTCCCTGATACCTGAATAGCGGAGCTCCGCATTCATGGTGTGTAGCCAGCATTGTCCCGCCCTTTTCAAGGAGCTTTGTAATTTTCTGTATCTTGTTGTCTGTCTCTTTTCCATTCATTATATCACCGAAAGTCTTTTCATGCAATAACTTTAATATGGCGTTCTTGTTTTATAATAACAGCCTGTGGTGATAATTGTGTCGGAAAAACCAAGTGAAGTCTTAAGGCAGTGCATCGACGTACTTGACCGTATAATCAGCGATGACTCTGTCCCCAGAAATATAAGACGCTCTGCCGACAATATCAAAAACATACTCTCAAATGAGAAGGAATCACTTTCCAGAAGGGCGGCAACGGTAATTTCCAATCTTGATGATATCGGAAATGATCCTAATGTTCCCATACACACAAGGACTCTAATCTGGGGAGTGTCCAGCCGGCTGGAATCCATTCCTGTAGATAGGTAGCTTTTCTAACTGACTGGGATTGTACCTACCCTGTTGTTTCCGTTGGAGATGTCTGATTCTTTATTTTGATGTGTTTTTTCGACTTTATTTATTAAAAATTTATTAACATTGGTTTTATATTAAACAAAAAG
>JAQUQX010000049.1 GCA_028715885.1 Candidatus Methanoperedens sp.
CTCCATTCAAGGTCGAGTATGTCGTTAAATACATGTTTGTAGCACTCCTGCATCTCCTTTGAGTGTGCAAGAATCTGCTCAGGCGTGCCAATGAAAACAAGCTCTATCCTGTGGAATTCATCCACCCTCTCCATGCCGTGTATGCCGCCGCTTTCGTACCTGTGCGATGTGCCCGAGCGGTCAAACACCTTGATGGGGAATGAGTCGTCAGCCACGGTCTTCCCCTGCATGAAGGGCCAGAACGAAGGGCACTGCGCATAACACATGGCGCCTATGGGCTTGTCTATTTTCTCCGAGATGAGGTCAAGCGGAACTTCGAGCGTGACCTTATAATAATCTATTACTTCCTCCCAGAATTGCGGGTCCCTCGTCTTCGGGGGGCTGATGTAATATATCTCCGGGTACACGCCCTTTGCATGCCCCGAATGCTTCAATACATCCCATGTGTCGAGTTTGGGGAATATCATTTCCACGTATCCAAGGGGCTTAATCACCTCTTCCAGCACTATCTCTTCAAACGCCCTGAAAATACGGGTCATCTGTGCGCCGTGTATCCACTGCCCCCGGCTTGCCCCGCGCTTTATCCAGCCGCGCTTATCAGCCTCTACAGTAGGGTCTCCAGAAAATTTCATTTCTTTTTTGGGGCTTTCCCAGAGCGGGCTCCAGTGCTCGGCTTTTCCGCCAAAGCTCTGCGCTGCGATTTTATCCTCGATGAGCGAGATAATCCTGTCAGGTATCTTGTTCTCAAGCTCTGCCTCGCCGACATCGAGTGAAAGCGTTATCGTGCCGTCCTCGAACTCTATCCCTTTAACATGGGGTATTTTTTTCTGGTGCAGCGGCTGTTCAGAAGGCATTTTGACCATGAATTCTTCTACTTCTGCGCCTCTTATTCCTATCTTATGTCCTTTGCCAAGAACGGCTGCAAGCGGCTTCCGCAGGCGTATGAATGCGTCGTGGGCGCGCAGGTAGCGGTCTGATTCAATGTCAAAAAAGATGCTGTTATCCCTGATGTCCCATCCGATGATTTTAGCTCCTCTTCCTGCCGGGACACCTTTTTGCAGGATGGTTGTTTTTGCTTCTTCGATGAACTTTTCTACGTCGGCGCGCGCCGGTGCAGCGTCGGCGCTTGTTTTGAAGCTGCCTTTTAGGTGGAAGTATGGTTCCATGGTTTCAGAGTCCTTGAGTTTTATGATTAAAAGAATATGGTTTTAATTGTATGTTCTAACAAGTATCAGTAATGATACATTTCTTATTTAAACCTTCATCTGGACTGATATAAATCCATTTTTCAAGAAAAATGTATTTTTTGGAGGGCTGCTGACTTTTTAAAAATAAGACTTAATAATGGTTATTTTGGTAGTTCTGCCGGGGAGGGGGATAAGCTCATTATGAAATTGAAATATAAAACAAAAGGGCGCAGGCATCGAGCGAGCGCCCCGGCAGTCTATTTGACAGACTGATATCTGGTAGATCACACCGAATTATAGTTTGTGTTGCTACTTATTTAAACATTTGCTTGAAAATCAAAATAATACTTTCACACCGCTTGGTTATCATTCAAATGCTCTAAATACATGATAGAACTCGTGCCGAGGTAGTCTAACCAGGTTAAGGCGCCAGACTGATAATCTGTTTGATCACACCAGATCATCGCGGGTTCGAATCCCGTCCTCGGCGCAGTGATCATCGAAAAAGTTGAACTTATTCCAGCCTATTCATCTCGCACCTCACCCCCTTCTCCTCACATCTCCTCATAACCCTCTCAAAAACCTCACTATAATAATCCTCCCCTTTCAGAAAAATCCTCTCATAATCAGCAATCATCTCAGGCTTAAACCCCTGAACAAACTCCCGAACCCTCTCCCACACCCCCTCTTTCAACCTCAGCCTGTCCACAAGCATATACTTCGGTTTCACCTCCGCGATAGCACAAATAAGCGCCTCAACATCAGTAATATACGGCATCACAGGTCCCATGAAAACCCATGCAGGTATGCCGTTCTTCGACAGCTCCTTCAGCGCGCGCAGCCTCTCCTCCACACTTGTTGCGCCGGGTTCCATTTTTGTCCTCACGCTGTCGTCAAGCGTCGTCAGGGTTATGCCCACTTCGATATTTGAGAACTTCTTGAGTAAGTCAATATCCCTCAGCACAAGCGAGGATTTCGTCTGTATGCACACAGGAAAATCGTGCATCAACAGGAGTTCAAGACACCGGCGCGTAATCTCGTAATTCTTTTCAGCAGGCTGATACGGGTCTGTCACAGTCCCGAGCCCCACAACGCCTTTCTTCTTTATCCGCAGCTCCTTTGAGAGGATGCGCGGCAGGTTTGCCTTTACCTCCACAAGCTCGCCCCATTTTCCTTTATCCCAGCGGATGACCGACGGCGCATAGCAATAGACGCAGGCATGGGCGCAGCCCCTGTATGGGTTGAGGGCATAGTCCAGACCGGGGAGTTTTGATGGGGAGAGTGCGGTTTTTACTGTTATTTCCTTTATCATGTCATCAGAATTCGCTGTGAGTTCGTTGTTAATCTTTCCTGCACGCTGCTGGAATGCGAATCAAATACTGCCGTTCACAGGCTTGACGAGCGATACATAAACGGCATCATTATTTTCGACAATATCAGGGTTGAAAACAAAAGCGGGTTCTGAAAAATAGCTTACTTTTTTATGCTGCTTGCCTGCGCCGGCACCCGCATGGCAGTCGCTGCAAACTGGTATTGTCGAGGTATGCGTATCCTCTGCAAATCCTGACACCTTATGGCAATCCAGACATTTCATTTTGTAATGCGGGCTTGATTTTGTTGTATCCGCGCCGGCTGGATGACAGGCTTCGCAACGTGCGAAACTCGAATTGCTATCGCTATAGCCGCCTTGCTCATTCGCCGCAGGGAGGGCAAAAAAATCGACTGCTAAAATGGTTAGAGCCATTATGGAAAACGTGAATATTTTAGTTGATGATTGCATACTTGGTATTTCGATTCTACTTGCAATGACAATTTATTGCTTTTTTGGCCTGGAAAAACTGTTTATGAACACATACCAGCTATGAACTGCGACTATGAAGGATGCCAGGAAGATGATTTGTGTTATTTCATACATATAGTATTTACTAAGACCTGCACCCCATACTGTAAGGTTTGTGATAAACTTGACAACGACATTGAGAGCAAACGCTGCCCCGGCAATCGAGATATACATCCACGTGCGCTCAAGGACTGCCTCGTTAAGGAATAGTTTGGCTTTTAGCATCTCCCTGTCAATCCTGTACATCAGTAAGACAATCTGCCCTATGAGAAAAATAAGTATGAACGCACAGCCTACGGTGTATATCTCCAAGAAAACATTAAGAAATTCTGTTATTTGCATGTAAATAATCACCCGGCGTTTTTGTTGCGCCCCGAGGGTTTTAACCCCTCAGGGCTGGAGAGGAAGGCTGATACCAATTTACTGTATGGTTGCGCCCTGTACTTTACCGAGCAATTGACCGCTCGGAACATACCAGAACTCAATGGTTACTGCCTGCCCTGCTGTGTTGAGGAGATAACCACTCGTTGCGGATGCGGTTGTGGGGGTTTTAGTTCCAAGATTGGTATATGAATTACCATCAATCAATATTTTATCTATTCCTGTGCTGGTGAAATTTAATTTCAACTCACTCCCTGCTGGTAACGCTGTGGTGTTACCGAATTCAAGCAAAGGATTTACCGTGGTCTTATACGACGAGTTACTATAAACAATCAGCTTGACATCAGCTAACGTTACAGTTTCACCGCCGCTATGTGTAAGGGTAATCTGACCAGTCCCGACCTGAGCCCTCACAAGCTGCATATTCACCGTGGGCGTCTTCGTGGGCGTTCCCATCCCGAACACGAACGCAGCTATAACCGCTGCCAGAATCACAGTAATCGCCACCATGAGGATAACGCCTATAACAGGCGAAACCGCCTCATCATTATTTGTAATTTTCATTCTATTTTTCATATATCTCATCCTTCCTCCTCGGTTCTTTCTTTACTTCTCTTCTTGACAACTTTTTCAAGTTTTTTAGTCCACATATTCTCTACATGCGTATATTCGCACTCGAGGTAATGCTGGACTGCCTTGGCGAGAGCGTCTTTGGTGCTGGTTTCGCCTGTTTTCTGTTTCAAGGCTTCAATATCCTCCACCATAAGAACGGTCTGAACATGCATTATTTTCGCCATTTTTCTCTCCTATATTCAAGAGAAGGTTCTTCCACCACACTAACTGCAGGGTCTCCTTCCCATTGAATCTCATTATGATGATAAGTGTATTTAAATATTACGGACGAGTTAGACCGCCGATTCCTTGTAGATGTGACTTTTCACAAAAGCTGGGTATGGGCACAAGCCTTAATATTAATAAAGCCATTATTACCATCAGTGGCAATAATGGAAATCGTAACAATAGACAATACAGGAAGGCTGGTCATCCCGGAATTCATAAGAAAAAAACTACACCTGACAAAAAAAATACCTCTTCTCATTACTGAACTGGATGATGACAAAATATTGATTAAAAAACTAAATCGGGATGAAATCGAGAAAAGGCTGAGAGAGGAACTTAAAGGACTGGATATAGATAGAATAGCTTCCGAAGTCAGAACCGAAGTGAAAGAAACAGCTAAAAAGAGATATGCAGCAGTTCTTGGTTGATGCCAACGTTTTCGTTGCCGCTATTAAAGATTCTTCGTCTCTGCATTCAAAAAAATAAAACCATGATATATAGATGGGCCCGCTGAGATTCGAACTCAGGACCTGCGCTGTGTGAGAGCGCCGTCATAACCGACTAGACCACGAGCCCTGTTATGGCTGTTTCATGGCATGTATCCCTAATAAGATTTTGCATTTTTTGAAAACAAACCACAGAGAGCACAGAGGACACGGAGTTATTATTAATTGATTCTCCGTATGATTCCAGCACTACACCCTATTCTATCCTCCGCATCACAATCCCCTCCGCAACCTTTGGAAGGAAAAGCGTGGACTTCTGGGGGAAATTCCTGCGCTCAATAAACGCTTTTCTCTCCACATCCTTAATAGAAAAAGGGTTCAAAATAAATGCAACATTAAACTCACCGCTGTCCACCTTAGCAACAGCTTCAGCGGGGCTTGCATTAAAAGACACATCCTCCTCCGGTTTTCCCCTTATAACAGGATTAATAATCCATTCATGAAGAACAATAAGGTCAAGACCAACCGTCTCGTCGCGTTTTTCAGAAAGTTTCTTCACCGCTTTTTCATTCGCCCGCAGGATGCTGAATTTTTTCCCGTCGTACATGCCCAGCCTGACATCGTACTCACTGCTGCGCCGCCGCAGAACCGAATAGAATTCTTCGTTGTTCTTATCGCCCTGCCATTCGATTGAAAAATTCTCCCCTATCCTGCGCTCAAGGTCGGAAACGCCAAAATTCCGCACAGCCCGATGCCACGGAAGCAGCAAAAGAGCCCTGTCGCCGCCTTCCATCAGCATCACCATGGTATATTCGATGCCGTCTTTTTTCCGCATTTGATTGGCTGCGGTGTACCTGTGGTGCCCGTCAAGAATCAAAAGCTTTAGCCGCGATACCATCTCCGTGATTTTCCAGACCAGCCTGTCATCCGTAATCTCCCACAGCAAATGGCGGCTGCCGTTCAGGGTGACATCAACAAGCGGTTTGCGCTTCGGCGCGAAATCAGGGCGCTTAAAACCGAGGTATTCCTCGAACATGTTGTTCAACCCATGGTCTGGCATGCTGTATTCCGCGGCAATCGGCGAGAAATTCATCATGGCTGCTTTCATCAGCCTGTAGCGCTCAACCGTATTAATCTCAAAAATATTCTCATGCCCCGCAATATCTCCCTCTCCGGGTTCTTCCACCCTCACCAGACACACAAGCCCGAAAACAAAATACCGGTTTCTCCTCTCCGTTTCAGGAATAAGTGCGAGAATCTCAGGCTGGAGTGAGTACATGATGCCATAAATGTAAAAAGCGGGTTTTTCCCTGTTAACAATGATTTTAGAGCTTATGAACCGCTCAAGTTCTCCCGCAGCCAAACCTATAAATTCGTCCCTGTCCATGTCTTTCCTTCGTGTGGTTACATGGATTATGTTGTTTTTTTCCCCGGCATATTTCCGATAACCTGCAGCGTCTATGGTGTCATAAACCGGACAGACAAGTTTATCAATTTGCAGTTCCGGGTTAAGTATAGCAGCCTTAAAAGGTCGGATATCTACCATAAGCAAAGCATCCTGGAATATGTTTACCTGAATGAATTCTGGTACTCAAAGGTCGATATGGGACATGAATGTTTCGAATGACGAAATATCAGGGTTTCACGGTTGCCGCTATCTTCCCGCCCCTGAATACCCTGATTACCCCGCCGCTCTGGGATACCACAATTCCTATGGCTTGCGTCATCTGGGTTAAAGCAGCGACAGAGGAGTGACGCGTACCCATTCCTTTTGGTATTTTTGCCAGTCCTGTATCAATGGTGATATACCTGCCGGCTGCTTCAACCGCGCCGTCACCTGAAATTACGAAAACTCCGTCCAATTGGGCGAATTCCTTTACGTTGCCGCGGATATCCTGATCAGTAACCAGCCGTTCTTCCTTTTTATAACCCTGGAAAGGGTTCAATACAAGCTGCCTTGATTTAGCCATGACGCTGGCAGTGTCGCCAAGAACGAAAGCGGTGCCTATAGCTCTGCCTTCCCTCCCCTCGCTGCTGATTTCCATGGCAATTTTCAGTACAGCCTCAAAAACCTGCTCGCTTACTCCGGTTCCGTTGAGCAGCCCGGATATGTCGGATGCCGTTGTTTCTTTTTTCTTAGGCTGCGACGCCTCCCTGCGGTCTGGTGCGACTGTATCACCCAGTTCCTTTTCAAGTTTCAGAGCCTTCATACTACAATCGTTTGCAAGATATCTCAGGCGATTGACTTCATATGAATCATCGCTTATCTCCGAAGCCTCCCTGAATTTTTTTTCAGCTTTCCGGTAGAGTTCCAGAGCTAAGTTATAATCCCCTGATTCCTGAGCGTTCTGTGCTCTTTTTGCAAGATTTTTGCCTTCATTGGAGAGGTAATTTGTCCACAAATTCAATCACCTGAATAAGGATTATAATGTGCTGATGTTAAGCTGTCCAATAATATAAGGCTAAAGGTAACATATGTAAAAACCAGTATAATGTAATCAAAAAACACTTTCACGCCGCTCCCATAACCATTTTTAACCATAAGCGCTATTTTAACATCTAATGAACTTCATCCACGCGAGCGACTTCCATCTCGGCTATGCGCAGTACGGTCTTATCGAGCGCTTCCGCGACTATGCCCGCGCTTTCCACTCGGTCATAACCTACGCCATCGACCACAAAGCAGAGTTCATCCTCATCTCTGGCGACCTCTTCCACAAGCGCAACATTAACGCCCCCACGTACGAGCAGGCGTATAATGTTCTATCGGAACTCAAAGAGAAAAGCCCTTCAACTCAGGTCTATGCCATCGAGGGTAACCACGACCTCGCCTTCCACCAGGACGGCAAAAGCTGGCTTGAGATACTCAATTCGCAGGGGCTGCTACGGCTCATTAGATTGAAAGAAGCCAATGGCGTCAAGCTCATGGGCGACTTCGTCGAGCTTGACAATTTCCGCATTTTCGGGGTGAAGTACCTCGGCTCAAGCACAAATTCCATAATCCCGCAGATAGCGGAGGAGATAAAAAAAATAAATGCAGCGCTTGGAGAAAAATATACTATCCTGATGATGCACTTTGGCATGGAAGGGCAGATAAAACAGGATGCCAGCGGGGAAATCCCATATAATTCGCTCCTGCCGTTAAAAGACGCGGTAAATTACCTTGCGCTCGGGCATTATCATACGCAATACGAATACGACGGCTGGGTTTTCAATCCGGGCAGCGTGGAAATGATCACGATGAACGAATATGACCTGCCTAAAGGCTTCTATCATGTCAGGAACAACGGGGCAAAGCTCGTAACTCCAATAACGCGTCCGGTCAGGCGCGTCCAGATTGACATGAGCAGTATTTTAACACCCGAAGAACTGTATTCACACGTAAGCGTAAGACTGGAGAAGGAACAGACCATCCAGTCAGAGAGAAAACCCCTCATCGAACTTTTACTATATGGCGAGATGAACTTCCCGAAATCGGATGTAAACACAGAGCGCATAAGGAATATGCTGGTTGAGCAATTCCAACCTCTCTGGTCGGAAGTCAAGATACAGAAGAGCAATTCGCAGTACGCACTCAAAGAGGGGGATGTGCGCGGGCTTACCAGGGAACAGATAGAGCTTCGTGTTTTCTCTGACAGGATAAAGCTCGACGGGAGGTACCGGAACAATGTGGAAGAACTCGTAAAAACCATGATTGAAGTGAAAAAGAAAGCTGCGGCTGACATTGAAGGGAAGGAAATCCTGAAAGAGCTGAGATGGGGTTTTGAAAAAATAAAAAGCAACCCGCCTGGTAATGAAAACAGGACAGGCAGTAAAGCCGAAGACGCACACCAGACCTTACTTTCACGCATGGGAGAATAAATGCTCATCAAATCCGTGGAATTAAAGAACATCAAATCCTACCATCATGAGACCATCGAATTCAGTGAAGGCATAAACGGCATCTGCGGTCAGAACGGGCATGGGAAAACCACTATACTTGAAGCAATAGGATACGTTCTTTTCGATTACTTGCCTTATAAAGAAGCAGACTTCCTGCGGCGCGGGGAAAAATCCGGGAATGCGAGTGTGGAAGTGCTTGTAAACGATGTGCCTTACATACTGACAAGGAAGCTTGGCAGCGCCGCAGAATACAGCGTCCGGGGCGGGGGTATCCATATCACGGGAAAGAAGGATGTTCTGGCATGGCTTGTCAGCAACATGTTTTCCGTATCCAGCGAGGATGAATTGCCAAGGATTTTTGAGAATGCCGTTGGAGTGCCGCAGGGCATGTTCACATCTGCCTTCACGGAAACCCCTGCAAAGAGGAGGAAAACATTTGATGAGATACTCAGGGTGGACGAGTACAGGAACGCGTATGAAAACTTGAGAAACACGATGAACCTGATCGATGAAGAGGTCAGGAGCATAGAAACCGATATCGATAAACTCCGAATCAGGACCGAGAACTACGGGAAGAAGAAGGAAGAGAGAGACGACCTCAAGGGGAACATCGAATATCTGAAGAAAAACTTGAAAGAATGTAATGAGAGCCTGAATGCTGCAAAAAATACCCGGGATGCACTCAAAAAACAGAAAGATGTGCTTGATAGGCTTGAAAACGAGATCAAGCAGGGGCGTATAAGGTTAAGCGGGCTTGCTCAACTGCTTGAAAAATCAAAAGATGAGCTTAAAAAGTCAGAAGAGGCACAGAAGCTTGTGTCCGGGCTTTCGGGGGATAAAGACAGATACGAAGAAGAAAGAAAGAAGCAGGAAAAACTTGAGGGCATGCGAAAAGAACGTGATGCACTAAAGGAAAAGTTAAACGGAATTAAAAACGAGCTTGCAGCGCTGAATGAAAAGCGCCTGCGTCTTGAGTCCTTAAAAGCAGACGTTGGTAAGTACGCTGAAGAAAAGGCGTCTCTTTTTCCAAAGGTAGAAAAGCAGGATGAGCTTGAAAGGATAATTGAGAGCAAAAAAGGGGAACTGGCAGTCGCACTTAATGAGATAAAGGATATAAAAAACAGGATGAGTATGGTTGGCGCCGAGAATATATGTCCTGTGATGAAGGGGATAAAATGCAACTCTGTAAAAGATTTTTCTTCGTATTTCAGCCAGCAGCTTATAGGGGCGCAAAGCAGGCATGAGGCAGTTGATGGGTCTTTGAAAGCCATGAATGCCGAATTAAAGGCACTCGGCGACCCGCGCAGTAAAGTGAATGCCCTCGGTTTATTTGAACTAAAAGGAATTGATGAGATTGGAAAAACAGCTAAAGAAATAGAAAAAATCCCTGAAAAAGAGAGCGCCGTGGGCGAGCTTAAGAATAACCTTGATAAATACAGTTCCCTTGATATCGATATTAATGAAGTGAAGAAAAAGCTCATTGGGCTTGAACCACTCTACCAGAAATACCTGCAGAACCAGCCTCTTGCTTCAAGAGTTGTGGATTTTAAGAAAGAGTGCGAGAGGCATGAAAAAACGATTGCCCAAGAAGATATCCGGCTTAAAGGGCTTGAGAAACGATTTGCAGAGGAAGGTGCAGGTTTTAATGCCGGGACGCTTGAGAGCGCAGAAAACATGTATATGGAACTCGGAGCAAAAGTACGGGGTTTTGAGATTGAGATTAAGGAAAAAGACGGTCAGCTAAGGAAACTTGGGAAAGAGATTGCAGAAATGGAAAAATATCTTGCAAAGATGGGCGAACTTGAGTCAAAACTTGATAACGAGAAGCGCTTTGGGGAATATGCAAAGTTCATCCGCGAAACGCTTCGGGATTCGGCGCAGCATATCGTTCTTGAATTGATAGGAGAAATCAGCGAAGAGGCGAACAGCCTGTACTGTGCGATTATGGATGACTTCTCACAGGAACTTCGCTGGAGCGAGGACTACGGGATAATAATAACAGAGAGCGGCGAGGAGAAAAATTTCCAGCAGTTAAGCGGAGGAGAGAAAATGGGGGCTGCTCTGGCTCTTAGACTTTCGCTCCTGAAGATGCTTTCCAACTCGGATTTCGTGTTTCTTGACGAACCCACGGCGAACATGGACGAGATACGAAGGGAAAACCTTTCGGAGCAGATAATGAACATCAAGGGCTTCAAACAAATTTTTGTTATATCCCATGACGATACCTTCAATGAGAAATACGGGCATGTGGTGAAAATCGAGAAGATTAACGGCGAAAGCAGGGTTGCGGCATGAAAAACTTTAAGAATGTTTTATCAGACGACGGGTATGGTGCACCATACCCGGACACGCCCTCCCGAGGCGTGACTCGGAACGTCATAAAGGGGCGTAACCCTTTATGATTGACCTTAAAAATATCTCGCTTCAATTCGATGCAAGGCTTTCCGCAATAAAATCGTATGACGCGCAGAGGTCGGAACTGACAGCGGAATACAGGCGAGAACTTGAAAAAATAAAGATAATCGACCCGGAAATGAACACGATGCTACCTGCTTACAGCGGGGCGAAGCTCCTTGAGCCTGGAAAACTCATCCATTCTTTTCCGTATAGCTGGAAAAACAGGCACGAAGCCATGGAATGGGCGGATTCTATGCTTTGCGGCGTGGCTGTAGGAGCCGTGGACGGAAGCCAGATATATTCGGATAAGAATTACGAGATGCCCATTGCAGTGCTTCAGACCTCACGCATATTCAACAGGCATACCGGCGATTATAAACAGGAAACAGAGGCAACAATAATAACGCCGGATGAGTTTGAGGCTGCAAGCGTTTATTCCTTCGGGAGCGAATACGTTGATGCGCGCCGCTTTGCGCAGGAGTGCGACGGTATCATTCGGCTTATGAAAGAGCATGAAAGGCTTTGGGTTCTTTTAGACGGCGCGCTCATACTTTCCCATATAAACGTGCTAAACAGGAACATAAGGGAAATCTATGTCAAGGCTATAATGAAATTGCTTGATACCTCTGAAAAAACATGTTCTCCTGTAACAGGTTATATCGACACCACAATGCCGCGCGATATTACCCTGATGATGCATTTCCTGTTCAAACTGAAAAAAAGCAAACTCGCGGACACGCATCTTTTTTCGCATCTTTTGTGGGGAGAAAGGACGGCTGCGTTTCTCTGCGACAGGGACGACAGGCGCGGCGAGGAGGCGAAATCCGTACTGGACAACTATGGCAGGTTCAGGAACGAGATAGCCTTTTTTTATATAAGATTAAGCAACGGTCTTCCCGCCCGCGTTGAATTTCCGGTATGGGTCTTTAAGGAGGGCATGGTCGATAAGCTTGCGGATATTATCAGGGCGCAGTGCGTTATTCGTAGCAATTACCCAGATATCCTGATGCGGGCGCATGAGGCTGCGTTGATTCGCATGAATGAGCATGCGCTGTTTTACGGAATGCTTGAGAACTTTTGCAGGGCGCATGGGATTAAGATTAATAAGAGTGCCAAACATTTTCATAAGATAATAAACAGGTGATACGATGGTATTAGGAGACATAATCCGGGTTGAAGATGTAAAAACGTATATCGTGAAAATACCGCCAGACGCTCAAAAAGAACGCATCGGCAGGTTCGTGAAAGTAAAAAAGAATGACGGGATTATAGTGGGTGTGATAAAAAACATCACACATTCGATACGCGAAGACCTTATCCCATATATCGAGCCCCAAATGCAGCCAAAGTATGCTCCTTTTAACGAAGATTTCAGGAACAGCTATTACTTCATTCACGGACTCGGGCAGATGCAAAACGGAACCGCAAGATACGACATTGATTCACCTCCCGACATAAGGGATAACATTGAAATTCTGAGCCCCGGTGAATTAAAAGAGTTCCATACTATGGATGGCAAACCAAGTATAGCTTATTTCCATTCAAATAGGGACGCGCTTCCCAAAAATGTCCTTCTCGGAATGGCTGACATGGTCGAAGCGCAGTATCCGGAATGCAGGGCGATGCTGAAACTCGTCAGGAAATATATCGAGAGGTCGGAAATATGATCGGGACAGTCAATTTTTCGGATGAAGAGGGTTTCACTTTTATTTCGGGGGAGCGGATTCCAAAAGGGACATTCGTTTCTTATGCCGATTCCGGGAAAAAAATCATGTGCAGGGTAAAACACGGAGAACCCCTGAACCAGTATCCGCAGGAGTTCCTTCTGGACAATGAACTTGATGCCGATGAGATATCCGGGTTTTACGGTCTTGATCCGGCGGATTTCAAATATTACTCTTATTCAGCCGCTGTTGTGGGCTATTTTGATACTGCTATGGGAGAGTTCGTAAATCCGAGGACAAATCCCCCATCCGGTGCAAAAATAGGGCGCGCCGGGGAAGATGACCTGAAAGATATAAGCAAAATAAAAGCTGGCGCCTCAGGCTCTGCATTTTTGGGCAATGTCCTTGGTGAGGAGACGGGGATTGCATTGTCGGTACGGGATATAGTAAGCCAGCACGTATCTGTCATCGCATCCACAGGCGCTGGAAAATCATATACTGTGGGGGTCCTTGTGGAAGAGCTGCTGAAGCCTTATAACATGGCGCCTGTCCTGATTTTTGACCCGCACGGCGAATATTCCACACTCGGCGAAGTCCAGAGCAAACCGGAGTTCATCACGCCTTCGTATCGTCCCAAGGTAAAAATCGTGAAACCTGAGAATATAAAAATTCGGATAAGTGACCTTTCAGTGAGTGATTTTATCAGCATAATGGACGACGGTACCATGTCCGATAAGATGAAAACGCTCTTCCGGTCTGCATATCACAACCTGAAGAACAGCAGTAAGAAAAAGTTCACGCGCAATGAACTGAAGCTTGAGATAGAAGCACTTGAAGACGAAACAAACAAACCAACAATAGAAGGCATTATATGGAGGTTCGGGAAACTCTACGGCTCCATCTTCGATGATTTCCAGACAATTCCCCTTGCTGATTATTTCAAAGTGGGTCAGCTCACGATAATGGACGTTTCGGGCATCGAGGAGACATTCCAGCAGTTGATAGCCTCTGTGATGCTGCGCCGGCTGTTCGATGCGCGCGAGGGTACGGAGAACAACCGGTATAACGAGACACATGTGGATAAGTTCCTTCCCTATCCTGTTTTCGTGGTCATCGAGGAAGCGCACAGGTTCGCGCCCCACAGCGGCGAGGCAAAGTCAAAGAGCATCCTGAAGACTATACTCTCGGAGGGCAGGAAATTCGGCATCGGTGTGTGCCTTGTTTCCCAGCGTCCGAGCAAGCTGGATGCTGATTCTCTTTCGCAGTGCA
>JAQUQX010000050.1 GCA_028715885.1 Candidatus Methanoperedens sp.
GCAATGCCCTGCGCCGCAAAAGTAGCATTCAAGAGCACCGTAAGGTTGTTGTTGAGACTGTTCGTCCCGTATTTCTCTGTGTAACCCGTTACATTCCAGAAATATTCCGAGCCGTTCCATCCTGTTATATCGTTTTTAAGCTTTGAATTATACCCCGGCTCTGCATAATCAAGCGCGCCCAGAATATCCTGCCCGAGCGCCTGGAGTTGGTTTTCCACATGCACGTTTGCAGTTGATGATGTTACCGGGGTAATAGAGGTAGCATCAATTGCATATACTATCACAAGCAGCATGATTGTGGCTGCTGCTACTCCTTCCAGCGTATGCAACTGGGCTTTTTCATCCAGCATTACCATACCCTCACCGAAAAGCTGGCATACGTTTGATTCCCATTAGTGGAATTCACAATCAATACCACACGTTTGGTCTGCACGATATCGGTGTTTTCGGGAAGCGCAGGTCCGCTCTGGTTAATTATTATATTGGAAGTGAGATTTACAACAGACACATTCAGGTCAAAAACCGTCTGGTTGCTAAAAAGACCAGTTTCTTTAAGCACATCTGTTTCATTATTGTTCAATTTTATGTAAAAATCAGACAGTTTTCTTTCGTCAATAACATTCATAGACACCGTGCCTGTGGCATGAAGCATGCGCTCTACAAGCACAGTTCCTGCCCTGTCCGCAGCCAGTGCAGCTTTATCAGAGCCGGACTCAAAAGGTATGAACAGGCTGTACATGAACTGGAATACAAAAACAACAGAAAGAAGAAATATCCCTATGCCTGCGATGTAGTCTATGGTTATCTGGGCACAATCACTTTTCACAGCTTCAATTTCGTTTTCAATAGTATTAATACTTATGAAGCATAAAAAACTATTATTTTTGACAGGATTTGCAACCCATCAAAAATAAAATATAAAAAAATTAAAAATAGCTGCTGTCTAAGTTGTCAGGACGATCTCGATGCTGATATCCTTGGGCACCTGTATGCGCATTAACTGGCGCAATGCCCGTTCATCGGCATCAAGGTCTATGAGGCGCTTATGAACCCTCATTTCCCAGTGGTCCCAGGTCGAACTTCCTTCACCATCAGGAGCCTTCCTGCACGGCACCACCAATTTCTTGGTAGGCAAAGGTACAGGACCGGAGATGCTTACTCCGGTTTTTACTGCGATATCTTTTACCTGGGAACAAATCCCATCAAGGGTAATCGGACTTGTCCCTGATAAACGTATTCTTGCTTTTTGAACCATTTTAAACACCGTTTTAAAAATGAAAAAAGAGTTACAGGCGCGGTTTAATGTCCTGAACCATGCCTGCCGCAATGGTCATTCCCATATCCCGGATTGCAAACCTGCCGAGCTGAGGAATATCTTTCACTTTTTCGATACACAATGGTTTTGCCGGTTTGATCGTCACAATTGCAGCATCTCCGGCTTTTATGAAGTCAGGATTTTCTGCTGCAGTCTGGCCGGTCTTAGGATCAAGTTTCTTCAATATTGCTGTGATTGTGCCTGCAACCTGTGCTGTATGACAGTGCAGAACGGGCGTATAACCAATGGTAATTGCTGACGGGTGCTGTAATACTACGATCTGCGCAGTGAATTCTTCCGCAACTACTGGCGGTTTGGCTACTGATCCGCAAACGTCTCCGCGCCTGATATCTTTCTTCTCAACGCCCCTCACATTCCATCCGATGTTATCGCCGGGAAGCGCTTCTTTGATTTCCTGGTGATGCATTTCAATGGATTTGACTTCGCCGACTGCTTTTGCCGGCATGAATATTATTTTATCACCGGGCTTCATTGTTCCTGTCTCAACTCTACCTACCGGAACTGTTCCGATACCGGAAATAGTATAAGCATCCTGGACAGGAATACGAAGTGGTAATGTCGTGGGTTTCTCCGGCAGTTTCAACATATCAAGAGATGCCAGCAATGTCGGTCCTGTATACCATTTGGTATTCTCGCTTGGCTTGGCAAGGTTATCGCCTTTGAAAGCTGACGTAGGGATGAAGCTCATTTCATCCGGTTTATAGCCGACCATTTTAAGAAGGGTGCTGACCTCGGTTTTAACCGTATCATATCGTGCCTTGTCATAGTTGACTTCATCAATCTTGTTGATTGCTATGATTAACTGGGTAATACCCAGCGTCCTTGCAAGGAACACATGTTCCTTTGTCTGTGACTGCACGCCTTCCTTGGCTGCGCATACAAGTATTGCAGCATCAGCCTGTGAGGCGCCGGTAATCATGTTCTTCACGAAGTCCCTGTGACCCGGACAGTCCACGATTGTAAAATAGTATTTTGCGGTATCGAATCTCTGGTGAGCCACGTCGATTGTGATACCCCTGTCCCTCTCTTCCTTGAGAGAGTCCATTACCCATGCAAATACGAAGGATTCTTTACCTTTCGCTTTTGCTTCTTCTCTATACTTTTCTATAATATGCGGTGGTACCGCGCCAGTCTCAAACAATAACCTGCCCACGAGAGTCGATTTCCCGTGATCGATATGCCCGATGACTGCTAAATTTAAGTGTGGTTTCTCTGCCATAATATTTCTCCTTTAATTTTTTATGATAATGTTTTGTGACCCTATTGTTGTTTTGGTTTTTAAACCTTGCGTTGCACCCCGAAGTCCCCGTATTTAAACACGGGGCAGGGATTATGCAGTTTTCTTCTTCAGGGACTGATGAAATCGCTCGGTTTAGGTATTTCAAGTTTAAGCCCTTTCCTCTGCCTTATACCCATCACGACTTCATTAAGCATGTTTCCGGGTATGGATTCAAATCCTGAAAACTCCGTGCTCCACATGGCTCTGCCTTCGGTTGCGGAACGTATGTCCCCTGAAAACCCGAATAATTGCGCAACAGGCGCCTTTGATTCGATAACAGTCATGTCGCCTTCTGATTTCATATCGAGTATGACGCCGCGCCTTCCCTGCATTTCACGCATGGCGCCTCCCATCTGGTCTGTCGGAACATGGATGAAAACTTTCTGGAAAGGTTCAAGCAACGTCGAACCCGCCATAAGCATTGCAGCCTGGATAGCCTGTCTTGAAGCAGGTATTACCTGCGCAGGACCCCTGTGGACTGCATCTTCATGAAGTTTGGCATCCATTAATTTCACCTTCACACCCATCACGGGTTCCCTTGATAACGGTCCTTCCTTCATGACTTCTTCAAATCCTTCAAGTACGAGTTCCATTGTTTCATGCAGGTACTGGATGCCTTTTGTCATGTCAATAAAGACATTGGTTTCATAGATATGGGTAATTCCTTTCGCTTCATCCTTGGTCATGCCGTTTTTTAATAGGATATCCCTGCGCTCCACTTCTCCCTGTCTCATTGAAATTTCATTGTTCTTAATAAGTTCAACCACTTCAGGTTTTAACGGCTCGACTTCGATGTAGAACCTGTTGTGGCGGTTGGGGGATTTCCCTTCCACAGGCCCGGCGTGCGTCGATATGGTTTCCCTGTAAACCACAAGCGGTTTTGATGTGGTAATATCCACATGTTTATCGCGTTTGATTCTGCCTGCAACAACCTCAAGGTGAAGTTCACCCATTCCTGCCAGCAGATGTTCTCCGGTCTCCTGGTTTATCATTACCTTGAGCGTCGGGTCTTCTTTTGCGACCTGTCTTAATACTTCAACAAGTTTTGGCAGGTCTTTCATGTGTTTTGCCTCAACAGCCACAGTCATCACAGGCTCGCTCACGTGCCTGATGCTCTCAAAAGGCGTCATACTTTTATCTGTGGATGCTGTCGAACCCACAATGGCGTCAGTTAAACCGGTCACTGCAACGATATTGCCAGCCGGGATTTTTTCGCATTCAATCCGTTCAGGGCCCATGAAGATTCCCACAGACTGTATCCTGTTCGCATTCGGCATTCCCGATATATACAGTTCTTTTCCCCGCTCAATAGTGCCTGAGAAAAGCCTCCCGCTGGCTACCTCGCCTGCATGCGGGTCTGTGGTGATGTCGGTTATCATAAGAGCTACTTTGCCGCTTCTGTCCACGGTTATCATGGATTTCCCGATTTCGCTTTCCTTATCGCCGTGCCAGATGACTTTTATCCGTTCTTTCTGCGCATCTACCGGACTTGGAAGGAACCGGATAATCATGTCATTCATAACAGCATGAAGAGGACATTTTAATGCAAGTTCAGCCTGCTTTTCCGCCTGGCAGTATTCGATAATTTCTTTAAAAGTGATACCCGTCTTTTTCATAAACGGGACGCTGATAGCCCAGTTGTTGAGCGCCGAGCCAAATGCAACTTTTCCTACTACCGGGTCAAGTTTCAAATCATCATACTGGTCGGGTTTCAGACCTTTTATGATTTTATTTACTTTATCTATCACGGCCCCCAGGCGCATCTGCATATCCTGCGGCGTGAGCTTTATCTCGTTAATAAGGCGGTCAACCTTGTTTATGAAAAGTATGGGTCTTACGTTTTCGCGAAGCGCCTGGCGCAGCACGGTTTCTGTCTGGGGCATGGGTCCTTCTACCGCATCCACCAGCACCACAGCGCCGTCAACCGCTCTCATTGCGCGCGTAACGTCGCCGCCGAAGTCCACGTGACCCGGCGTATCGATAAGATTGATAAGGTACTCCTTTCCCTCATACTCATGCACCATTGAAACCGTAGCTGCATCGATGGTGATTCCGCGTCTCTGTTCTTCTTCATCAAAGTCCATGAATAACTGCTCGCCCGCAAGCTCCGATGAAATCATGCCGGCGCCGGCAAGCAGGTTATCGGAGAATGTTGTTTTTCCGTGGTCGATATGCGCAACCGTACCGATATTGCGGATAAACTCGGGTTTATCCATCAGCGTGGTCACACGCTCAACCATTTTCTTTCGTCTGCCCATTATAAATTACCTCTTTTATTGGAATTTTTGGTTCAATATTATCCTATCCTATATAAACACTTTGAAAACCAGAAAAACATTACGGGGAGTGGAAAAACATGGTTTTTCATGATAATGCAGGCAGGATATAAAAGGTAAAAACTGATAATTCCGGAATTCTAAGGAACAACTATGACCTTCAGTGAATCCTTCGCTTCTCCCGCTATCTTAAACCCCTTCTGGATGTCTTCCAGTTTTACCCTGTCCGTTATCATATCCTTTACATTTACCTTCCTGTCTTTAATCAATTCCAGGGATTCCTCCAAATCAACGGGAGCCGCGCCATAGCTGGATACCACGCTCAATTCATTCCTCCAGAAATCTTCAACCGGGATTGGAAGATTCTTATTCGGGATGGCAAACAGCATTATTATTCCTTTCCTGTCTATGTACCTGAACGCCGCTTCAAAAGCAGGCATCGCCCCCGTGCACATTATAATCCTGTCGGCTTTTATACCAAGCTCTTCATTCGCATTATATACCTCGTCCGCTCCGAATTCCCGCGCCTTATTTAACCTGTATTCAGTAATATCAGTCGCAATAACTCTCGCATTTTTTAACCTCGCAGCCTGTATGTTCAGAAGACCCGAAATCCCGGAACCCATGACCAAAACGGTTTGCCCTTCGCTGACCCCGATAATTCTCTGCGCCCTCACAACACATGCAAGAGGCTCAATCATCGTTCCCTCTTCATACGAAACATTTTTTGGGAGGACATAGGTTCCACCCTCAACGTTTATTTCGGGAACCCTGACAAACTCACTGAACCCGCCCGGGTCATAGTTGCCTTTATGCAGCGTCTCGCAGGCTGTATGGTTGCCCGCAAGGCAGTATTTACATTCATTGCACGGGACATGGTGGCTCACGAAAACCCTCTGCCCGACGCTGAATTTATCCGACCTTGATTCCACTATTTCCCCCGCCATCTCATGTCCCAGTACCCGCGGCGCCTTCTTGATGCGGTACCACTCCATCAGGTCGGTTCCGCAGATGCCGGAAGCTTTGACTTTGACCAAGAGCTCCCCGTCTTTTATTTCGGGTGTGGGTCTTTCCTCTATCCTGATATCGTAATTGTTATAATATACGGCGGTTTTCATTGTGCTTTATTTTTTCTCTTGCTCGTAAATCTCGTAAGCATCTTTTGCAGACATGCCATCGTGGACAATCGCCCTGACCGCTTTTATCATGCCCACCGGGGAATCGCTCTGGAAGATATTCCTGCCCATATCCACGCCCGCCGCGCCTTCCGATACCGCATTATAGCTCATCTGCAGCGCCTCCGTCTCAGGCAGCTTTTTGCCGCCCGCAATGACAACGGGAACATTGCCGCATGCTTCCACGACTTTCTCGAAATTCTCGGTATAATAGGTTTTGACCACATGCGCCCCTATTTCCACGCAAATCCTGGAAGCCAGACCCAGATACCTGGCATCGCGAGCCATCTCCTTCCCGACTGCGGTCACAGCAAGGACAGGAATCCCGTATTTTTCTCCTTTGTCCACGAGTTTTGACAGGTTGTCTATGGTTTCCTTTTCGAATTCCCCGCCAACATATACTGAGCATGTGATTGCGGATGCGTTAATCCTTATCGCATCCTCTATATTAGTAGTTATTATTTCATTGGATAATTCCTTTAAGATGCTCTGTCCCCCGGAAACGCGCAGGATAACCGGTATATCCACAGAGGGGTCTATCCAGTTCCTGATAGCGCCTCTTGTTATCATCAATGCGTCGGCGTATGGCAATAGCGGGTTAACCGTTTCGCCCAGATTCACCAGTCCTGTAGTGGGACCCTGGAAATAACCATGGTCAACAGCCAGCATAACGCAGCGCCCTGTTCCGGGCTTGATTATTCGTGAAAGCCTGTTCTTCATTCCCCAGTTCATTTTTAAATTCCTCCTCTTATTATTCGGGTCTTACCAGTAAATAGCCTTTTTCGATGAGCCAGTGATGGAATTCATAAGTAGTATGCAAACAGTTTTCCTTGCATATTTCCCTCAGGTCATTGTAATCTTCCGAGTCCTGCCCTTTCCTGTTCATTATCATCTGTATGGGACATCCAATGTCGTTGCAGTATTCTCTTCGTTTATATTCTACAAATCCCTTTATTGGCACAATCACAAAGCTGATTCTGGATACTTAAAATTAACGGAAGGATATTATAGATTTTTCATTTTGCCCCTTCGCAAACAATTATTAGCCAAAATGACATCAGAAGGGGAAACATAAGAAAAAAAAGTTGATAATCATGACCCAGATCAAACCACACGGCGGAAAGCTAATTAATAGAACATTGCCCGAACAAAAACGAAAAAAGCTCATCGAGCAGGCATCCGAATACCAGAGCGTCCAGGTCAGCGTTGACCTCATGAAAGACGTGGAGAACATCGCATCAGGACTTTTCAGCCCACTTCCGGGTTTCAACTGCCGGGAGGATTACGAGAGCATCCTCTACAACAAACGGCTCTCGAACGGGCTGCCGTGGACTCTGCCTATAGTTCTTGATACTGACAATGGCGAACTAAAAGAAGGGGACGATATTCTCCTCAAGTGCGGCGAGCACATTGTTGCATTGATGCAGGTCGATGAGAGATTCACATATGATAAAAGGGCTTTTGCCGAGCAGGTGTTCGGAACAAACGACGCGGCGCATCCCGGCGTGGCAAAGACGTATTCCATGAAGGATACGCTGCTTGGCGGGAAAATAAGCCTGATAAACGAATCACAAACGCCTTATTTTAAATATGCAATGAAGCCGGCAGAAACAAGGAACCTCTTTAAAGAAAAAGGCTGGGAAAAAGTCGTAGGATTCCAGACTCGCAACGTCGCCCATCTGGGGCATGAATACCTCCAGAAATCCGCGCTTACCATGGTAGACGGGCTGTTCATAAACCCCGTCATCGGCAAGAAAAAGAAAGGCGATTTCAGGGACGATGTTATCCTTGAAAGCTATGAGGTGCTGATTGAGAATTATTATCCCAAGGACCGCGTCGTTCTCGGTATCTTCCAGACAGAGATGCGCTATGCCGGTCCGCGTGAGGCGATATTCCACGCAATCGTCAGGAAGAACTACGGCTGCACGCATTTCATTATCGGAAGAGACCATGCAGGCGTCGGGAGCTATTACCACCCGTTTGCAGCGCAGGAGATTTTCAAGGAGTTCCCCGACATCGGCATCGAGCCCATGTTCTTCATGTCGTTTTTCTACTGCAACAAGTGCGGCGGAATAACCAATGATAAGGTATGCCCGCACAACGACAGGATTGATTTTAGCGGCACGAAGATGAGGCAGATGATAGAAGCTGGAAAGCGTCCCACGGCTGACCTTATGCGTCCCGAGGTCGCAGATGTTATATTGAAGTCAGGGAAACCGTTTGTAGATTAGCTAATTTACCATCGTTTTATAGGTCTCAATGGCTTAGCCAATTTGTGTAGTCTATTAGAAACCCTTAAAGCCATTAAGAGAATTTTCAGGGAGAGACAATCATGCCAATAACCTGGAAATAAATTATGTTCAACAGAGAAAGCTTCAATGGTATAATAAAATCATTCGGTCTCGTTTTCGGGGACATAGGGACAAGCCCCATTTATACACTGACAGTCATTTTTCTTCTCACAAAGCCAACTGAAGCGCATGTAATGGGTATCCTCTCCCTCATAATATGGACGCTTATCCTGGTGGTGACCGTGGAATATGCCTGGCTTGCCATGAGCCTCGGTCAGAAAGGCGAAGGGGGTACCATAGTTCTTCGCGAAATACTTATCCCCATGTTAAAGTCGGGAAGACAGGTGTCATTTGTCGTACTGCTCTCTTTTATAGGAATATCCCTTCTTTTCGGGGATGGCGTCATCACTCCGGCTATAAGCATACTCAGTGCAGTAGAGGGTATAGTACTGATCCCGGGATTTGAGGGAACCGCGCAGAACACGCTTGTTATCATTGCTGCTATAATAGCAATAGCGTTGTTTTCATTCCAGAAAAAAGGTACCGAAAAAATTGCGTGGACATTCGGACCTCTAATGCTTTTATGGTTTCTCACGCTTGCGGTTTCCGGTACAATTTCTATAATACAGGTTCCAACAGTATTCAAAGCGATAAATCCATACTATGCAATTAAGTTCCTGATAGAGAACGGTATTGCAGGATTCTTTTTGCTTTCCCAGGTCATCCTCTGCGCCACAGGCGGGGAAGCGTTATATGCCGATATGGGACAGCTTGGAAAACTCCCTATAGTCAGGGCATGGTATTTTGTATTTTTTGCTCTTTTACTAAATTATCTCGGGCAGGGTGCTTTTATTATTCAACATCCGGATACGAAGAATGTGCTTTTTGAGATGGTATTCCAGCAGGCGCAGGTACTCTATGTACCGTTTCTCATTCTCAGTATCTTTGCAACGGTCATAGCCTCCCAGGCAATGATTAGCGGGATGTTCTCCATAGTGTACCAGGGTATTACCACCCGCGTACTGCCTATGCTTAAAGTGGATTATACCTCCAGTGAACTGATGTCGCAGATATACATAGGAGCTGCAAACTGGTTCCTGCTTCTTTCTGTTTTGTTTGTCATGTTTTTATTTAAGCAGTCCCTCTACCTTGCCGAAGCCTATGGTCTGGCGGTTACGGGAACGATGACCCTTACAGGCATAATGATGACATGGATATTTTATATGAGAGGTAAAAAATTATATACCCTTATCTCTTTGCTTGTGACATTAATTGATGCGGTATTCCTTTTATCAAGCATGCACAAGATACCTTACGGAGGCTACTGGTCGATTATACTGGCGTCTATTCCGTTTATCATAATTGTAATATATACATCAGGGCAGAAACGGCTTGCCAGTGCGCTTACACCCACCCCTCTTGCTGTTTTCCTTGAAGAATATAATTATGTATATAATAATATGAATAAAATCAAGGGAACCGCGCTTTTCTTTGCAAGAGAGATACAAAAAATTCCTTCCTATATGGCGCACACCATGTTCAAGAACAATATCATTTATGAAGATAATATTATTGTTTCAATTGTCAAATTGGATGATCCTTTTGGGGTTACAAGTTCTTTCACGGATAAACTTGCTGATGGATTGAGGGTATTTGAGATACGGGTGGGTTATATGGAAGTGATTGATGTAGAGGAGATATTAAAAGGGTCCGGGATAGATGAAAAGACCATCTTCTACGGACTTGAAGACATTGTGACGGACAACATTATCTGGAAGATATACTCGACAACAAAAAAGCTTACCCCCGCATTCGTTCAGTTTTATAAACTTCCCTCTGAAAAGCTTCATGGGGTTCTATCGCGGATTGAGATATAGCCAGTTTCCAGTTCTGAATGATGGTTCTGTCTCGGATTAATCTCATAAGGCTTATATATAATCGTAAATTATAGACTCTTTTGTTGATGACACAAGATTGGAAAAATGGATATTATCTCAGGAGTCTCGCTTTTTTAATATTGTTATTATCGGTGTTTCCAACGGCTGCCGGGGCGTCAACTAAAACCTACAATTTTACTATGGAAAACAATACGGGATTAAATTTTGAGAATAATTATTATATAATAGAAGTTCTCGAACTTAACAGTCATGCCCCTAAATTTGTTAAAGTAAATCTGACTGTGGGCGGCACATCAAAAAATTTTAATTTATATGAAAGTGAAGACCCCTACCTCTCATCACCGTTTAATATAGTCAATATCAGATCATCTTTTATTACAGATGCATCAGCTCTTATTAAAATAGAGTTCCCGGATAACTGGAGCAACCCCAAGCCATACCAGATTGTCAAGCCGGTTGTTCCTGTAGGGGTTCCTAACATCGTTTTGACAAAATCTGTTGATAAAACTAACATGAATATCGGGGATGTTGCGGAATTTAAAATCAAAATGGAAAATACAGGTAATGCTACGGCATACAATGTGACGCTGAGCGAGCTGCTGCCTAACGGTTTTTCAAAAGCGCCAGGCTCAAGGTTCCCCCCGGAAATACCTGCAGAACTTGCAGCCGGGGCAAGCCAGGAAGTTGTTTATGCGTTGAAGTCTGTTGAGTCAGGCACTTTTAAGATCGAGCCTGCAACAGTGAATTACGGCTCAAAAACTGGGAAATCCAATTCACTTACAATAGCAGTCGCAGGTATCACCCAGGAAAAATCCTACCTGACCACGGATATCAGCCTTGATAAAAAGAATGCCACAGTAGGTGAGCTAATAAAAGCTACGGTAAAAATAACCAACACAGGAAAAGCTAATGCAAAGTCAATACGTGTAAAGGGAATGCCTCCGCTGGGAATGGAGGTTATTGAGGGAAACCTGATAAAGGATTATGAAAGCATAAATCCTGCTGGCATAGAGGAATATCGATTCACCTTAAAGGCGACAGAAGCTGGTAATTATACGATACACCTAATCACTGTTTACAACGACAATGAAGCTGGTATGCCCGTTGATTCCGAAACAATCGCTGTAATTGGAAACGAAAGAAATTACCTGTATATCCTCGTGCCGATAATAATCATCATAGTTGGAATAGTATTATTTACGATAAAAAGACATAGGGAATATTCGTATTAGAGGTCACATGCTAAATGTACTTATTATCGGAGTAGGGCAGTGCGGCAACAGGATACTTGACGCCATTAACAAAGAAGCATTCGGCGGAAGCGTGCTATCCAAGTATTACGGTTCGCAGAAATTCCCGAGCCATGTGGAGACGCTTGCCATTAATACAGCCATGAACGACCTCAAGGAATTAAGATTCACGAAAGCCAAAGACAGGATCCATGTGCCCTACCTTCATGGAGTCGGGGCAAACAGGAACATCGGGAAACAATGTTTTGAGGATCATAAAGAACTGCTGCTTCGCGCCATTGAGGAACGCGGGGATTTCGATGTGGCTTTTGTCATAGCATCGGCATCCGGCGGCACAGGTTCATCTTTTATGCCTCTTTTGATAGAAGCATTGAAGGAACGATATAAACATAATGTCTATGGGATTATTGCGCTTCCTTTCAGGGAAGAAGGTTCGATTTACCTGCAAAATTCCATTTTTTGCCTGAAAGAACTGATGGCTGGAAGTTCCGATGGCAATATAATTGTAGATAACCAGTTCTTAAGGCATCTGGGGAAGGACATAAAAAGCGCTTACGACGGGATTAACAGGACAGTTGCCCAGCGGTTCCTGTTTCTTTTGAAGTCTCTGGACAGCGAGATGATGATGGTCACAGACCTGGGCGATTTCAAGACTGTCATGTCCGCAGGTTCAAAGCTCGCCACGATGGGTTTTGGCGAGGGCAACAAAAACCTTCCTATGAGGGCGGTCATAAAGCACAGCCTTTCGCATGCAGGTCTTCTTTTCGAGCTTGACCCTTATAAAGAGGCAAACAGGGCGATGATGATAATAGAAGGGGATAAAAAATATCTTAATATCAACGATATTACAAGCGAAGTCGAAAAACTGTCCAGCGAAATAGGTCATATATTCAAGGGAGTTCTTTTACGCAATGGTGAAATGCCACGGGTGCTTACCGTTTTATCCATAGCATCATCATCGGAAATCAATAAATTATTCAATATGGGCATTGATGCCGTGAATAAAGAGCGCGAAAAGAAAGAACAAATAGCAGAACAAAATAAGGGCCTAAAACAAAAACTTGAAGGTCTGGAACCCCAGTATTAATCGAAATATTCATATCGTTACAGGCAATATCAAACATCATGGCAAAAGATAAAAAATTAGTGCAGTCAGAGAATTGCAATGGATGCGGAATATGTGTAACGGTCTGCCCGACAAATATCAAACTCGGTAAAGCGGAAGATTTTAACGTCGATACGGCAAAACTTGCTATCACTGTATCGAATGGAGCGGCTGTGATAGATTCGAATGCGTGCATCGCCTGCGGGATATGCTCCAAGAATTGCCCTGTGGGGTCTCTGGCAATTGTTCCGATATAATTTTTGATAGGGAACGCAGATTTTAATGCGCTATGAAATGTGATTCCATAGGTACGGACATCAAAAAAGCTTCCGGTATTATTAAAAAAAACGGCATCGTAATTTATCCTACCGAGACTGTATATGGCATCGGCGCCAGTATTTTTTCAAAGGAGGCTTTAAAAAAAGTGTTTGCAGTCAAAAAAAGAGATACCGATAAGCCGGTTTCTGTGGCTGTTTCCGGTTTTAAGATGATGGATGAACTTGCGTATATCGGGGAGAGGGAGAGACGTTTTATTAAGAAGTTCCTTCCAGGACCTGTAACCGTATTGCTCAAGAAAAAGGAAAAGGTTCCTGATACGCTGGCTTCGGGCTCAGGATTGGTCGGGATTCGTTATCCTGACCATGAAATCACTATCAAGCTCAT
>JAQUQX010000051.1 GCA_028715885.1 Candidatus Methanoperedens sp.
ATTTTAAGGCAGTGAGGGCATTTTAGTGCGGCAGATACGCCTATTGAGATTAACTCTATGGTTTTGGGGTCTAATCGCTTAAATTCCCGTATAATGGAATTATCATAAAGAATCTTGGTTATGAGCAGCTCCGGCGATTGTTTCATGAAATTAAGGATGTAGGGCACTTCGCCGTATATTTTTTCAACTTCTTTTAATAATTCTTCGGCAGCCTCTTCCGGCTCTTTTTTTAGAATCTTTTCAATCTTTTGTAATTCCATGTTACCAATAAAACTGTTGTATTCCTATAGTAAATAAAGATTTGTATTATCCAATTCTCTCCCCGAAAGCAAAATTAGGTTTGACGTAACGAATCCTTATATTGACCTTCTCTCCGGTTTTTGCACCTTTAACAAATACGACAAAATCATTGATTTTAGCTATCCCATCCCCGCTGGCTCCCATGTCCTCGATAGTAACCGTATATTCCTCATCCATTTTTACAGCCCCGGAAAGCAATTCCCTGCCGATAACATATATCTCAGCGCTCTGCTTTCGTGAGGCTTCGGGAGAAAAAGCCTTGACTTTTACAAAATAACCGCGCACTTTTTCCAGAAAATCGGGAAACATATCTCCCTGGAAGACCTTTACAGTAAACCCGCCGCCGGGTTTCAGGAGCTTCCCTGCGCACTCAAGAGCCGAGGTAGCAAGGTCTATGGAACGGGCATGGTCATAACTCCAGCTTCCTGAAAGATTGGGCGCTGCATCGCATATAACCACATCAGCCCCGGCAGTCCCCTTAGTCCCCGTATTTAAATACGGGGTCTTATCAGGGGTCTTTATTTTTTCCCTGATTATCTCAACAGTATCGTCAAGCCGGATATCTCCTTTTATCGTGTCCACACCATCGATTTCCTTTATCGGCAGTATATCAACCCCGACAACTTTGCCACCTGAAAGTTCTTTTGCGACCTGGAGCCATCCTCCGGGAGCAGCGCCGAGGTCAACCACGGTATCCCCTTTCTTAATAATCCTGAACTTTTCGTTAATCTGTTTTAGCTTAAAAGCAGCGCGTGAGCGATAACCTTCATCCCTGGCTTTCCTGTAAAAATAATCCTTTCTATCGCGGGGCATTTTTATATCCTATATACACCCACTGGTCATAAATGCCTTTTTCATCGGTATTGTCCACCAGTTCGCCTGAAATCCCGTTTTTCAGAAGGGCGTCTTTAAGTATGTCTATTTCTTCCCGTTTATTTACCGTCAGCATGACCATTCCCCCGGGTTTCAGGACTCTTGCGGTTTCTATCATCATTTTTTCCCATACATTCCTGTTAAAGGAATAAATCGTGCCCAGCATGAAACCCACAATGGTATCAAACTCATTTTCTTCGAAGAACTCGGAAAGCCTTGTCGCATCAAGAACAATTGTCCTCTTCGGGTCAAACACCTTATGCTCGTGTCCCTGGCATATCTGGCACCTGTCATAATCGATTGCAAGGGGATTGTAACCCATCTTATGAAGAGGCAGGGTTGACATTCCATTGCCGCAGCAAATCTCAAGCAGGTTGCCCCTGAGCGGGTATCTGTCCAGTAATCCTTCCAATTTGGCATTGCGGCTTTCGATATACACCATTTTATAGGGTTCTTTTGATACATTGCAATTTTCGCATAACTGCCTGTTTACAAGCGCGAAAGAATAATATTCGATTATCGCATCGTTAAATTCCCTGCGGGTAGTATTATACAATTTATTTAATTTTAATTTTTGTGCTATGCTGGAAAATACCCTGCTGCTTTCATTCGGCACTGGCTTTGAAGAAACGAGGTTTGTGAAAATAGCAAAGAACGCCGGAGAATCTTCAGTTTCAGGATTAAACATGACCAGCCCGATTATATTACCGCTCTCATCCTTAATTCCGTCTATCTCTGCATCCGGGTCTTTTCTGATATTTTCCAGATATTGCAGCGATAATGTATTGTTTTTTAACGATGCATAGCTTTCTTCAACAAAATAGACGTTATTGTTCGCAGGAAGGTCTAAAATATCGTGAATAAGCATATCGAATCCATATTATTTTTTAAGAAAACTTTTTTATGGTCATTAGTTGCCGATTCATTTTTTTTCGTTTCAGGTATTCTATAACAATCTCTTTTTGTAGTTTTGGTGTTCTGCTATCCATAAGAAAAACAAGAAAATTGTTCTTTGTTGCTTCGGTAATCAAATCCATAAATGATTTGATAGCTTTTTTAGAGAAAGCATTTTTTGAAAAAAAAGAATTCAATTCGGATTCGGTAGATAGGTTATGACAGTAACCTTGTATGTTTTCTGAAGTCAATCCAAGAGTAGGGTGGTGAGAGTACGGCTCACCAGAAACAAGAACTTCGGAGAAGTTAGTGTAAAGCATCATTTTTACAAGACCATCTTTTATATCAGCAATACTTGGAACTATACCACCTGAGCTATGTTTTTTCTCCATCAAGAAGAGTTCTTTTCCATAAAGCAAAACCTCATCAATGGTAAAATAATAGAATCCTCCGAGATAATTTTTAATTGTTATGGTGGCCTTATCTTCTATTACGCTTTCTTTTGGTTGGGTTGTTTGATACTCTCGATTCTGCGCAGAAACCGCGAGGTCTCTTGAATTGCTTTGGAATTTAGCAACACTCTCACGAATAACTTTAACTCGGTCAGAAACACCCTTTTCACCATGCATTTCAACGCCCGTATTCTTTGAAATATTCTGGTAATGAAGTTTACTTAATTCTGCAACACTTAGAAGGTTCTTGTTCAATTCGTTTAGATTCCAGTGAAGTGCATCAAGCTTATACTGTGAAAGCTCATCGAGGCGGCTTTTGAGGTAATCGTAGTCGAATTCTTGATCGGTAATCTTATTAGAGTAGGTGGAATTTTTTTTAGCCGTGTTGTAATAGCCAAGAATAACATATACTCCAAGCAGACTCATCAGAGAAACAGTATCCCACTGAATGAAATCTCTGTCGCCATCTTTGCCTTCATCCTTGAGAAATGGAATTATCGTAATACGAGTGCGTGTATTCATCGTGTCGTAAACACGAGCGTAAGGATAGCTCCGAGTGCGTTTGGGGGAAACCCAATGACTTATTGCAAAAGTATTGTTTTTGTAGGAAAGAAGAAAAGCAGCTTTAGAGAAAGCAACGCCTGAAGGGAAATCACCGATGCTGAATGTTTTAAGTTGTTGGCAAAGTGTAGATTCATATTTTAGATTTTCAATTTTTGAATCAATTTTCAAACTATTACCTCGCATATTGACAAAGCGTTTGTTGAGCCAGCTCGGCATTAATTCGCTCAACAGCGTAGTCAATATATTCAATCTGGATTTCAATCCCAATGTGCTTCCTCCTAGCTCTTTCGGCAGCTAAATTTGTCTGTCCGCTTCCAGCAAAAATATCTATTACAATATCGTTTTTATAAGAATAAAGTTGGATAACACGGTCAGCAAGTTCAACTGGAAACGGGCAAGGGTGAATATTTTCTTGTGGGGCGACAGGACGAATTTTCCAAACGTTTTTACTCTTCTCACCTTGATAGTCTGACAAGTCGATACGATTTTTTTCTTTCTCTTTTGAAGTGCGAAACCAATAAATATTATCTTTATTTTTCTCGGCGGGTTTTTGGAAAACAAAGACATACTCCGCAACAAGGCTAGGATAGTAATAACCTGGAAAAGGATGTTGTAAAAGAACGCCAGACCTGCGATCGCGGGCTACAGTTTTTTCCCAAATAATGTCCTCTTTGAACTTCCAACCGATCTCTTCCATCCAAGAAACAAAGTGGAAAGGAAGGGGGGTTCGTTCACCATTCCATAGAACGGGGGAAATGTTCACAACATTGAACCCCCCGGGGCGAACAACTCTTAGCAACTCCCGAAATCTATCAACCAAAAATTGCTTGTATTCATCGTAAGAAATATCTTTCCGCTCCCATCGTTCTTTTTTGCCATTAATCTTTTCTATATGCTCATCGTAATTTATAGCATTTAAATAGGGTGGTGAAGTGAACGCTAAAACTATTTCATTCTCAGACAAGGTTTTGAGAACTTCTAAACAGTCGCCTTGAATAATTTTTCCATTTCCGATACGAAATTCCCTAAACATTTAATTACCTTCTTTAATATCATGTATATTAAATCAACTTATCTATCTAAGCGCTGATAATGTACTATGGTGTCAATAAACCGTTGGATTGCATCTCTAAATTCCCCAACCCTTTTTCAAGCGCCATTTCCAGATAAGAGCTGCGATAGTTGACTCCCTGCTTATACCAGTTTCTCAATAAATCTGGAAATAAGTTCAACTTTTTCCTCGTATTTCCTAGAATCGTTTACCGCTATCTCAATATAAACCGCAGACGGACAGAATCCACGTAAACCCCGCAGGCATACGTGCACACGCCCTCCCGAGCGTGACTCAGGTTAGTCGCCTTCATCCGGCTCATCATCGCGATAGCTTGTATCCCCGACCATGGCAGCGCTGAGTGAGTCTATGCCGTCAAGCCATTCTCCCACAAGCCCTTCCGGTACATCATCGAGGGCTTTTTCCTTGAGTTTTCCGCCAGCAAGGATATTGGCGCCGATTTCAGCTATCGAACCCAGCGCAGCTCCCATATTATCCTCTTTTTCCGCGTCAACCGCGCTCTTTATAAGTTTGTCGAAGGATTTTGTTTTTTCAAATGCTTTCTCTAAATAACACTCACACGAAGCAAAAACGCCTATTAATGATAATTGCACCGATTCAATCATCATATCCACGTCTTCATTTATTGGTTCGGCTTTTTCCAGAACGATTTGTTTGATATTCGCAATATGCCCCAGCGCCTCCTCTTTGGAGACGACGTTTTTATCATATTTTGCTATTATTTTCAAACATGCAAGAACCACATCATCTTCCATGTAAACAAAAACAGCCCCTTTTTGCTGGTCGTCAATCTTAAAACCGCTATCCTTTACCTTTATTATCCAGTTGTGCCACCGCTCCTGCGTATAGAAGGGATTTATATGTTTTTGTTCCTGCATGATTTCTCCAATTGTCCTCTGATGTACTTTAATTTTTGGTCAAACCGACTAATTTCCTTACCTTTCCGAGCAATTCATTTTTCCCGAAGGGTTTTGTTATATAATCATCAGCCTTTAAAACATGCAGCCCCAGCAGCCTGTCTATGTTCTGCGCTTTGGCTGTCAGGATAGCAACAGGAATCTTAGTATCTTTTTCTTTGATTTTCCTGAAAACATCCCATCCGTCCATGTCAGGCATCATGATATCAAGAAGAACTAAATCAGGTTTTATCCTATCGATTTGAGCCAGCGCTTCCATACCATTGGCAGCCAGCATTGTTTCAAAACCTCCGCTTTCAAGGACCAGCTTGACAAGTTCAAGCGTATCAGGTTCATCGTCCACTATCAACACTTTTTTGTTGGATGTCTTAATATTCATTCTTTCACCGATTTTGGCAATAAAATATGAACGGCACTCCCAGTATTTTTACTTTCCGCCCAGATTTTCCCGCCGTGTGCTTCAACTATACTCTTCGAAATCCACAAACCCAAACCCGTTCCCCCATACCTTCTCGTGTTTGATGAATCCACCTGGTAGAACCTGTCGAATATCCGCTCGAGTTTATCTGCGGGAATCCCGATTCCTGTATCGCTGATTTTTATATGCACGTTCTGGTTTTCCTCATCCGCTCTTATTCTTATTTCACCACTTATTGTGAATTTAATTGCATTATCCAGTATATTCGAAAACACCTGCACCAACCTGTCCCTGTCGCCGTCAACCTGAAACTTTTGAGGAATTTCAATAATTATAGGAAGATTTTTAACCAGTGCCATTGTCTTCATATCTTCTACAACCTGCGCAACAATATCATTAATTGACAACAATTGCATATCAAGTTGCAGGTTCCTGAAATCGATGAGCGTGGTATCGAGCAAGCTTTTTATTAATCTGGTTAACCTTTTTGAATTTCGCAGTATTATCTCAAGCTTATGCCGCTGTTCTTTATTTATTTTTTCGTCAAGTAATAATTCCGTGTATCCCAGCACAGATGTAAGCGGCGTCCTGAGTTCATGCGATACATTTGAAAGGAAACTATCTTTTATCTTATATAGCTCCTTGAGCTTCAGGTATGTTAACCTGAGTTCCTCATATGAATCCTTAAGTTCCTCTTCAAGTTTTTTCTGGTCAGATACGTCCTTTATAACGGTAATTATTTTTTCAACATTGCCGTTTTTGTCCTTGACCGGTATCTTACTGGTGCTTGTGTAGATTATTTCATCGTGGTATTCTGTTTTTTCCTCGCTCAGGAACATTTCTCCTGTTTTGAGGACATACTCATATTCTTTGTCGATATATTTTTCTTTCAGGAATGGGAACGCTTCATACAGGTTTTTATTAATTATCCCGTCTCTTTTTATCCTGCCTCTGCCGAGTTTGATTAATTCGTCATTGACTGCGAGGAGGTTCATCTCTTTATCCACAACATGGATTGCCAGGTTGACATTATTCAATATTTCTTCGTTGAATTCCTTTAAATATTTGATATTATTATAAAATGAGATGTTTTCTTCTTCAAGCATTTTTTGCTGCGTAATATCCCGGATTACTAAAATTACATTCACAGTTCCTTTTTTATCCCAGAACAGCGAAGGATTTAGTTCCAGTATTTTTCTGTCACTATCGGTTTTTATCTCGTGTACGAACCTGACCGGTATCTTAGTTTCCAGTAATTTATCTATCGGGCACTCTTCTTTCCGGTTCCGGGATTGTCCCTGTGCAAAAATCAGCTCATGGCACGTCCTGCCAAGCACCTGTTCTTCAGTCAAACCCATCATCTTCAGGAATGATTTATTTGTTTTAATAATTTCATGATTACCATTTAAAGCAATTATACCGTCCTCAATACTATCAAATAACGTCTCGAGGTATTTTTCCGCAGCTTCTGTTTGTTCTTTTGATGCTACCAGCTCCCCCATTTTTTGATTCAAACTCGAAGCCATATCATTAAATGTCTGAGCCAGTTCGCCAAGTTCGTCTTTAGAGCTGATATCTATTTTCTGGTCAAGGATGCCTTTATTGATCCGTCTTGCACCATTCGTAATGTCCTGAATAGGTTCCATCAACCTCCGTCCGATAAAATAAATAAATAATCCGCCCAGAACCATTCCGGAAACAGCTATCAATAAAAGATTCCACGATGCTTCGAGAATATGAGCCCTTACGCGGTTTTCTGATAAACCTATGTGAACATAGCCTGTATTATTAGAAATCGTTGCATCAAATTCATGAATAATTCCTTTATCAGTAGCGTATATATATTCTTTCATTGCATTTGGTCTACTCATCTCCTGAAGCGAGATTGGAAGTCTGTCTGCTGATGTATTGGCAACTATGCTCCCCATAGAGTCTGTAACAAAAATATATTCTATATCCGGATAACTATTTTCCATATTAGCGACATAATTCCTTATTCCTGCCGTGTCATTTACAAGTAAAGGTTCTTTAAATTCCAATGCCAGATGATTTGCCATAAAGAATCCCTTGTCACGAAATTCCCCTTCAATAATACCCTTTTGAATATCCTGAATAATGATATATGACCCGGTTATTATCAAAAATATTATAAATAATGTTGAAATGATAATTTTAAATCTAAGGCTCGTCATTAGATTCTTCCTTCATCATTCCTTAAACAATTCTCTAATCAGCCATCCCCAGTATTTTAGTGATGCGATTATACCGAGAGTTAATCCGGTTGCAAAAAAAGCATTTCCAGTTAATCGTGGAAAATACCCGGAAGGTAATGCCATTATAATAGAACTTAATAAAATGAAAAACATGCCCGCATAATAAAGATAATAATATTTTTTCACACCCATAACCTCACCCAACCGTTTACTGAGAACACTTAAAAAATAAAGTACGAAGGCAAACAGAATAAACATCACAGAATCTGTGAGTAATAAATCAAAAAACAAGCTCATTTCACACCCACCATTTTCCTATACAGGTAAAAACTTGCAAGAAAAGAGCTGAATGCACCTGTAAATTCTATCGATTCGTGTAAAAGTCTATCAGGAGAAAATAATTCGGTCGCTGCTACAAAAAGAACAAATATCGGGACTATATAGAAATAATAAAAAGTTTTTACTCCAAACTTCTTCTGGTAAAAATTGGCTATTGCAGTTATAAAAACCATAATCAAACTTGCTGCAATCCAGGAATATATTTCAATGGCGTCTTGTATAGTTATCATATCGGTTACTTTTTAAAAGCTTCCACGAATGCCTCGGATGGTGTACATGTGGGGCTACCCGACAACAGACCCGAATATCCACTAAACGGCAGTCTTATTTCAACACCTTTCTCATTGATAATAACTTCCCGTATCTCCGTATCATGATTGCTCCCCCTCATCTTTAGCACGGATATGGCTTTTCGCATTTCGCTTTTTATCTCTACATACCGCAGTAAAATAACATCATCCATGAACGGCGAAATACCCGTGCCTGTAATCTGGGTTGCTCCGGTCAGGTTTGAAGTCTCGTTAGTGTATATTGCTGTGATATTCTTAGTTTTTAAACAATTGACCAGATCCTCCATATAATCAGGTAATTGCGTAAATTGCGGCAGCATCCGCGAAAGCCTGCCTAT
The DNA here is from genome assembly GCA_028715885.1 of Candidatus Methanoperedens sp. Taxonomy (GTDB): domain Archaea; phylum Halobacteriota; class Methanosarcinia; order Methanosarcinales; family Methanoperedenaceae; genus Methanoperedens. The sequence goes on from JAQUQX010000051.1 coordinate 8,671, forward strand.
CCCGTCAAACAGCAAACGTTTGGCTTTTATTTTTTCGATGGTCTCGCATATCTGGTTCGCCAGTTCATAGACATCGGATTCAAGCGGGAATATTATTTTAATCTGGTTTTTATTTTCGAATTCTTCCAGATTCCTGCCGAACATTTTCAAATTTTGCCGCATCTGTTCTGTGTCCTCTTCAAAGGAAACTATCACGCCGGGTTCATGTTTTAACAGACCATCCATAATAAACTGCGTTCCGAGTATCGTCTTCCCTGTTCCGCTCGAACCTGAAATCAATACGGAAGAACCCCGCATGAAACCCCCGGATGTCATCTTGTCCAGTCCTTTTGTTCCGGTTGATACCCGTTCACTTAACATAGATGTCCTTGCTGTTGAATACAATCTGGGAAATACCACAAAACCGTCTTTTTTTATCTTACATGAGTGCTTGCCGCCATGGAAATCCTGCCCCCTCATTTTGAGAACATTAAGGTAGCGAATATTCTTATCGTAAAAAGGTTCATTGCTGATATAGATAATACCATCGACCAGATAACTCAGGGAACTTTTAATAAGTTTATCCGTGGTAAACTCACCTGTTAATAAAACAAGTGAATTCCATCCCTTCATACTTGCAAAAAAATCATAATAGAACTGCCTCTGGTGTTCTTCGTCCAACCCGTAAGCGAACACATTCACGGGGTCTATTACAATCCTGTCAGGTTTGATTATTTCAATGTTCCTTTCCATTTCTTTTATAATAGCATCAGAGCCTTTATGGATGATTTCGATATCAATCGGAACATATTTCACATTACCTTTCCCCAGAAGTGAAGTATTATAGAACGAAAATTTTGACATGAAATTATTGATCATGGCTATCGGCTCGGACAGCGCTGTGACATACATGCAAATTTCTTCGTTTTTAGCTGCACTAAATATGGATTGCATTACAAAAGTGGTTTTACCCGTGCCCGCGGTGCCAGCGACCAATACAACAGACGGTCTGAGGAACCCTCCATCAAGCACTTCATTAAGACCATTTACGCCCGTAGTAACCTGCTTCATGCTATTCCTCGATCATCCAAGAATTTGCTTTATCTGTTCTGCTGCTTTTGCCATTTCAATCAAAACCAACCCAAGACCTGCGTTAGGATGGGTCATAACCAATAGTAATGCTTTCTGTCCCGCACCGGTTCCTATTATTTTCCCATTAGGTGATTCCACAATTATCCTGTCCGGAATGCCCTTTCCAAGCTCTGTAGTTGCAGTTTCCGCAGCTCCCATCATTGTAGCGGACATTGCTACAAAGGTTTCAGCATGCTGTTTTTTAGGTATGGTCGAACAAATAAGTAAACCGTCCCTGCTTGCCACTGCCGACGCCTCGACTCCCCCGATATTATTAATACCATTTAAGATTTTTTCAAGCATTTCTACGGTTGTCATTCATACACCCATGTTCAATACAAACCTTATCGGATATATATTTTCGTTATCATACATTATAATCACTGTGATGTTTCGTCCCTATTATATTTTCTTATTCGATATATATAGCTGGTCTCATGGGGGATGCAAAACGGCTTTTTCCCTGCGGATCATATTCGGGAGCATCCGCGCTGTATATCTCAATATTACATTCTACCGCACGGTTCAGGAATTCCCTGGCTTCATTTAAAGCGGAAATCTCATCAAAGTCCACTTCAATTAACGAATTCATCAACTCCGTATCCATCCCCTGAATGTCATTTATTACTTTTTGTGCGAATTTTGGAATTTCCTTAGCATACGCGCGCATAGCTGGGTCGGTCATGAGAGAATTCATAAGAGTTTTCATATCCAGAACATTCTCTTTCTTCATTATTATGGCTTTCTTCATAACCGCCCTTTTCCACGAAGATGAGGTGTACAGGATAATCCTGTTGGGTTTTATTTTAATAAGGCGGATTATTTCTTCGATGTCCCTTAGAGTATTGCCAGTTATTTCTTCCGCAAGTTCTGCGCTTTTATCGATAAGTGAGGTGTCGGCTTCGGGAAAACTGGATAACGAGATGAAATTCCCGCCCTGTCCTTCCCCGATTTCCTCACATAAATGGGGTGTAAAAGGCGCCATCAACCTGACCCATGTATCAAGAACCTGCCTTCTGGCAGCAAATCCACCGCGGCGCTCATACCATTTCATATCGTTCATCAGGAGATAGAACGCATTCTGGACTGCCCTTCTTGTCTGTATTTTATTAAGAGCGTCGGCGGTTTCACGGATCCTGTACTGCAACCTGCTCAGCATCCACCTGTCAATGAACTTTAAATCTTCCGTATTACCTGCTTTATCGTTTGCAAGGATATCACAGGCGATTTTATAGAACCTTTCAACCTGTTTACTTGTGGATTCCACATCAGCTTTCCGCCAGTCTGCATCCTGGACGTGCTCAGCTGTGCTGAGGATATAAAGGCGGGTTGTGTCGGCGCCGTATTCTTCCACGGCAGATTTCAGTGTGAGTAAAGGTCCCTTCGATTTACTCATCTTTTCCCCTTCAAGCGATACAAAACCGTTGATGGCTATGGCGCGGGGCCAGTACGCCTGTGGGAATATCGCTACATGATGGAAAAGGAAAAATAGGAGATGGTTCGGTATCAAGTCCTTGCCTGAAGAACGCAAATCAACAGGATACCAGTACAGGAAATCATTCCGGATATTATTAATTGTGCCAACATCTATACCAGTCTTCATCGCTGTTTCTTCAGCTGTGCCAAGCCCGAGTAAACAATAATTAAAAAACTCTTCTTTTAATTGTCCGGGCTCGATCTTATCAATGTATTTTGCAATAATGTAATAGCTCATGTATATAGTGGAATCGCCGAGGGACTCTATCATCCATTTCGTATCCCACGGAAGCCTTGTTCCCAATCCTTTTCGCCGCGCGCATGCTTTATCTTTCAGCCAGTCAATCTTATTTTCAAAATCCACCCTTATTTCAGGCGGGATTATCTGCATGCCGGCAAGGCATTCATAGACCAGTTCCTTCCATGATGGTTCCGAATAATTCAAGAACCACTGGTTTTCCACCATTTTTATAACACAGGTCGCCCCGCACCTGCATATCACGGGATGTTCGCTGAATTCGTAGAAAACATCTGCGATACCCTGATGAATGAGGTCGTGCGCCAGCACGTCTTTTATTTTGGAAACCGCAATGCCTTTATATTTCCCTGTTGTCTCGGTCAGCACGCCGCCATGGAATTCCCTTCTATACACAAATTTTGTGGCTTCCTCTGCCTTGGGGTCATTCTGGTCTTTTACTTTTAATTCATTAACAGCATCAACCGCCGGATATTTCCCGTATTCCGGCACTTTGATAAGGGAGATAAGCGGTATTGAGGAAACGTCTTCGGTGATTCCGTATTTTGCCAACTGTGCGCCTTTTAAATCGCGCAGCGCAAGATAATCATAAGGCGCATGGGCAGGAACGCTCATGACAATCCCGCTTCCGTTTTCAGGGCTTACAAAAGATGCGGGCAGTACCAAAACAATAGAACCCGTAACCGGATTTTTAACTTTTTTGCCTATCAGTTCCCCGCCATTTACTTCTCCTATAAGCTCTGTTTTTTTATCCGTGAATTTGAGTTTTTCATAGGCTTCTTTACTTACTATCCAGGTTTCGTCGTTGACTTTAACCCGCACATGAACGATTTCCGGGTTTACCCACAGGTTCGTAACCCCGAATACCGTTTCCGGACGAAGCGTTGCGCAGGGAAGAATATCGCCATCGAGCCTGAACTTTATCAGGGTGTAATCTATTATTGTGGCATCCTCGCCTTTCAGTATATCATGGTCTTCAACAGGATTCTCGTCGTTGGGGCACCACCTCACTGGATGCGCGCCTTTTACCACCTTGTTTTTGCTGCGCAGGAGGTTGAACTGCCATGTAATGAATTTCTGGTAATGCGGCTCAGTTGTTGTGAATTTTCGCCGCCAGTCGATAGAAAAACCGATGCTCTTCATGGCTGCTTCCGCTTCCCTGCTGAAATATTCCACAATCTGCTCGGGCGTCTGGATAGTATCCAGGACATCAAGAGGTATCTCGTGAAGTTGATTATATACCCTTATGGTTTCCGGGTCCTTTTTCTGTATCTGCTCAGCCAGCCCCACGATTGGCGTGCCAGTGGCGTGAAAACCCATAGGGAAGAGGACATTGTAGCCCAGCATCCGCCTGTATCGCGCTACTACGTCGCCGATGGTAAATGTCCTGGTATGACCTGCATGAAGGTTGCCGTTCAGGTAAGGGTAGGGTATTGTTATGAAAAATTTTTCCCTGTCGTCAGGCTCGGGCTCGTATATTTTTGCCTCATGCCACCTGCGCTGCCATTTTTCCTCTATTTCTTGAGGGTTATACCTATCTTTCATTCCCCCTTTTGCACAACCTATTAGTAAAAAGCTTTAACGGTTCGGGTCGACTTTATAAACAACCACATACCCGTATTCGAATACTCTGGGAAACCTCTCAGGATGCGACTCAAATAATGCCGGGCTGCCGTATCTTTTCGCCTCAGCCTCGCCAAAATAGATA
>JAQUQX010000052.1 GCA_028715885.1 Candidatus Methanoperedens sp.
ATGTTAGAATCCCTTCAGGCTGTCCTGTTAAATTACGGTTACATCGGTCTTTTTCTTGCAAGTTTCCTTGCATCTACGATACTTCCTTTCGGGAGCGAGGGGATTCTTGTACTTCTTGTTTACGAGAAATTCAATATCCCAACCCTTGTGCTCGTAGCGTCGGCGGGAAACTACTTTGGCGCATGCACCAGTTATTATATCGGGTTAAAGGGGCGCAGCATTGTGGAGCGATACCTGAGGATTGATTCGAAGGATATCGAAAAGGCAGAGAAATACTTCTCTAAGTACGGCATGTATATTTTATTATTCACATGGCTTCCTTTCATAGGCGATGCTTTCACCGTAGCAGGGGGTCTTTTGAGGCTTCGGTTCTGGATGTTTTCCGTGCTTGTTTTTACAGGGAAGTTTTTGCGCTATCTGGCGGTCGCGTATCTTGCGGCAGCGGTTTTTTAAGGTATAATCTCGCACCCGTTATTGAACTCCGGATAATCAAAATCCTCCCGTCTCACAACCCCGCTCTCAATCAGCCCCCTCACCCGCGGCAGCGCCTCCTGCATTTCCCGCACCAGATGCCTGACCGTAGAGCAAATCAGGGCATACCCGTTCTCCCTCAGCATCTCCTGCGACCTGTTCACAAAAAGACACCTGCCGCCGCAGATATGGAAAACATCACAGGATGTGCAGGGTTCACCGACACAGGCTTTATTGCAGAGTGAGAGCGGAGAATCGGTATATATCGAGCCAATAACCGAGAAATCAAAATCAATGGATACAGGGCATGCAGAAATCCTGCCGTCCGGCATTACCGTAAAAAAATCAATCCCCGAGCCGCACCGCAGGCGTGAAGGCGCACCGCTGAGCAGTGAATTCATAATACCGATAAACGGCACAATCCCATGAACCCTGCCCGTGCCCATTTCGGAAAGCCACCATCTTACAAGCGAGGAGATGCCGGAATTATACGAGCAAATCCATTCATCAACAGGTTCTGCGCCTTCCCAGAACATTTCAAAACTGAGCTGCCAGTGAACATGGTCAAAAGCCTCTATTGACACAAGATGCGTCACATTTTCATAGATGTCCGTACCCTGCGCCACGGTCATCCTTGCGACAATGTCTCCTTTAAAGCCCCTCTGCCGTATCAGGTGAATATTTCGCATTATCCTCTCATATACGCCATTGCCGCGCTCCCTGTCAGTCACTTCTTTTGTTCCGTCGATTGATACCAGGATGGAATGGAATTTTTCCAGATACTGCGGTTCAATCTTATCCAGGAACAAACCGTTTGTCTGGATAACGAAGCGCCCCGGTATTGCATCCATGATTTTTTTCATGGTTTCGATGCGAAGAAGGGGTTCGCCGCCGTAAAACTCAAGCACGGGAGCATCATCCCCGGATACGAACGATTTGAGGTCGCAAACCTGGTACTGTATTTCCTTCGGGGGAGAGTCGCTCCCGCCTCCGCAGTAATTGCAATTAAGATTGCATTCTTTTGTCAGGATAATATGATAGTGCATGAAGAAGCCGTCCGGATTGGGACTAACAGATAGCAAATTAACATATTTAAATAATGAACATCACCTGATTATTTATATGGTTGCTCCGGCGATGAAGAGCGAACGCACGGCAGGATGCAAAAAAGGAAATATTTAGCTTTTAACAACCAATGCCAGGAATAAAACAAGGACAACAATAAACTGCGGCACTATATACCATTTTACCATTTTCTGGATACCTGCGACGCGGTTATTCAGTTCATTCAAATCCTCTGTTATCCTTTTCACCGAGTCATCGACTTGCTGCGTCTGGGGAACAGTTATCACAGGCTGGGTTACTGCCTGAACAGGCTGCGCTGGTTTGGCTGTCTGTGTAGTTTTGAAATTTTTGATGTTGAGTGTGTATGTTTTCTTTGGCTTTGCTATTACCGGTCTCACTTTTTCGATCGGTTTGAAATTTGGATCTCTTCCTTTTCCTAAAGTATGAAAGATTTGATCTTCGGTTACGTCCAATATTGACATGTTGTACCCTCTAATACTTATTTTGTCATTGCTATTATATAATTCTTTTTCTCTCAAAAAAATTGTTGCGTGTGACAGACCTCGCAATGAAGTTTAAAGGGCATAGGTTCTGTTGTTTGTACCAATTCATCCCCGCCTTAATTCAAGTTGAAGGAGTAGATTTACCCATATTTAAATATATGGAGAGTCAATGTGAGGCTAACGATAAAATATGGCAAAATTACCTATTAAAGAACAAAAGGACAGGCTCAGTAAAATCAATGCACTTCTTGAAAAGCTGGATGAAAGACTTGTGCAGGGTGAAATAACCGAAGCCAGATACAAGGAGTTATCTGACCAATACAAAGCTGAAGCAGAGAAACTGAAAAATCAGGTAACAGAGCAAGAGCTCATGCAGGAAGTCGGACTCAAAGCCGAAGAAAAAGAAGAGGTCGAGTATAAAGAGAAAGTCAAGTATATAGAGAAAGCCAGGTATAGAGAGGAAGAGCCTGAAAAAGAGGATGAACCCGAAAATCCGGTTTTTGAAGAGCATGGAACAAAATATTGTTCGAGTTGTGGAACCCTGATAGATGAAAATTCGGAATTTTGTAATAAATGCGGCGAGAAGGTTTCAACGCCTCAAGCGTATCGCGAGAAAAAAATTCGTACCAACAATATCAACACCAACGTCGGTGTTTCAACCTCTCAGGTATATCAGGAGAAAAAAAGCGCTGCTCTTGCCGCTGTGTCAAACTTGATAATACCGGGAGTAGGACAAATGTATTGCGGTAAATGGATGAGGGGGATAGGGATTTTAATAGTTACTATTATATTGTATGCCGTGTATGAAGCCTCTGTAGAATCGGCAGGCATGTATTCTGACGAGCCAATTGTTCCGCTTATAATCTTTATCATATACAGGATATGGAGCATTTATGATGCCTATGCACTCGCCGGAAAAATAAATCGGGGAGAAGCTTACTGAGAATATAATGCGGCAAAAAAGGTCGCATTCCTTATGAACGAACTAAAAGAGATAAATGATAGGCTCAATAAAATCAAATCGCTCCTTGACAAACCGGAGGAAAGGCTTGCACAGGGTGAGATAACCGAGGCTAAATACAAGGAGTTATCTGAAAACCAGAGATGAAGCTGATAGTCTTAAGAATCTGATAGCAGAAAAAGAACTTATGAAATGGGTTGGGCCATAGGCAGATAAAAAGAGGAATTACTGCGATGATGGCAAGATGAAATATGGTAAAAGTTGTAAAAAAAATAGGAATGCATACACTTGAAGCCGATTACTCCCAATTGACGGGTGTTGCAAAAATAAGATTGGATGGTGAAAAGCTGCTATCCAAGTTTTTAATACGACCTTTTGGCAGGGACCATATAGAAATGGTTTCAGTGGGCAGGAAAATGTTTTCTGTAAAGTTTGGGGGATGGATGTCGTACAGTGCAACGATCCATGAAGTACATAACCCTGAAGAACCGGAAACCTGTGAAGAAATCAATGAACCGGAATTTAAGCCATCTGCATTGGAAGAACAAAGAGAAAAAGCAGCTATGAAAGGACAAAAAGACAAGCTCGGTAAAATCAATGCGCTTCTTGAAAAGCTGGATGAGAAGCTTGCACAGGGCGAAATAACCGAAGCCAGATACAAGGAGTTATGTGAACAATACAGAGACGAGGCTGAGAGACTGAAGAATCAGGTAACAGAGCAAGAACTTATGCAGGAGGTTGGACTCAAAGCCGGGGATATGGAAGGAGCCGGATATCATGAAAAAGAGCCGGAAAAGAAAGTTTTTGAAAGCCGCAAAACAAAATATTGTCCAAATTGTAGCACACCGATAGATGAAACGGCAGAGTTTTGCCCCGAATGCGGCGTAAGGTTTTCAGAGCCGCCTCTTGGCAGAATTTCAACATTACCTGAGAAAAAAAGTGTTGCTCTTGCAGTCGTGCTGAGCATTTTTATTCCGGGAGCGGGTCAAATGTACTGTGGTAAAGTTGCAAGAGGTGTGGGAATTTTAGTGCTTAGCATTCTGATGTTTTCCATGTTTGGATACACAGCAGGTTCAAATCCAAATTCTTCAGAACCGGTCATTCCGTTTTTATTGTGGATTCTGGTTTACATATGGAACATTTATGATGCATATAAACTCGCTGAAAAAATAAATCGGGGAGAAGCGTAACCGGGATCAGGGCTTACTTGCAGAATTGTAAATCCTGAATAAAATCCATTCGTGTACTTTGAACTATACGAATTTCGGTCTTGCCGACAATTTAACAGAAAGCGGATGCCGCTTGAACGGGAAACCCGAAACCTCATCCGATATCCTTCCATCCAGTTCCCCAACCGCCATTTTAATATTCGCAGGCTTATTCGGCGATGATTCGCTCCTTACCGTAACAGTAAGGTTGTTTCCTGCAACCTCTTCGTCTCCCACGACCGCTACGTACGGTATCCATTCCTTCCCAGCATCGCGTATCTTCTTGCCCACCGTCTCCTCGCGGTCGTCGATATCCACCCTCCAGTTCAACTTACTTGCTACTTTTTCAGCATATTCCGTATGCTTTTCCGCAACCGGGATTATGCGCACCTGCGTTGGGGAAAGCCATACAGGGAACATGGGAACAATGCCCTTCTCCGAGTTCATGTGCGCTTTTTCAAGCAGGGCATACATGCACCTCTCGATGGCGCCGCTGGGTGAGCAGTGGAGGATGGTGGGTCTTTTTTCGGCGCCTGTTGAATCGATGTACTTTATCCCGTACCGCTCTGCATTCTCCACATCTATCTGGACTGTGGACAGGGCACTGGCTTTGTCCATCGCATCCACATAATTGAACTCGAACTTCAACACAAAATAGAAAAACCTCTGGTCCCATAGCTCTATCAGTACAGGCTTATTGACGGTCCTGACAAGCCCAACAATGAAATCCCTGTTCTCCTCATAGAAATCACGCGTGAAACGGATGGCTACCTCGTAATCGTCCAAACCCAGGCCGATTTTTGACAGTACGTTAATGCACATGTTATACTGGTCGTTGAACTGCGCTACCGCCTCGTCCATGTCCCTGCACAGCGAATGCATGTCCGGCATGGTGAACGCGCGGAGGCGGCGCAACCCGACAAGCTCGCCGCTTTGCTCTTTCCTGAAGCTGTAGCGGGTGAGTTCCACCATCCTAAGCGGCAGGTTCCTGTATGATATGGTCATGTCGTGATTCATGAGGAACTGCCCGAAACATGCCGCAAACCGAAGGAAAAGCTGCTTCTTGTCGGCTTCTATGGAATACTGCCGCGCAGGGAAGCGGTCAAGGTATTTCTTCAGCGTGGGGTGGTTCATGTCGTACATTAATGGCGTCTCGACTTCCATGGCTCCCTTTTTTGCGGTTTCATCCAGCACATAAGTCTCAATAAGGCTCTTCATAAGCCGCCCTTTCGGGTAAAAGCGCATATTGCCGGAGTCGGAACCGGGTTCGTAATCAGCAAGCTCAAGCCTCCTCATGAGCTCGACATGCGGCGGGATTTTATCAACGGCGCGGCTTTTGTGGATTTCGTAATTCACGAATTTCTTAAGGTTGTCGTGACCTGTAAAATCAAAATCTTCGGGTTTCAGGAGTTCACCATCCGGGGTTAAAATATGCCAGTACGATACTGCTTTTGCCTCGGATTTTAATGCCTCGGAGACAACTTCCTCTTTCTCTTTTTCCTTTATGACCGTAACGCATTTCTCCACACCGCCAGCCCTTATCGTCCTTGAAAGCTCGGACAGCGGATGCCCCTTGCATTTGATGGTAAAGGATTTGTACCAGCCAAAAGGCGCGCGCTTTACTTCAAATGCGGCATCTTTAAGCAGTTCTTCGAGTTTTTTGAGTATTTCAATCGCAGTCTTCGGGGATGAGAGGCTTGAGCTGAGATGGGCATACGGGTACAGCATCACGCGGTTTGTCTTGACCTGTTCCGTGACTTTTTTTATCTCCTCTGCTGTCTGCTTTGCGGCATATTCGATGTTTTCCTCGTCGTTTTTCTCAACCGCCACAAAAACAGTCAGGGCTTCTTCCATTCTCCCTTTTTTGAGGGTGTCGTCTATTTTCTCGGCGACTGGGGTGCTTCGTTTGGTTTCGTATTCTATGTAATCCGAATGAATAAGGAGTATCTGCATTGTATCACTTTCTTGCCTCTACACTGCAATTAAGCTTAAAGTTTTGTCGGTTTTAAAAAAGAGTTTTGATTGGTGTTGGCAAATTGAAACGAACTTAAAAAATGAATATTGCTAAAAATTATACGCAATTTTTCAATAATACCAAGACAAATCTTATTTGTTTCATAGTGTAAGAATCCCAGGAGCAAGTCAAAGTTAAAATATGTAATTCGATTCAATCCACGAATATGAAAAGATAGAGTTAATATTCATGTGAACTTATATATAATAGAGATACATTTAAGATAAACTTGCATTATGGTACTTGAAGCGGTTCAAATATTCACAATATTTGGTTCATTGGCGGGTTTTGGGGCTCTATATCTTCATTATAAACAATATAAAAAGCAGCAACCTATTATAAAGTGTTATTTTCATAAGTCTCATTACGAAATCTTAAAAAATGGTTTAAAGGATATATTAAAAGTAAAAGCATCTTTTATAGTGAATAATAATGGTAATTCACCAACATCAGTAATTAATTGCGCTGGTATTATACAAATCCAACCTGAATTTGCATCCATAATTGGCAATTCAATAGTAAGCAATGCAGTATTAGATGAAACTCTAAACTTGCCGTGTGATATAAAAGCAAATGGTTCGACAAAAATTGAATTGTCTTTTTCTTTTGATATTGATAATTTTTTGGCGCTCGACAGGTGTATGATATCACTTAATGGAAACAATATACCAAGAAGGGAATACAAAGAATTACCTCTTGCTATTGAATTTATATTTTATCATACACACGGTACATTTGAAGTACGTGGATGCGTGTTCAGAAAAGACCAGCCAGAAAGTGAGAAAGTAAAAGGAGAAATACAGACTCTTTTGTTTAGTGCCGTGAGATTAAGAACTAATGTAAAAGATGTAAGGGTAATGTGAACGATCTATAAGCCATATTTCATTGATGCTCTTTGAATATTGCACATTAGGATAACTACCAACACAAATTAAAACGGTCTCGGTTTTAAGCGAAAAAGATGTAACGATTCACCGCGAAGAGCGCAAAGTCCGCAAAGCAGAACACAGATGACACGGATTCGACGGATATCCACGGATTTTTATCTGTGCCAATCCGTACCATCCGCGTAAATCCGTGTTCTACGCCAACTGTTCGCATTGTTCAGGCTTTTTTAGTGTTATCTAATGAACCGTATTCATATCCGACTTTGCGGTTGGTCTAACGACCCCCACCCGCCAATAAGATGTATGTGCAGATGGAATATTACCTGCCCTGCGCCGCTGCCTACGTTTATTACAAGCTTGTAGCCGCTGTCGCGTATGCCAAGCAATCTTGCAATTTCCTTTGCCCTGACCATCATTTTTGAGATGATGGCGCTGTGCTTCTCTTCCAGTGCATTTACGCTTTCGATATGCTCCCTTGGAACTATCAACACATGGACGGGCGCAGACGGTCTTGTATTGTGAAAAACCACCATGTCATCATCTTTATAAACAAAAGTTGCTGGCGATTCGCCTTTAATGATTTTGCAGAAGATACAATCGGTTGCCATACTTTCATCCGGCAAGCACTTTCTCAAGCATCTCAAACCTGCTCACTGCAAGCTCCTTACTCGCAATGCGCCTGATTATAGCGCGCCCCGTATCGAAAACAATGATTTTCTCAACCGGTGAATTCGAAAGTATAATCATCTCGTTGTCGGGCGTGACCTGCACTCCCTCAAAGTATTTTTTTAACTCTTCCAGAGCCTGCGGCGTTATTTTTATCGCTCCGAGTTCAGCCTCGCCGCTGAATAAATCCTCATCAGCTTTTGTAAAACAGGGCTCAATGGTAATGATTTTCATAAAGTGAAACCTCGCTTTATCCGGTATAGGGTATGCTTCGCATACCCTTCTTCTGACAAAACTTTCATAAAGTTTTTCATTGGTTTCAGAGAATCGCTTCGACTTTATCCATTATCTCTTTTGCTATCTCACGTTTGGTACCGCTGACTTTTTTAATCCCCTCATCGATAATATAAACATCATTTTCTTCCGTGCCCATTCCACCCCTTGATACATCGTTTGCCACAACCATGCTGAGTCCTGATGATTCCATCGATTCGCGCGCACTCTCTATCAGCTCATCTTCCGTTACCCCGGTTTCAGCCTTAAAACCGATGATTTTTAGTCCTGGATATTTCAACCGCGCTTCTTTGATGAGTTTAGGCGCAGGTTTCAGGGAAAGGGTTACACCCTTATCGGATTTTATCTTGGTTTTAGATGGTTTTACAGTGAAATCAGAAATTGCAGCAGCGCTGATGAGCAGGTCGTATCCTTTGCCCAATTCTTCGATCACCGTATCCGTCATATCCTTCGCGCTCTCCACATTGAACTCGCAGAGCCCCTGAATCCCGATGCAGCCCCTGTGAACAAGCGTGACATCAGCGCCCCTCCTGAAAGCCAGAAGCGCAAGCTCGATTCCGGTCTTCCCTGAGGCGCGGTTTGTCAAAATCCTGATGGGGTCAATGGCTTCGGCTGTTGCACCGCCTGTGATAAGGATGCGTTTTCCTGAAAGTGTCTTTCCACCGAGCGTTCTCTCCACCCGGAGGACTATTTCTTCCTTTGCGGCTATCTTCGCAGCGCCTTCTTCCGTTACCGGATTTATGAACTCTACGCCAAGTTCTGTAAGTTTTCCCGTATTCTCAATAACTATGGGATGGTCGTACATTGATTCGTGCATAGCGGGGACTATCATTATCGGGATACCTGAACCAAAAGCCGTTGTCGCAAAGGTGGTGACAGGCGTATCATCGATGCCGTGTGCTATTTTCCCGATAGTGTTCGCAGTGCACGGCGCAACCAAAAGAAGATGCGCTTTTCCCCCGATGCCGCAGAATTCCACATGCTCCACATCGCCTGTTATTTCCGTAATTACCGGATTGCCTGTCGCATAGCGCATGGCTTCCAGATGCAGGATTTTCTGCGCCGCCTGCGTCATGACTGCATGCACGCACGCGCCGTGCCTCCTGAGTTCCCGCGCCAGCTCGACGCACCGGACGGCGGCGATGCTGCCTGTAATTCCAAGGACGAGGGTTTTTCCTTCGAGGGAGCTTGATGATTGGATAACGCTGGTCATCACTTTCTTCTTTAGTGTAAAAAGATAAGAATGTTTGTATCTGTCATGGCAAGGATTAAGCAGTGCCCCTCAGGTGCAGGATTTGTTACAATTCTTCTATGATTTTTCTTCCAAGCCGGAAGCTCCGACCCAGCTTATTATTTTTTTCTTGAAGTCGAACACATTTATGGGTTTCGATATGTGGTCATCCAGGCCGGATTTGAGAATTTTTTCTTTTTCTCCCTTCATCGCATAGACTGTTAAAGCTATTACTGGCACATTTTTATAACGGGGAATGCTCTTGATTATTTTTGTTACTTCAATTCCATTCACATCGGGCAGCCCTATATCCATAAGTATCAAATCGTAGTACTCTTTTTCAACTTTTTTAATTGCTTCTTTTCCATCCATTGCGCCATGAACCGTAAAGCCCATTGAATTTAGCATTTCCTGCGTTAATTCCATGCTAAGGGGGTCGTCTTCCACTACAAGTATTTTTGTCATTTCATTCATTATTCTAATATTATCTTTTATAGATTAGATGGAATAAGTAGCAGATATTTCAAACGGGGTATAAAATTATATTAGTGATATAATGTTAACCCCTTCCACGGCGCCACTTTTCCGCAAGACCAAAATACTAAAGCGACAATTTACTATCAATGATTTCAATCGGGGTAATAACGCGAGGAAAATACGGTCACCGCCTCATAGAAAATATTAAAAAAAATTCAGACTTTAAAGTATCGGCAATAGAAATCCCTGAGTCCCTTCCCGATTTTATAGAGGCTCCATCTGATTTTTTAGCTAACCTGCATCTTGATAAAAGCATTTTTTCACATGACCTTATCATAGCATACATCCTGCACCCAGACCTGACACCCGAAATCGTGCGCCTTGCAGGAGAGCAGGGCGCCCGCGCAGTGATTATCGCAGGCGGCGCGGCAAGAGCTGGCGGGCATCAAGAACTATTTAGCCTATCAGAAAAATATAATATGCATATCGAAGTCCATGAAATATGCTGCGATATAGAAAAATGCGGCGACAATGTCGTGGACGAATTCGCATCCTGTTTCGGAAGACCCGGACTTAAGATAACCGCGAAAAAAGGTATCGTATCGAATGTGGAGGTTATCCGCGGCGCGCCTTGCGGAAGCACATGGCACATGGCGAAGGGTCTTGTAGGAACAAGTGTTGAGGATGCGCCGGGAAAAGCAGGGCTTCTGGTGCAGCAGTACCCTTGCAGGGCTCTCCGGGGCATCAAAGGCGGAATACATAAGGCTGCAAAGTTACATAAAAAAGCTGTTGAGAATGCATTAGCTGTGGAGGATTAGATGAAAGAATCAGTATATGAACGGTCGCTTGAGTATCATGAGCGCATTCGCGGGAAAATTGCAGTAAAAAGCAAAGTCAGTATAAAGACAAAAGAAGATTTGAGTCTTGCATATACACCCGGCGTTGCAGAACCCTGCAGGCGGATTCACAAAAAAAAGGATGATGTTTATAAATACACCGGAAAATCGAATTTCGTGGCTGTGGTGAGCGACGGCACGTCTGTGCTCGGGCTGGGTGACCTGGGCGCCCATGCCGCGATGCCTGTTATGGAGGGGAAAGCCATGCTTTTCAAAATGTTCGCAGGAGTGGATGCGTTTCCCATCTGCCTTGACACAAAGGATATAGATGAGATAATCAATATCGTAAAGAACATAGCTCCGGTCTTCGGAGGCATCAATCTTGAGGATATAGGCGCGCCCAAGTGTTTTGAAATAGAAACGCGCTTGAAAAAGCTGCTTGACATCCCGGTATTTCATGACGACCAGCACGGCGCTGCGCTGGTAATGCTTGCCGGGCTGATTAATGCTCTAAAAGTTGTGGGAAAAAAGTTTCGCGATATAAAAGTGGTCATCAGCGGGGCAGGAGCTGCGGGCACTGCAAGCGCCATGCTATTGATAAACGAAGGGGTAAAGGAAATTCTTGTTTGCGACTCAACAGGCATAATTTGTGAAGGCAGAGCCGGATTGAACCCTGCCAAAGATGAGCTTGCCAGGCTTACGAATAAAAGCCGGATGTCAGGGTCGCTGGCTGATGCCATGAAAGGTGCGGACGTTTTTATCGGTTTATCCGTAGGCGGGATAGTCTCCGAAGAGATGGTGCGTTCCATGGCGGATGACGCGATTGTTTTGCCGCTTGCAAACCCCACACCGGAGATTATGCCGGAAAAAGCAAAGAAAGCCGGCGCGCGCATCGTGGGAACAGGGCGTTCGGACTGCCCGAACCAGATAAATAACGCTCTCGGATTCCCCGGAGTGTTCAGGGGCGCGCTGGATGTGAGAGCCAGGGACATCAATGAGCAGATGAAAATGGCTGCTGCAAATGCACTGGCTTCGCTTGTGCCTGAACCTTCTGAGGCTATGATTATACCCAACATCTTTGATTCAAGGGTTGCCCCGTCTGTTGCGTCGGCTGTGGCGCAGGCTGCCATGGAGAGCGGTGTGGCAAGGCTTCGTGTTGACCCCGAAAAAGTTGCGCAACATACCATAGAGCTTGTCAGGCAGCAATGAAGGCGAGTAACGTTAAAACTAAAAAGACCTGTCCGCTAAAAAATGCAATTACAAATTTTTTGATATTTATAACAGGTCTTTCTTTTTTTCCTCAAATTCTTCCTTGCTGATCTCGCCTCTTGCATACCTTTTCTTCAGTAGTTCAAGCGCAGATTCCTCTTTCCTTCCGCCGCCTTCCCAGAGGTATTTGATGATGAAGGTTACTTCAGGGTTTTAAGATAATCTATCAGGTCGTTGAGGTCGCTATCAGACACCTGCCATACAGGCATCGGGGGTTCAAGCCTCTTTCCATCAGCATCAACACCTTTCGTTATCGCCCGTTTGATAAGTTCGTCGGTATATGGCGTTTCATTCCCACCCCCAGCCGTCAATGCATAATATCTGATATCAGGTGCATCGAACGTCCACATCATCATCCTCCCCTGCCCTCCTTTCCCGTCTGCGCCATGACAGGCGGCGCAGCTCATCATCCCGCGCATTGCCATCGTTCCTATCGATGAAATTATGGGTTCACCTGAATCCGATGTGGCTGTGAAATATATCCTCTCCCCGTTGCTTTTGAAACCAGACACTGGCTGAGTATAATAGGACGATGAATAAGTGCTGGTGTTGTAGGAAAGAACAAGGAGACCTATCATGCCGACCGCAATAAGAATTATTGCAATTTTCAGAGTGTTCATACGAGATCTTTCTTTTTCTCTTCAAACTCTTCCTTGCTTATTTCGCCTCTGGCATACCTTTTTTTCAGTAGTTCAAGCGCAGATTCCTCTTTCTTTGCGCCGCCTTCCCACAGGTATTTAATGAGCAATATAAGTCCTATGAGTATCAGTATCCAGAATATAAACCCAAAAATCAACATCCCATAGCCTGCAACACCATAACCGTATCCGTCCATCATTCCGAATTGCATATTTTAACCTCCATTGATAGGAATTGATTGAAGTATTATAAAAAGATAGGGTACACCGCCGTCATGCGGCG
>JAQUQX010000053.1 GCA_028715885.1 Candidatus Methanoperedens sp.
ACTAAAATGGTGAGGCATGAAAAAGGAATTACAGAGACCGGTAGTAAATGCGATATTCGCGCTGCTTTTGATTATACTGGTCAGGCTCTTTGCTATGATTATGTTGAAAAAAGTGGATACGGCTTACTCAGTTGCAGAGATCGCACTTTCCCTCGCCGTGGTTGTTATTTTATTAAGATTCATGAAAGAATTCAACAGGCAGTTTGCGCTCTCATCTCCTGAATACCCGCAGGTTCAATCGCTGGTCAGGTGGTTTATCATTTTACTGGTTATACTGACGCTTTACGGAGCCTTGGGTTCATTATCGGACTATTTGCCTTATGGCATTTATTATATCACATTTTTCCTTTTGGCGCTGGTTCCGGTTTATTACCTGTGGGTAATTCTTTATAAAAACACGGACATGTTCCCGGAGCTTTTGCGAAACATTTGTCTTGAGGATAATCTTGTATGCTCATGTGGCTGGGAAAATCCGATACCTGCAAAATTCTGCAACAGGTGCGGTTTGTCTTTGCCGCAAGAAGGTGGTAAATAATGAAGAACAGGTCACTTTCAGACCATAAATGTCCCACATGCGGAAACTGGATGCGCTCGGAGACCAAAAAAAGCGAGAAGGGTAAGGATATTATAACATATTCATGTCCCGAATGCGGTCTGACATACAGCGCAGAAGGGTAATAATGAAAAGATATATCTACTCTTAAATTATATTTGTTTGAGGAAATACATATGGAACAGGATTTAGCTCGAATCGGCGTATCTCTGCCTGAGAATTTACTGGAAAAATTTGACGAAATAATCACCAGAAGAGGTTATTCTTCGAGGTCTGAAGGAATCAGGGACGCAATACGGGGTTACATCCGTTACTATGCCTGGATGAGCGAGGTCGAAGGCGAAAGGGTGGGAACAATCTCATTGGTATATGACCACAGCCAGAGGGGGCTTGTTAATTCATTGCTTGACATAGAGCACGAGTTCTCAGAAATAATACGTTCTTCTCTTCACATGCACATAAACCACGATATGTGCATGGAAGTATTGCTGGTGAGAGGGGAAGGGCGGGACGTCAAGGCTGTTACCGAGAAGATAATGACGCTGAGAGGCGTAAAGCACGTCAAGCTGACAACTATTATCCCCGGAGAGGAAATCTAACCCCGATATGCGCGAATTCATCCTCTTTTCCAGAACCGGACATACAGATTCAAGATTCCACAGTCTCAGGGAGGCGGGAAGGCTGGATGTTGTTTACCAGTCTATATTGATGGCGCTTTTCAGGTCACACGCGCTTCGCAGGGATGTGGTATTCCATGCAATCCTGGGCGGTCCTCCGGCTCCGCCGATTGAACTGGTTGTTGATGGGGAAAAACTCAGCGATGCGCGCACGGATGAACGAACGTGGGAAGACATCCTGCGAAAGGTTCTCTCGGGCAGGCAGCATCCCGGCGTCCACGTCAAAAAAAACAGCCTGCAACAGTTGGTTAAGGAGAAAAAAAATATCTTTGTCTTGGAAGAGTCGGGCGAGAGCATAAGAACTATTGATCTGGGCGAAGACCCTGTGTTTGTGCTGGGCGACCAGGTTGGCATGCCGAGGAAAGACGAAGAATTTGTGTTGAGATACGGGAAAAAAGTTTCAATCGGTGAAAAAGCATATCTGGCTTCTGCATGCATCTGTATTATTAACTACATTCTCGATTTGCGAGAGGTAGATAAATAGATATATGAAAAACATTATCACATCAAGACCCGATGCGAAAGTATTATCCAATAAAGTGCCCTATAAAAACCCCCGCGGAGAAAAAGGATGCCAGTAAAACAAAAAGAACCACTGATAATGCACCCGCGCCCCAGTTCGATTGTGGCTGCGTTGTACACCTTAAGAGACCTTGATACCGATGTCGTAATACTGCACGGTCCTCCGGGATGCTGCTTCAAGCACGCCCGCCTTCTTGAAGAGGACGGCATGAGAGTTGTCACCACGTCGCTTGATGAGTCAGGGTTTGTTTTCGGAGGGCATGATTCTTTAGTTGAAGTGCTTGAGAAAGTTATAGAACGATTCAAACCCAAACGTATCGGCATCGTGGGGACATGCGCCAGCATGATTATCGGGGAGGAACTGCATGAGGCGGTGACGCAGGTCCAGCCCGACGTGCCTGTTATCGAGGTTGAAGTGCATGCAGGCTACAGGGACAATACAAAAGGGGTTATTATGGCGCTTGAATCTGCGCTTGCCTGCAGGATAATCAGCGAGGCTGAGTTTGAGAGGCAGAAGGCATTGCTGAAAGAAGCCACCATGGTTGAAAAGCGCCACGGCGCCGCCAGCAAGGAATATCTTGCGCCCAGCCGCGGGGATTTGAAATTCAAAGTGGCAGGAAGACTGCTTGAACTTATAAAAGAAGGGAAAAAAGGACTAAATATCCTCAACGCGAAAAAAGAAACTGCCTTCATGTTTGCGGATATTAATCTTGCAGTCGATGAAGCGGCAAAAAAGTTCGGCTCACGTATCGTGAATATGGCAAACCTTGATGAGAACGTGGGACTTCCCAAAAACAGGAGAAACGCCCGCGAGATCCGGGAAGAATTAACGCAGAAAGGGATGGAACTCCATCACATCATCGGAGGGCTGGATGAATACCCCATAGCTGGAAACACAGCAAGCCGGATAATCGGTGAAAAATACCAGGATTTCGATTTTGCCGTAATAACAGGCGTACCGCATGCGCTTCCAATGGATAACATAAAGAACATGGAATTATTCTCTATCACCAATGGTCCCCGGCAGGTAGCGCCGTTAAAAGAGATGGGACACCAGCATGTCGTGGTGGAAATCGACCTACATCCCAAGACGCTGGGAGTGAGCCACATCGTAGAGTCGGAATTCGGGGCGACGCTTCGGGAGATGAGCAGGGATGCCTAAGCAAATCGCTATCTACGGAAAAGGCGGCATCGGAAAATCAAGCACAGCCTCAAATGTGGCTGCGGCGTGTGCAGATGAGGGCTACCGCGTCACAATAATAGGATGCGACCCAAAAAGCGACTCCTCCATCACCTTACTGCGCGGGAGGCGCATCCCAACGATTATGGATTTGATGCGGGAGGGTATGGACATAAAAGAGGAAGACATCGTATTCAACGGTTATAAAGGCGTTAAATGCGTGGAAATCGGAGGTCCTGAACCGGGTATAGGCTGTGCCGGAAGAGGCATCATTGTGGCGATAAGCCTGCTTAAGAAAATATCAAAAGCGATTGAGGATACCGACCTTGTTATATACGATGTGCCCGGCGATATCGTGTGCGGCGGGTTTGTCGCTCCCGTAAAGAAGGGACTTGTAAACGAGGCGTATGTGCTTACTTCCGGCGAATACATGCCGCTGTATGCTGCAAATAATATCTGCAAAGGGCTTTCGCGCCTTGAGATGACGTTAAACGGTGTTATCTGCAATTCCCGCGGCGCGCCCAACGAGGAAAATATTGTCAGCGAGTTCGCAAAGGAAATCGGGAGCCAGTTGCTTGCTTTTATTCCGAAGGATGTTTTAGTGCAGACATGCGAAAGAGAGGGTTTTTCTGTTATAGAAAATGCGCCTGATTCCAATATTGCAGGCGTTTACCGCAAACTGGCGCGCAGCATAATGACAAGAAATGAAGGAAAAATCCCTGTGCCGCTTGATGATGCGAGATTAAGGGAACTTACGAGGATTTAAAAAAATATGACGGATATGCTGGAAATCCCCCGCATCCTCATTGCCGGAGA
This sequence comes from Candidatus Methanoperedens sp., assembly GCA_028715885.1. GTDB lineage: Archaea > Halobacteriota > Methanosarcinia > Methanosarcinales > Methanoperedenaceae > Methanoperedens. Next base: position 3,749 of record JAQUQX010000053.1, read on the forward strand.
CCGCTCTTCTGCCGGAAAAACCACAATCTCCATCGGCATAATGTCGGTGCTCAGGGATATGGGGTATAAGGTACAGCCTTTCAAGGTCGGGCTTGATTTCATTGACCCCAGCTATCATACCGAAGTGACTGGCAGGTATTCCCGCAATCTTGACGGTTACCTGATGCCAGAGAGCGCCGTGTGCGAGGTGTTTTCCCATGCAGTAGTTGGCGCGGATATTGCAGTCATCGAAGGCGTGCGCGGGCTTTTCGAGGGACTTGAAGCCACAAGTGATATCGGGAGCACGGCGCAGATAGCCAAGCTCCTCAAGTGCCCTGTCATCCTTGCAATTAATGCAAGAAGCATAACACGGAGCACAGCCGCTCTTGTTTCGGGATATAAGTCGTTTGATCCTGAAGTGAACATTGTCGGGGTAATCCTGAATAACATCGGCGGCGGGCGCCACGGCGAAAAGGCGCGGACTGCGATTGAGACTTACACAAATATACCTGTTATCGGTGAAATCCCGCGCAATGATGCCATGAAAATTTCGATGCGGCATCTGGGGCTGATACCCGCTCTTGAAGGAAGGCGGCGGCTGGATGATTTTGATGAGCGCCTCGGGGGAATTAAGAATATCATAAAGGAAGGAGTGGATATTGATGCGCTCATATCCATAGCCAGCTCAGCAGAACCGCTTGAAAGACCGGAAACGAACATATTCAAAGCCCGCGCGCCAGGGAACAATCCAAAAATCGCAGTTGCGCTTGATGAAGCATTTAATTTCTATTACCGTGACAACCTTGAACTGCTTGAACTTGCGGGTGCAGAACTTGTTTATTTCAGCCCCGTGAACGACAAAAACCTGCCAGAGGTGGACGGACTGTATATCGGCGGCGGGTACCCTGAATTGTTCGCAAGGGAACTTGAAGATAATTCCTCAATGCGGGAATCCGTCAAACAGGCATCATCCCATGGTTTGCCTGTTTATGCTGAATGCGGAGGACTTATGTATCTTACGCAGGAGATTACCACGAATGTGTCAGGGAGCGGGAATTATCACATGGCAGAGATGGAGGGCGGGACTTTTGAGATGGTGGGGGCAATACCGGGAAGGACATTGATGGGGCACAAGCGGGTTGTGAGTTACAACGTGGGCAGTTTTGTGAAGGATAATGTGATTGGAAAAGCTGGAGTTTCGTTCATCGGGCATGAATTCCACCATTCCGAAATTGTTGACATCCCCGAAGATACGACCTTTGTTATCAGGCTTACGCGCGGAACAGGAATAAAGGGCGAGCTTGACGGCATACTTGTGAAGAATACACTGGCAGCTTATGCGCATCTGCATGCCGCTTCTTATACGGATTTTGCGAAGTCGTTTGTGGATTATTGCAGTAAGAAGAGCTAACAGCAGTCGAAAATCGATTAAGATGATATTGCAAAAGCAAGCAAAATCAATAATAAGCCCACGATGATTTTTATTTTATTGTCTGCCAGGATAGTATGCCCTACCGATGTTGGAATATAATATTTAAGCTTGCGCATTGATTAATCCCTCATCAAGCATTCAGTATTACCTACTTCCTTTTTCCCTGATAAATCTTTCTTTTCTTGAACCGCACCTGCACCGCAAGATAGATAAACCAAACGAGCCAAAATAGAAACTGGATAGTACGGAAGAAAAATGTCCATAAATGAATTAATGCTGATAGTTTTTCTAATCAACCTGCCGTTTGGTTATCTTCGGAGTAATGCCGCGAGGTTCTCAAGGCAGTGGATGATAGCTGTGCATGTCCCCGTGCCCTTCGTGTTCTTATTGCGGGTACTCTCGGGTCTGAACTGGACTGTCATACCGCTGCTCGTTTTATCGGACATCGCAGGGCAGATAGCAGGCGGAAAGCTGAGGAAATGATTTGCAGTAAATCTGTTAGGTCATAGGGTATATCGATAAGGATTACTGTGTAAGCTATTCATATCTGACTTCTTTGTTTTGAATTGCAAGATTATTTCCTTTTTTATCGACCACTCTGACATCAACACGTACTATATCACCGGGATTTGGATTTGTGGTAAGCCCTATGGTAATATTGTATATGCCGGTACCCTTATACGGTACGGACGTCCATTGTCCAATCATCTGCGTCTTATGTATTGCTACGACCATGACACCGGGGGCATCCAATCCACTCATCTTTGGCAAACCTATTTTGCTATAAGGCTCAAAATGGGCATTAATATTTTCAATTTCTGCAACGGTTTCATTCCCCCGGACGCTTCCGTTTATCCTGATTTCAGTCTTCAAGACGAACCCTTCTTTTTTACTTCCTGTATAGTATATACCAGCAATCGTCAAACCTGTAATAACCAATACAACGATTGAAATTTTTAAAATACTCATACCATCTACTTGGCTTACATGCACATAAATATTACCAGATAACGGAACAAAACAATTTCATTAAAAAAAATAATAAAGCAGTGTGATACTGCTTTATTGACCGCTTGTTATATTAGTTTGCGTTGTTGTATTTTGGCTGAATGCCAGAATGTATTTGTGCGATGAATTTTCAGTTATATTGACGTTATAGCCTGTTGGTCTTGTCCAGTTGAGTGTCACTACCGTATGGGAGTGGCATCCCAAGCATGCCTCGTTTGCTCCTTTCAGTGGAATTGTATAGTTTGTAGTGCCATTCAACGCCTCTAAGTAAAAAGGTTGGTGTGTTTCGTTAGCATCAAGGAACTTCCCTGGAACTTGATCATGACATTGTACGCATTCCAGTGTCACGACCATTGTATGAGTGTTGCCATAACCCAAACTGGTGGGAGTTGTGTTGAAATAACCAAGCGAGTTCGATGGGATACCTGTTACGTTGGTATAGGTGTCGCTCACACGGTGGCAACCCACACATATACCTAGCGCATTAGCATTAGCAGGATCGTTCCAAGCAAGACCAGCCGTACCGACGGACCTGTGCATGTCGCTGCTCTGGATACTATCGTAGATATCTTGATGGCATTTTGCGCATGTGACATTGTCAGGAGCAACGAAGCTATGCTGCCCTGCAAACAACGAGAGCGTAGTTGGCATTGCAAACAGACCCGTTGCTATCACTGCCATTGATAACAATATTATTTTACTGTTCATTTTTTTGTCTCCTTTTCCTATCTTTCTCTGTTTTTACATTTTTTTGGATGGGTTCGTTTTTAAGGAACAATTCCATCAAACGAATCCGTTCTATCCTACCCAATTTTTACCTTATTCCGACTCTCACCTGTTTTTGATGTAAGTGGGGTTTAATATGGTATCAATTTGGGATAATTTATAGTTGAATTTCACATTATAAAAGCTTTATTTGTAACATATTTCAATTAAAAAGCTTCGATTGAAAAAAAATTCAATTAGCATTCTTTATTGTAATGTTTTTAAATTACAAGGCTTTTAATTGAAAAAAAACCCAATTAACATTCTTTATTGTAATGTTTTTCAATTAACCGGGTTAATTACAACTTTATTTCAAAAAAAGTATTTATGTCATTAAAATGTAATATATGATTGCAGCCTTTGCAGGCAATTTACACATCCTTTCCTATCCATACCAGATGTCTTTTTTCTGCAAGGGCTTTTTTCTATTGATTTTACCTTTTTCTAATAATATCGCTATAATATCCAATAGCTTTAGTAAGAGTAATTGCAATAATTAGAAATAGTATAATCTAAACAGAGTCAGCAAGAGATGCTAAAAGATAAACTGAATAAAATAATCGGTGGGGGATTAGTTAAGAGATTCATCATCGGGACAGTTGCCATTATAGTGCTCTTTGATGTTCTAACTGCTATCTTCATGCAGATCGACCTGGATAGGACATTATCAGAAGAGCTCAATGGGAGAGGTGAGATTCTTTCAAGGCATCTTGCTGAAGAAAGCAGCGGAGCTTTGTTAAAAGAGGATACTGCAAACCTCAGTCAGCTTGCTGAGAATATTAAGAAGGCTGATAGGGATGTTAAATATGTATATATAACGGATGTCCAGGATAACGTAATAGCACAAACGTATCCATTTTATAACATGGATGACAAAAGTTCAGGTTTTATTGATTTTAAATCTCAGATGCTTGGAGGCGGAAAAGGATTTGTCCACGTTGTAATGGATAGAACCTCCATAGACGAAAAGATAACCAGACAAACCTATATCCTGATCATTAATATCTTTATAGAAGGAGTGCTGGGCGTTTTGATGGCTTATATAGCAGGAAGTTATTTAACAAGACCTATGCGGTCTCTGGTAAAAGGGGCAGAGGAAATAGGAAAGGGAAATCTTGGATATAAAATAGAACTTGGCTCAACAGGCGATGAGATTCAGACTCTTTCGGATGCCTTCAACCAGATGTCACACAGCCTGAAGGAAAAGGATAATCTTGAAAAACAACTTTTGCAAGCCGACAAGCTTGCTACGGTAGGTCAACTGGCAGCAGGAGTGGCGCATGAGATAAACAATCCGCTCGGTAATATCTCCCTTTACACCCAGATGCTTCTAAAAAAGACGGCTGATGATGCTACTAAAGACAAACTCATGGTTATCAACGACGAAGCAAACCGGGCAGCGAACATCGTGAAAGGACTGCTTGATTTCGCTAGGCAATCAGAGCTCAAACTGACTCCAATAGATATAAATAAGGAGATAGGTAAAGTACTTAGCATCCTGACTCCCCAGCTAAAGGATATCAAGGTAAAAACAGCCTTTGAGCCTCTTCCTCCTATCCTTGCTGATAGCGGTCAGATTCAACAGGTAATAATGAATTTGCTTGCGAATTCAATCCAATCAATAATCGAAAATGGAGAAATAATAATTAAAACTTCAGCAAAACAGGATCATGTGGAGATAAGCATTTCAGATAACGGCTGCGGCATACCTAAGGAAAATCTGGATAAAATATTTGACCCTTTCTTTACAACAAAGGAGCAGGGAAAAGGAACAGGACTTGGTCTATCAATTAGCTACGGGATTATAAAACGTCATAGCGGTTCGATAGAAGTGCAAAGTGAAGCAGGAAAAGGCACAACATTCATAATAAAATTACCCGGCTTGATATCATGAAAAATATCTTAGTAATAGAAGACGACCCTAAAATGCGGGATGGATTAGTGGAAATACTAAAAGATAAAGGGTACAATATTGAGTCTGCTGAGAACGGGTCACTTGGTCTTGAGAAGACCAGAAAAAAAGATTTTGATGTTATCCTGACAGATCTTATCATGCCGGTAATGGGGGGAATGGAAGTCTTGAGGGAAATAAAACGCATGAAGCCCAAAACCAGCGTAATCATGATTACCGCCTTCGGAACAATTGAAAACGCTGTGGAGGCATTGAAAGCCGGCGCCTCGGATTATATAACGAAGCCATTCAAGATAGATGAAGTCCAAACAAAGCTCCGCAAGGTTCTTGCAGAAACAGAATTTGAGAAATATCCCGGGTTTCTTGATTCAGATATCATCAAGGCGATATCAAATCCAATACGGAAGGATACTGTAAAACTTCTTGATAAAGCAGGAAAACTCAAGTTTACAGAGATTAAAAATATGCTTAAAATAGATGATGCTACTAAGCTGAGCTTTCACCTGCGTATCCTGAAGTCATACAATGTTATTGAACAGGACAGCGAGAAGGTTTACATGCTTACACCGGCAGGGAAAAAACTCATGGGAAGCTTAAAAAGAATTGAAGAGGCGGCGTAGGCTCCCGGGCTCGGTTGGTTATCTTATTCTTCCCGCCCCCGCGCACCCTATTTTTCAACAGCCTGGATATGATATGCCCCATATGATACCCGACGAGATTAATAGTTAGTGTATTATATATGATATAAGGTGCTGTAGATGTATTAATCTATGAAAAAAGGACACTTTATCCTGTTAATCATATTATTTTTAATTTCCGTTACATCAGCAATCTATTTTTTTGATATTATAGACTTTCCCGGTCTTGAATTACTCCCGTATTACGCGGCATCTTCCTTCCTGCGAATGGGCGTCGCCTATTTCTTTTCGCTGTGCTTTGCCCTTGTATTCGGCTATACTGCAGCTACAAATATAAGAGCAAGGAAGTTCATGCTTCCTTTTCTTGATATTCTCCAATCGGTGCCCATACTCGGATTCTTCCCGGCTGCTGTTCTTTTTTTTATCGGTCTTATACCCGGCAGGCCCGGGATCGAGGTGGCTGCTGTCTTCCTGATTTTTACGAGCATGGCATGGAACATGGCATTCGGCGTATACGAATCCCTCACAACCATACCGAAAGAACTCGTTGAAGCTGCAGATAGCTTCGGGCTTCACGGATGGCAGCGCCTTGAAAGCCTTACGCTTCCCGCCTGCGTCCCGAAACTTGTTTACAATAGCATCGTATCCTGGTCTGTTGGATGGTTCTTTTTAGTAGCATCGGAGATTATTTCGGCAGGGTCGGAAACGTACAAGCTTCCGGGGATCGGGAGCTTTTTGATAGATACTACATACTCGGGGAAAATAGCCCTTATGCTTGTTGGATTATCTATTCTGGTAATCATCATCCTTTTGCTTGAATTATTTATCTGGAAGCCGATGCAGTCCTGGGCAGACAAATACAGTTACGAATATGCAGGCGAGAAAAAACCAGGGGAATTCATTTTTAACACAAAGATTATCAAGTTCTCATTCAGGATTATTTTTGAGAGCTTTTCAAAGGTAATGGTAGCATTATACATCGTATTCCACTGGCATAAATTGATTAAAAAGGTCTCAAAATTTCTTGGCTATTTAGTTTTAATTTCCGCTCTTGCATACATTGTGTATATTTTCCTGACCTCGGTAGCTAAAATGCTGTTAAATCTGCCGGAAGATGCACATTCAATTCCGCTTGCCATTGCATATTCGTTCATGCGATTAAGCGTTGCATACGTTATTTGCATTATCTGGACTATCCCGGCTGCGGTCTATATAGCAAGGAACAAAAAAGCATCCTCATACCTCATGCCTGTTATGGAAGTAGCTGCCTCCATCCCGGCAATAGCGCTTTTTCCGGCTATGGTGGTCATTTTCATAAGATACGGCAGCCTTGATATCGCGACAATCATTCTCATACTCTTGGGAATGCAGTGGTATTTGCTTTTTAACCTGATAGCAGGAGTGAAATCAATACCCAAAGAGGTGGAAAATGTTGCAGCATCATTCGGAATTAAAGGAAGATTATATTGGAAAAGAATTCTTCTGCCTTCGATGTTCCCTTCATTCGTAACAGGAAGCATAACGGCATGGGGAGGAGGATGGAACACGTTGATAGTGGCTGAATACATCGTCTTTAAAGGGCAGGAGTTTCACCTCTTCGGGATAGGGTACCTTCTTGACAAAGCCACGTTCGAATCGCCGGATTCAAGCATGGTCATATTATCGGTATTAAGCATGGCTGTAACCATTATATTCCTGAACAGGCTTATATGGCAGCCACTGTACAGGAAAGCTCTGGCTAAATATAAATTCGATTAAAGAGGAATGAATGCTCGCAGAAATAAAGAATGTATCGAAAACCTACGAGACAGATAGTAATAAGATATCGGTTCTTGACGATATCAATTTCTCTGTCGAAGATAACGATTTTATATGCATCGTCGGTCCTTCAGGATGCGGGAAAAGCACTCTTTTGAGAATAATCGTGGGACTTGAAAAACCAACGTCCGGGGAAGTTTTTTTTAAAGGCGAAGTAATTTCATCCGACAACCCCAAGGTAGCCATGGTTTTCCAGAACTTTGCGCTTTTCCCCTGGCTTACTGTCCAGGAAAACATAGAGCTTGTGCTTGAATCCAAAAAACAGGGCAGAGAACTTGAAAAAACTGCCTGTAAATATATCAAAGCTGTAGGGCTTGACGGATTTGAAAAGGTTTATCCGCGCGAACTTTCGGGCGGCATGAAGCAGAGGGTCGGGTTTGCGCGGGCTCTTGCAGTGGAGCCGGTATTATTATGCATGGACGAACCGTTTTCATCCCTTGACGCCCTGACATCCCAGAACTTAAAAGACGAACTGCTGATGCTATGGGCAGATGCCAATATGCCGCCTGATGCGGTAATCATGGTTACCCACAACGTGGAGGAGGCGGTGTATATGTCTAACCGCATAATCATTCTTTCACCTCGCCCTGGAAAAGTGGTGGCGGATTTAAAAATTGAGCTGGAAAGACCCCGTAACAGGAAAGACCCCGAGTTCTATCGATGGGTTGATAAAGTATATTCGCTAATAGTATAGTAGGACCATGATTTTCCCAAAAGCAACAATCAGCGAAATCATAGGACTGCTTGAAGCTGTGAACGATGCAGGGGGCGTAGAGGATGCCGCCCGACTGGCTGGCGATTTTGACCTTGAACTCGATGAGATACTCCCATCTATCGACGGCGCTGAATTGCTCGGGTTTGCTACCGTAACAGATGGCAATATTGAACTCACCGAAGATGCCCGGAAACTCCTCGATGCAGGCATAAGGGAAAGAAAGAAAATCATAAGGGATAAAGTTGCAGGTGTGGAGATAATAAAGGAACTCAAGAATAAGTTCATGGAGTCGGATGAGCACAGGATAAAGAAAGAAGATGCCCTCGGGTTTTTACAAAAAAATATTTCTACAACTGATATCGAGAGTTATTTCAAGATAATAATCAACTGGACAAGGCACGGCGGATTAATCGGATATAACAGCGATTCAGAAGAGATTTACCTTATGCCCGGAGAGTAAATCACCTTATGGATTTTTACAGGGCAAAGATTTAAGTAATCCAGTAAATCAATAAGATATACATGATTGGAACATCAGAATTGATATTAATTCTAATTGTGGCTTTGTTTTTATTCGGTCCCACAAAACTGCCTGAATTAGCGCACTCACTGGGCAAGGCGGCAGGAGAATTCAAGAAAGCCCAGATGGAAACCGAATATGAGCTAAAGCGG
>JAQUQX010000054.1 GCA_028715885.1 Candidatus Methanoperedens sp.
GAGCCCTGACGGAACTAAATTGTATGTTAATGGGGAAGTGGACGCATCTACAAGTGCAAACATCTGGCCTGCCTTTTCGGGCACTGTGTTTGCATATCTTAACTACTGGGGCGGAAATGACCTTGGGGTTATTGATGAATTGCATATATCAAAAGTTGCTGAACCTGCACCGACAGTTACTCCTACAATAGTCCCGCCTACAACAGTTCCTCCAACAATAACACCAACAATAACGCCACGCCCACCAACATGTGAAGGTCCCAAGGGAAAATTCGAAACCGTATTAAAAAATTTCAGGGAAGCAGAAGACAGGCTTAAAGTTGCTGAGGAGCAGTTCTTTAGAGATAAAGAAGCAATACCCCATGATGAAAATAGACCAGCTAAAAAACAAGCACTCAAGAAAAAATTCGCAATAGTTATAAGAGAATTCTTTAATATAAGAATAGACCTTCTGATTGCGGATACCGACCTTCTTAAATGCGATATGAAATTCAGTGGAATCGGTGAAACCCTGCCGTTTGACGCATCCTCCAACCTGGACAAACACAGAATGGAACTGGAAAATATCAGGACAAAAGTACAGCAGGCAACCGATGAGCCGGCTCTGAGGAAGATTGACCGTGATCTTAAAGATATATACGAAAAACTGGAGCTTGAAAAACGTTACTACAAAGGAATAGGTGTCAACAACAATATAGATATTTTCCTTTCAAGAACCGATGACGCTTCGGTCAGGATGAACGAGATAATCAGGAAACTCAACGAGAATGGTAAGGATACCTCTAAACTTACTGCCATTGCATCGGATTTCAATAATCTTATGAAGGAAGCAAAAGACGAACATAAGAAAAACCTTGACCTCTTCCGTGAACATTCTGGGTTTGATTCATCTGGAATGGTAACAGATATCAGGAAAGCGCAGGATTTCATCAGACAGATAAAAGAGGAACAAAAGGATACAGAAAAACTAAGATCTGCAGTAGCCGAACTGAAGGAGTTCTTCGGGGAAGCAAAATGGCTTATTAAAAGCGCACAGGAATCCACAGCACCAGTAACAGGAGGTGTAAAAACATGAAAGTTATTTATATACTTCTCTTGCTCCTGATTGCTGCACTGGTTTCAGGCTGTGTGGACAAAAAGGAGCAGAATATTTCAACCGTGCCGCCGAGCGAGATTGTAGATAAAAAAGAACAAAATCTTTCCAACACGTCCACTGGAGAGGTGCTCCCTGAAAGTTATATATCCGGAATCGAGGGCAACTTGACACAGATTGAATCTATGCTCAATGAAAAGGAAGAAAACTTTTCCACGGGGATAAGCGAATCAGCGTTTAACTGATCATTGTTTTTTTGGAAAATTTTCTGCTTTTTACCCTTTTATCCTCTTCAGCCTGAAGGTATTCTCCCGTTCCATCTCTTCAAGCCTTAACACAATAAAATCCTTGGCTTCATTCAGCTCAGGTATCACCTTGAACTCAAGCGCGTTCACCCTGCGCTTTGTCTTCTCAATATCCTCAAGCAGTTTCTTCATTGTGGTTTCGATTTCAGCAGCAAGGATGATTTTCTCAACAAGTATTTCATAGGTATCCACAGCCTCATCGATACGCGAGCTTGTGCCGATGATGCCGTATCCGTGCTCATCCAGCTTCTTATGCACGCTTGAAGCCGTGATTTTCGGGACTACAACGCCCATCACGTTCTTGCTCTCAAGCTCAAGTTTCGGCGTATCCTTAAGGGCAAATGCTGTGGACTTCACCACCACCACGCCTTCCACCGATTTGGCGATGGCAAGCTTCTGCGATGCCACAGCAAACTGTTTCTCCACCTCAACCCTTATACCCTTGGCTTTCTCAAGTATCTCAAAAAGCTCAAGTATCAAACCGTCACGCTTCATTTTCAGAAGCTTATGCCCGCTCTGGCTGAGCTTTATTTTTTTCTTAAGCTCGATAAGTTCCGAGCGTGTGGGTTTTATATTGTCCTTTATAGCCATACTATTCTTGTTTTCCCTTATGAGCCGGGTGATATTTCTGGATATACTTGTTATCGATTCTCGTGAGTTGCGCTTCGGGTAATTCAGCCAGCAGTTCCCAGCCGATGCTAAGGGTGGTCTCGATATCCCTGTTTTCGTCAGAGCCCTGCCTCACAAACCTGTCTTCAAACATGTCTGCAAACTCAAGGAATTTCTTGTCACGGTCAGAAAGTGCGTCCTTGCCAACGATGGCGACAAGTCCCCTCAAGTCCTTGCCCTCTGCATATGCGGCATACAACTGATCAGAGACAGCCTTATGGTCTTCCCGTGTCCTTGTCGCGCCTATGCCTGAGTTCATGAGTCTTGAAAGTGAAGGCAGCACATTCACAGGCGGATAAATGCCTTTCCTGTGAAGTTCCCTTGATATGACAATCTGCCCTTCCGTGATGTATCCTGAAAGGTCGGGAATCGGATGCGTGATGTCGTCGCCCGGCATGGATAAAATGGAGAATTGCGTCACTGAGCCTTTTCTTCCCTTGACCACGCCTGCCCTTTCATATAACGAGGCGAGGTCTGTGTACATATAACCCGGATAGCCGCGCCTGCCCGGCACTTCTTCCCTTGCTGCGCCCATCTGCCGCAGCGCTTCGCAATAATTAGTGATGTCTGTGAGAATTACCAGCACATGCATATCGTGTTCGTATGCAAGATACTCTGCGGCAGTGAGAGCAAGTCTTGGGGTAATGAGCCGCTCCACAGCCGGGTCGTCCGCAAGATTCAGGAACACCACAGCCCGCTCAAGAGCGCCTGTTCGCTCAAAGTCACGCATGAAGTACTGCGCCTCTTCGTTTGTGATGCCCATCGCGGCAAACACGACTGCAAACTGTTCATCCGACCCCCTTACCTTTGACTGTCTTGCTATCTGCAGCGCAATCTCGTTGTGCGGGAGACCTGAACCTGAGAATATAGGTAGTTTCTGCCCGCGCACAAGCGTATTCATCCCGTCTATGGTGGATATACCTGTCTGGATGAAGTCCTTTGGAGGAAGGCGCGCATACGGGTTTATTGCTGCGCCTGTTATTTCAAGCCTGTCCTCTGGTACGATGCGCGGTCCACCATCCAGCGGTTCTCCTGACCCTGAGAGTATCCTGCCCAGCAGGTCTTTTGAAACCGGGAGTTTGATGGTTTCGCCGGTGAACCTGACGCCGCATTCCTTGTTTAAACCTCCCGTGCCCTCGAATATCTGGACAACGACGATGTCGTGGGAAGTATCCAGCACCTGTCCTCTCTTGGTCGTGCCGTCTGGAAGATTGATATTTACCAGTTCATTGTATCCCACGGGTTCCGTCTTCTCAACAAAGATGAGCGGACCTGCGATTTCCCTGATAGTCTTGTATTCTTTGGTCATGTTACTTACCCCCGAGTTTTGCAAACTCGTCTTCCATGGTCTTTGTAATCACAGAAAGCGCACTGTCAAAGTCTTTCTCGAATTTGACTTTTGCAAGGTCGTCTTTTGATTTTGATTTCATGATATCCTCGATGAGAGCGCCGCTTTCAAGCGCATTATTCGCCCTGTCGCCCCATGCCGTTATTGCCTTCAGCAGCTTATACTGCTTATCCATGGGGCAGAAGGTATCCACTTCATGATAGGCATTCTGTTGTAAGAAATATTCCCGTATCATTCTTGCAATCTCAAGCGTGAGCTGCTGGTCTTCAGGAAGCGCATCCGAACCAACGAGCTGTACGATTTCCTGAAGCTCGGCTTCTTTCTGGAGCAGTTCCATTGCATCGTTCCTGAGTTTAACCCATTCGGGTGATACGTTTTCATCATACCAGGGTCCGAGCGCCTTGGAATATAAAGAGTAGCTGTTAAGCCAGTTTATTGCAGGGAAGTGGCGGCGCTGTGCAAGTTTTGCATCAAGCGCCCAGAAAACCTTGACAATACGAAGCGTATTCTGGGTAACAGGTTCCGAGAAGTCGCCGCCAGGAGGTGAAACTGCGCCTATAACCGTAATCGACCCCTCTTTTCCGCACAGGGCTTTCACTTTGCCCGCGCGTTCATAGAATTCCGACAGCCTTGCTGCAAGATAAGCAGGATACCCTTCCTCTCCTGGCATTTCTTCAAGCCGTGATGAGATTTCCCTCATGGCTTCTGCCCATCTCGAAGTGGAGTCTGCCATCAGGGATACGTCGTATCCCATGTCCCTGTAATATTCTGCAATAGTAATCCCCGTGTAAACCGAGGCTTCCCTGGCTGCTACTGGCATGTTGGATGTGTTCGCGATAAGGACTGTCCGCTCCATTAAAGGTCGTCCCGTTTTCGGATCTTTTATTTCCGGGAATTCATAAAGGACATCCGCCATTTCATTACCGCGCTCACCGCACCCGATATAAACCACTATCTCGGTGTCGCTCCATTTTGCAAGCTGCTGCTGGGTAACGGTTTTTCCGCTTCCGAATGGTCCCGGGATGGCTGCAGTTCCGCCTTTCGCTACAGGGAAAAGACCGTCAAGAATCCTCTGACCTGTGATTAAAGGAGTAACCGGCATCAATTTCTTGCTGACCGGTCTTGGCTTCCTAACAGGCCATTTCTGCATCATCATTAATTCAGTGCCATCGCCCAGGGTGCAGATTACCTCATCAACCTTGAATTTCCCGCTCTTTATTTCGTCCACCGTGCCCGAAATATTCGGCGGCACAAGTATCCTTTGCTGGATATTCACCGTTTCCTGGACAGTGCCTATTATATCCCCGCCTTTCACTTTGTCGCCCTTGTTCACGGTAGGGACAAAATCCCATTCTTTTTCCCGGGAGAGACCGTTCGCAGAGACGCCGCGTTTTATAAAGTCGCCCATGGTATCTTTTAAAACCGGAAGAGGGCGCTGGATTCCATCATATATGCTCTCAAGAAGTCCGGGTCCCAGCTCTACAGAAAGTGACATTCCGGTATTTTCCACAGGTTCGCCCGGTTTCAGTCCCGAGGTCTCTTCATACACCTGTACCGTGGATTTGTCGCCTTCTATTCCGATAACTTCTCCCATCAATCCTTCTTTTCCTACCTTGACCACATCGTACATTTTGGTATTTAAGCCGCTGATTATGACGACCGGCCCTGATATTCTATAAATTTCACCTTTATTTTTCATTCCAAGACACCTTCTTTAATCCCCGCATTAAAATGCAGGGTCTTTAATCATTACTTCCAGAGATCCACACCTACCGCCTGTTTTATTTTATCCCTCAGGTTTGTACTTTCACCGGTTCCTCCGATGGCTATTACCGTTGGCTCTACTGAATCGTCCAGTGTTTTCTGCATGTGAGGAGATAATTTTTTCATATCATCATTGTGAATAACGAGGATTCCTACAGTTTTGTCGTTCAATAAGCCCTGTATTCTGGTTTCAAGTTCCTGCGGGGAAGCATCGTAGGTTTTCCTGATCCCTGCAAGACGAAAGCCTATAACGAAATCGCTGTTCCCGACAACTGCAATTTCCATCTACATCACCATGTGGGCTTTTATTATATCTTCAGGAAGAGCTGTTTCTTTTCCGCGCACGATTATCCTGAGGTTATCAACTTCAATCTTCTTGCTCAATATGTAATCAAGAACAGGAAGGATTGACAGGGGGTAATAATACGATATCTGGGAAGCATACACAAGCCCGTATTTTTCAAGCCTGGTTTCGATATTTATAAGAGAGCTTAATTCACCACTGACATCCGATATTGCTTTCCAGTAAGAATACTCTTCTAGGGCGCGCACAAACTCGGATAATGGCATGGCTGCCAGCCTGGCAAGGTCAGCATCTTTTAGTTCCATGCCGCCGGGAATAAGCATCTTCATTATATCGTCGCGTTCCATTCCTGCGCGTTTCATCCTGAAAAAGACTTTTATGTTTTTCAAATCTATCTCGGTCCTGAGGAATTTTAAGAACAGTTTATTTCCTGTGGCTGCAACCGCCTTAATGAGGTTGGAATAATACAATTTGTCAAGATTGTTCTCAATATCCGCAAGAACGCCTTTATACCCTTCAAGAGCAGGATAATACGGTGTTTTTGCAAATGCCGCGATTACACCTTCCACCGTGCCTATCTTGATAATCTCGGTCATATCCCTGTACCTCAACTGACCCGCGGAAACCACGCTTTCAAGGATTTCCTCCTCGCTGGCGCCTGAAAACTTCCCCCTGATTATGGTTTTTATATTCCAGATATCCCATGAGCGAAGATACTCGGTAATCAGGAAATTGGCTTCATTCTGCGACACTTCTATCAATTTGCGGTATGTCAGCGCAAGGTTCTGGTTCAGGGCGTGTTCGAAGAGGTCGGTTCCGGTGTATTTTTTCCCGAGTTCATCAACATCTTTTTTATACTCGGATTCCCCGATAAAACGGGTTATCTCGGGTATTTCCATGTTGAGGAATTTTGGGTACATTTCCCTGGGTATGAGTTTACCCTTCATAGCCCGGACTCTTGCTACGATATATGCATACTTGGCGCCGTCTGAAACTCCCATTCCTTATTTCACCCAAACAATACGTCAGATACCTGTTTCAATGACTGTTCACTGACGTCTTTTAAAATCGTATCGTACCTGAAGTCAAGGACTTCCGTCCCGCCCTCGTTTTCTATAACAACTCCGCCGATACACTCAATCTCGCCCGCATACTCAAGTTTTGTGAGCTTTTTAACCGTCGCCTTGTCTTTATCTCTCGAATATATTTTGGCGTTATTGTTTTCATTTTTTTCGATAATCGATTTCAGAAGCTTCAGGTTTTTCTCAGCCGGGAGTTTTTTGACCGATTCTTTTGCAGCCTCATATACGTCATCCAGTATTTCTTTTCGTGCGTTGAGTTTCGCTTTTTTGACTTCAAGATTTGCGCTGGATAGTTCCTGCTGCCTGAGCCTCTCGATTTCTTTCCTGACGGCTTCTTCTTTTGCTGTTTTGAGCCTGGCGGCAGCGGCTTCGGCATCAGCGATAATCCTTGAAACTTCCTGTTCCGTTTCTTCGCTAATCTTATCGGCTTCCGCCCTGCCTTTTGCCTTTATTTCTCCAACTATCGCATCAAGTCCCATATTTATGCCTTAGAACACGAACAGTAATATCAACGCTACTACAAGACCGAATATGACGATAGACTCGGGGATAACGGTCATCAGCAAGCCCTTACCAAAGAACTTCTCGTCCTCTGCCATTGCGCCTACCGCTGCCGCACCTATTGCCTGTTCTCCAAGACCCGCTCCTATACCTGCGAGTCCTACTGCCAGTCCTGCTCCAACTGCTATCAATCCTTTCGGATCTGCTGCTAATGCTGATGGATCTACCATATTTTTTATTCCTCCGTATATTTTCTATTATAACCAAAGGGGACGTACTTAGTACCTCCCCCTTCATAAAATTTAGTGAAAAATTCCACGTACTGAAGCCTCAACGAGTGAAGCCCGGGACCCAGGATGCCCAAAAGCAGGTTTATCAAATGCCCGATGAAAAGAATTAATACGCCTACAAGGGCAAGACCGATGCCGCCGCCCAGCAATACGCCGTCCGGTTTTATGAAAAGCTTCATGGAAAGCGTGTTTACTGCAAGAGCTATTCCAGCCGAGGATAAACCGATTGCAAGTATTCTTGCGTATGACAGTATGTTGCTTAAGAGCGTGGGAATCTCCATTATCGAGATAAAACCTTCCCCTTTTATCAACAATATTACACCTATTACAGCCAGCACTATACCGCCTGTAAAAACGGGATCGTTTGACTGTACAGGTAACTTTGACATCAGGGCTGGCATTAATCTGGCTATGGCTGCAATACCGCCGAGCAATATCATCATCCAGCTTCCTTTCTCGTAAATCGCGTGCTTTAATCCGTGCTCTATTGTAATATTCCTGAATCCAAGAATGAGACCCAGGAGAATATGGATAATACCTATTATCAGCGTTATCAATAGCAGCGACTGAACCGATTCAAACCTGTGAACAGGAATATGGATTCCTGCAATAGCGGGTCCTGCAATTCCGAGTAATCCGTGTTCCATTTCTCCTTTTACTTCCACGTTAAAAAGCGGGAAACCGAAAAATTCCCCGTATACGACGCCCAGTATCACGGACAGCACTGCGGAAAGGAACAAAATCAATGCAAGAGCATTAAGCCCTCCGGTCTTGAATTTATTCTTAATCACCACAGCCAGTGCCGCTACGAGCATGCCGTAACCAACGTCTCCGAGCATAATGGCGTAAAACAGGGGAAATGTGATGAAAATCAATATCGAAGGGTCTATTTCTTTGTATTTGGGGGTTGCAAAGGTATTAATAAGAAGTTCAAATGGTTTTGCCAGCGTCGGATTTTCAAGCTCGATTGGTATTTCTTCCTCCTCAACTTCCTCTTCTACCTTTGTCAGGTATGCAAGCCCGCCTGTGCTTTCCTGCAATTCTTTTTCTATTTCATCGTATTTTCTTGAAGGAATCCAGCCGTCTATAATAAACGCATTGGGGCTTGTGGCAAACCGCAGCGGCGCTTCTGCCTTCTGGGTTTCTATGGAGAGATATTCATCCGCTGCCGTTATGAATTCGGAATATTCTTTCTTGATGATGTCAAGTTCTGATTTTATTGACGCATGTTTTTCTTTGAGAACGGATATCTCTTTTGTGAGTTCATCGAATATAACAGGCGGATTCCCTTTTAAAGCGGGGACCTTTAATTCGACATACGAGCGCTCATCCTGCAGGAGTTTTTGAACGGGAGCCTCATACGCCACAGGAATAAAGAGCGCGAATATCTTCCTTTTTTCGGATTCTCCTGTAAATAATTCATAGTTACTGGTTATTTTGGAGAGTTCTGGTTCTATGTCTGCATCGATAAATCCAGTATAGGCTTTTACAGTCTCATAACCCGCATAAACTTCAAGGGATAATGGAAGCCCGAAGAAGGGTTTAACCGCAGATGCAAGGTCTTCTTTTTCTTTGATCTTGAATTCTATGCTTCTTAATTCATCAAAATGGGATGAGACTTCTTTTTGAAGCTTTGTGATTTTTTCATCGATTTGGGATGGTAATTCTTTTGAACTTTGCTTCAGGGATGTTTCTTTTCCCAGAACCCCGAGCTGGTTGGATATTGCCCGCAGCGAGAGGAGATACTCTGAAAGTTTTGAGGCGGGTTTTAAAGGCTTCCCTATCTTAAAATCCCGCCCCTCCTCCGAATAATCGGTTATGTGAAGCACATTCAACCTGTGAAATGTGGATATGGTAGGCTCTATAAGTTCTTTTGTGCCTGCAATTATGACTCTCGTCATTTTTGTGGGTTTAAGCATTCGCTGCCCTCTCAAACTCGGTTAAAATAAATTTTGTAGCTTTTGTTAGGTTCTTTTTTGCTTTCTTTTTAATCTCTTCCGCTTCCCCGGCGCCTTTTTCTATGAGTTTTTCTCTCTCTTCTTTGATGCCTTCCCGCGCCTTGCTAATCTCGGCTGCAGCATACTCCCCGGCTTCTTCCCCGGTTTTTTTGATAATATCCCTTGACTGCGCTTTTGCCCCGGAAATCTTCTGGTTTTTTGCTTCAATCGCCCTGGAAACTAAATTTTTGGCTTCTTCTTCTGCCTGCTTAATCTCGGATAAAATTTCAGCTCGTGTCATTCAATTCCTCTACGACGCAAAATAATAGCTTCGTTTTGACTCCTTTGCATAGGAGAGCACCTACTTAAATTATTCGGTTTTAAAATTGATTTTTGTTATGGCGCACACATATTTTTCATTAAAAATCGTTTTAATTATCCACTTACCTGCAAGTGCCAGCTAATGCATTAAAAACAAATAAAAAATTTTGCGCCTATTTTACCACTTCATATCCTGCATTTGTCCACTCAACAATTCCGCCCTTCATATTGTAAACCTGCGCGAACCCGTTATTTACCAGTATTTCACTTGCCTGTAAGCTGCGGTGTCCCGACCTGCAATAGACCAGGATTTTCTTATCGCGCGGAATCTCTTTAAGCCTTTTACCGAGATCCAGCACAGGTATCAGCGTTGAACCTTTGATATGCCCGGAATCATATTCCTCCTGCGCGCGCACATCCAGGATGAAAACTTCGCCGCGGTCAATCATTTCTTTAGCCTGCTGAACGGTAATATCCACATACTGTGTTTTTTGGGGCGACTTTGTGGTACTCAAGCATCCCGATAATGCAGCAAATAATACAATGCCTGCAAATACAATAGGACGAATTCTTTTCATAATGCACCTCACATTAATTAGTTTTTTTAGACATTAAGTATTTTGTTATCGATAGTTTCTTTAAACCCAAGCGCCAATAAGTATTACCATGGCAATCCACCCCATCGAATACCGATATGGCAGCCCGGAAATGAAAGCCGTATGGAGCGAAGAAACACGACTCCTGAAAATGCTGTCTGTTGAGGCGGCGCTTGCAAAAGCTGAGGCTCTCGCGGGTTACATCCCAAAAGGAGCGGATGAAAAAATAGCCCACGGCACAGGAAAAGTTAAACTCGAACGTGTAAAGGATATCGAGGATGAAATACATCACGATGTCATGGCTGTTGTCCTTGCACTTGCTGAGCAGTCAGATGACGCTGGAAAATGGGTTCACTTCGGCGCCACGTCCAATGACATTCTTGATACTGCCACTGCCCTTCAGATAAAAGATGCTATTTTGATATTAAGAAAAGAGACCGCAAAATTGCGCGAAGTTTTACTGGATATGGCTCTATCGCATAAGAATACCGTATGCGCTGGCAGAACACACGGGCAAATCGGCGTCCCCACGACATACGGGCTGCGTTTTGCGATTTGGGCGTCGGAGATGGACAGGCATCTTGAACGTTTAGACCAGTTGATGCCGCGCGCGACAGCAGGTAAAATGAGCGGCGCTGTGGGAACTCAGGCTGCTTTTGGCAAAAAAGGCATCGAGATACAGAAAAAAACGATGTCATTCCTGGTGATCGAAGCCGCCGACGTCTCAAACCAGATAGTCCAGCGGGACAGGCATGCCGAGTTCGTGATGTGGATGGCGAATACTGCCACCACGCTTGATAAAATATGCATCGAGATTCGAAGCCTTGCCCGAAGCGAGATAGCTGAAGTGGAAGAGGGCTTCGGGAAAAAACAGGTTGGCTCATCCACGATGCCTCACAAGCGCAATCCCATAAAATCAGAACAGGTGTGCGGGCTGGCAAGAATCGTGCGGGCAATGGTCGAACCCGAGCTTCTGAACAATACCCTGTGGGATGAGCGCGACCTCACAAATTCATCGTGCGAG
The DNA here is from genome assembly GCA_028715885.1 of Candidatus Methanoperedens sp. Classification (GTDB taxonomy): domain Archaea; phylum Halobacteriota; class Methanosarcinia; order Methanosarcinales; family Methanoperedenaceae; genus Methanoperedens. The sequence goes on from JAQUQX010000054.1 coordinate 11,235, forward strand.
CGCGTGGTCTTTCCTGAATCCTGCGTGCTGACCGACCATATAATACGCCTTACCACAACCATCCTTCAGAACCTGCGCATTTACCCCGAGAATATCCGGAAGAACCTGAACCTGCTGAATGGTTTGAACATGGGCGAAGCAATAATGATGGAACTTAGCAAGAAAGGCGTGGGAAGGCAGGAGGCGCATGAGATTGTGCGCCAGTGCGCCATGTCCGCGCGGGAATCGGGTATTCATATGAAGGACGCGCTGATTAAAAATGAAACCGTCTCGAAATATATGTCCGAAAAAGAAATTATAACAATCATGAATCCGGATAATTATATAGGCACAGCCGTAGAACAGGTGGAATCCCTTGTGACAAAACTTAAAAAACGGAAATATTAACCAAAGACCCCGTATTTTAATACGGGGACTACTAAAAAGAGGCCATATTTGTTAAGAAAAGCTACCATCAAAGACGTTGAAAAAATCTGGAAACTTGTAAATAATTACGCCGATAAACGCATAATGCTCCCACGCTCATTGAGCGAACTGTACGAGAGCCTCAGGGATTTTTATGTCGTGACAGAGGATGACAAAATGGTGGGTTGCGGCGCCCTCCATATTACATGGGAAGATTATGGGGAAATCCTCTCACTTGCAGTTGAGCCGGAAAAAGTAAGGCAGGGGGTAGGGTCGCAGATACTCAAAGCCTGCGAGGATGAAGCACGGACTCTTGGATTGAATAAGCTCATTACGCTCACGTATGCGCCTGAGTTCTTCGAAAAACACGGATTTGTGAGGGTAAAGAAGAGCACTCTACCGCATAAGATATGGAGCATGTGCATCAAATGCCCCAAGTTCCCGGAGTGCGATGAGATTCCGCTTGTGAAGAAGATAAATTGAATGTTGGATGTAGAGTACGGATATTATTTCGTTCGGCTTCTGGCGAGCCGATGGTCAAACTTACAGATAAAAACATAAAATGGATAATTCGCCATGTAGAGACACAGAAATATGAAACTACAAAGAGCATTTCATTAATGTATAAAATTTCACCAAGGAGAGTTCAACAATTGAGGAAAGAGTACAAAGACACAGGAGAAATACCCCGATTGACCTCAACACGC
>JAQUQX010000055.1 GCA_028715885.1 Candidatus Methanoperedens sp.
GGTGGTTATACCTCAGGATGCGTTGCATCAGCCCATGCTGGAAGAAAGGATGCATTCTGCGTCAACCCGTTAGTCAAGACATGCTTCGCAGATGACTTGATCAACTTTGACTTCGCAGATCCAAGAGCCGCATTTGGCAAAGCGGCACTCAGAGAATGGGACCGGTGCGCCGGTGAGAGAGCGTTCGTTATCCCGGCAAAGTAAATATAGAAAAATGTGTAAGAAGTAGGCATAAAAGCCTACTTCTTAATTTTGTAAAGATTAGAATAAATGTAAAAAGTGAAGTAAAGAGAACACCGAAAATACCGATGAAGTAAACTGTATGATATTTCCATAATGCCATCAGAATAAATTTGAACATCATTTATGGAAAAGAATTATGTTCACCATTGAGCGATGGTGAAGGGAAGGAGTGTCAGCCACATGTAGATTCTACATCCTTCCCACCATTTTTAATAAGCGAATGGTTTGCAAAATATGCGCTTTTCGGGATACTACACCTCGAACTTGAGAGGATTTACGAAATACTCAGAAAAAATCCTACGATGCCCTGCCCTCAGGATTTCTGAGATTGTTGAAGGAGAGACTTTAAATATCCGAGAGAGATCGCGAAGGTGAATTCTCCTTGGATATTCATAAAACCCATTACTATATGCAAATTGAAGGATTTCGTCCTGCCTTTGGGTAAGACTCGAGCCCCCAGAAAAGTTTGATATTCGGGTAAAATCAACTTCGCATCCGTTTCTCTTTAATCGATCAATAAGGTCATGGATTGCACTGTTATTCTCTGCAGCAACAGTCCATTCAAGCCAACCCTCCACAGTTGACTTTGATGAGACCATGAAACAATCAGACTGTTTCAATGCCATACAGGCTGCACATTTGTCAATAACAACCTCCCCTACGATCGTCCGATCAGATGCATAGGAGAAGCATGTCCTTATTACTTCGCGGCGATTCCGTATCAAGTCAAGTATTGCATCTATATTTTCATTTGAACTGAGTCTGATGAGCCCTCTCCCACCCTTGTGTTCATATGGCATGCAGTTGAAAACTTTGATACTAATACCATGATCCTGAAGCAACCATGTCATCCAATTATTTGGAATCTTAAGCAGGAATTTAGCCCATCTCATGCAACCACTCTTATTCTGAATATAATCCCATTATCAATAGTGATGTATAAATAAGTTATTGATTATTTCAGGATATTGTCAATTTAAAGAGAGACGTTTAAATATCTTGCCTGCCATATAATCTCATTGGTATTATGGGCGAAGAGACTTATAAATGTCCAAAATGTGGAAGCCATGATAGTATATGGCGAGGTTACAGGTACAATAAATCTGGAAATAAACGGCTAAGAAAATGCAAAAATTGTGGTGTAAACTTCACCCCAGATGATGGTTTTTTAAGGCGACGTTATCAGAAAGAGCATATTGTAGAAGCTGTCTCTCTCCACCAAAGCGGTCTTTCGCTGAGCAAAGTTAAAGACCATATTTGGCAGTATCACGGAATAAAAGTTTCTCGCTGGATGATTCTTTTATGGTGTCGGGATTATTCCAATTTGATTGATAAATTCACTCAAACCCTTAAACCAGAAATTAAAGGAAATGTGCATGCCGATGAAGTGATTTTGAAAACCAAAGGCAAGAAAAACTGGTATTGGGGAGCCAAGGACAGAAAAACCAAGTTCAAAATTGCCGGGAAACTGACTAAAATTTCTGATAGTAATACAAACCCTGCCTTCGCAAAATTTCATGAAAAGGATTAAATCAAATGATAAACAATGATATAATGGGAGAAAAAATATGGAACCTAAAAAGATAATCAAAAGCATAGACGATAAAATGGGCTTCACCCCCGAGATTATGAACATGATGGGGGAAATGAACCCGGAATTGTTCGCGCATTACAAAAAATGCGACGACGGCATACAGGAAGACGGGGCGCTTCCTGCAAAGGTAAAAGTATTAATGTCACTTGCAGTAGTGGCATCCCAGAGATGCGAACCATGTTGCGAATCCCAGATGAGAAGCGCCATTAACCACGGAGCCACGAAAGAAGAAATAATGGAAACAATGAATGTGGTTTTCCTTACTTCAGGCGCGCCTGGTGTGGCAGCATGCAAGAGAGCCCTGAAACTCATAGAAGGGAAAGAAGTCCATGGCGGCGGTCATGGCTGTGTTCCGCACAGAAGGATGAAATAAAAACCTGATAAACTTAAAATACTTTCGCATTCATTGATTTATCAATGATATTAAATTAAACGGGAGGATAATATGAGCAAAAAAATAATAGATGCGTTGAACAAAGACCGTGAAGGCGAACTGAGCGCCATAATACAGTATATGAAACACCATTACGAGGGGGAAGGAATGGAAAGCCCTGCCATCCTTGAGATATTCAAATCAACAGCAAAGGATGAAATGAAACATGCAGAGAAGCTCGGCGAGCGAATAGTGTACCTGGGTGGAATCCCTACAAAGAAACCTGAACCGATTGTAGAAGGCGGCGACATCAAGAAGATGGTACAGGACGACCTTAAGAAAGAGAACACTGCAATAAAACAATATAAAGAACATATTCAACTTGCGATTAAAGAAGGCGACCCGGTTACGAGATTAATGCTCGAAGAAATCCTCTCGGATGAAGAAGGTCATGCAGATACGTGGGAGACCACGCTTGGAATAAAGAAATAAACATGTTCGGGAGAGATACACAGTTAGTGGATTGCAGGGAAGCGATGGGACTCGGGCGCGGGGGCGGTATTGCCCAGCGCGGAACCCTGTCTGAAGCCGCAAGACCCGATGTTGTTGCGATTGCAATGACGCCGGGGAGACGGCACATCACCAAACCCGTGTGCGAGATTACCTATGGGCTGCGCAGGGAAGGAATACAGGTTAGTGTTCTTGTTCTTGAGGCAGGAGCAGGCGTTCCCATGGATGAGGTCGGGACTACCACTGCTTCAAGAGGCTATGGGGCGTCGTTCGGTCTTACTGCAAAGGAAATCGAACAGATAGCCAGGCACAAACTTGTGCTGATACATATGGGCAACGTCAATTCCCATATAGTTCTAAAAACTAAAAAAATCCTGAAGTACGTAAATATACCCGCTGTAATAGCCTGCGAATACCCGATTGATTTCGAGGATTTCGCAAAAGCTGGTGTCAAGACAAAATACGTGAAACCCAAAAATCCCGAAACAGAAGGCACTGTTGTAGCTATCGTGAGCGGTATAACAAGGGGTGAAACCTGTTCCCGCGGCAACCTCAACGAACTGGTTAAAGAAATACGTCAATTATTGGGTGAAAAAGTGGAAGAAACCCATGCAGTCAGGAGCGACTTGTTGATCAAAGAAGGACTTATGGCAAGTGAAGATGTTACGGAGAGTGAATGATTTGAAATGTTATCTATGCGCTAAAATGGGAAAAGATACAGACGCTGTGGCAGCCTGTATCGTGTGCGGAATGGGAGTGTGTATGGAACACGCAATCTATGAAAAAACTCCGGTCTGGAAGGGTGATTATCCTGTAAGACTTGAAAAGGATATTGAGAACATGAAAAGGATACTTTGCCAGCCCTGTCATGAAGCACTCAAGGAGAACTGGTGATTTTATGCTAAGATGTTACGAATGCGCTCTATACGATAAAGTTGAAGAATCGGTGGCTATCTGCATCATGTGCGGTAAGGGAATTTGCATGGAGCATGCTCACAGGATTGACCTTCCCATATGGGAAGGAGGATATCCGACGCCTGTAAAGGTCATGAAGAAGGGGTTGCCGAGATTTGTCTGCAGCGAGTGCGGCAATATTTTAATGCCGGGTTCATGTGAATAAAAGAGCATGGCATGTTCGAGGTCAGGTTTCACGGAAGGGGCGGTCAGGGCGCGGTCATGGCAGCCCAGACCCTTGCAGAGGCGGCGGTAATTGAAGGAAATTACGCTGTCGCCTTTCCTTTTTTCGGAGCAGAACGAAGAGGCGCGCCGGTTCTTGCTTTCACAAGAATAGACGCTAAAAAGATATACAGCAAGACGCAGGTCTATGCGCCGGACTGCGTAGTGGTTCTTGACGATTCCCTTCTCGATACCATCGATGTGGTAGCGGGATTAAAACCCGACGGGATGGTTGTCATAAACTCAAAGGAGAAACCGCAGGACATAGACCTCGGAAAAGAAATTAAAACAGCAGCAGTTGATGCCACCTCGGTAGCGCTTGAAATCCTGAAAGCCCCGATAACCAACACGGCTATCCTCGGCGCATTCGCGAAAGCCGCAGGGCTCATCAGGATTGAATCTCTGGAGGAAGCTATCAAGAGACGATTCGGCGAGAAACTTGGTGAGAAAGTAGGGGAGAGAAATGCCATGGCAGCAAGGACTGCCTATGAAAAGACCGTTATCGGAAAAAGTAAGGGGATAAAAAAGCTTGAATCCAGGAAGCAGTGGCTTCCAGCGTATCAGGAACTTCCGGTGGGGGGTGCTCTTTTTGAAGGCAAAACCGAAGCGGGACTTATCGGACCGGGAAGTTTTATTGAGAATAAGGTATCGGGATGGGCGACCTTCCGTCCTCTGCGGGATAAAGAAAAATGCACCATGTGCCTGTTGTGCTGGTTCTACTGCCCGGAAGGCACAATCGTGCGCATTTCGGACAGGGGAGACCTCATGACCAATTATGATTACTGCAAAGGCTGCGGCATCTGCGCCAATGAATGCCCGGTTGATGCGATAAAAATGGTCAGGGCGAGGGTGTAAGAACATGAAAAAAGTAATCACCGGCGACCATGCAGTTGCAATCGGGGCAAAACTTTCCCGTGCGGATGTGGTGCCTGCGTACCCGATTACGCCGCAGACTCTTATCATAGAACATATAGCGGATTTTGTAAACGACGGGGAAATGGATGCAAAATTTCTCACAATGGAATCGGAACACAGCGTAATGAGCGCAGCCGCAGCAGCATCCGCAGCCGGAGCCAGGGTGTTCACCGCCACATCGTCACAGGGATTGGCGTTCATGTACGAGATGCTTTACGCAACCGCGCCGCTTCGCCTCCCCGTGGTAATGGTGAACGCCAACCGCACCCTGACAGCCCCTCCCGGCATCTGGTGCGAATACAACGATTCCATGGGGGTGCGGGACTCAGGATGGCTCCAGGTATATGTGGAAGACAACCAGGAAGCTCTGGATATGGTTATCCAGTCTTACAGGATTGCCGAGGATAAGCGGGTGCTGCTTCCAGTAATGCCATGTATTGATGGTTTTGTGCTCACGCACACGGTCGAGCCCGTCGAGGTACCGCAGCAGCAGGATGTTGATTCATTCCTGCCGCCTTATACGCCTGATATTATTCTTGACCCGGAAAGACCTGCGATGATAGGCACGCTCATGCCAGCCGAGTATATCATGGAAATGCGCAGGCAGACTGCCGACGCTTTTGAATCTGCGAAAAAAGTCATCCAGGAAGTAAACGATGAGTTTGCAAAAAAGTTGGGGAGAAATTACGGCGGCATGATAGACACGTATAGGATGGAGGATGCAGAAGCTGCATTAATCACGATAGGCACGGTTACAAGCACATCGCGCGAGGTCGTTGATGACCTCCGAAAAGCAGGGAAAAAAGTGGGCATTGTAAAGCTGCGGTTCTTCAGACCGTTTCCATCCGAGGAATTAAGAAAAGTTTTATCGGGCGTCAGCGCAGTCGGGGTTTTTGACCGTTCAATATCCTACCACGGCGGAGGTCCAGCCTATAATGAGGTCCGTTCAACGCTTTATGGCTTGATGATACCTGTAATAAATCATCTTGCAGGCATCGGGGGAAGGGATGTAACAAAAGAGCAGATAGTTAAGATGTTTGACTTAACGCTTAAAGCCGCTAAGGGTGAAAAAGTGAAGGAGATTTACTGGCACAACACAAGGGGCGAGACCGTATGAAGCTCAAAGACCTGCCCGACGATAATTTGTTCACTGCGGGGCATACTGCATGTCCCGGATGCGGCGCAGCTATGTCCATCAGGAATGCGATAAGGATACTGGGAAAAGATACGGTAGTATATGTTCCCGCAAGCTGCGCAGTGGTATTCGGCACTACATTCCCCTACGGGGCATGGAAAGTGCCTTTTTTCCATACTGCCTTTGAGAATACGGGCGCATGTTTGACTGGAATGAAGGCTGCTTTTGAGAAAAAAGGAAAAAATGTTACGGCGGTTGGATTCGCAGGAGACGGCGGAACGTACGACATTGGCTTGCAGAGCATGTCGGGAGCGGCAGAGCGCAACGACGATATTCTTTATATCTGTCTTGATAATGAGGCATACATGAACACAGGCATACAGCGAAGCGGCGGGACTCCTTTTGGTGCATGGACGACCACGACGCCTGTTGGCAAGGAGGTTCAGGGCAATCGGAGATTTAAGAAGAACCTCGCCGACATCGTGATAGCGCACGAGATACCCTATTATGCCACGCTGTCCATCGGGCATCCCATGGATTTCATAAGGAAAGTGGAAAAAGCAATGACCATCAAGGGCTTCCGCTTCCTTCATATGTTCACGCCCTGCATCCCGGGCTGGAAAATGGACCCCGCCAAGACAGTGGAAGTAACGAAACTTGCTGTGGAAAGTGGGATGTGGACTCTGTACGAAGTCGAAAACGGCGAGAAGAAAATTACATACAAGCCGGGGAAAATGAGGAGAGTGAGGGATTACCTTATGATGCAGGGCAGGTTCAGGCACATGAGCGAGGAGGACATAAAGAAACTCCAGATGTGGGTGTGCAGGAAGTGGAACCTGCATTACGGGGAAAAAGGCGCGCCAGAGGTATGTGAAATTGCGCCGCCTGAAGAGCACCATGCTGTTACCGAGGAACACAGGGAGATGCACGGACCATGACGAATAACATCAGGCTCTATACGCTTAGCACATGCGTGCATTGCAAAGCAACAAAGCGATTTTTAAAAGAACACGGAATCGAATACGACTATGTGGATGTGGATAAATTAAATGGCAGGGAAAAGGACGAGGTTTGCGATGAAGTAATAAGACTGGCAGGAAGCTTGAGGTTTCCTACTATCGTGATCGGCAACAAAGTAATCGTGGGGTACTATGAGGATAAGTTGAGAGAGGCTCTGGGGTTATGAGAACTGTTGCTGAGATGTTTGAAGAAATGAAGAAAATTGCAGATGAAGAAGGCTACCAGTTCAACCGGAATAAGGAAGAACTTAATGATATCCTTCAGGGGCTGTGGGATAATGAGCATCGCTATGGCTACCCATCATGCCCGTGCAGGATAGCAGACGGCGCGCTGGCAAGCGACATGGACATCATCTGCCCCTGCAACTACAGGGACGCCGACCTTGCGGAGTACGGCTGCTGCCTGTGTACGCTGTATGTAAATGATGACTGGATTTCGGGAAGGAAGCCGCATGACCCTATCCCGGAGCGGCGCCCGCAGGAGTATTATGAGAAGGGTTATCCGGGTATAATGGAACAGAAAGGTGCAGGAGGAAAAGAAATGGCTGAGGTTTACAGGTGTACAGTGTGCGGTTATCTCTGCGCGAGGGATGAGCCGCCTGATTTATGCCCGATTTGCAGGGCGAAGAAGGAGAGGTTTGAGAAGTTTGGGATGAAGGGATGAAAGGCGCGAAGAAGTTCTGGAAAAAACAGGGTTTGAAATGGTTATTATTGTAGATGTAAGTACAATGAAATAATCATTAAACCGCTATATGCAGGCCTCGTACATCGTACGGGGTTTGTGACTTCAACAAGGCAGTGTCCATAATCTCAATCGCATCCCTTAAATATCACCAGATTCATTTCATAATGGGGATATGAGCTTCTTAATCAAATTCGCGCGCCAGTGGATTGCAGGCGAGACCTTAGACGACGCAATCTCGCGCACAAAAAAAGCGAACAATTCAGGCATAGGCGTCATCATCAATTTCCTCGGAGAGCATGTCAGGAATAAAACGGAAGCCGACAGGAACATCGAAGAGAACCTGGGCATCCTTCAGGCAATAGAAGACTCAAAGCTCAACGCATCCCTCTCCATCAAGCTCACGCAGCTCGGGCTTGATATCGAAAAGAATCTCTGCTTATCAAACGCGGAAAAAATAGTAAGCAGCGCGGCTTCAAAAAACATCTTTGTCTGGATCGATATGGAAAACTCGCCATATACGGGAGATACCATTGACATTTATCTTGAGCTTTTCAAAAAATATAAAAACGCGGGCATTGCCATACAATCCAACCTCAAAAGAAGCGAGAGCGACGTCAGGAGAATAGCGGCATCCGGCGGTATCATCCGTCTCGTCAAGGGGGCGTATAAGGAAAAAAGCGAGATAGCATATACAAGCCGAAAAGATGTCACGATTAATTTTTCAAGGCTCATGGGGTATATTTTCTATAAAAGCTCTTTTTTTGCGATAGCAACCCACGACGAGTTACTTATAAACGAGGCGCTTGAGGCAAACAAAGCCCACAAGAAGAGGCTGGAAATCCAGATGCTCATGGGAGTAAGAGAAGAACTTAAAAGCGGGCTTGTAAAGAAAGGTCTCACTGTGGTTGATTACATCCCTTACGGGAAGAACTGGTTCCCGTACTCGGTGCGCAGGATAAGGGAAAGGAAGCGGAACATACTGCTGATACTGCGGTCTATTTTTGATTTTTAAAAGCGGCTTTATTGTCATGGGTTAAACCGGATTTCCTTTTTGCAATTACCCACGGGACAATAAAAGTGGATTATTATGTAACAGAAAGGAAAGGAAGAGGAAAGAAATGGCTCGCTTGATTACCTTCTCTTTTTATGGCGGACTACACACCCGGGCATTTCCAGCAATTTACACAAGCATGAGCTTTGCGCCGGCAATAACAAGAACCACTGCAAGCAGACGGTAAAGCGTTACATTCACAAACCTTCGGCTTCCCAGACGAGAGCCGATTATTCCGCCAAGTACTGCTGCAAATGCCCAGGGATAGATGGCATCCGGCAGGAAATTCACGCTTGTCAGATGTCCTGCAATTCCGGCTACGGAATTCACAAGGATAAAAGCAGCAGACACCCCGGCAGTTTCCTTTGTTTTTGCCCAGCCCATGAACAGGAGCAAAGGACTCAGGAAGATACCGCCGCCCACGCCAACTGCTCCGGATAATAGTCCAATCCCTGCTCCGAAAAGCACAGCCCAGAGAACCGGAACCGGTTTAACTGCATCTGTAATTGCCGAATGCTTGTATTGGAAAAGCCGAAATGCTGCAAAAAACAGGACTAAACCAAGGAGTTGCTTATAGACAGAACCCGGAAAAGATAAAGCCCCTCCGATAAATGCAAAAGGAACCGAACTCATTGCAAACGGCAAGAAGATATTCCAGGAAAAATAACCCGCCTTCTGGAATTGAAGAGTAGCGATGAAAGCAACAAAAATGTTGAGCACAAGTGCAGTTGACTTCATCACTTCGGGCGCGAGACCAAATATTGCCATTGCTGCCAGGTATCCAGAAGCCCCTGCGTGACCTACCGAGGAGTAAAGCAATCCTGCAGCAAATATAAGCACAGAAAGAAGGAGGACGTCATCCATACTTAAGTGTACTCTCTTTCGATATTATCCAGCAGCAAATTCAATAGTATTTGTGTTTCAACCACATTGCTGTTCTGTGAAACAATTTCATCAGGCTTTTGTATATATTTCCCATCCACAAGATCTTCGCTGCAGTTCTTGAACATGAGGTCAATGCTCTTTGCCGAATACTCAAGATGGAACTGTAATCCTATGACCCGTCCATACTCGAAGGCCTGATTCGGACATGCTTCGCTTTCGGCTATTCTTGCAGCTCCAGGCGGGATTTTGAACGTGTCGCCATGCCAGTGGACTGCGGTAAATCTGCCAGGGAAAGTGCTGAAAACCGATGAGTTCTTTGCATCTTTGGTCAGCGTCACCGGGAACCATCCGATTTCCTTATACCTGTTCCTGCTCACCTTTCCGCCAAGGACGTCCGCAATAAGCTGGGAACCAAGGCATACTCCCAGGACTATTTTCTTACCTGCGATAGCTTCGGCAATAAAATTCTTCTCTTTCCTTAGCCAGGGGTATTTTTCTTCCTCGTAGATGTTCATCGAACCGCCCATTATGACAAGCCAGTCGAAATCGTCTATATCGGGGAGTTCTTCGTCATTGAAGAGCAGCGTTCTTGAAATGCTGTGTCCTCTATTCTTTGCCCATACTTCGATGTTAGCCAGACCTTCGAAGGGTTCATGTTCAAGGGAATGGATTCTCATTGTTTTTCCTCCTGTTGAATATTAAACCTGCATGTATGCAGTATATCCTCAATCCTGATAATGCCTATCCTTTCTCCATTCTCAACCACCGATATATGCGAGGCTTTGCAGCGCTCGAACATCGCAATGGCATCCATAAGCCATTTTTCCGAGTCGATTGTTAGCTCTGGCGAGTGCATGACTTCATCCACTATAATATCCAGATTTGTTCTCTCTGCCACGCACTGCATTATATCCTCCACTGAGATGATTCCAGCCAGCCTGCCGTTTCTACTCACAAGGACGCTGGCAATTTTATTTCTCTTCATGAGCTGTACAGCCTCGACAAGTGTTGTCCCGGTGGGAACTACCACCGGGTTTTTCAGGAGGATGTGACTTATTTTGGACATGGTTCTTAACCTCTTTCAATTCTATTAACCGCAAAGAACGACTTTTTATTATTTCTGGAATACTGCAAACCACAGAGTTCACAGAGGACACAGAGAAAAAAAACACTTCTCTGTGAACTCTGTGTCCTCTGTGGTCGATTTTCTTTGCAAACTTCGTGGTTGTGAGTTCTATATTACCTGATTCTCACCCAACCCTGACCTTAGGCTCGCACAAGATATTCTTCTTCGGGCATCCCCGCGCGCATGCCCCGCAGCCGATGCAGTTCTCAGGATGCGCCACGGTCATGACCTTGGCGCCGCAGAGGTCATCGGCATTTGGGTGATCGATGTACTCAAAAACCCCGCGCCCGCATATCTTGAAGCACTTACCGCAGCATCCGCAGTCGTTGATATTGCTTCTCACCACAAAGGTTGGAATCCAACTTCCACCTGAAGCTGTTATTCCGGTAATGTATTCCATGGTTTCACCTCACTGGTGCAGCTTGTTGGGATCATACTTATGCCCCAGGATCGCGTTTGTCATCAGATCAAGCAGGTATATCGAGCCATTATATCCCAGGATAGGATAGCGGTACACGCCAACGCGGTCGTACACCGGGAACCCGAAGCGCACTAAAGGAACGCCCTCATCATCCGCTATGTCCTTGCCCTTGGAGTTGCCAAGTATGAGCTCCGAGCCGTGGGTTTTCACGACCTCGTGGAATTCATACAGGTCAGTGCCTTCAAGTATCTGGGTATCGGTCTTATATTCGCTGTTCACCGCCTTTATATCAGGTGCAAAGTCCTTGTGCTTTGTAGCTGTCATCGCTACTGTGGGGTTCATCCCTGCTTCAGCGCAGAATCGCACGATGGCGGACACAATATCCGGGTCGCCGAATATTGCGACTTTGCGCCCGAACATATAGTGGTGCACGTCCACCATGCTGTCTATCAGGCGCCCGCGCTCCCTGATTATCTCATCCGGTATCGGAGCACAGCTTAACTTGCAGATATTCTGTACAAACCTGTCAGTGTTGATGACTCCGATGGGCGCAGGGCCAAGCACAGAAGGCACGTTGAACTTGTTCCTGAGATACATAGCTGCCGAACCCGCTGTCCTGCATATCGCTATTGTGCCCAGTGAGTTTGCAGAATCTGCGATGTCGGCGAGACTTGTCCCTCCGTCGGGCAGGACGGGTTTGTGTCCTCCAGGCAATATGGGAGAATCAAGGGTCTCCGAGATGTCGGACAGGAATATGCTTTGCACATGCATTAAGCGCAGCATGTTCTTTATTTCCCTGATGTCGCCGGGGTTGATTATTCCCGTGATAATGTTTATTTTGTTATTTGGCTCACCCTTTACTGCCAGCATTTCCACAAGCGTCCGCAGGGCATTATCATATCCTGTGAGATGCGTGCCAACATAGCTTGGCGTGGACGCGGGGAATATCTTCATAGTATCATC
>JAQUQX010000056.1 GCA_028715885.1 Candidatus Methanoperedens sp.
TTTTGTTATTTGGCTCACCCTTTACTGCCAGCATTTCCACAAGCGTCCGCAGGGCATTATCATATCCTGTGAGATGCGTGCCAACATAGCTTGGCGTGGACGCGGGGAATATCTTCATAGTATCATCGGTCAGCGCTTTCTTTGCTATCAGTTTCACATCGTCTCCTATGGTCTCGCTCATGCACGTGGTACAGATACCAATGGCTGCCGGGTTCAATCTGGACTTGACGTTCTTTATGGCTTCGGTCAGGTTCCTGGCTCCTCCATATACGGCAGCATCCTCGGCAAGCGATGAAACTGCTACCTCGGCAGATTCCCTGAAATGGCGCGCAATATTGTAGCGCGGGTACGTGCTGCATCCCTGAGAACCGTGTACAAGCGGGACGCAACCGTGTACTCCCATGTAGGCAAGTATGGCACCCATTGGCTGACACATCTTGGGCGGATTAATCGTTACGCTTCGCGCCATCTAACTCACCTCCAGGGGCATGTTTATGAACTTCCACACAGGGCTGTTTACCGCAACATCAATATCCCTGGCAAAATTCACGAATCCTTCAAATCCTGCATAGGGTCCTTCTTCGTAGGAATGTCCGTTGATAAAGGGAATACCAAGCTTGTATGTCAGGTATTTCTCCTTCAGGCCTCCAATGAAGAAATCGGGTTTGAGCTTTACCAGGTATTCCTCTATCTCAAGGGCATTTGGGTTGTCTATGCAGATATGACCTGGCTTTGCTTTTGCCATGATCTTCTCGTAGTCGTCCTTGTGTCCGAATGTTGTTGCAGTAAGGATGGTTTCGATACCCAGCTCCCGCATCGGCTCGATCCAGTGCCAGGCGCGCGGCGCTCCCTGGTATATGAAGCACTTCTTACCCTCAAGCCTCCTTCTGTAGTAATCAATCCTGGGCTGGTACTTTGCAAGCTCTTCAGCAATGACCTTTTCTGCATTCTCCTCGAGGTGGAAGAACTTTCCAACATCGCGAAGAGCCTCTGCCGTCTGGGCTATGCCAAACAGGGACACGTTGATATAGGGGATATTGTACTTGTCCTGGATCATCTTGGCAATATACGTCGAGGACCTCTGGCACTGGACGATGTTCAGCTTCGCCCTGTGCATTGGTGGAATATCATGGTAGGAGGCATTGCCTGTAAACACTGAAAGTACCCGAACGCCTATCCGCTCAAACAGCGGCTTGACTATCCATGCATCGCCGTCGATGTTGAATTCACCGATTATGCACATGTCATAGGGCGTAGTGGTTTCGGGCTCCTCTGTTCCAACCACTTTCTCAAATAGCGTGCGGTTGGCGATGTGGTGTCCAAGGGACTGGCTCACGCCCCTGAAACCTTCGCAGTGGAATGGTATTACGGGAATTCCTATCTTTTCCTGTGCCTGTTTGCATATTGAGTCCGTATCATCGCCTATCAGCCCGACAACGCATGTAGAATATACAAACACTGCCTTTCCTTCAGGAAACAGTTCATGCGACTCTATTATGGAATTTAATAGCTTTTTTGCACCTCCATATATTACACTTTCTTCTGTAAGGTCTGTACTGAAGCAGTACTTCCTGTGCAGTTTCGTGTCAGAAAGGTTCCTGCGCGTGCCCCATGTATAGTAGGCACAGCCAATTGGCCCATGCACAAGCTGGATAGCATCCTTTACTGGACCACCAACTACTCCCCTGCAACCTGCGAACGTGCAGCCGCGCTCGGTCATGTCGCCTGGAACGGTCTGGACATTGCACATGGGCAAGACCATGTTCTCAGGATCATGGCACACGATATGCGGCTTGCGCTGAGGTATTGGGATGTCGCATTCCGGTAATATTGTTGTCATTTTATTCTCCGCTATAATTCTCTACTTCAATGCCTGTTCTCCACTTTCTCCTGTTCTCACTCTCACTGCATCTTCCAGAGGGCACACGAATATCTTACCATCTCCTATGTGCCCGCTCTGGTTTGTCCTAATTATCGTCTCAACCACTTTTGGTACATCATCATCCTCGACAACTGTTGAAATCATCCGTTTAGGGATAAAGCGCATGCTGACGCCAGTATTTTTCTCCTCCATATCCATTAATGCGGGATCGAGTTCATAATTCCAGCCGGGGAGTCCTTTCTGTTTGCCCCTTCCTTCAACACTTACCATTGTGAGTGCCGGGACACCTATTCCAAGAAGACCCGCTTTTGTTTCCTGCAAATTATGTCTTCGGATTATGGCGATAACTTCCTTCATGATCTCACCTATAATCCTGAGGCGCCTGTCCTCACCGTGTACGCTTCTGAAACATCGCTTATGAATATCTTTCCGTCGCCGATATTCCCTGTTCGGGCGCTGTTCTGGATGATTTTTATTGCCTTTGATACATCATCATCTTCCACGACAAGCATCATCATTACTTTGGGCAGCTCATCATAACAAACTGTCCCTACCCTGATACCCTTCTGCTTGCCGCGCCCGAATACGTTCATCTTTGTGAGGGAAAAAAACCCTTCTTTTTCCAGATGCTCAACTACTTTTTCTTCCTTGTTAGGTCTGATAATTGCCCGTATCATCTTCATGTTCTCACCTCTCCACAATGCCGAATTCAACCATCATGTTCTCAAGTTCCTGCATTGCCATTGGCTTTGGTATCACGAAATTCGTGTTCCCTATGATGTTCTTAGCCAGTGACCTGTAAACCTCAGCCTGCTTGCATGTGGGATCAAAATCGATCACAGTCTTGCGGTTGATCTCGGCGCGCTGCACCATATTATCCCGCGGCACGAACTGGATCAAATGCGAACCGATCTTCTTAGAGAATTCGGTCAGAAGCTCAAGTTCATTGTCCACGTTGCGCGAGTTGCATATTATGCCGCCCAAGCGCGCATCGCCATTTTCTGCGAATTTTACTATGCCCTTGCAGATGTTATTGGCAGCATACAGCGCCATGAGTTCCCCGCTTGCCACGATGTATATCTCTTTGGCATAGCCCTCGCGTATGGGCATGGCAAAACCGCCGCATACTACGTCTCCGAGCACGTCGTAGAAGACGAAATCAAACTCTTCATTATATGCACCCAGTTCCTCCAGCAGCTTTATCGCTGTAATAACTCCTCTTCCTGCACAGCCCACACCCGGTTCTGGACCTCCTGCCTCGACGCACTTTATTCCGCCAAAGCCTGTGTGCTGGACAACACCAAGAGTTACACCGGCTGGGCCGTTGTCACGCATGGTGTCCAAGACGGTTGCCTGCACTTTTCCCCAAAGGAGCATCCTCGTTGAATCTGCCTTGGGGTCACACCCTATCTGCATCACGCGCTTCCCCATGGAAGCAAGCGCTGCTGTAAGGTTCTGGGTCGTTGTGGACTTACCGATTCCACCTTTTCCGTATATTGCTATCTGTCTCATTTTATCCTCCTTGGGGTAAACGACAGCCTACTGGAGATTTAATAGTATATAAATATTATCAGTATAAACAAATCAATAATGATTAAATTTATATAATATTAAATCTTCAGTAGATAGCCGTATGCCTTTACATAGGCATCCTAGGAGGATAATGAAAATGAACTTGAAAAAATCAATATACTGGTCTGTAATAATGAGCTTTTTACTGCTCTCTGTACCTGCTCTGGCAGCAGATGCACCAAAAGTAGATTCAGGCGACACTGCATGGGTTCTTGCAAGTGCAGCGCTTGTAATGATAATGACGCCTGCTCTGGGTTTGTTCTACGGTGGCATGGTGCGGAAGAAAAATGCACTCTCAACCATAATGTTCAGCTTTGTGATTCTTGCATTAATAAGCGTCCAGTGGGTGCTTTATGGTTACAGCCTTGCCTTTGGTCCCGATGTAGGCGGAGTGATTGGAAACCTCAACTGGCTCGGGCTGAATGGCGTCGGTCAGGATCCCAACACTGATTACGCAGCCACGATTCCTGCCCTGGCATATATGATATTCCAGGCGATGTTTGCTGTAATTACTGTAGCGCTCATTTCAGGTGCTTTCGTTGAGCGCATAAAGTTCAAAGCCTTTCTGGTATTCTCCCTGCTCTGGGCAACTCTTGTCTATGACCCGATAGCGCACTGGGTATGGGGCGTTGGCGGCTTCCTTCGCAACATGGGTGCGCTTGATTTTGCCGGAGGCACGGTTGTGCACATCAGCTCAGGGGTTTCGGCTCTTGCAATTGCCTTTGTGATAGGCAAACGCAAGGGATTCGGGAAGCAGGCTATGGAACCGCACAACATACCTATGGTTGTTCTTGGCGCAGCGCTCCTGTGGTTCGGCTGGTTCGGCTTTAACGGAGGCAGCGCAGTAGCAAGCAATGGACTTGCAACAAGCGCCTTTGTTGTAACCAATACAGCCGCAGCAGCGGCAGCGCTGATGTGGACACTGCTTAGCTGGTACCACAAGAGACCGAGCGTTCTGGGTGCAGCCACAGGCGGTGTCGTGGGTCTTGTAGCAATCACGCCTGCTTCCGGTTTCGTTACACCGATGGCAGCGATTGTAATAGGAGCGGTAGGAGCTGCTCTCAGTTACTATGTTATGCTCTTTCGGAGTAAGCAGAACGTGGACGATTCTCTTGACGTCTGGGCATGCCACGGCATAGGCGGAACATGGGGTGCCATAGCCACGGGCATATTCGCCACTGTTGCAGTAAATTCCGCAGGTGCAAATGGCTTGCTCTATGGCAATCCTGGACAGCTTACAACGCAGATAATTGCAGTCGGTGTGACATGGGTATACGCTTTTGTTGTGACTGTCATTTTAGCAAAGGTTGTAGATGCAACCATTGGATTGCGTGTCCCCGATGAAGAGGAACAAGTGGGCTTAGACATTTCCCAGCATGCTGAGAAGGCGTATTCGTGAGGTGAGCAAAATGAAGAAAATTGAAGCAGTAATAAGACCGGAAAACCTTGAATCCGTACGCGTTTCGCTTGAGGAAAAAGGTATTGTAAGCATGACCGTGCTCGAAGTGCAGGGACGCGGGAGGCAGAAAGGCGTGTGCCTTCAGTGGCGCGCAGGCGAATACTGCGTGGAATTCCTTCCCAAGCTCAGGCTTGACATTGTAGTTCCTGATGATAAATTGGAAACTGCAATAGAAGCGATAACCGCAGTTGCAAAGACAGGAAAGAACGGCGATGGAAAGATATTCGTTTATCCTGTTGAAGAGGTCGTGCGTGTCAGCACGGGCGAACGGGGAAAGGAAGCCATATAATGTGGCTTCCGGAGACTTATTAATAAAATTTCAAAGGATGAAATATATGATAACAACACCTGAAAAGTTATTGGAATACGTAAAAGTGGCATTGCGGTATATGCAGGAACTAATATCATGGCAACCGTAAGTGAGATTGGCATTAAGGTAACTACATACCCAATTTCCACGATTATCGATTTCAAGGAGATGAAAAAGCTGTGATAAAAATATAACAACTGGAGTTCAAAGATGTAAATAATCCCCTATATATAGTTTACTCTCCCATTGAGTTAAATTTATATATTATAACTATCCAGTGGGTATCCGTATGCCTTGTGAGAGGATTGAGTAAACATGGGATTGAAAATATCTTCGACGCGTTCTAAGCACATTTTTCTTGCAGTTATTTTACTTGCAGCAATAGCAAATGCAGCTTCTGCGGCAGAAGAGACAAAAATAGATACCGGCGATACTGCATGGGTGCTTATCAGTACGGCGCTCGTGATGCTGATGATTCCGGCGGTGGGTTTGTTCTACGGCGGAATGGTGCGTAAAAAGAACGCTCTCTCCACGATAATGTTCAGCTTTGCTATCCTTGCGCTCATTAGCGTGCAGTGGATACTGTTCGGTTACAGCCTCGCTTTCGGTCATGATGTCGGGGGCGTGATCGGAAACCTTGACTGGATAGGGCTAAACGGTGTTGGAAATGCTCCGAACCCTGATTATGCAAAAACGATTCCCTCCATGGCTTTCATGATGTTCCAGGCAATGTTCGCCGTAATTACTGTTGTTCTCATCACAGGTGCTTTCGTTGAGCGCATCAAGTTCAGCGCATTCCTTATTTTCTCTTTCCTGTGGGCTACCCTTGTCTATGACCCGATAGCCCACTGGGTATGGGGCCAAGGAGGCTGGCTTCGAACCATGGGAGCGCTTGATTTTGCCGGCGGCCTCGTGGTGCATGTGAGCGCAGGCGTATCTGCTCTCGCCATCGCGCTTGTGATAGGCGCGCGTAAGGGATTTGGGAAACATATGATGGAGCCTCACAGCATACCCATGACAGTGCTGGGCGCCATATTGCTCTGGTTCGGCTGGTTCGGTTTCAATGCAGGCAGCGCGGTTACAAGCGGCGGGCTTGCCGTGAATGCGTTCGTGGTTACCAATACAGGTGGCGCGGCTGCAGCGCTGGTATGGATGCTCTTGAGCTGGTACCACAAGAAACCCAGCGTCCTCGGAACGGTAACAGGAGGCGTCGTAGGTCTTGCAACAGTAACTCCTGCATCCGGTTTTGTTACCCCGCTTGCAGCTATAGTGATTGGAGCTGTAGCAGCCGTCTTAAGCTACTATGCCATGCTTTTCAGGATGAAGCGAAACATCGATGAGTCGCTGGATGTCTGGGCATGCCACGGCATAGGCGGAGCATGGGGCGCCATTGCAACAGGTATCTTTGCAACGACACTTGTGAACCCCGCAGGCGCGAACGGCTTGCTGTATGGGAACAGCGGGCTTCTTATCACGCAGGTAATAGCTGTCGCAGTGACCTGGGTTTACTCATTCGTCGTTACGTTTATACTGGCGAAGGTCATAGATGCGACAATTGGTTTACGCGTCGGTGAGGAAGAAGAGGCTGTTGGTCTTGATGTATCCCAGCACGCAGAAAAGGCTTATTCGTGAGGCAATTGGATGAAAAAGATCGAAGCAGTAATAAGACCCGAAGTTCTTGATGCTGTTCGAACAGCGCTTGAAGGGAAAGGTATCGTTGGAATGACTGTTACAGAAGTTCAGGGACGCGGGCGCCAGAAGGGCATCTCCCTTCAGTGGCGGGCGGGAGAATACCGCATAGAGTTCCTGCCAAAGCTCAGGATAGACATGATAGTGGACGATGAACTTGTGGAACCTGCAATAGAAGCGATAATTTCAGTAGCGAAAACAGGCAAGAGCGGCGACGGGAAGATTTTCATCTATCCTGTTGAAGAGGTCATACGCCTGAGCACCGGAGAGCGCGGAAAGCAAGCCATTTGAGCTTTCTCTCTTTTTCACTTATATTATTTGTGAACCAGCAATAATGCTCCCCGCCACGTATCCCAGGATAACCCCACCGTTGAGGAAGGGAAGACCAGCCTGGGGCTTGCCCTTCATTACGAATCCCATCAGTACCGAAAATCCCACAAGGGTGCCAAGCATAGCGCCGATTGCGGGAATATTTACAGCCCCGATAACCGGTACGGTGTAATATCCAGCCTTAACGAACATGTTTGCGGATATCACAAGTATCGTGGGCATAACAGCATCTCCCAGTCCCATAAAGAATGCTTCGCGTTCTTCTTTATCGAATTTCTCGGTAAGGAAAGAATAATTCCAGCGCTTGGGAATCACAAGCAAAATAGGCAGCCTCAAATCCATTACGCCTTCTGCAAGGGCAACCATGTGTTTTGTCCTGTACACAGCGATATAATCATAAACAGCCAGTAAAACAAGCAAAACCAGCGTGGGAATAATAGCAAGCGATATACCGAAAATCGAAGCCGCTCCGGCGCCGATTAATACGCCGATTATGTCTATCACGTACCATTCAGGGTATTTATAAAGAACCACTGTCAGGGCTATTGAAAGTATAATTGTTAAAATAAAATTCAGTCCTGCGGTTAGAAACGCGGAAAAAACAGCAAAAAAAACATAATATAAAGTGGAAGCCACGGTAAAAAGGATAAATGCCTGTATCACCCATTTTTTGTTCATCTTTATAACAACAAAAATAAACGCGGTGAAAACGAGAATGATTGCAATCCAGATTATCACATTGCCCGTATCTTCAGGATTGGAAAAGGCTTTGAATTCATTTACCTCGAAAGGCTCGCTCAGTGCGACTGCAATTAGCTGGACAAGCAGCAGCATGAATGCCATGCCGATGAAAGGAATATAATTTGTTAGTTTCACATCAATCTCCAGTCTTATTATAGGGAAATAAGGGTTTAAAAGTTTGCTAAAATGGTCGGTATTGCCGTCTATCTAAAATCCCGTGAGGCATAAGACTCCTTATCCCTTCACTGTCGACCTGCCCGCAGGCAGGAACATCGCAATCTTATCGGGCGAAGCAATTGTCTTTATAAGTTTCATGTCCTTGAATTTTTCATTTAGCATCCTGTAAATCTTCTTTGACAGGTCGTTCTGCTCGAACTCCCCCGGTTCTATCTCCATAACGAACTGTGCCCTGCTTTTTACCGCGCTCACCGGTCCTCCAATCAGTCTTTTTTCCTCATTGAGAACCAGACCCAGCGCCGTCCCGAGCATCACATCTTTGTAATAATTACGCTTGCCACGTATCACAAAAGCCCCCTTTGCCACATATTCACCGGATTCCGGCGTCTTTGAAACCTGTTCCGGCAGCACCCAGTAAGCATCGCCGCTCGCCTGCCCGGATTTCCAGATGCCGGAGTAGGAGACTGTGAACTGCGCCGCCTCAGCAAGAGTGTTTTCGGGGACTTCTTTTCCTTCTGTTTTTATAACGACAGATGGAGAACCCGATACATGCGCGTGGAAGAAAATATCACGCTTCTCAAGATATTTTTTCACAATATCCTCGTTATTCTGGGCATCCCTGCCCCCGATAACAAGGAAGCCGTCCGACGAGATAAACCACCTGAACTGCTCATACCATTTTTGTTTCGGTTTTTCAGTTTTTTTCCTTTCCCGGGGCGCCTCTTCCTTTTCGGATAATTTCTTTGTCCCTTCAATAGCAGTAAGCGCGCCTTTGATTTTAGAGGATAGTTTTTTTGATTTATCGTAATAGACCTGTGAATTCTGGGGGACTGTAAGCCTGATATCCAGGTCCACATCCTCATTATCAAGCGTTACAGTGATTATACCCCTGCCTGTATCGATGGATTTTATCGCCCTTACTTGCGGCTTATCCGAACTCTTTAATTTGCTCTTTATTTCGTCCCATGAATATCCCTTATCCCTGGCATCCCTTATCGTTTTAAGAATCCCGTCGCACATCTGGTAATGCGCATATACCAATTCGCCTTTGCGTACCAGTTTTCCTTCCTCATCCTTGAATTTCCCAAGCGCCTGCATCTGTTTCTGCATCCGGTACTCATACAATCCGGGTTTTTCGGCTTTTCCCCCAACATTTTTTTCTTCTTTTAATTCGCCTTTTTTCTCAGTTTCAGGGCTGAAATATTCATCAAGCGCATCATTAAAAGTACCAAAATATTTCTTTTCGTTTTTCCCGTACTGCGATAACTCAAACGGCAGCACGTCAACAGGTTTTCCGTCCTTTAACACAATATTGGGTTTGAGGTCAGAAAGGAGGGGCATGAAAACCTCCGAGAGCGCTTTTTGCACAGCCGCAAAATCAGTAAATTGCTTCGCAGGCGTGTTCTTATCAATACCGGCACGCAGGCAGAGTTCTTCTGCATACTGTCCTCCCATGTTCATCCTTGTCGCAAGCGTCCTGACAATATCCGAATCCGAATGTGAGAACATTTCCTTTAGCTCATCCTGAGAGGCTGTAACAGGGGAAAGCTGCGGCGCAGGAAGCTCATAAGGTTCACCGCCCCTGACTTTCCTGTCCCTGAAACTGATGGATTTTAGCGGCAGGATTATCTTTTTTTCAGCATTAAGGAGCACAATATTACCTCTTGAGAAAAGCTCGATAAGAAGAATTGTCTTATCCTCACCGCGCTGGATGTGCATTTCGATTATCCGGTCAAAGTCATACTGTGAAATCTCGGTTATCCTCCCGCCGCTAAGGTGTTTGCGAAGCAGCATCGGGAAAGACTGCGGGAACTTGGGGGCAATATCCGGATGTTTCGTGAGGTGCAGGCGCCTTCCAGCTTCGATTACGAGATTTGTCCTTCCTTCCTTGAAAATATGAAGCCCTATCCTGATTTCATCTGGTGAGTGCTGGTATATTTTTGCAATTTTTGCATCCAGAAGACGCGGATGCAATTCCTTGATAAGCGCTGCCACGTCCACGCTTGACATTTCCTGTTTCATGTAAGTGACTATATTCAACTGGCGTTAATTTAAATTAGCGGTATGAGACGTTGTCTCGCCGATAACTTCAATGCAATGAGCGGATAGTAAGAAATATCATAAGGGTCGGCAATAAGCGTAAAAAAAGCAACCAAACCGGTGAATCCAGTGAGCGTAAAAGGTAAAACCACTATAATTCTGTTCAACCCGATGCCTGTAAAACATCCTGTGGCGATTTTAAACAAGAAAACGACATCACTTCAGGTTCCTCTTGTCAATGTGCCTCTATCTCTTCTCGCTCTTGCAAGAATGGTCAGGGATGATTTTGATGTTAAGATAATCAATGCTGCAGTGTATGGTGATTATAAAGAGCAGGTTATTGATGCATGCGAAAACGCGCTATGCCTTGGGGTGAGCAGTATGACCTGTTACCAGCTCCGCGACGGGATTGACGTTTGTGCGGCTGTAAAAGAGCGCTTTCCGGATATTCCCGTAATATGGGGGGGCTACCATCCTTCCACCGAACCCTTGCAGACGCTGGA
>JAQUQX010000057.1 GCA_028715885.1 Candidatus Methanoperedens sp.
TCCTGGTGTTTGTACCATATTTTATCTTTGTCTCCTTTATTTTTATTTTATTGTCTTGATTTTTTATACTGGCGATAGTCACGTTCCATACTATCAACGGAATCTCCAAACGCTAAGTTCTTGCGCCGTTCTGTACTCACATCGCTTATCTTAGCGAATGTGCCTACTCGCTCACGTTTCGGGGTTGTTTCAGGCTCTTGCATAAGACCCTCCCTTTTTCTTCGTGAGTAAGTACAATCCTCCACCAAGCACTGCAAGCCCTGCGGCAATGTATGGAAGTTTGCTTGGCGCTCCTTCTCTTTCTGGTGCCCCTTCCGCCAATCCTTCTTCAACTGCCGCGCCAATTGCGTTCACATCGCTTGCAGTCTTTGCATTTGCCAAATCTGTTTCAACAGCCATAGCCGTTCCTGCCTTATCTGCAAGGTCGGTGTATGCTCCTTTCTCGGCTGCCGCATACTTTTCCTGTGTACTGACTGCCGCATCACTGGCTATCTGCGGAGCTGCTGCCTGTTCTGCTGGTGTGTATGCTGGTGGCTTCCACTCTGGAACAAGTGCTGTTTTGAGCGTATTCATTTTATCTACTGCTTCCTGTGGGGATGCGCCTGTCTTTATTGCGTCGGCAACCGCATTATCTACAGCAGAAACAGCCGCTTCTTTCTGAGTGACTGCACTTGCATACGCAGTATCAGCGACTGCTTTCTCTTCTGGCGTTGTTGCTGATGCCTGTGCCTCCACTGCCTTTTTTACTTCTGCATCTGCTTTCTTCTCCTGGAGGATTGCTTGTGTCATCTGTGATTCAAGAGATGAGTATAGACCGAGATATTCAGCTACAGTTAATAGCACGGATTTTCCTGCGTTGTAAATCGCCAGGATAATACTCTTCGCTCCGTTGTAGAGAGTTGATAGCGTACTCGATATGAAACCACCTATTGAGGATGCTTCCTCAGGAGCTACGGTCACTCCTGCGCCTGCCTTCTGTTCGATATCTGATGTTGCGGCTACTGAACCGTTCGCATCTCCCTGAGCGGCTACGATATCACCTTTTCCCTGCTGGACTTCATAGCCGAACTGAATATAATCAGGGTCGGACTGGATAGCATCCTCAAAGCTGGCAAATCCCATTTTTCTGGCTCTCTTTGCTGCTACCTTCGCTTTTAGTCTTGCGAGTGCTGCTTTTGCCTTAGCGAGATGTGAGGATGATGATGTGACCTTCCCTCTCGCAGAGTTGAGGAGATTCTGACCTGTGGTCACGAACTTGTTGATGTTCGCGCTTATCCGTGATGATAGATTTTTCTTCAATGCATCCAAGCCCGCAGCAACCTTCATTGCCGCTTCCTTTGCTTTTAATGCAAGTGCTGTTGCTGCATCCTTTGCCTTTTTTGCCGTCTCTGCGACCAGCGCAGCGGCTGCCTTCGCCTTATCCGTTACTGCCTGTGCTACTGCTTTTGCTGCGGCGGCTGCCTTTGCTGCTGCATCAGTCACCGCTGTTTTTGCCTGTGCGACCAGAGCCACGCCCTGATTCTTTACAGCCTTCAACGTGTTTACAGTAGAGGTCACTGCTGCCCCTGCAACCTTCGCCGCCTGTGTCTGTACCTGCTTGATAACAGTTGCGGCTTTCTGGACAGGCGCAATAACCTTAGCCTGGACAAAAGTAGTAACCTTCGCTGCGGCTGCCTTAAAAACAGTTGGAACTGTAATCTTCGGTAACGCCCACGCGTATTCCATCACATTATTGGGTGCTTCCAGTCCAAGCCAGAAGCCGTACTGTTTGACTTCTCTGGTCAGGCTGTCAAGTTCTCTTCCCGATTTATCGAGTGAGAATCCGATTTGATTTAAACTATAACTCAAACTATCTGGCATATATTTCTCTCCTTATTTCTCCGATTTTCGATGGGTTCTTTAGCAGGTAATACCCGCCACCAGCAACCAGCAGACCGCCGATTACCCAGGGACTGGTGAGTATGTTCGTGATTCCTCCCACGATTGGCGCAGTTACTGACTTTGCCACGAAGTCTCCGACATCAACGCCTATTATTGCGAGAGTAATAAGTAATACTACGGCAACAATTATCACTATTGCTTGCCACGACAACCAGGCAAGTACTGGAAGGGGAAAACCCATTATTGGCGTATATTGATATGTGAATGTTTTAGCTACTGAATCTATCTTTGCAGACAGCAGCCTTGCTTTTCCTGCAAGTTTTGCGCTCACTTCTTTTACCATTTTGTCAAACTGTTCCCGTGATACCGTCTGGCTCATAAGGCTGATTCGTGAATATGAACTTACAACAGTGTAGATTTTACCTACTTCGCTCTGTGATGTTTGAAATTGTGTAGGGGTTAAACTCTTGATTTTCCTGTACTGTACTGGTGTACCCCATGCCATTACTGCCATGTGAACCTCCTGAACAAAAAATAAAAAATAGTGGTGTTTAAGCCACTATTGATGCGTTCACGCCTGATTCTGGCATTACCGCAAATCCGATCCACCAGATGTCTTCGTTTGCTGTTCCTGTCTGACCGTATGTTGCGACAATCTGAACACTCAGGGTTTCCTGACTCTTGAACACAAGCGCTTTTACGTTGCCTGCATAAGCTCCCTGTTGCTCCTGGAACTTCACGATTTCCCTCACGGACCAGAGACCGAGGAACTCCTGACCTTTTTTCAGGGTAATTTCTTTGATATTTGTGCTGTTCGAGTACAGACCGACGAGGAAAACGGCGCAGTCGGTTTGCATCTTATATGTCGATGCATTTCCAGAGTTGTACGGAATCGAATAGGTCGATGTCAGACCGAGATGCACGGGGCGCAGCCTTTCAACTGCCATTTTTATTCCGCGCTGTGCAAATACCGTTTTGGCATGTTCTACTGCCGCATCATAAACTTCCTGGACTTTTGCGTTGAATGCTGGATTTGTGCTTGATATGAAGTAGGACATGTTAATACTCCTTTACTTCGGCGAGACCGAACCCGGCACCGCGTTCGAGTGTGCTATATGCTTCAAGTCCTGCATCAAGCGTTATCTCATCCGGTGCTGCAAGGGATGCTTGCTGTTTCGCACCCATTCTGGATACGAGTTCAAGTCCGAGGCTGGTCACGAGTGACGCAGCGCCAAACTCAATTGCGTAATCCGCATCATCGCCTCTTACGCCTGTTTCAGTCGCGCCTGCAACTAATGCCAGAGCGCCACCTATTCCGCCCACGAGCGCGGACTGCTTAACTCGCATCTTCCCGACACTGACGCGCTTGCCTTTTCCTACGACTTCTATCGCAAGGGGAGCTGCAACGCCTGCGCCGACTGCAAGGGTATGTTCAACGGCTTTTCTTTTCAGTTGTACCATGTTGAATCACTCCTTAATAGGGAACTTCCCTCATTGGCATTCTTCCGGAGTATGAGCCGAGTCCGCCCCTGCCCTTTCCTGCAACTTCCCTGAAGTGCTGGATATTGGCTGGTGTTCTGACTGTGTGCTTGAAGTTTCTCTTCTCTTCCTGCGCCTGTCTTGCGCCGGTGTTGAGTCCAGTGACGTTCCGGGCAACTGCGTTATTGACTTCTTCCATTGTGCCTCCGAATGCGCTCTGTGCCGCTTCGCCGAATGCCGCCCATACTGCTGCGATGTAGGGTGTCATTGAAGGGATGCTCTTTTTCTTCATTACGACATTGCGTCTATTCTTATGTGCTGCACTTCTGGCTGCAATCTGTCTTGAGCCAATGTGCATTATTGAGATTTCGTCTCCGATTTGCATTTAGTTCTTGTCTCCTTTTAGTTCTATTTTCGTTACTTTTTTGATTTGTTTGTGGTTGTTGGTGTATAATATGCTATACATCAATATATAAAGTCATGTTAAAACATAATTTCAACGATTAAAATATAGTGGAAACATTTAATAGGTGTCAGGTTTATTTATATGGTTTAAGAAGCACATCCACTAAAACAAGGATTGAAACATTGTAGTTCTAATGCTGAGTAATATGTTAAGCATATTCGAGAGATACATCCACTAAAACAAGGATTAAAATAAGGATTGAAACGATAATGGCAATACAATTTTGCGAGCATGTATTCCTCGCTGTTCTGGAAACTTCTGAGGAAGAATTGACCACTAAACAAATTACTGATGTGGTCGGGTGCAGTGTTCAACATGGGATTAATATGCTCAAGCTTCTAAAAGAAAAAGGGAAGATTGATGGGCGGCAACTGGCGACAAAGGCGTTTCTGTGGAGAGGGAAGAAATGAACAGCGCAGAAGCGGTTTTCATCTTAGTCGGCGCAGATGTTGTTTTCAATAAAGGGCAGCTCACTTCAAAGATAATTAACTGCTTTCATGATGTCTTGAAGCTATATTATGATAAGAAGCCCGTGACTTATGTCGTATCACAGAAAGACTTAATTGATGCAGGTTTCGAGTGCTAATGCGCTTCAAAAGATGGCTCCGTAAGTGGTTAATGTTCCTTGTTGCGCTCCTGATAGGCAACAAGATTTACGGCTCGAAATTCGATGATGGTATCTCGTGGAGGATGAATGTCTATCGCTAACTGGCTCGCAAATAAAGTCATGAACTGGCTGTCTCAGAACGCAAACGATGCAGGAGATGCGCAGGTTGATATGAAGGGACAGAGCATATCGGTGAAAGAGCTTCGCAGGATAGAACGGGATTGGATAGATGCGGGGATAATTCGATGAATAAAAATATAAAACAAACATTAGACCACAGGAAAGTTATTATAGCCAAAAAGCTGAAAGAACACCGGGGTTAAGGGGTGTGTGCATTCCCCGTTCTTCAGGGTGGGGAGTATGTCAGATGATGCAGGATGATGAAAAAAATGCCTAAACTTCTCATAAAAACCCGAAAAGGCGTGCATATCCGTGAGAAGAGCAAAGAGAGCGCAGAAAATCTTGAAGTCGTAGCACCAACAAAAGCAGCTACATGGGAAGCGTTCGGGCAGGCTTCATACAATGCAGCAGGCGGCACGATGGAAGATGTTATCGCAAACGTCATAGCTGAAATGAAAGGTGTTGCATTTAAAGCCGATAAACAGCGGCTGCCAGTAACGCAAGAAGATTATGAAGGGCTGCTGATTCAGGCAGCGAACAAAGGCGTATCAAAGGCTCGGGTCGATTCGCTTGTGGTAATCGTTGCTAAGAAAGAAAAAACTATTGAGGAACAGGTCGAAGAGTTTATGCGAAATCGTACCTGATTTCCTTCGCTGCCCCTAACACATCTTGTTTGAACTTATCAACAGGGGGCATGTCTTTTTTGAGCGTATCTTTATAATAAGAGTAAACCGTACTCCAATTAAAGTTACCCGATGCCTTCTCCAATCCCCTCACGAGAATATCCGGCGCGTGTTTCGATACAAACTGTACCGCAACTGTATTTCTTACCGATTTCTGTTCTGGTTGAACTATTGAGTATTGCAGTGCTGAAGAGAGAGAATCAATATTATGCGTGGTCAGCGGGAACTTGAACGCTGTCCGGTGCGTTTCAAGCCATTTCTGCAATCCTGCCTGAAGCATTCCCGGAAGATATTGCTGGTAATCCCGTAGGAACAGCTTGGCGTTCTGTAAGTTGATGTCGTGATACTCGTACTCAACTGCTTGAAAGGGTGAAACCTTCCCACCTGCTTCTTCTTCCTTTTCCCTCTTGCCTGATATTTCCCGTGTTGTCCGTATCTTTGTTTCAGGTTTAGGTTTTGGAGAGATTGGTTTATGAACGGGCTTGGATTCCTTCATTGGTTCAAGTCCCTGCGCTTTCTGGTGCAGCAACTCTTCCAGTTCAAACTTATCAAACTCATCAAGAGTTTTACATTCCTTGATTATTTTTATGGCAGCCTCGATATCTTGAAGAGCGACTGTTTTTACCAGCTTCAGTATATCACTGTGGTCTAACGGAGACTGCTTGCAGAGCTTTGAGATATAATCCGTTGGTGTTGGTTGCGCAGGTGCGAAAGATTCTAAAGGCTTGAGCTTTGGCTTTCGTTCTGGCGCCTTGCGCTGCTTCTCGGCAAGCTTTCGCTTCAGCTCATCGTTCTGTGTTTTTAGGTCACGAATATGGTCTGACACAACTTCCCCAGACGCTCCCAGTCGTTGAAGTTCACTATCAATAAATTCCTCTTTGCCACCCTCTAAGGCATCTCGGCTTTCCTTTTCAAGCTGCTTAAAACGAGCTTCGGTTTTAGAAGAACCATAATCGTGAATCATGCGCTCTTTTGCAGTGTGATAGAGTTCGTCTGCGTAATCTTGCAGCAGGGTTTCAAAATCGCCGAGGTCTGAAGCTCCTGTTATAGAAATATACAGCCTTTCAAGATTCTTCCTGACCTCTTCTGTTGGAGGATAACCGATTTTCTTATCAGGGTTTATAGCCATTCTCTCAACCGCTTTTCTATATCCCGTTCCATCTCTTCATTATAAAATACAGGCATTCCACCAGATTTTACATAGAGGCGGGTGTTATTATCTCTCTGTGCCAACAACTGCTCAATATCGTCCATCTATTCCTCTAACTGTTTACGCAGCTCTTCCTGTTCTTTTAACAGCCTTGATTCTTCCGCCAGCTTCAGTTCAAGAGCGGGCTTTGCATATTCCAGCTTTCTTTTCTGTTCTTCAGTTGCCATACTCTTTATAGGATGTTGCGGGATGATAGGCTTTTCCTCAAACTCGCCCAGCCTACGGGATGTACTCACGGCCCCGAAAAGTGTAACTTGACCTCGTAGCTTCTTTCCTTCTGCTGCACGCTTGCGCTGTTCAGCTTCCATCAATTCCTGTCTCGATGGCGCGCCTATGACTTTTGGCTTCTCTGCGGTCTGGATGGGCTTGCCGAACTCTTCAATGAACTTCTTGGTATCCTGTGGGAGTCCGAATACAGGGACTTCTTTTTTTTCAGCAAGCACACTCTTATCAAAAAGTGCGAAAAAAACATCAGGCTCACCGAAAGAACCTACGTCTTTCCATCCCCATCTTATTAATTTACCTTCTTTACTCCATTCCTGCAAAATCTCTTTTTCGAGCATGGTAATATTTTTCTTCTTGTTCTTAGCATCTTGCCAACACTCGTCCGTAAATCCCTCAAATCTAATAACATACCCGCTTAGTTCCTCTCGACCAACATCATCAGGGTTTAAATCTTCTATAAATTCATCAATTTGTTCCTGTGTTTTAGTTTTTTCAGCCAAAACCTTTTCACCATCTTCATACCCCTGTCTGAAATCTGCCTGTCCCTGATCAGACCATGCAGGAACTGCGGGTGCGATTCTTCCCTGTATCGCTAAGTTGTACCCGGCTTTGTAGTCCTTGCTGGATGTGTCAATCTTCGTTTCAGGTATCTTCACCAATGTCGGAGTCCAGTCCCAAAATCGCTTCAGGTCTTTTCTGTTCAAATACGCTTCCACACTTTCATTAAAATCCCGCCCTATCGCTATTGATGCTCTGTAGCTGCCGAGTCTTTGATTATATGCTTCATCTTGTCCTTTTGCATGATAAGATTCATACAACTTCTGCCACTTCTCAATTTCTAAATCTGACCTTGTAGCCATCACCACAAATATAGTATCTCCCTTATGATATATTTAGGGGTATGAAAAGTTAGCTGCGGGATTCTTACAGATGGGGGAGTGGTTACGATTCAATACAGAAAAGATGAATCCCACAGCGTACGTAATGATTATTCTGTTAGAATATAGCTTTTGTGGTTGATTTTCTTCAGAAAGTTGCATCGCCCAACTTCATTCTTATCCATACTTCCAGCATTGGCGACATGCCGCCTTTGCCTTACCTTTGGCTTCGTCAGAAGGGCTTTTTGGTGTTTTATCGTAATGCCTTGTAGCAACTTAACTTGTCCTTATTTCCTTATATAAGTTGCGCTAAAAAAGATTGGATAGCGTCTGTAAAAACTTCATCCTTTCCTTCATCTTCGCTGGTAAGGAATCAACAATTATGTGACCTGTCGATATCCGTAAGTTCATAAGTGGGTCTGGTTTACGCCCATCCACAAAATCCCGCCACGTAAGATACGCAGTCATTTCAGAAAGTGAGCGATGAGGAAAATGCTTGCGGTGCTGGCTGCCGTGTTCTTTCGTCCCGAAGTCCAATACAGCGTCACGCTTCATGTTTTCAATGCCGCAAAGATTCGCCGATACCAAATTGTGTAAAAATCTATCGCCTGACCTGTCCCCGGAGCCTGTACGCTTCTTCTTTTGCATAAAGGATACATTCACCTGCTGAAATAAAAAAGTATGGGTTAGAGCTGGATAGGCTTCAACCCGAATGTTTCATCAAACGCTTTGAAAAATGCTTCTCCGTGTAGCTTGCAGAGTGATTGCGAAGTCCTCTTGACTTTTGTTAGCGGGAAAGATGCTCCGCATATTTTACATACTTCTCTGTCTTTTTTTGCAGTGAGAAGTCGCCTGCATTTCGGGCAGAGTGTCATTTCAGTACTCCCTGATAATTCTTTCAAGTGTACGATTTTGCCATTTTAGTTCTGCTGACCTTGCTGCTGACTCTGCTGCTGACCATGCTGCTGACCATGCTGCTGACCATGCTGCTGACTCTGCTGACCTTGCTGCTGACCATGCTGCTGACCATGCTGCTGACCATGCTGCTGACCTTGCTGCTGACCATGCTGCTGACTCTGCTGACCTTGCTGCTGACCTTGCTGCTGACCTTGCTGCTGACTCTGCTGACCTTGCTGCTGACCATGCTGCTGACTCTGCTGCTATTCCTGTTATTTTTCCCAGCAGGATGGCTTCGGCGATTTCAATAGCTTTTCTGGGTCTATCGTCTTCTGGGATTTCGCGTTCAAACCTGAAAAGAGTGTTTTTCGCACACGCAATAGCGAATCTAAGCATGATTTCTTTCAATGGAAGTTCATGGATAATCCTCATGCGACTGCATACAAATTTATCATCTTTTTCCTCAAGAAATTCCCCGCCTGCCTCGACTACGAACCAGCGATTGCCGTATATATATTTCAATGATTGGAGTGGAGTTCTGCAAGCATGAAAGCCAGACATGCACAGTTCAAGCTTTCCTGTCCATTGTTTCCACATATCGAGTTCCCAAGTTTCGTCACCATTAGTCGATTTCATTTTATCTGTTAGAAATTTATATCCGATATTGTTCATTTTATCAACTCCGATTTTGTTTTTCCACAATCAACACATTGTCGGGTCTGCATCTCTCCTTTACTGTTCATGTACGTTCCTTTCTTGATGATGTTCGTGCTTCCGCATTTTGTGCATTTCATCTCATCATCTCCTTAATTTCAAAATCTTTTTCGTCTTGCGCTATTTGATATGCGCTTATCAGTCTGGGAAGTGATCTGTTTCTGTTCAGGTGCAGCCAAAACTCAGCCTCATCTCTTTCAATGAAAAGTTTTTCCATCGTATCGCTCACAGTTCCACCCCTTTCTCTCTAAGCTCTGCTTCAAGCCCCCGCATCATCTCTTCATACTCGCCCCTGTGCGGACTGTCTGCGGGCGGTGCATCCCTGGCAAGACCGGAAAAGAGCCGCTTAAGCGCTTCTGTCCCCCGCATTTT
>JAQUQX010000058.1 GCA_028715885.1 Candidatus Methanoperedens sp.
TATGCGATACGAACTTTTTCCTCTTAGAAGTGTTAGAATCCCACCTTTCCGGGTTCTATACGAGTTCAAGGGCGATATTCTAATCCTGCATAAGTTTGAGCACAGAAAGACAGTTTACAAATAACATCTCACGAACTCGCATTAACATTCGCAAATAGTGATTTATGTACTTTAATAAATTAAACCATATTAATTTACGGCGCCGATAAGAAAAACGAAGCTTCCTGCGCAAAAAATTCACCGCAAAGCGCGCGAAGAACGCAAAGGGAAGCGGAAGATTAACAACGAACTCAATACGAACTGATACGAACTATGATTCAAATATTTTAAAACTGTTCGGCGCTCCGACAGGAAAACGAGGCAGGCTATGCGTATCGGAATCACGAACCGCTGATGGATGCAATTTGTTAATTTTGTAACGCAAGTAACGTTACCAAATTATATAACGGCGGAAAACTGAAATAGACGGAGGGCAAAGTCAGAGCGTTCATCCTGCGGCAAGAAACACTTTCACATCGCTTTCAAAGGATATATAAGAAGGTAAGTGGTTCTTCACAGAAACGAACCGCAGATAAACGCAGATGAACGCAGATTAACTGCATCAAAAACGGGTGGATGGCGATAATAGCTTGAATACAGGTATCGAAACTTATGGTGTAAAGCCCGCCGATGGGGCGCGGGAGGAGTATGAGGATGAGGGGGGCGAGTTAGTAAAGTATGAATGAAAATATGAATAACCTATCACTTATACATTATAAACCAAAAGAATTACCTAATGGTTTTAAAATTTTTTCAAACTCAGTTAGACAATATTTTGCGGATAAATATCCTCACCCGTTATTTCACAATCATTATCCAGATGGCAGATCGATTTATAGGAGTAAAGGGGCGCCATTTCAGTTTAAAGTCATAAATAATGAAGTCTATATTTTGGCTCTTAGCGAAGGGCTTGATTTTGCTCAAAACTTCCAGTGGCCAGTGGCCATAACTATGCCAGTTGGGAGCAGTGGATTTGCTATAGAGCTTGAACTATCTTCAAAAACACAAAAACAGGCGAGTTTTCAACAATCTGAATTAAAATGTTATAGAAATATCTCTCCGTATATAGCTTTAAATCAGGATAGACAGAAGGTTTATTTGTCATTAACTGAGGAAGATAAAAGAAAGGCTATTGAAAAGGGGCTTGCAGACCATATCCTTACAGCCGCTAAATGGTGCGGAATTACAGTTTCACATCGGATTCAAACGAATCTTATCCAGATGAAAACAGGAATTCCTATAAAGATAAAAGATGATCTGAAATTTCCTCCATTTGATGTGATGTTTGAATGTAATACCGAAATTCCAGATTACATTGGCATCGGTAAATTTGTTTCCAGAGGTTATGGAACGTTGGTGCAATATGGCTGAGACTGAACTTGTATTCAAAAGAACTTGCAATTACTGGATAGATGCTGGAATTGTGGGATTTTACGACACGTTAAATAAACCTCTCCCGAATTCTGAAACAATCGGGGAATGGGAAAAAACAATTAAAAG
This sequence comes from Candidatus Methanoperedens sp., assembly GCA_028715885.1. Lineage (GTDB taxonomy): Archaea > Halobacteriota > Methanosarcinia > Methanosarcinales > Methanoperedenaceae > Methanoperedens. The sequence continues at coordinate 1,540 of JAQUQX010000058.1, forward strand.
TCATTCAAATATTGATGTAAATCTTACATCCGACCAGCTTATCATCAAAGGTGAGGAAAGTCAAATTGACCGTGCCTTATCTTTTGCACTAGAACGAATTAGAACTACGCTATACGATGTTTCAACGGAAAAACAGATTAATAATATGGAAGGAGTATATTATACTGAAAATGAGGGTATAGTACACTTTCCGATGGTCAAACCTTTAACCAGTGCCCAACTTGTTTTAGATTCTCCTCGTTATACAGATAAAGAAGAGAGTAGCAATCTTCCAAACAATATTCTTGAACAACTAAAAAATATTAAAGGTGGAATTAGAGGTAAAAAATCCAGATACCAGAGAAGAAAAAATAGCTGCTTCCCTTTTTTCTTATTTGATCAAGAAACAACATATTTTGATAGTGATAATCAAAAGTTAACCGATAAAACTTGTGTTGGTTGTGGTGAACATACCATTAACCATAACAAAAATCAAGCTAAAGAATGGTTTTCAGGAGATTCTAAAAATTTTATGCCATTTGTTGAGGGTCGCGAGGCAAATAGAACATTTCATTCATATCATCAAATTTCTCAAAAATGTTGGAAATGTGGATTTGTAGTATTATTTAGTCCGATACTTTTATTCTTTAGGCATTCCGGCAATGATACCTATTATGCTTTACCTCATATACCTGGCAACCTTTCATCCACTTACAAATTATATCGTTCTTTAACTGGCAAGAGAGGCTTAGCACGGGTATTGGGTGCAGAGCATTCAACTATCAACTATGAGAGTTCTTTTAAAATATTACCTCTGGGAACTCCGTCCTTTACGTTAACCTTTTATTATGATCTTTGTGAAAGGCTTTTACCAAGCACAGGGGGAAAGCTTATGGCTTTTCAAGATATTGGTTTAATAGATAATCGCGGTGTTGTGTTTCAAACTGCATTATTTTTGAAAAGGGACAGCCGTGATAAAAGTTTTATCATGAATGAGGCAACTATAGAGAGGTCTGCTTATTTTATTAAGTTATTTAGTTATCTTAAAAAACATCTGAATGATAAAGGAAATGTAAACCTATTATCTGCGTTGCGTTCATTGGTAAAGCGGGCAACAGGCAAAGGAAACCAACTCCGACGTAGCTCAGTAATAAAGGCTTCTCAAGCAATGACAGAAGGTAAAAATATTTACAGGTTTTTATTACCAATTCTTTCGTCAGATTTAAAAGAAGATATGGCACAGCCTTATGATGCTTATCAAATAATAAATTTATTTCAAAAATATGATCAATGGATATTTAAAAAGATGGAGGAATATATGGTTAATTTGGTTGAACAAGCAAAGAATTCAGGTTTGCGATTAAGTCAAGCGTTTTGGGAAAGTTCAAAATGGGATAATGAAGAAAAAAAGCATCTTATTAAGGGATATTACTATAGTGTTGAACGGTCGCCCTCACCTGTTAAGTTTTTAGAACAGGTTCGGCACGCTTATAAGAAGGTAGAAAAAGAAATCCCAATGCAAATGATTTTTCATAAAGAAGATGGTACCGAAGATATTAAAAAATTCGAGGTCTATCGGGTCTATTTTCTTGCAGGAATGTTAAATGGCTTGATAAGTAAAAATCAAACCACTTTCAGCAATGAACCATTACAAACTATTGAAAAGGAGAGCTAAATAATGAATAACACAACAACTTTACAACCTTCAAAAGGGCTGGCAATAACTTACCTTGTCCGTCTTAGTATTGCTTCTCCCAGTGGTGGAAGGAGTGAAATTGAAAATCTGAACGTAATCAAGAAGATTCGAGAAGGCTATCTTGACTTTCCATATGCCTCTTCGCAAGCGATGAAACGGGCTTTAAGGAATACCTTGAAAGGGCTTGGTTATAAAACGTCGCCAGTAATAAAACCAAAAGAAGCCGGTGAATCTTCTGAAGGCCCAGCAAGAACTGCTGGAGATCCGGTGAAATATATTGACGATGATTTATTTGGTTACATGGAAGCTGCTAGTAAAAAAAGTGGTAGTTCTGAACTTAACAAGATAAATGGAATTCGCAAAGCTGTTGTTTCAATGACACCATTATTGTCATTGAATGAATTCCAAGATAATGTTGATTTTGGTTCTAACATGATGAAATTACAAATGGGTGGTAATCCATCACCATATGAAACCGAAGTTCATCGGGGATGGTATAGAATCAGTCTCTATATAGAACTTGATCGTATCGGAACTGATAATGGTTTTGTGAATGAAATTAAAGAGGTTAAAAAGGATATTAAACCTGAAGACCTATCAGAAATTAACGACAAATATGATTATATTATTGGCAAAGATAAATTTAGCCTTATACAAAAGAACTATCAATTGATTGGAGCCACCAAAGAGGAACATGAAAAAGAATGTTACCGAAGAGCTAAGGCTCTTCTCGATTCCATCCGCTTCCTTGCTCCTTCAGGTCGCAGTAGCAATTGGCTCATCGACCTTACGCCAAAAATAATGGTTGCTGCATATGTAAAAGGCGCCAGAACACCATTTTTGGAAACCCCATTACTTGATGAAAAATATAAGGATAAAAATGTAATAAATCTTACAAATATCCAGACAGTGATAAACACTTTTGCCGATGGAATCGAAAATAGTGGCAACACCCCATGTCTTGTCGTTGGTTACAGGGAAGATTTGATTGAGAAATCTACTATGGATGGAATCAATGTTCAAACGATGAAATCAGCCTTTGAAACTATTGATGGGTGGTTGAAACAACATTTCAATATCCAAGATCAAAAAACATCTTCAACTGGTCAAACTTAAACATAACAAGGAAATTAACTGTGTATAGACTACATATTGAAATAAGAGGACTAACAGCGAGCTTTAGAGTCCCGCATATGTATAAATACCACCGCTCATTGCCCCTTCCGCCCTATACTTCCGTGGTTGGTATGTTCGGAGCTGCGATTGGCAAAGATATGGCAACTGCACAAGAGATATTCAAATATCTCAAATTAAAAGTTGGCATAGCAGGCAGTTATGCAGGTGGATGTAATGATACATGGAGGGTATTGACGACCAAGAATCCTGAAAATGATGTAGTAGAACGGCAAATCCTTTTCAAACCCATTTACCATATCCTTTTCTTTGGGAATGAATCACCCATACGCCTTTGCGAAAGAGCATTCAGCTCTCCGGTTTATCCTTTATCACTTGGAAGACCTGATGATATAGCAAATGTAATAGTTCATGATATATCTGAGTGTGAACCTGAAAATTTGCAGATTTTGTGTAACACGGTTGTTATCGGTGTACCATCCGCACAAGTTGATGAAAGTCTTTTTGATATCGACAATCCAATAGATACAGGTCCCTGCACATTGCTTTATCGGTTACCTGTGCATTTTCTTTTCGAGAATGGCTTTACCTATGAAAGAACAGCAGATGAGTTTAGAGATTTTACATTTATAGGGAACCATCCCGTAACATTAAAAGAACAAGTAAAAGGCTTTAAAATTGAGACAAATTCGATAGCGGGTAAATTAGAAATTTTGAATATTCCGATATTGGAGATTTGACCCATGACCTATTTTGGAAAGCCAAAACAATGCTATAAATGCCATATAGAAGCGGTTTATGACTCTTGGAAGGTATTATATTATCAAAAGGAAAATGTAATAAAAAATTTGTGTAATCGCTATGCTGTTTCTCAGGAAAGATTTAAGATAGCCTCTTTATTAACCGTCGTTTTTCATGATGCAGGTAAACCATCCATAAGCTTTCAACGTGCAATGAAAAAGAAAGCTCTGAATGGACAAGAGCCTACTTCTCAGATTTTTTGTAACAAATGTGAAAGTTCCATACCATTTCCATCTCAGGGTAACAAGATTGATTATAGACATGAGATTATTGGTGGACTGGCTTTACTTTGCTTGGGTTCTAAATATAACGAATCAGATGGAAAGCTTGAGACTAATGGGTTTCCTTTTGAATTTTTTGCAGCAATCGGGCATCATAAACCTGTTAATCCTGATAGCTTCAGGCGAGAATGGAACGAATTCTTTGGAGATCCCAATGAACTGGTTAGGATAGGATATGGTGAGGAACAATGGAATCACGTTATGGAAGTCGCAAGAATTATTTTTGAAAAAGAAGGGCTTACATTAAAAGAAATCGCGTGGAAAGAAGTAAATAAAGATGGGCAGAACGTAATTGAAACAATAAAAGAGAATATAGATGTGACTCCTTTAGTAGTTCAGGAAGCCATTGATAACGCTGGTGAAACCAAAGTTATTGGGCAGATAAGGGAAACACTTGCATTGTTAAAAAGTTTATTGGTTTCTGCAGATTGGGAAGGCTCCTCTAAAAAGAAAATACATTCAACTGTAAGCCTTTCAGAAGATGATTTTTGGAAAAAGGTGGAAGATAAAGTCAAAAAAGATACGGCTAAACCTTTTGATAAAAGACCATTCCAACAGAAACTTTCTGACCTCCGGGGACATGCTATTGCCATTGCTCCAACAGGTTCAGGAAAAACAGAAGGAGCTATAGCATGGGCTTTGAATAATAAAACATTAAATGGCAAAATATTATATGTGCTTCCTAATCAAGTATTAACGAACAGCATCTATGAACGGTTGAAAAAATATTTTGGAGATGAAAATGTTGGATTACTTCATAGTAGCGCACTTTTGTATCAGATTTTAAGCCGAGTTGAAAATGCTGAGACCGATGAACCAGAACAATACGACCTAAAAGATTTTTCTCCTACTGAAGATGAAAGGACACTGCATACATACAATCGAATGATGTTCCGTCCAATTATGGTAACGACTGTTGATCAGCTACTAATGACAGCTTTTAATGGAAATAAAAGATGGTCTGTTGTAATGGGTGAAATTATGGGTGGGTCTATAATCTTTGATGAAATTCATGCATATGATGGACATATGCTTGCACTTTTGGAGCGCATTACTAGCGAAATCAGGAATTATTCAAATATGCTTTTTATGAGTGCCACGATGCCAAAAAATTTGATTGATTTCCTTTCGAAATTGCTTTGTATAAATGATAACCAAATAGTAAAAGACTCGGCTCTTTTACAAGATGCAAGAAATAAGTACAGTACCAAATATATAACCAAATCACTAATCGAAAATGAAAAACTATCAAAGGATGTAACTGATTCTATTAAAAAATTAATTGAAAATAATAAACGAATTATTATTGTTTGCAATACTGTAAAAACAGCACAAAATGTTTTCAACCAATTAAAAAATAATAAAAATTTATCAAATTATACGAAATTGTGCCTACATTCTCGTTTTATTGCGAAGCATAGAAGAGAGAAGGAAGCAATATTAGAAAAAGATAATAAGAATTCATGGCCTCAAATATTAATAGCTACTCAAGTTATCGAATGTGGAATGGACATTGATTATGACGTTCTTTTCACTGAAGGCGCTCCATTAGAATCTATTATCCAGAGAGCAGGCAGAGTAAATAGAGAACGAAATGCTAAAAATAAGGGGATAGTGTATATATTTAAACAGGATGACGCTTCTGAAAAATTTTATCCTCCAGAAATTACAAAAAAAGGGCTGGAAATTCTCATGAATAAAGCTGAAAATATAGAGCCTGAATTAACTGAAGAAGAACTTATCAATATGATAGAGGACATCTATATAGATAAAAAATTTGAGAATGATGTAAGATTCCTTAATACTCGAAGAGTTTTGGATGAATTAATATACGATATTGGAGCGGTGCAAGACTTACCTGAAACAGACCTTCATACTCGATTTGTAACATATAAGATGGTTGAAGTTGTTCCAGAATATTTCTGGGATAAAATTAAAAATACTAATCAATTTGTGATTATGGAACATCTTGTGAAGATGCCATTATGGGCATTTTTACTCACAAAAAGCAAGAGCGGTGATGATAAGTGGAAAGTTATGAACATGGACTATGACGATGAGATTGGGGGAACTTTTGATATAACGAATATCTTGGAATCGAAAAAGAAATATGAACTGCTATTTGCTTAGCAAAGACTCCTCAAGTCGAACAAAATTCTATGAATTTAATCATTCGCACCCCCGCCCTCCCCGGCACACAGGCGCGGCGCATCACGACAGACGGCGCGCCGGGATTTCATGACGGCGCCGAAATTTCAAAACAGATTAATCATAATTACAATGAAAAAAAAGCAAGAATTTAAATAATAATACAGCAGGGATAATAATGATGAAAAATCAGATTGGCAACAATATCAAAAGGAAAGATGAAAAAATATCAAACATAGATATAAACGAAACAATCTCGAAACTCAAAAGATTCAGATTTGTTCATTCAATCATCCTTTTTGGTTCAAAAGTCAGAGGAACTGAAAAAGAAAAAAGCGACATAGATATATGCGTCATACCAAAACCTGATATTGAAATTCCCCTGAAAGAGAGAATATCCATTAACAATTCTGTGCCGGAGAACATCGATATTTCATTCATGGATGAATTGCCAGTTTATATCCGCAAAAGGGTTTTTCTCGAAGGCAGGGTGCTTTACACACAGGACATGTACTATGTATTGACACTTTCAAAGATAAATGATATAGAATACGAACGATATAAAAGGCTTACTAAGGAGTACCATAACCATGTCATGGAACGCGTTAGAGCTAAATTGAGATGATATTCTTGGACAAGGATAGATTATTAGAAAAGATGGATGAATTGGAGAAATATCTGAGAGAACTTGATGCGTACCTTCCGGAAGAAGAAGAGGAATACCTGAACAGCGGTCTCCGGAAAAGAGCATGCGAACGCGCTTTCCAATTGGCAAGCGAGAATTTACTTGACATCTGCAATTTGATCATATCAGAGAAAGGATTTGGAATCCCCACCGATAGTAAAGATTGTATCAGGAAACTTTCTGAAAACGGAGTGATACCTGAGTCACTTTCTATCAGGCTTGAAGAACTTGTTGGATTCCGAAATCTGCTTGTGCATCAATATGGTCGTGTGGACGATTCGAAGGCATATTATTATCTAAATGAAGAATCAAAAGATTTTTATGAATTTATAGAAATCATAGATAAGTTCATCGAACTTGAAACCGGAATACCGCATAAGTGAATATACACCATTGTTCGAGCTAAAACCCCGCCATCGGCGGCGCCTCACCGGGGTCTGGGGTCGCAACCCCAGCGCCGCATGCTGTAGCAGACAAAAGTGATAAAAATAGTGCATAAAAATATGAACATCAAAACCTCGCCTCCGCCCGCCTCTCCGCCCTCCCCGGCACACAGGCGCGGCGCAGCATCACGACAGACAGCGCGCCGGAATTTCATGACGGCGCCGGATTTATATGGAATATTTATGATAAGGAGCATGAAATAAAAATTAGGAGAATATGAAAATAAAACAAATCTGCATTTATCTGTGTTCATCTGCGGTTTATATTTTCGATAAACTGAGGCTGCATCGGATTCCTATCGGCGCCGGATTTATAAAAAATTACTTTGATACATATCATGGAATAAAATCAGATGAGGATTGCAAATGCTCCTGAAAACCTTCACCCTCACTCTCGCCTCCACCCGCCCCATCATCGGTAGCGCGCCAGAACTGCGCGGCTTCTTCGCCACCCAATTCAATGAATACTCCCTCCTCCACCAGCACAATGCAGACAGGCTCATCTACCGCTATCCCCTCGTACAATACAAGATGATAGACGGCGCGCCTATGGTCATCGGTATCAACGACGGCGCCGAAGTTTTAAAACAGGTTTATGATAAATACGATGAAATAAAACTCGGCGAGGAGGTTTATGA
>JAQUQX010000059.1 GCA_028715885.1 Candidatus Methanoperedens sp.
ACGGTTCGGGTCGACTTTATAAACAACCACATACCCGTATTCGAATACTCTGGGAAACCTCTCAGGATGCGACTCAAATAATGCCGGGCTGCCGTATCTTTTCGCCTCAGCCTCGCCAAAATAGATATACGATACATTGTACTTCTGCAAAAGCGCATCAACCGCCCCGATATTAAGGGACGTGTATATTGTATTCACATCAGACCATCGGGCATTCGTTTCGTTTAGGAATGGGAATCTCCAGTCAAGCTCATGCCCAGCCCAGCCCATCACCGTGGGAAGCCCGGTAAATGCGGTTATATGAGTATTCCACTTATACAGCTCTCCCGGCGCCTGAAGTACCACAGGCTGCCCGCTGATATTGCGAAACCACAGGACTGCCATATACTCCTCAGGATGCTCTTTTTTCACATACGACTCGCCGTCAAGGGTCGGTTCTCCCCGGAAAGCGCCTGATTTCCCGATTGTCGCAAACACAGGATAAACCGAAACCATCAGAACCAAGAGCACTGCAAAAATACCCCATGCCTTTTTCTGGGAAAAAGAATCCCTGAAATGAAATAGAATATACCCAGACGGAATCCCCCACAAAATCCAGTTCTGGAGGTACAGTTTAAATACCGTGTTCATGCGGATAAGGGCGGGATTTACGGCTCCGAGTGCGTCCTGTATATAAAAAATCTCGGCGGATAACGATATCAGGATGCCTGTTATTGTAAGGATTAATACAAAAGCATGGTTCTCATCCTTCTCTTTTAATAAGGACACAATTGACAAAACAATGAGCGGGATAATTAATACCAGCAATTCGAACTTCAGCGCAACCGAGATTACAAAAAGTAAAAACAGGGCTGGTAAGAAATACGCCGGCTTAAGCCAGGATTTTTTTGATTTTGATGTAACAAACCTGAACAATAAGTAAAGGAATAACCCGTAGATAGCGAGATAGTATACAAGTTCCGTCCTTCCCGAATGGACAAATGAAACAGCACGTCCGAGCTTAAATGAAATGTGGTAGGGGAGATACGGCAGGTAGCTGAAAGCAGCTACAATGAAAAGAGGAGATATTGATTTTATTATATCTTCTTTCGTTGTTTTTGATGACGAAAATACATTAAAACCTATTACAAACGCTGACAGGAACAGGTAAACCGGATAGTCCCACGTATTCAGCGGAAAGAGAAAACCAATGGATAGCCCGAGGATAATAGCAGAAGTCCAATCGGGCTTCGTGGATTTGATAACATCCAGTAAAAGAAGAATAATAAGAAGCTGGAAGGCAATTGAAATCATGTGGGCGTGGACATCACCATGCAAAAAGCTAAAGAAGGGGAATTCATTGATGGTATCAGGTATCACGCGCGAACCTGTCCAGTAATTAAATGACAGGACGTTATTTATCACGTCGTCTTTCCGGAACAGTATATCCATCAACTGGAAAAAGCCAACAAGATTCCCCGCTATCGTTACAAAAAAGGCGGTAATAATCCCGTACTTTATTTTTTCAGTAAGGTTATATCCTATACCGAGCGCCGTTGTGAACGAGAGCGCAAAAAACGATGCTGTCGTAAGGTTAAAAGCTATGGACGATAGGATGCCGGTTAATTTTACCAGATTCGCAACAAGCAGGTATCCGAAATAATAATACGGGATAACCGTGCCTGACATCCACGGATCGGAAGGTGGGAACCCTGTGGTCCTGAGCATTCCGTTTATGTAGGTTATGTCCATGAGCTTTTCGCCGCCCGTCCAGTAAATATCAGGGCTGTATGCACGGATAACCGCAAAAGCCGCAAAGCCCATGAAAAACAGGAGTTCAAAATACAGAATATATTTTTTATCAAGAGCAGGCTGCCCTTTTATAAAATAGATGATAAGCGAGCAGGCGCCGATGATTCCCAGCGAAAGTAAAACCGAATAATAAGAATAACCCGCGAAAAAGGAAATAATCCAGCTTATGAAAGTGAGAAGCAGCAACCCGAGCGGCTTTGCAGCCGAGTATCCCTTATCCTTCAAATTGCGGGATACCTGCAAGGCAATCGGAAGGGCTGCAAGTCCGATTATTTCTAAAACCAGCCACCAGACTATGATATCATACAGGTTTAATCCCATAAGGCTTAGCACCACGGGCGTTTAATACTTTTTCAATATATATAACGAACATGGTATAGCCATCCTCCATAACCACCAAAAAAACTTATTACTCACATGTGCATAGTGGGAGTCATGATTGTTTCGATGACACTTGAACTCAAGGATATTCCGGGACAGCTTGTTCTGGCGCTTGCCCCGATATCGGAACTCCACGGGAATATCATGAGCGTTGTGCACCAGCATGACGAGAAGACGCCAAGAGGAACCATACCCGTACAAATAACATTCGAGATAGAACACAGGGTTTTAAACGAGCTCATCGAAATGCTTGAAAAAAGCGGCGTAGGGGTTGCAAGGGTCGGGGAAGAGCGGCTCAGGTCATCTGTCTCTGTAATCCTTATAGGGCATATCGTTCATTCGGATATGGGGGATACCATAGACAAAATAGACTCCACAGGCTTTGCAGAGGTCGTTGATATGTCGCTTTCCATGCCTGAGGTAGAAAAAACATCGTCAGCATACCTCGTCATAAATGCCGTCGGGGAAAGGGAATTAATCAAAGCCCTTGCCATCCTGCGTGGCGTGGCAAATAAAAAAGACCTGTTAATGATAGAACCCATACGCTTAAACTCCGGAGGGACATGAAAACCGTCAAAATATCCATCATCGGATTCGGCGCGGTCGGGCAGGGAGTCGCGCGCTCGCTCCTTGATAAAAGAGATTACCTTAATAAACAGGGCATCGACATTCGCGTTGTGGGAATATCGGATTCAAAGGGCAGCGAAATAAATGCCGCCGGGATTGACCTTGAAAGCGCGCTTTTGCGAAAAAAACAAAAAGGTACCGTCGCAACAGGCGCAGAAAGCGCACTTGAAGTCATCCGCAGCGTTGAACATGACATCGTTGTGGAAGTGACTCCTACGAATATCGATAACGGCAAACCGGGGTTTGGCAATATGCGCGCTGCTTTTGAGGCGGGAAGGCACGTTGTCACCTCCAATAAAGGTCCGCTGGCGCTGCGCTTTGCCGAGTTAAAAGAGGCAGCCGAGGACAACGGGCTGTTCTTCAGGTATGAGGCTACCGTGGGCGGGGCTGTTCCCATATTCAATCTTGTCCATGAAGCACTGGCAGGTAACACAGTCATCGGGATAGAGGGCATACTCAACGGCACGACAAATTACATTCTTACAAGGATGACGGAAGAGAGGATGCCGTATGAGCTTGTGCTCAGAGAAGCGCAGGAACTCGGGATTGCGGAAACCGACCCCACGTATGATGTGGAAGGCATCGATTCTGCCTGTAAACTCGTAATCATCGCAAATTCTATTTTCGGGCAGGACGCCACATATCACGACGTGGACGTGACCGGCATCACGAAAATCACGCCGGAAGCGCTTGAACTGGCGAACAGGAACAATTATGTGGTGAAACTCGTATGCGAGGCTGGAAACAAGCTCACCGTTGCGCCGCGCCTTGTCCCGAAGAGGCATCCGCTTGCGGTTGGGGGAACACTGAACGTGGCGTCCATATTGACCGACCTTGCAGGAAGAATCACCATCAGTGGGAAAGGAGCAGGTTCGATTGAGACTGCCAGCTCCGTCCTGAGCGATATCCTGTATATTGCAAGAAATTCATGAAGGCTGTTCCTGTCAGAATCGAGGAAGCTGAAAATGTAAGGCAAAAACTGCTTTTAGACGGCGCGCTTGATAAGACAAGGAAGCTCGTTAAAAATAAAAAGAACGGGTTTGTCGAAATTCCGGTAAAAGAATCTTTTGCAGCAGGAGATTTTACATTAATTGAACAGGAAAAACCCGAGTATTACAGTCCTAAAAAAACACTTGCCGATATTGTTGATATCCCTGCCTACGAGAAAAAACTATTACCTTCAGGCTGGCAGATTCTCGGGGCTATTATCATTGTATCGCTTCGAAAAGAACTGGAGAACAGGAAGTATGAGATAGGGAAAGCCCTGTTATCGCTTTATCCGAGATGCAGGACGGTGCTGCTTGACAGGGGAATAAGCGGTAAAACGAGGCAGCCGTCACGGGAAATAATTGCCGGGGAAAACACCGAAACCATTCACAGGGAGAATGGCTGTCTTTTTAAGCTCGACGCCATGCGTATCATGTATTCACAGGGCAACCTCGCCGAAAAAAAGCGCATGAGTAAACTGGGAAGGGGCGAAACAGTTGTTGACATGTTCGCAGGTATCGGGTATTTCTCGATACCCATGGCTGTACATTCAAGACCTAAAAAGATTTTCGCTATCGAAATCAATCCTGTAGCTTTTGATTACCTTAAAGAAAACATAAGGCTTAACAAAGTCGGGGATATTATTGAACCCGTGTCCGGGGACTGCGCAATGGTTACCCCGCGCGGGATAGCGGACAGGGTGCTTATGGGGTATTTAGACGCATACGAATATCTTGAGCATGGCATCCGCGCCCTCCTGCCGGGAGGAATCCTTCATTACCATGAAGCTGTGCCTGAAACTATCGAGAGCCGCCCGGTGGGGAGGATAATCGAGGCTGCAAATATGCAGGGAAGGTATGTTGAAATAATAAAGATGCGGCGGATTAAGAAATATTCTCCCGGCGTATGGCATGTAGTGGTGGATGCGAGGGTGGATTAGGAAACGGCAGTTTTTCTCTGAAAGGACGCCATTAAACTCTCAAAACAAATCCCGCAAGCATTGCCAGCGAGAGGGCAAGAATGACAAAAAATAACGGTATTATATACCATTTAATCGTTTTTTGGATTTCATTTACGCGGTTGTTCAATTCATTTAACTCATCTATAAGTTTCTTCTCGAAATCATCAACTTCGGGAGAGGGAATAATTTTCACAGGCACGGGTTTCTCAACCGGTTTGGGCTTATCTTTCGGCTTAAAATCCGTCGCTCTTCCCCTGCCCAGCGTATGAAATATCTGTTCTTCGGTTACATCATGGATTGACATGTATTGCCCCCGTTTTTAATTAGTATATATTCATTCATTGTATTAAAAGTATAATATCCTTCTGACCTGGGAAACTTTTGATAAAAAGTTTCAAATTGATAGCAATAATTCGTTGTTCTGTAAAGTTGCGAAGTGAAAGGACTTACGTTTTTAACTAGCATAGGTTCTAATCGCTATCTTTTTCATCAAAAAACTCTTTTTAGGAGCAATGATTAAAATCATTGAAGGCACGATATTCATCGACGATACCGAAAGATTCCTGCAAAAGCTCAAAAGAATCAGCAAAGAAAAAAGCACAGTCATACAGGCGCTCGATGCCGATAAATTGGCAGGAGAAGAACACTTGAAGTTCGCGGTAGAAAAAGCGATTAGCTCATTCAAAACAGGCAGGAACATCGCGAACGACCTCGCAAAGGAGATAATGCTCTATGCGGCAGGCACGCGCCAGATAAACAAAGCGATCAGGCTTGGTGTGCATAATGGGGATAATAACATTGCTCTTGTGGCAATCGGCGAGGATATTGATTTATCAGAATTCAATGAGATTACTCCAAAACCTGTGATTCAATACAATAAATCCAAAAACGATACGTTGATGGAGATTTTCAATATCACCGAGGAAGAGACAAACTCTGTTGGAATTGACAAAATCCCCGAACTTGTTCTTGAAAGAGTTGCGCTCGTGGATGTTATTAAATAATAGTCTCGCATCTGATTTTAACGTTTATTGAAAAGCACACGCAGAAGCTTCCCGTAAACTGAAAAGGGTCCGGAAGACTTCTTTTTCGTTATTATGCCCGGCTCATCTACAGCATCATAAGTCTCGTAATGGACAATGCCGGAAAGCGGAAGTCTCGGCGGGACAGAAGCCTTTCCGACTTCGTATCCGAAAGCTATGAGTGCAATTATTTTCAGCCTCTCCGGAATGTGCAGCATGGCTTTCAGGTTTTGATCCTCGAATGCTCCTATCCAGCACGAGCCTATGCCCAGCGAAGTCGCCATCAGTGTCATATTCGTGCCGGCTATTGCGGCGTCAAGTACATACGTCTGGCTTCCTGCATCCGGGTCTGCGCAGATAACCACGGCAGCGCCTGCCTCACCGACATGGCGGGATTTGAATACTTTATAATAACAGCATTCTGCTATCGCAGCGAGTTTTTCCCTGTTCGTTACAACGATGAGGCGCCATGGCTGGGCGTTCGCGCCCGATGGAGCCCACCTGCCCGCTTCAAGAATCTGCTCCATAGCCACCTGCGGTATCCCGGCGCCGTCAAATTTCCTGATGCTGCGCCGCTTTTTGATTATATCGAGGATGATGTCGCTTTCTTTCATTTTCTTGGCTTTCCTTTAATCACTCTTCATAACATCCGTATTCATCTGGCGAAGATTGATCCTCAAAGATAAAAACATCCTCAATTCTGGAATGAAAAACCTTAGCCACATCATGGGCGAGTTTCAATGAAGGATTATATTTTCCCTGTTCTAAGAAAACGATGGTTTCCCTTCTTACGCCTACTTTTTTAGCAAGCTCTTCCTGTGTGAGATCATATCTGGCTCTCAATTTCTTAATCCTGTTTTTCATCAGACTTCACCATTTCTTTTAAAAACCAATCTCTTTCTTAACTTTTCCATAATAATATATGCCAGAGAACAACGCGCCTACCGTTGCAAGCATTACGATGCCAAGAGCGACGTAGGTTTCCAGAAAGTTTGGTTTGTAGATATCGATTGCGTTGACCACGTCGCCCAGAATGCGAGCGTAGCGGACTTGCCAGATATCCACTCTGTCAATTCATCAGAAGTAATTTCCTTCTCTCTTGCCTGAAGGGATAGTGCAAGAATTACACCGCCAAAGGAAAGAAGAATAATACCGATGTAATCATATGTTTTAATGCCCACCAACACAATACCGATAGTAGTAGCAATTGCAGAACCTATCATCGTTGTTGTATTATATTTTCCCGATTTTTCCATTTCTACCTCCAAATGTTATTTAGTTATAACATTGTTATGTAAATATAACATCTAACTATTAATAACTTTCTTTCTTGTTAGAAATACATTACACTTATTGTCCCTCTTTCAACCATCGTGCGAATTTCATGAGCGCCCGATACCTGTGGGACAACCTGTTTTTCTCCTCTTCCCTCATTTCCCCGAAGGTTACGCCTTCTACCTTGAATATCGGGTCGTATCCAAAACCCGCGCTACCTCGAATATCTTTCGCTATATCCCCTGTCACTTCCCCTGAAAAAAGAAGCGCATCCCCGCCGGGACGACAGTACCCGATTACGCATCTAAAAACAGCGCTCCTGTTTGTTTCTCCCTCCATGAGTTTAAGTATCCTCTCATTTCCAAGCGTATCAAAAACATACGCGGAATAAGGACCAGGGAACCCCCCAAGCACCTCGATAAAAAGCCCGGAATCATCCACCATCACTTCGCAGTTCAATTTATCCGCAGCCCACCGCGCCCCGAATCGTGCGATGGCTTCAATGTTATCTTCCTGCAATTCAGGGTAGCCGCAGTTGTTTTGCTCAACGGTTATACCTGTTTGCGATAGTATATCGCTCGCTTCCCTGACTTTATGCGGATTGCCTGTTACGAAGATTATTTTTCTCATTAGCTTCGACCTTACATTATTTTTTAGTTTTTTTCCGCTCTAACATTCTTTTAATAAATTCCCGGTATTCGGGGCTATATTTCATTAATATCAACATTATCGGATAGCGGAGGAACAATATAAACGAGGCAATACCGATTGAAAAACCAGTAACAAGTATTATTTTTGATGAAAGGGGAAGACTGTTGAAATCAAACATAGTATAGCTATTTCTGGTGTTCCAGACCGAACTCCTTATGCAGCACCTGAACCGCTTTTTTCGCGCCGTCAGCGCTTACTGCAAACGAGATATTATGCTGCGACGAGCCTTGCGATATCATTATCACGTTTACTTCGGCTTTTCCGAGCGCCCCGAAAACGCGTCCTGCAACGCCGGGCGTATTTGCCATGCCCGCTCCCACCACAGCCACCACTGATATGTTCCTGTCATGCGTCACTTCTTTAATTATGCCGTTCTTGAATTCTGCCTTTATGGATTTTACCGCCTTATCGAGATGGGCTTCATCAACCACTAAAGAAATGTTTGCCTCCGATGAACCCTGGCTAATCATGACGATATTGACTCCTGCATTTGCAAGAGTCGTGAACACCCGCGCTGCTACGCCTATTGTCCCGACCATACCGGCTCCTGAGATGTTGATAAGCGCGACTTTTTTAATAACAGTTACGGCTTTCACTATATCCCTGCTCTTTTTCTCATCCTTTACCACAAGCGTTCCGGGCACATCAGGATGGAACGTATTCTTGACGCGCACGGGGATGCCGTGCCTTATTGCAGGCTCGATGGCTCTGGGGTGCAGCACCTTGGCGCCGAAATACGAAAGTTCCATGGCTTCGATGTATGAAATGACTGGTATAGGTCTGGCTTCGGGCACGATGATGGGATCGGTGGTCATTATCCCGTCCACCTCTTTCCAGAGCCATATCTCGTTGGCTTTCAGCGCCGCCCCGATTATGGAGGCTGTGAAATCAGAACCTCCGCGCCCGAGCGTTGTGATAATCCCTGCTTCGTTCTCTGCAATGAAACCGCAAACCACGGGTATCCCTTCAACAAGCGGCGGCTCAAGCCGTTCTTTCACAAGGGAATAGGTCACCTCCAGGGGCTTGGCGTTGCCGTACTCATCAGTTGTTATTATACCTGCTTCGCCGCCTGTGAATGAGCGGGAGCGTACCCCGATAGAATTTAGCGAACCGCAGAGAACAGGTGCTGCCAGCCGTTCGCCGTATGATGAAATGTAATCGATTGACCTCGGAGTAAGTTCACCAAGATAGCATATGCCGATGAGCGCTTTCTCAAGTTCTTCTATGCGCGAGTCAAGCTCTTTTGTTACTTTTTCTATAATCCCGTTCACGCCTATGGCTTCATGGGCTGCCTGATGATGCTGTTTTGTGAGGTCGGCGATGAACTCTTTTATCATGGAGGTTTTTCCGGTCTCAGAGGCTTCTTTGGCGTTTTTAAGGAGAGCGTCGGTAACCCCGCTGAGGGCGGATGTCACAAGAACTATTTCGTTTCCCTCGTCGCGGTATTTCTTTGCAAGTTCGGCAACATGTTTCATGCGCTTCCCGTCACCTACTGATGTCCCTCCGAATTTCATCACGAGTCTCATATTGGGCTTTCAATCGCTGGCAGTGCTATTAAAGTTTATGCAAATGAATTTATCA
>JAQUQX010000060.1 GCA_028715885.1 Candidatus Methanoperedens sp.
GCGATACGAGGCGGACTGGCTAAGCTTAAAGTCAGGGATGTGGATTCAAAGAATGTCAGGACACTGCGCAGGCTTGAAGGCATTACAGTGCTTAACCATCCGCGAAAAGTCCTCAGCGCGCTAAAAGTACCCAAAAATTGAAGTACTAACGATAATAAAGGAAGGAGAAATAAAAGGACGTAGAGGAAAAATCTTGTTTCCAACTAAAAAAGTTCAATCATTGATAGGTTCGGTTGTGCAGGTTGAGATGAAAGGCGATAAGCACATTCTTGAAGGCAAACTCGAAAGCGCGGATGAGTATATGAATCTTCATCTTGTAGAGACATATGAGATTGCAGATGGCGTTAAGTCACGTTCCCTGGGTTCGGTCATATTAAGAGGTAACAATATAATAATGTTATGTCCGGTAGGTTAGAAGAATGGATATTGAAGAAAAGCTCATTAAGTTGATAAAATCCAAAAAAAAAGGGATTTTACAAAATGAGCTATGGAAGAAGGCTAAAATAGACAGCAGCAAATGTTCCAGGATGGTCGCCAAGCTGGAAAAAGAGGGGAAAATAAGCAGGGAACCGCATTCTGAGGGCGGTTCAAGAACCTATCTTATCAAGTTCACCGAGAAAAAAGAGAAACCAGCCAAGAATTTCAAATTACTGATGATTGGAGAGATATTCTCCCCCTGTACAGGCTGCGCGCTTGAATGCGTGCCTGAACACTGTATCCCTCTTTCGGAATGGGTTTACGGTCTTGAAGAGGAAGGCTCAAAATAGGCGTTTCATTTTCCTTTTTGTCCGGTATAAAGCTGTTCAACCCTTTCTATTGAATCGGCATCCTCCACCGATTTATCGCTTCTCACATTAACAAGCCTTGGAAAGCGAAGCGCGTATCCTGAATCGTAATTCGGGCTTTTCTGTATTTCCTCAAAAGCCACTTCAAATACTATTTTCGGTTCAAACTCGACCTGCGTGCCGCTTTCCGAAACCGCCAGTTCCTTGAATAAATTCGTAAGTTCCTCGAGCTGCTCGTCGGTTATACCGGTCGCCACCCTGCCAATAGATAGAAACTTATCCGTATAAGGGTCACGGCATGCCAGTAAATAAGAACCGATGAGACGGGCTCGCCGTCCCTCGCCCCAATCGCCACCGATGACCACAAGATCAAGCGTTTCCATAATCGGTTTTAGTTTGAGCCAGTTCTTCCCCCGTTTTCCCGGGGTATAAAACGAATCGGGATTCTTCAGCATTACCCCTTCATGCCCTGCTGCCAGTGCCTCTTTATAAATTGCTTCCACGACTGCCGTATCACCTGTTATGACCTGTTCTGCAAGAATGCTGCTGTCGCATGCATCCTCAAGCTTTTTCCTGCGCTGTAGCAACGGAATATCGATAAGGCTTTCACCATTTAAATACAGGATGTCAAAAAGGTTGAGATACAGGGGGATTTCAAGGGCTGTAGCAGAGATGTCGTATTTTCGCCGGAAGCGCCGCAGTATCTCCTGGAAAGCCATCGGTCTTTTATCACTGCCCAGAGCCACAGCTTCCCCGTCAAGAATGACGCTGCCTGCTGAAACACCGGATCTTATGGATTTCACTATATCGGGCAATGATGACGTTACGTCCTCAAGTTTGCGTGAATATATGGTTATGTTGCCGCCCTCCTTGTGTATCTGGACGCGCGCCCCGTCATATTTCCATTCAACCGCTACTGTTCCCATTTCTTCCACCGCCTCATTTATACCAGCAGCAATCTGGGCTAGCATCATCTTTAACGGTCTGTTAATTACCACACCGAGTTTCCCAAGTCCCTTTTTACCTTCTTTTTTTGCAGTATATGCGACAAGCCCGAAATCATTTGTAAGCATATACCCGCGCTCCACCAGTTCGGCAGATACATCAAAAGCCTCTGCAATCGCATCCCGTACGATGCCTTCGCCAACCCCGATGCGTAATTCTTCTATCGATAAACGCGCAAGATAAACAATTTCCGCAGGCTTTGCCGCGCCAAAGAGATACTGCAGATTCTTTATTTTTGCATCCTGCGACCCTTTTCCGGTCAGTCCTGCAATATTGCGGAACCGCAAATACACATCTTTAATGGAAAGTTCACCTTCCGAAAAAAAACCCAAATGGGTTTTGCCCGATGTGATTGCTTTTTCTGCAGCGCTGCCAATATCGCCGGTCTCTTTTACCAGTTTTTCTATCTGTTTAACAGGAAGCGACGATGTTCTGGATACGGCGGAATACAACAGGCTTGGTCCAATCCCGAGCTCTTCTTTGCTCCAGACTGGAAACACGTGCCCCATAATAAAACGGGTTACAATCTCGAGTTCTTCATCACTCACTGATTTGAGAAAACCTGCTACGACCGAGGTCATTTCAATTGAACCTGAAATGCCTTCTATCCTGTTACAGATTTTTGCAAATTCCAGAAAAGATGTCATAGGTAATTATCTGGTTCTGATATCTTTTTTAATCGTATCATATACGACATACATCCCCAGCAATACCACGATTATAAAAATAGCGCTGATAATCAGGGATAACAACGAGTAGCCCCCCCCATAAAACATGGAACCGGTCCTCAAATCCCCGATAACCATGCCGTAACCGGTTAACCTGTACACCAGACCCACAAGTCCGATTACTGTTAAAACCACTCCCGCAAATAATTTTTCGCTCGGGTCTAAGCCCATATTAATCCATTGAATGTAGAAAATAAAAGGGTTGTAGCCCTTTTATTTATTTTTTAGTTGCGTTGCCAATTGCTGCCATATGGATGGCGCCTATATCGGTTCCATGGCAGTTTGTACAGTATTTGGCTCTTGATAGATGAACCACTATCAGGTCTCCGTTACTGGGTTTGAGTGAATCTGGAGGCGCAGCATGGCATTTTTCGCAAACCGAGTAATGACCCGGTCCTTCTCCCTTCTCGATTGTGGGAATCTTTGGTGGAGACCCGTGGCACGTATTGCAATCCAGATTTACAGTTCCAGATCCGATATGTATGTTATGAACCTGGCTCCCGTGGCAGTTTATACACAATTTTCCGCCGTTGACGTGCGGTTGGAGAGTCTGGGGATCTTTATGACACAATTCACATTTTATTGTCTCAACCCTTGCCGGTGCTGCCACAACAGGAGTCGCTCCTGAAGCAGTACCTGTTTTTACCGGAGTATCTTTAGCAGTCGCCAGTGCTGTTTTAGCAGTTTCCACTGTCTTTTGAGGTGTCACTACAGGTGTTTCTTTTGACGATGATAGTTTAGACTGTCCACCCATAACAAAGTAACCAGCTGCTGCAATAAGTATTACTGCAACCAGTATTGCAATATAAATAGGAACCTTTGAATCTTTTTCATTCATTGCATAATCACCACAGCTAAATAGTGTTCTGTATCTTTTAAATGTTTTGGTTTTTGTTTTGTAGTGTAGTATTCTGAATACCTGAATTCTGAAGAGACTTCCGCGCATAAACAGGCAAACCCCCATAATCAATCCTGAATATCCGGTGGTAGGGTATATACACATCATTCACAAAACCCTCCAGAATCAAAAATGACCTGTCGATACTTTTGATGGTGCTCCCCTCTACTATCTTAATGTCACCGGGCGCGCCCCTGTGGATGTAGTACACCAAGCACTTGCTAAGGTCAAACCTCCATTTTATCTCGTTTAGCATATCCCTCGGGCGTTTCGACCTGAACATAGAATAAGGTCTTACTGCATATTATTTAAAGGAGTGAGTACGCGCGGGTGTGTGTAGATGCATATATCTGGCTTATAGAGGTCGATAAGTTTATGCAAATAGCGAGGGTGTTCACAAAATATCTTATGATTCTCACTGGGGACAAGAAAACTGGATAAATCTGGTTTCAGATTTTTATTTGTTTTTTACCGTTTTTTTTGAAACATGGCGCTATTCCACTGATAGGCTAAAAAAGCCATCGAAAATGTACTGATTGGCAGCGATATGGCATAAAGTATGTTTAAAGTCGGCATAAACGGAACTGAAATTAAACTATACTCTATAAATTCTAAAATTGTATGTAGAGAGACAAAAATACCCATAATAAATATGACGACGAAATTATCATGCAAAAAATTTTTACTTAAAAATATTTTTGCCCTGAGTACATCATCGGACATATTAGTGAATGATATAAATGCTTTTATAGCAAAATAAAATCCTATTATTGCAAGCAAGGTTGCAATCCCATAGATAATTATTGAATCCATTTTTACTCATTCCGTTTTTTACAATTTGAGCTAAAATCATGATTACAATTATTATAATATATAGTTAGTGGTCATTGAGCGCATAAACGTAATGAATATATATGATGAAAAAGTTAGTATAAAAGACGAGACAGATATTCTCGTATCAGGATGTGTGATTATGAAAAAACGAAACTTTGTGTATATACTGTTTTTAACCGTGTTTGCAGCAGGTTTATTTGCAGTTAATAGCCTTTGGACTAACATCGGAATATTCTTCGGAATCCTTGTCGGTTTGGGATTCTATGATGTTTACGTGCGGGAAAAAATAGATACTATTTGAAAAATACGAATTCAATCTTATAGCCCCCGGACAGAGATAAGCATGCGGAGGATGGGATTCGAACCCACGAACTCCTGCGAGACAGGACCCTAAATCCTGCGCCTTTGACCGGGCTGGGCGACCTCCGCACCTTCGCCAGATTGATTCTTATCACATAAAGCTTTGATGTTACAATTTTATTTAGCAAACATGAAAGGAGTATATGTTCTGATTCTCAGGATGACCGAGAGCAAGGACTTGCGGATAGGAAAACTCGGCAGACTTCATTTCAGGAGAGGATACTATTCTTACGTGGGCTCTGCCCAGGGCAGCGGTGGGGTTAAGAGAGTAACGAGGCATTTCAGCGTTGCACAGCGCAAAAACACCACACGAAAATGGCATATTGATTACCTTCTTCCTCACTCGGATGTAATTTGCGCGGTTTTTTCACCAACCGATGAAGCAATAGAATGCGTTGTGGCAAAACTCCTCGGTAAATATTCAGAAACCTTGCCCGGATTCGGGTGCAGCGATTGCTCGTGTGAATCGCATCTTTTCTTTACAGGTGGAAATATAATGGGTGAAACTTCGGGAATCTGCAGGGGAGTCTCCGGGAACGAAAGTATCATTATTTACCCGAACATGTAGGAACTATATGGACATCGGAATCATCGGAGGCTCAGGATATACAGGCGGCGAACTGCTCCGCCTGCTCACTCAGCATCCGGAGGCAAATATTAAGGCTGTTACTTCACGCAGCAGTAAAGGACAGAAGGTCAGCGATACGCACACGCATCTTCGGAAAATAATCGACATGGAATTTGAGGACCTGGCTCCTGAAGATGTTGCCTCGCGGTGCGATATTGTTTTCACTGCCGTGCCTCACGGCACTGCTATGCAGGTCGTGCCAAAACTTCTTGGCGCCGGCGTAAAAGTCATTGATTTGAGCGCAGATTATCGTTTAAAAACAGAGGTTTTTGAAAAAACATATAAACTTAAACACACTGACCCGCGAACGGCTGTGTACGGAATACCTGAATTACATCCCGAAGTTGCACAGCAGGAATTCATTGCAAACCCCGGGTGTTATCCAACAGGAGCGTCCCTTGCAGCAGCGCCGCTGGCTGATGCCGGGCTTATCGAGCGCGTTGTCTTTGATTCAAAAAGCGGCATCTCAGGCGCAGGAGCGGAACCCACTGAGGTTTCCCATTATCCCAATATGGCTGAGAACATACAGGCGTACAAACTTACAACCCACCGCCACCGCGCCGAAATCGTGCAGGAACTCACGCGGCTTGACAGCGGTTTAAAAAGCATCAGCTTTACTCCCCATGTAATACCCTCGGTGCGCGGGATATTGACCACGGCGCATATTTTCGTTAAAAAGCAATTGAGCGAGGAGGAAATTGGCGATATTTACCGGAACTTCTATCAGGATAAGCCCTTTATCCGGCTGATAAAAGGCATACCCATGCTGGGAGGCGTGCGCGGCTCAAATTTCTGCGATATAGGTTTTGAAGTCGAAAAGGGCAGCGACCGGATAGTTGTCATATCTGCAATAGACAATCTTGTAAAAGGGGCTTCAGGACAGGCAATCCAGAACATGAACCTGATGTTCGGATTGGATGAGACGGCCGGGCTCTGGACGCCGGGTGTAGCTCCGTGAGATGAGAACATGAAAATAAAAGAAGTGATGAATAAAGATGTGATTACCTGTATGCCTGATGACCCGTTGAGCCGTCTTTCAAAGCTATTCAGGGAAAACCATATCAGCGGCTTGCCTGTTGTTGAAAATGGAAAGGTGGTCGGACTAGTGTCCGAAACAGATTTAATTGCATTATTCAAAGCCCCTGAGTTTACAAATGAGTTATGGCTCCCCAGTCCTTTTGAGATTATCGAAATTCCCATACGGAATCTCCTGAGACTTGAGGAGACAAAAAAAGCTCTCCAAGACATGAAATTAAAGCCTGTCAGGGCTATAATGACGAAACCAGTTCATTCTATTTCTCCGGAAGATAGTTTGGAAGATGCGTCCAGGTTAATGGTCAAACACAAGGTAAACAGGCTTCCCGTAATCGAAAATGGCAGGCTTGTGGGAATCGTGGCGCGAAGCGACATAATAAAAGGTCTTTCTGAGGCTGCGGATTAATTATGAAGTTAATAGACGGAGGAATCTGTGCTGTCAAGGGAGTTAAGACAAACGGGGTCAAAAAGGGAAAGAATGGTCTTGCTATAATTACTGTTGATGCCCGTAATATTGCGACAGCCGGGGTTTTCACACGAAATAAGGTGATAGCTGCTCCCCTTACTATCACGCAGGAAGCTCTTTGTAAGGGAGAATTGAAAGCGTTGATAGCAAACAGCGGGTGTGCAAACGCATTTACCGGGGAAAAAGGGCTGGATGATGCCCGGTGGATGGCAGAGATACTGGCAAAAAAGCTCAACTGCGAACCCGATGAAATCGGGGTGGCGTCCACAGGAGTAATCGGTCGCTATCTGGATAAAACGTGGATAGAGGGACACCTTGACGAAGTGTTAAACGGGCTGTCCAGAACTAAAGAAGCAAGCAAAACATGCGCCAGAGCCATTATGACCACGGACACTTTTATGAAGGAAGTGGCTGTTAAACTTGAAAACTGCATTCATATAGGCGGGATTGCCAAAGGCTCGGGAATGATTGCGCCCAACATGGGAACGATGCTTGTTTTTTTATATACGGATGCGCACTTATCAAAAGAAAAACTGAACCGCTGCTTGAAAAAAGCTGTTGACAGGAGTTTTAACATGGTGGTTGTGGACGGGGATACAAGCACCAATGACATGGCGCTGCTCACGGCTACGGGTTACCGGGAATGTAAAGAAGATTTTTTCCAGAAAGGGCTTGATTATGTTTGTATAAGCCTTGCAAAGATGATTGCAAAGGACGGCGAAGGCGCAACGAAATTGATAGAGGCGAGGGTGAAGGGAGCGAAATGTGAGGATGATGCAAGGAAAGCTGCAAAGGCTATTATCAGCTCTCCGCTTGTGAAGACCGCTATATTCGGTAAAGACCCAAACTGGGGAAGGGTGGTGGCTGCTGTGGGTTATTCGGGCGCAGAGGTTGAGCAGGATAAGATTTCGCTGAAGTTCTCGGATGATAAGGATGAGGTTGTGCTTGTTGATTGTGGCAGGATTGTTGAGGGGAAGCTTGAGGCGTTAAAGAGCATTATGGAGGGTAAGGAAATTATTATTGAGGTGGCTCTTGGTCTGGGGGACTGCGAGGCGACTGCGTGGGGATGCGATTTGACGTATGATTATGTGAAGATTAATGCGATGTACACGACATAAAAACCTTCGACCCATTGATATATTGATATTGAAGCGCGCTAAAATAGTGGGGGACGACTTTGCTCAGGCTTCGCATTCGGGGGAGGTAATTACGGGGAGGAAGAAAGCAAGAACAAAGGGATTCTGATATTACTGTTTTTGATTCGACCGGGCTTGCGATTCAGGATGTGGCGACTGCGGATATGGTGTATCAGAAGGCGCTTGAGAAAAAAATAGGTATCAGGTTACAGCAATTCTAATCATTAGTATTTTTGCGCAGGCATGTCGGGCACCTCACCCGGGGCTGTCTCTTTCGCGAACTCCCTGTCCTCCCACATGTCGTAGGCGATGGCAACAGCGGCAGCCTGCGTGATAATCGCAAACCCAACGACCACATGGAGGAAAAGGCTCATTCCCCATAGGGTGACTCCGAAGAGAATCGGCGAGGCTGCCCTGGCGCCGAAGTAGAGAGGGAGTCCAAGAACGCCGATAGCGATAGAGAGGATGAAGGTTGTTTTCGCAATGCGTTTCACCCGCCCTGGCACCGAAGTCCAGCGCACTCCGTTGAAGTTGTAATAAGCAAGACCAATTATCACGAGCCCAATGGCGATATGGAGATATCGTAGAACAATCGAGGCGCCTGGCGTCATCGCAAGCAAGAACTCGATGAACACCACCCAGATCATCGCATAGAGGGACATCCACAGTTTCATGCTGAACCTCCGGTTTTTATAAGGCAGCAGTTCAACCTTCCAGACTTGTTTGCTAAAAGCATTGTTTTGGTCTGTACAGACATTTTATATCCTCACTTTTGATTTGTTGCTCATCCTTTTCAATATGTTTGTTACATCTTCATTTTTTATTTTATTCTGTATAAATAGTCTTGGACTCATTTGTCATGAAGCAGAAAAGGGCGAAATCCAGTAATTCGACAGGGCTTGCGATTCAGGATGTGGCGACGGCGGATATGGTGTACAGGAAGGCGCTTGAGAAAAAAATCGGGATAAAGTTACAGCAATTCTAATCCGGTCTTTTCATTAATCTTTGCCAATTGGTAGTTCTCTGATACGGATTTCCGCATCTTCGATAATAACAATCGTCCCTTTCATAAGTTCCTCTTCAATATTTGAAAGATTGGATGAAAGAAGCGAATTAACATGCTCAGGAGAAGGATCATTTAATCGAAAAATAATTATGGAAGGTTTAATGGAATGAGTAAATGCCAGTATTGTTCCAAAATCCAGATCAGCACTCAAAATAATCATATCATGCTTTTCTGCATAATCAAAAATGTCTCTATCCTTTGATTTTGCCATGCCAAGCTCGCTGACCC
>JAQUQX010000061.1 GCA_028715885.1 Candidatus Methanoperedens sp.
AGTTTATTTTAGAGCTTTATGGCGGTTACAGGATTGAGCAGGTGAGCGCCAAAAGGATGATTAACTGCAATGGGAAGAAAAGAGGGGCGATACCGGAAGCGGTTGTTTTGAATTATTAGAGTTCGTATTAGTTCGTTGTTAATTTTGTGCCGTTTTTAATGCTGGGTGGTCGCATCGGGAACATATCGGCGCCGAAATTTAAGATTTAAAATGAGATAAATATTCGGCGCTTTACACCGCGAAGGGTTCAGAGAGCGCAAAGTAAATCCCAGAGTGCACCCGATTCATCACGCAAAGTATAATACCATTAATACCAACTATTAAAGATATGGAAGAAAGAATAGTTGTAAATCCAAAAATAATGGTTGGAAAGCCCATTATTAAAGGCACGCGAATTCCTGTGGATGCCATACTTAAAAGAATGGCAGATGGAATGAGCATAAGCGAGCTCCTCGAAGAATATCCAAATCTCATAGAAGAGGATATCAGAGCAGCACTCAGGTACGTTTCAGAAGTTGTAGCCGGAGAAGAGATAATCCCGATGGTGGAAACTGCTTGAAACTCAAATTCCTAATAGATGAGTGCACAGGTAAGAGACTCTCAGTCCTGTTAAAGAATGCGGGATACGACGTTCTTTTTGTTGGAGACTGGAAACCTTCTGCATCCGATGAAGAAGTTCTCCAAAAAGCAAAAGACGATGGGAGAATTTTAATAACAGACGATAAAGACTTTGGCGAACTTATATTCAGGCTGGATAAGCCATCCAGCGGCGTCATATTAATAAGAACTTTAACCACCAATCCTGCTATAAGAATGCACTTTCTTGAAATACTTTTAAAATCAACTGATGTCAATGAAAAATTTATTGTATTGAAAGAGAATGCCATAAGGATAAGGGATTTTTAAAAGACATCAATACCCCGACCTCCTCCTTCACAAGCTATGAAATATTATCCACGTATAGCGCCAGCTATACGTGTGTGCGACGTCAACTGGCGCGACGGTTGATAAGTGCCTCATTTTCAGAGAAAGACCAGATACGATTGGCAGAAGTTTATCGCCAACTCGACAAAAAAGGATGCCTCCTCATGCTGAGCAACAGCTATTCCGAGTTCATTTTAGAGTTGTATGGCGGTTACAGGATTGAGCAGGTGAGCGCCAAGATGATGATTAACTGCAATGGCAAGAAAAGAGGGGCGATACCGGAAGCGGTTGTTTTGAATTATTAGAGTTCGTATTAGTTCGTTGTTAATTTTGTGCCGTTTTTAATGCGAAGTGGTCGCATCGGGAACATATTGGCGCAGGGAGATTAATATTTAAAAAGTGATAAATATGTGGCGCTATATACCGCGAAGGGCGCAAAGAACGCAAAGCTGAGGCTTTTGATTAGCTTTTCCTGACCGCAACTCTCTTCTTAATACCATCGAAGCAAACAATATACTTTCTAAGAATCTCCATACCGATTAAAATCTCCGGGTCATCCGACATAACAGCAGGAACTTCATGAATGTCACCAAATATTTCAATCTTAACAGTATCAATAAATGACCACGAGAGTCCTGTAACACTCTGAATTCTAACAGGGTATTGCTGCGATAATCTGAGCTTCTCCCATAGTTCTCTTGGAATCGCTACTCCATCCGAGCCTGTATCAAGAAAAGCAAGGTACTTGTTTGAAACGTTGGATGCTGTAATTTTTATTGGGACCACAGGGTCAGAATCTATATAGTTGTACAAAATTTCCTGACTCAAATGCTCACCTGAAACGATACACAGCTTCTTTGGTGCCTATTTTTCTAAAAGCTACGGTACTTTTACTCTTTTTAAGATTCTTTATCCATTTAGGAATATTCTCCTGCTTTAAAATCCCAACTATGGTTTCTTTTGCAATGTCGATGGCAACAATATCCCCGGAATGCTCTTTCTCCAGTTCAGCAGCATGCTTCAGATAGATTTCGTTAACCTTTGAGTCTATGTTGTTCAAATACTCCATATGTTTTATTATTTACACTTGATATTGATAAACTCTTTGTTGTGGCACCCCGCTCAACTTCTTCTTCATGGTTCCCTTCAGCACGAGTTCGTTGTTTATTTTGCATGGTTTTCATGTAAGACGGTTGCATCGGGAACATATCGGCGCCGAGATTTAATATTTATAAAATGATAAATATGTGGCGCGCTTTGCAATGCTCAAAGTTATAGTAAGGGTGAACTTAAATTATAAATGAGACGCAACATGATACTCGAATACATAAATGCGGCGCTGGAAAAAGCGAAATATGAAAGAATCGAGGACGAAGAACCCTATTACGGGGAAGTCCCCAGGCTGAAAGGAATCTGGGCAACCGGCAAAACCCTTGAAGAGTACAGAAGAAATCTTGTCGAGACTATAGATGGATGGATAATCCTGAGATTGAAAAAAGGGCTTCCGGTACCTTCAATTGGATATAAAAAATTTAAAGAACCAAAGGTGATGAGCGCTCTTGGCAAAATTAATGCCGGTATCATGGAAACAGCTTGTTAAGAGACTCAGGAACTTCGGATTTGAAGGACCATTCTCAGGCGGGAAACATCCTTACATGATAAAAGGTGAACTCGTTTTAACGATACCCAATCCACACAGAAATGAAATCAGTATATCGATTTGCTCTCCCGCATACTAAAGCAAGCCGATATAAAAAGAGAGGAATGGCTGAAAAGATGGAATCCGTGAGACGAAAGCTTTAGAACCATTTTTTGTTTTTCATCTCATCAAAATCAACGTTCATACCATCGTAAGCAGCTACGACATCAACGCCGGTTTTCTCTGAGATTATTCGTGCCTGGCGCTCTGGAGAGGCTTTCAGGACCTGCAGACCAAAATGCGTCAATATTGCCTTTTTAGGTCTTATCTCATTTATCACCTCTGCAGCGTCATCCATATTCAGGTGGCGGATTCTTTTATCGTTCTTCATGCGCACCACATTGATTATCAGGAAATCTATACCACTGTAAGCTCCTGCCAGTTCAGGAAAATACTCTGTATCAGGTATATATCCGAGGCGCCCGGAGCTGAAGGTGTAAATAGCCCCGTATGTCTCAACCGGATGCATATTCGAGATAGGGAACTTGATTTTAATATCCCGGATAGTTATTTCCAACCCTTTTTTTATTTCGGTTATCTCGACAAACGGTCTTACGTATTGTAATACCACCGGATCGGAATTCAGGCAATCTGCCGGGACAATCAGCCTGCCGCGTGGTTGGAAACCGCCGCCCGTCATTGCTTCAATCATCACGTTGACGTCGTTTGAATGGTCGATGTGCCTGTGGGATAATACGATTGCATCAAGGGTTCGCGGTTTGAGGCGAAGCTGCTGAGCCATAACAAGAGAACCCGGTCCCGGGTCATGTAATATGTTCAGGTCATCCAGTTTAAGCCAGAAGCCTCCGCTTTTGCGCAACTGGTTCAGCACCACCATCCTTCCGCCCCCTGTTCCGAGAAAGATTACACCTGACATCTACCAGTAAACATGCAGAGGTTATACAAAAAAATATCTAAATTACCGGATGTTTGCTCGAAACGCTTAAACCACATTTAGAAAAAGATAAATGATTTAACTTAAGGCTTCGTGATAATGCGTGTGAGAAAAGAATTCAGGAAACTCGTTACCATGGATGAGGCAAAGAACATAGTCCTGCGACTTGACATCCAGACCCGTCCTGTCGAGACGGATATCGAGAATGCGCCGGGATGCGTTCTTGCGGAGGATGTAGTTTCTGAAGTGGATGTGCCTCCTTTTAACAGGGCTTCAATGGACGGTTATGCCGTTTGCGCCTCAGATACCTACCAGGCGCGCGAGGATAGACCTGTAACCCTCAGGCTTGTGGGGTCCATTGCGCCGGGAATAAATCCCGATATCCGCATAGGTAAAGGCGAGGCTGCCGAAATCGCCACGGGGGCGGTGATGCCCGAAGGCGCAGATTCTGTTGTGATGGTGGAATATACAAGTATTGATATGGACTTGCATGTACGCCGCCCGGTTTCCATAAATGAAAATGTAATGCATGCAGGCGCTGATATCATGGCAGGGGAACGGGTATTGAAAAAGGGAACGCTTATTGGTGTGCGGGAAATCGGTGTCCTTGCTGCTATCGGCAAAAAGAAAATAGCGGTACTGGGGCTGAACGTGGGTATCGTTTCCACGGGAAATGAACTTGTTGAGCCGGGAAATAAACTTGGTGCGGGGGAAATCTATGACATTAATTCCTTTTCGCTCGCTTCGGGAGTAAAGGAGTGCGGCGGGACTCCTGTTCGTTACCCTAAAGTCCGCGACGACGAGGATGAAATAAAGAAAGTCTTAACAGAAGCTGCGCAAAACAGCGATATTATTCTCACGTCCGGGAGTACATCAGCAGGCTCAGGCGATATTATGTACAGGATAATCGGGGAGAACGGCACGGTTCTTGCACACGGCATCGATATCAAACCCGGCAAGCCCGCGATTATCGGGAAAGTTTTTGGAAAAACAATTTTTGGTCTTCCCGGATATCCTGCCTCTTCTCTTATAATTTTCAATGAATTTGTGGCGCCGCTGATTCGGAAAATGACGGGAAAAAAAGATGAGCGCGTCCGGACAAAAGCAACACTTGCTGAAAGGGTACGCTCTGAAGGACGAAGCCAGCTTCTTCCCGTGGGCATTGTCAGGGGATTTGCATACCCTGTAGAGAAAGGCTCGGGCGCGATTACCACGCTTTCCGAAGCAGATGGTTTTATTGAGCTCCCCTCGACAGTGGAGATGCTGGAGGCAGGTGAAGCCGTGGAAGTCACACTGTTCGGGAAACTTGAGGCTCCGGATTTATTATTTGTGGGCAGCCACTGCCTTGGGCTTGATACCCTTATTGATTTGAGCGGGCTAAAAATCCGGGTGATTAACGTCGGCTCTTCAGGAGGATTGAGCGCAATCAGGAACGGGACTGCAGATATTGCGGGAGTGCATCTTCTGGACGAATCCGGGGTCTATAACATACCTTTCCTTAGAAAGTTCGGGATAAAGAATGCAGTTATTGTAAAAGGATACCTGAGAGAGCAGGGCTTGATTGTAAGAAAGGGAAGCAGCATCAGGGAATTTGAAGACATTATCAATGCAAGGTTCATCAACAGGAATACCGGTTCCGGAACAAGGGTCATGACTGACATGAAACTCATGGAGGTGGCAAAGCTGCGAAGCATATCATTCGAGGAACTTACAAACAGCATAGACGGCTATCATACCGAGGCAAAAACCCACAGCGCAGTGGCTGCGGCTGTGAAGCTTGGAAAAGCGGATGCGGGAGTTGGCATCCGCGCGGCGGCTGAACTGAACGGGCTTGGATTCATTAAGATAGCGGATGAGGAATATGATTTTGTTATTCCCCGCAAACTTCTGGATAGCAGGGAAATCAGGGTCTTTCGTGAGGCGCTCTGCGGTAAGGAATTCAGGGAAAAACTGCCTTCAGGGCTTCGGACGTACGAAAGAACCGGTGAGCTCATAAACATTTGATAAAAATCGTCATAATTACTTTTAAAGAACAGAAGGGCGTCCCGCATTAAACATTTAACAGAACTTGAATAGAGAGGGTACACGTTCAAGAGGCTTTTCTTGGGGACGCCCTAATTCTAAATTATTATTCATGATATAAAAACCTTGTGCTTTGAAAGGCTTTGTTAAATAAGTCCTAATTTGGCTCGACTTTTTTAACACCTTCGGCACTTTTTAAACAGAATTGTGGTTGAATCAGTAGATTGAATATTTCAGTAATAAATATATAATCATAATATTGTTATATTATAATTATTTAAATGTAAAACGGGACGGACTATGAACATACTGTATGCCTAAAGGCAAATTTATTAGAAATAGAAACAAATATATGGGTATATGTATGTAGGGAGTGGTTACTGTGATTACTAAAATAACCTTAGATAATTTTAAAGCGTTTAAACATGCTGAAATTGAACTGAAGCCTATTACTATTCTTGTTGGTCCAAATAACGGAGGAAAAAGTACTTTATTGCAAGCAATAGGTTTAATCCAGCAAACATTAAGAATGGGCGGACCAGACGTCCTGAAATTCAGAGGTTATCTGAATTTGGGTAGTTTTGACACTTTAATTCATCAGGCTTCTGAAAAACAAGAGATGCATTTTAAGATTGAATTTGAAACTGGTAAATATTTTGATATAAATGTATTAAAAAATCAAGATAATAATGAGTTATATGTTAAAGATTTTTCATGCAATAATGGTCAGTTTGAATATATTATTAATGACATTACGCCGAAAATAGGTACGAGTAAAGAAGAGTCAGGTTATTATGTACCAAAAATATTTAAATTTGACATTAAGGCAACTGAAAAGTTAGACGAAAAATTCAAAGAATTTTATGAAAATTATACCCCTACGTTTTATCGAAATAATTTCTTTTTTATAATTGCTTTTTATGAAGAAAAAGAAGATAAAATGTTTTTAATTCCGGAAGTGTTTGAAAGCAGCAGGAAACCGGCTCGTCTTAGGGAAAATTTTTTTAAAAACCTAAGATTTTATTTAAATTTACAAAAGATTTCAACTGATTTCTTTCAAAATATAAAGCAAGATTTTCAAAATATAACATACATAGGTCCACTCAGAGCTAATGCTAAAAGGTCTTATGAAAAAGGAGACTTTAATGATGTTGGATTAGAAGGCGAACATGCCGTTCAGATTTTAGCCTCCAACCCTGAAATAAGAGAGAAATCACAAGGCCATTTAAAAAATATGGAAATTGTTAAATCTGTATGTGTTTCAGAAATAGAGGAAAACTCAAAAATTTTTGAATTTAAGTTAAGAACAAAAATTACCGATAAAGAGGTTAATTATGCTGACACAGGAAGTGGGACAGCCCAAATATTGCCATTAATAGTCCAGAGTCTAATCAAACAAAAAGAATCTTTAATAT
Organism: Candidatus Methanoperedens sp.; assembly: GCA_028715885.1. Lineage (GTDB taxonomy): Archaea > Halobacteriota > Methanosarcinia > Methanosarcinales > Methanoperedenaceae > Methanoperedens. Next base: position 6,956 of record JAQUQX010000061.1, read on the forward strand.
TAATAGAGCAACCAGAGATACACTTGCATCCAAAGATTCAGGCAGATTTAGCGGATTTCTTTGTTGAGTTCGCATCAAATGAAAAAAAAATTTTATTAGAAACGCATTCCGATTATTTTATTGAAAGAATTAGATATAGTATAATGAATCAGACTATATCTTCAGATGATGTTGCTATCTACTATATCGAACAAAAAGAAGAAGAAAAGTGTTCCACAATAACTGAAATCAAGATAAATTCTAAAGGTCAATATTCAACTTCAAATTTGCCTGATGGAAATTTGCCTGACGGTTATGTTACCAATTTCAAATTAGAAGAAAATAGAAAAATGATGAAAAAATTATTAGAAAACTTATCAAAATGAAAATGACATCAGAATGCGTTGTTGATGCGGAATTATTTAAAAATTATTGTTTAAAAGAATGCGATACTACGTTATCATGCGAGAAATATTATATTTGTAAAGAATCCACCGAAGAAGTAATAGTATGTTTAATCGAAACCGTGACTGTCAGGCAGAAGAGTTGGATTATTAGGGAAAATAAATGTCTTGATAAATTTTTAGATTTTATTAATAAAGGAAGATGCAAAATATATTATAACAACCATATACTGAGCGAATATGATAAATTAGTATTACCTGAACCTCTTTTGGGTTTTTTTAATTCCATTCTCGCAAATGACCAGCATGCAATAAAAAAAGATATTGGCGGTCTCGCAGAGAATGACTTTAACCTGATAGAAGCTTCAGATGTTTTAAAATCAAAGCGAAATTATTTGGATATAGCAGCATCTCTAAATCAGAGAACAATCGTGTCAACGAAAGAAGATAAGAAAAATGTTTACGCTCCTAAACATACAACTGGTCTAAGCCTAAGGATTGAATGCAAAGATGTTTGCGAGATGGAAACTAAAATAAGGACTGAGTAATACAAAAAAATCTCTTTAATTTTTATGTTAAATGAAACCAATATTACAATTGATGCAGCAAGAGTTATGATTAACTCACAAACAGGAACCAATGATTCATTGGCTTTGATTTCTCAAATTCTAATACCAGCAATTGCAATTATTGCGACTGGAGTAACGAGTGTATTAATAACCTATTATACTGTAACAAATAATACGAGAAGTATTTATATTCAAGCTAATCAAACAGAAATAAAAAAAGCAATGGAAGAGCTATCTAAAAGAGTTGATAGGGGGCAATCTCAAGAAATCTTAGATTTCTTAAATTCAATTAAAGGCATTTATATACCAAAGTCTATGAGGAATAGAATAAGAAAAAAATGCTCAGGAAATTGGCTGTTGGATATCTTGTTAAAACGAAAAGCAGAAATAGGCAAAGAACAAAAAATTAAAATTATAGACGAAATAAATAAATATATTAGCCCGTGAATAAGTTTTAGGTAATAAAAGCTCAGTTTTTAAACAGAATTTCGACTTTTTAAACAAAGAGCACTTATTTAACAAAGCCGCTTTGAAAAAACTTCAAAGCGTAAACATTATTAGTTTTGTATGTTTTAATAAGAATGGAGATTATATGAACGCAAAAAGATTTTTAATTTATTTCCTTATACTGCTAATAACCGCATATCCTGCCT
>JAQUQX010000062.1 GCA_028715885.1 Candidatus Methanoperedens sp.
ATGGATGGATATTTGAAAAGCTCGGCAGCATCGCATAACAATTTTATTGAAGATTCAGTTCCTTTTCCTGACAACTTTTCTTACTATAATATAAATAATCAAAACCAATGCAATCCACCATATACTGAATAACACTTCCCGATTGGTTGCAGGAAGAGCCAGGAACAATCCTGCTGATAATAAATTAAGCCATGAAGAAATCTGTGAGCCATATGTGCTCTGAAGGGGCTCAGATTTGAATGATATTGTGTGTGATGAGAACGCCGGGATAGAGATAAGTATCATGGCGCCATTGCTCCCTATTGCAGGCAAGTATTCTGCTTTGCCGAAATCGTTGTTTACATCCATTATATCCTGGTAGCCGTTTGCAGGATATATTTCATTTCCATCATATCTTATAGTCAAATTTTTAGTTAATAAATTATTAAAAAAAATGCCGCCCATACCGACCGTCAGAACTGTTCCGTTGTGGGAAGCCGAACTCACATTCAGCTCCATTGTATTACTATCAGGAAAAGCCGCAGAAATTGCCACATCACCAAAGGTAACAAAATCGTATGAACCAACAGAGTCAACAAAAAATTCTGCCCCGATAGTCCCGTTAGAAATCCCCTGTAATATCAAATTATCAAGGATATCCTCATCGGTCAAATTCATGCTGGGAAACTGTCTGAATATCAAAAGAGAATTGTTGATTTTCGCCACAAGTTTATTCTCCTCGACTGTGAAATTTGATGCTCCGCCTGCATAATTTGCTCTGAAGAGGTATGCGTTTCTATTGTCTTTTTGGAACTTGAACCCATTATTAATCTCGGTGGTATTTACATCATTAGCAGTTTCGATAATAAGTTCAGGCCATGATTTCCAGCTTTCATTGATATAAAATTGCGTCATGTTTCCTGTAGCGTTTCTTTCCAAGGTGACATTCCCTTCGCGAGAAACATTGATTCTTAATCGTTCTCTGGGCTTGTTCATCAGGTATTCCCTGACTTTGGCATAGATGTCTTCAAATTGTCTGACGTCAATAAGCACGGTTCCCATTCTATTATCGTGAATCTCAACCAATACAGAGTGGTTCTTGCCGAATTTTTGGCCTTGCTGGTATTTAGCAACAGGACCCACAATACTTAAATTCTCGGCTTTGAAATCTTTAATAGTAATTCTGTTAAACCAGATGTTTGCAGAGTCATTATTATTGATGGAGTATCCTATAAAAGCAGAAGCGTTTCTATCAAAGAGATAACTCACATACTTTCCTGAGACTGCGTCATTATTTCCTTCAAACTTTCCGAGTTTACTGAAATTTACGCTGAGATTTAAGAAATCCTGAAAAAATGGTCTTACGGCACTGAAATTTTGTCCTATATGTATATTAACGGTCTTCTCAGCTTTATTCCCAGCCTTATCTGTGCTCTCTATACGGTAGGGGTTATTCACACCAGAAAGAACCACTGCAATGCTCCACGTACCGTTATCATTATTGATGTTCATCCCATTTACAGAAACATTGGCGCCGGTCTCCGTCTTTCCAGCCAGTTCTAAGAATCTTGAACTTATGACTTCGTTAACTGCAGGTTTTGTTACCTCAATAACAGGCGGGGTTAAATCAACAGTAAGAGTTACGCTGGCTTCTCCGATGTTTCCTGCGAGGTCAACTGCCTGGACTTCAATAAAAGCCGAACCTTCTGTGAGATTAAATAGATGGTAACTCTTATTGGTTATTTCCCATACTGACTTGTTCAAACGAGTCCTGTATGTTTTTATATCACTGGCATTGGAAGTGTAACTGAGGTTCAGAGAAGTTGAGTTGATATACGACTGATTTGGTACTAAGATTGATATGTCGGGGCTTACCGTGTCGAGGGTTACGTTCGCAACTGCTTTAGAGACGTTGCCGTTCTTTTGAGCTGTGACGATTATCCTGTTAAGCCCCTCAACAAGGGTCACGGTTTTAAAAAAAGTTCCGTTATCGTTTGAAATGCTGACCCCATCTAAATTCAGCATTGCACCGGGCTCAGTATCTCCGGTTACGGCTATTACAGATATGTTTGTAAAATAATTATCCATTGGAGAATTTAGTATTATTTCTGGCTCGGCAGCAGCAGCTGCTGAAACAGGATATAAAATGAGTAGAATTACTAGTAAATACGATGTTTTTATAATCATGTTTTATTTAAATAATCGGTATAATTCGTATAATTCGTTGTAATATTTTCTCCATGCAGTGAAGAATAATTCAAGCTCCATGCACCATTTGAATCTATGGCAGAAGTAATGTTCATCCCCGTATACGAGTGCCATTCAACTACCAGGTCTATCCCGGAATGACAGGCAACGCACATCTCATTCGAGCCACGGAAAATGTTTGTAGCATTGCTGGCGTTAGAGAAGTTATTGTGCGCATCGGTATAAAACTTGGTTGAATTATGCTCGGTATGACAATAAATGCACTCATAAGTGGTAGCATTATGCGAATATAAATCTGATGCGAAATCCGAGATGTTGTGACAACTGGTGCATTGTAAGGTTGTATGCACCCTGGTGTGATAGAATTCATCATTTTCCTGTATGTGGCATGCATCGCACCTCACATAATCCGAATCCTTAGATGCACTCGTATACATTGGAGCTGAAAACGCAAGCAAAACTGAAGCTATGCCAATAGAAAGAATAATTAACTTGCGTTTATGTCCTATCCACATATATAATAGTTAGAAATTGCTTATACAAAAGTCTTCCTAATCATGAGTCACAAATTTCAAATTAAACAGCAATATTTTTAAATGTTTGTGATATTGTACAGCCTATGATTAAGGTCTCGGATATTACAGTGTACCAAAAATGTCCCAGGATGTGCTATTTTGTCAGTAAAGGACATAGTTTAGTGAAAGAAATCACGCCCGGCTATCTGGAACGTATAATTTTGAAAGAGCTGGCTTTAACGTATGGCGAGGCTTTTAATAATGATAACACGCATTCATTCCTGGACAATGAATTGAACAGGATTTCAAGCGAGATTCGTATAATCTACCGCAACGAGCTTTCCGGAATCGATGACAATACGCTTGCAAATTCCGTATCAGAGGTTCGCTCAAGTCTCGGGAATATATGTTCAAATCTTTCTTCGAATGGTGATTTTTATACCAGCGAATCCGTTAATGAATCCCTGTTGCAATCTGAAAAATTCGGATTGGCAGGCAGCCCTGACAGGCTGATAAAAATAAAGGATGAACTTCTCCCATCGATAATAAAAACGGGCAATATGCCTCAGAACGGCGTCTGGCAGGGCGACAGGCTGCAATTGACTGCATATGCCGTGCTTGTTGAAGAAAACCATGATTCCGTTGTTGAGCGCGGGTTTGTGGAATATGCGCGCTGGGGCAGGGTGAGAGAGGTGTTAATCAAACGGCATGAGCGCAGGAAAGTGCTTCAGATAAGGGACAGGATTAAAAAAATACGGGGCGGTTTCATGCCGGAAAAACCAAAAGATGCGCCCTGCGAGTACTGCGGGTTTACAGGGATGTGCGATGTGAAATCAACGATTGCGAGCAGGTTTTTTTGAATAGAAGCATTTCACGGAATAGATTTCTATTCTTGTCCCCTTCTCTATCCTACCCTCGACTTCAGGTTGTCTTGAATTTCCTGTTCTAACTGGCTGGTTGTTTTCCCTGTTGCATTATTTAAAGCATTCTGCCAGTTTTGGGTTTGTTTTAAATTCATTAAAAATTTTCCCAACACTTCTTCGCCATAGGTTTCTTTAATATACCAGACAGTATAAGTGCCTTGACCACGGCAAAGAAAATTAAGAATATCGTCACTAATATAGCCATCACATTTTTGCGCCAGCTCTTCCAAACCCAAAAGTTTCGGATTGCCTGTTTTGACGCCGTTAATCAACAGGTCGGAATGATAAATCAGGTCAAGAGGGTCAAATCCTGATCCGGCTTTAAAAATGTATTCCAGATAGTGTGCCATGCCCTCGTTCAAAAATCCGGGGAGATATCGAATCTTGTCCTGTCCAAAAAATCGATAAGCTGCTGCATGAACCCCCTCGTGGATAATCACTCCTCCCGTTTTTCCGGCTATAGTTTCTCCAAACGGTTTATAAAGATAAATTTTGCCGTTTGGAGCCGAACCATCCCCGACAGCCACATTCTCTTTCCCGCCGGGAAAATCCGCTATCTTAACATACTCATCGACAGACGCAGCCATATACACCGGCATATCTTTTGGTTCAAATCCAAGATATTTTTTATATAAATTTAAACCGCCCTGTTCCAGTACCGCTAAGACCTTATTTGCGTTTGTTTCGTCGCCAGGATGATAGTAAACGATAAACCCCGAGCCCGTTTTTTTCATTTCAAAACCATTAACATTCGCCGCAGATGCGGGATATTCATGAGAATAATCAATCTGGGAACTCGGCGGTGGTTGGGCGGCATTTGTTTGTTTTGGCAGACCCTTTATTTCGTCATTGGATGTCATAGGGTTAGTTGTATTTGGAACAACAGTTGAACCCTTTTCTTGCTGAATGCAACCACTTAATAGAACAATAGCCAGAGTTAATATGGCTAAATATATAATTTTCATATTTTGTAAACAGAACCTTTGCTGAATTTTATCAACCACATCTCTTTCAATTATTCAGAACTTCGCCCCGGTCAGTGTCTTTGTTTCAGTCACGCCCTTCAATGCCCTTATCTTATTCACCACTATGTCGCTCAATGCCTCGTAATCCGGCGCCTGGACTTTCGCAATCAGGTCATAATCCCCGAAAAGCGGATATAATTCCTGGATTTCCTCCCATTGTATCATGGTATCAAAAACTTTCTTTTCAGCGCCCGGAGAGACGTTTATTAACACAAAACCTACTGCCATTATTTTCACCCGTCATCTACTTGGGTTTATGGGAATATAATGTTTTCTAAACGAATAAACGTGATGGTTTTTAGTTTACTATCACGTTGCCTGTAGCATTCGGGTAATCATTAAAAGTACGATTAATGGGATTGTATTCAGCCAGAATAAAGGTATAATTCCCCGACTGGTTGAATTGATAAGAAAATCTACTCTGTCCTTGCATAAGCTTATTTTCGAATAAACCTTCTTTGCTTATCAGACCAATCCTTGGACGCTGGTTTTCCTCATTATTCCACAGGATGATATCCGACCTGTTTATGATTATTACTCTGGGAATAAAACCGTGTGTAACATCCATTTTTACGGAATAGTTCTTTTGTTTCTGCATTACCGGAATCATGGAAGGGGTCTGGGTTGAAATTACCTCAGCCGCCGGTGTTGTATTTACTACTGGCATATTTGTGTCAGGCGCTTCAGGTTGCTGGGTTACGGGTTGCGGGGGTGGAGGTTGCAGGAATTGAAGCATGAAAATAAGCAGGAGAGAAAAAACAATAACAACGAGAATACCCTTCACTACAGTCATATTTTTTTGGACTGTTTCAGGCAGCCGCTTTTTTATTTCAGTCAGGTTATCTTTTGATACGGGAATTTTTAATTGCACGACGGTTTCGTCAGTCTCTTCCGGTTTTTTAGTCTCAACAAAATCCTGATACCAGTCGCATGCAGGATTCAGGCAGAACTGCGCCACGGGAATGTTTACAAACCCGAGCCCGATGGATTTCCTTATGCTTTTTGTCTGAACGTCGCCCCTGCATTTCGGGCATTTTTTGGCAAACATCATATGTGCCGATATTGTTACGGTCATTATTAAGATTAACGGAAATCTATAAAAAAAACCCCGTATTTAAATATGGGGACTGACAAACAAAAAACAATGCACATAAAACCGCAAATACGGATTCTCGGCATTGATGATTCTGCTTTGATAAACGAGAAGGTTACAATAATCGGGACTTTTTTCAGGGGCGGCGGGCAGCTTGACGGAATTCTCAGGTCGGAAATAACAAAAGACGGAATGGATGCCACCGGTATTATAATCCGTATGATTAAGAATTCAAAATATTATACTCAAATAAGGGTCATCATGCTTGACGGCGTGACGTATGCTGGCTTTAATCCCATCGACCTGAAAAACCTTTACGATGAAACAAATATTCCGGTCATTGTTTTCATGCGCTCATGCCCGGATTTTGAGAAAATCAAACTCGCGCTTGAAAATCTGCCTGAAAAGGAAAAGAGATGGGAAATAATACAGCGCGCCGGAAAAATATATAAAATAACGCAGGATAATCCGGTTTTCATACAATGCTGCGGCATTGACAGGGACAGCGCAGTTGAGATTGTGCGCATGACATCAGTACACAGCAATATCCCTGAGCCTCTTCGCGTGGCGCATCTTATAGCGACTGGAGTGGTGCTGGGGGAATCTAAGGGGAAAGCTTAGCTCCTCTGCACAAAGACATTGAAAATCTTACCGTCCTGCTTAACCGCAAGCAATTTGTTCCCTGACTTTTTAGCCCATGAATCGATATTCTGCGGCGCCACAGGGTCGTCAGCAATTATATGCAAAACCTGCCCGCTTTTTAACTGCTCGACCCTTTTCTTGGTCAAAATAAGAGGATATGGGCAGCACTCGCCGCGCACATCCAATGTTTCGTCGGGTATTATCTCGCTCATCACAATACCATGTTAACGTCTGCTTCAAGTATCCTGTCAGTCAATTCGCTGAGGGATATTTTCTTTATTCCGTCAATGATTTCACTGTCGGCAATACCGCGCTTTGCGATATCCCCGTCAAGAGCGAAGAAACTCACAAGTTCGATGTTCTTGATAATTTCGGCTTCCACTGGCGGGACGTCCTTAATCCATACGGCAGCATCGCCGTATCCTGTTTTCTGTCCCTTGACTATGGAATGCACGCCACCGCTCACGAATATCAGCGAGGCTTCGTTACCTGCCGCCACCTGCGATGCAGCCATCGGTATTGCTGAGAATGCGTCTTCCTTTCCATACGGGGGTTGCGTTACTATTATATTAACTTTTTTTGCCATGTTTTCACCTTATGAAATAAGAATTGTCTTATCGGATTCCGCTGTCCACTCGCCGAGGTCGTAGAGCCCGCCGATAATTACGCCTTCTGTCTGCTGCTTGGTTACACCACGGGCGTCCGTGCATTTTATGCACGCGATTGCATCGGCTTTAGGCTTTTTTATGCCCTTTTTCACGATTGTCCCGAAGATTGTTTCTATGGGGGGGAACTCCTTGGGCGCCTGGTCTTTGTGCGCAATAACGGTGGCGTCAAGATAGTTGAAGAAATTAACCGTAATGCCTTTTTCCCTGGCTGCATGAGCCAGTCTCATCATTGTAAACACGGCTTCATCCCTGTAAGGACCGTTTATCGAAACTATTGTAAGCTGTTTTGTCATTGTTATCACCTAAAACCACACGACTCTGTCTTGTTCCATAATGAAATCAAGGAGGGTGCCTATTTCTTTAACTTCCACCCAGCCGATTAATTTATTCGTCAGCGCTCTTGAAAGTACCGCTTTGTCGTCCGCATATATCTTTATGCCCTTTTTGTGCGCGGCTGCGAGTTTATTCCCGAACTCGGATTTTCTTGCAGCGGTCACGCCGTCTTCAATAAGATACAGCGAGACATCGTTTCCCTTATCTTTTGCGTTAAGCCCGATATCGAGCACGAGATCGGGCGTTTCTGTTGTATATGGGTCTTTTGATAAGACCAGTAACAAGTTTGTCATTTTTTTAACCTCTGTTCAGTTATGGTTTGAGTCAATAATTATTACTTGAGTTTAAATGTTTCGATGTAGGCAATATTAATAAGCAATGCAGACCATTTCGCATAAACTGTGCCGAGGTAGCCCAGCGGCCTACGGCGCCGGTCTTGAAAACCGGTTGTGCTACGCACAGCGGGAGTTCAAATCTCCCCCTCGGCGTCACGATTTTTAAAGAAGGCAAGAATAGCATCTATGATTTTATCTGCTGAACCTGTATTGCCGGAGATGGAAAAGAGGCTTTATCGTTTACAATTAAAATCCCGAAGAGTACACGTAATCAGCCCAGAATCTGCTTTATTTGCTCAGATGCTTCCGTCATCTTAATAAGAATCAGTCCAAGACCTGCATCAGATTTAGTCATAATTAATAACAATGCTTTTGGTCCCGCTCCTGTTCCAATTATCTTTCCCGTTTTTGATTCCACGATTATCCTGTCCGGAAGTCCTTTTTCAAGCTCTAATGTTGCGGTTTCTGCTGCTCCCATCATAGTAGCGGACATAGCAACAAAGGTTTCGGCTCGAAGTTTATCGGTGTAGAGTACGGATATTATTTCGTTCGGCTTCTGGCGAGCCGATGGTCAAACTTACAGATAAAAACATAAAATGGATAATTCGACACGCAGAGATTCAGAAAGATGAAACTACAAAGAGCATTTCAT
>JAQUQX010000063.1 GCA_028715885.1 Candidatus Methanoperedens sp.
ACATCGATTCCCCGCGCCGCCACATCGGTTGCCACTAAAATCTCAATCTCCCTCCTTCTGAATTTAGACATGACAGCGTCTCTTTGCCTCTGCTGCAAATCCCCATGCAGCCCGTCAGCGAGATACCCCCTGGACTTCAGGGTTTCTACCAGTTCATCCACACGTCTTTTTGTATTGCAGAACACCAGCGATAATTTCAGGTCGTGGAGATCAATTAAGCGGCACAGGGCTTCTGTTTTTGCCTGCTGTTTGACTTCAAAATAAAACTGTTCAACCTCGGGAACGGTCATCTCCTTATGTGCCAATTTTATCATTTGCGGTTTGTTCTGGTATTTTTTGGTCAAATCTAAAATTGGGCGGGACATGGTTGCAGAGAAGAGAATGGTCTGTCTTTCCCTTGGGATTTTTCTCATGATAATTTCAATATCTTCCCTGAATCCCATATCCAGCATTTCATCCGCTTCATCCAGTATGATTATTTTTACGCCATCCATTTTCAATGTACGGCGTTCAAGGTGATCCATGACTCTGCCGGGAGTGCCTATTATAACCTGTACACCCTGTCTTAATGCTCTTATCTGGCGGTCAATTGGCTGCCCGCCGTAAACCGGTAAAATCTCAATGCCCCTTTTATATTTTGAAAGCTTTTTCAGTTCTTCTGCCACCTGGATTGCCAGTTCTCTTGTGGGGCATAAGATTACAGCCTGTAATCCCCTGTTTTGCGGGTTAATTCTCTCTAATGTTGCAATTCCGAAGGCTGCGGTTTTCCCCGTGCCTGTTTGCGCCTGACCGATGACATCTTTTCCTTCTAACATATAGGGAATGGATTGCGCCTGAATCGGGGTGGCTTCTTCAAAACCCATATCTGTAATTGCCTTTTGCATCTCTTTTGATAAATGTAACTCTTTAAATCCTGGATTTTCCATGTTTTAATCCCTCTTTCATTGTTTGTTACTTTTCTTATATCTATTCATCACGTCAGGCATTCGCTAATCTACTCTACTTTTTAATCCTGCGGAACAACCACAACCTTCAACGAGTCCTTCGCTTCCCCCGCTATCCTGAAACCCCTCTGGATATCCACTAATTTTACCCTGTGGGTTATCATATCTTTACATTTATCTTCTCATCCTTGATTAATCCAGGAGCCTCCTCCAGGTCAACAGGAGCCGTGCCGTATTTTGACTATGAGCCAGCCTTCAAGGACTGATTCAAGTTCTTTCTGGCACTCAAAAAGCGTCTTCCCAAAAGCGATAACACCCGGACATTGCGGTATCATGCCGGAAAAGCTGCCATCTTCGAGCTTATCGTATTCAGCCTTGCTCATCGCTTTGTTAATATCTATAAGCATCAGGATCACCAGTTTAGTATTCCGTGTTTTAATTTATCATCATGATATACTTTTTTATACATAGCTGACTGAGTTAGAAATAAAAAGCTTATAAATAACAAAATCATATTATAAAATAGGTGACAGGATGAATGTAAATGTTAAGTCAATACTGAATGAAATCATGCCGTTATCTTTGAAAGAGAAAACAGAAATCATTGGCTGGATAGTAAAATCTGTAGAAGAGGATAGCCTGAGACTCCATAGAAAAGATATTCGTAGATACAGCGGTGTTTTAAAAAGTAAGAGGGATGCTCTGAAATTTGAAAGGGATATTAGAAATGAATGGGACATCCAATGTACACAATGACCTGACTTTCTTAGAAGGTATCGGTCTCCTTGAGCTGAAAGGGAGTAAGAATCGGAAAGCGCCTGTTGTTGATTACGATGCGCTGCATATTACTGTTCCGTTGACTGCGTAGGTCACAGAGTCGTGAATCGGCGGGGGTGCTCTCGTGCACCTATCATTATTTTATACCATAAGACTATTCTACGGATGCTCTGCGTGCAATTGAAGCCAATGTTTCACGGTTATCTATTGCATCCTCAATAATATCTAAAACCTCCTCCTTTCCTAATCGTTTCATTCGTGACGATGAAATATTGAAGAAACGATGAGAAAGATACGTGAGTTCTTCTTTAGTAAAACCCTGTCTATAGTTTTTTACAAATTCTTGATATGAAATATTCTTCAGTTTATCCTCTTTTTCTTTCTTGGTATTTTTTTTTTCACTTTCGATAGATACTTTCAAGAGTTCTATAAACTCCGTTGCGTCTTTATCTTGATAAGGATGTAAAACTGTTGATAACTTTTGTAAAATACTAACCATTTCGCTATTTACCGTATGTATTGAATACAATTCTTTCATGAGTTTAATTACTGCTTCTAAATCCTTTACTTTGATGCCTTTAATGTTACCCGAAAGAAGATTAGTTGTGTCCATATTATACAACACCATTTTGTTTATATAGCATCAATCTTCTTTTTAAGATTGCCTGTTAATTCTTTAAACATTTCGATGAAATCCCGATTCGTTACATTAGGATTATCACTAGAACTATAGACAGGAAGACCTTGTTGAAGTGATTGGGAAACACCAGTACCATTTTCGATATATGGCTTCACAACGAATTCGCCCCAATTAGTAATAATTTCATTTAATATTTCTGTATGTTCATCAATGTACCCACTGTATGCTCTTCCAGACTTTTGAATCATTGAGATTACAATTCCAACAAGTTGCGTATTTGGGATGTAGGTACTGGCAACTTTCTTACCTTTTCCTTTGATTCCATCTACCCACTCATTCATCCTTTTATCTATGCGTTTGCTCAAAAGATGTTTTAAATGTGGAATGCCACGGGTAGACATATATTCCGGTATCACAGGAATAATATACCCATGACTAGCAGCTATCGCATTTTGGGTGATAATTTGTGTAGCTGGTGGACAATCAAAAATGATATAATCATATTGACTATCAATATCATTTTTTTCTAACCACCTGCAAATCTGTCCTCGCTTGTTCCATTCAGACTCATCGGTAGTGCCAATAGCGGTTGATGTAAGATCAAGTTCTGTTTCATCGAGCTTCAAAGTTGAAGGGACTAAATCTAGCCTATCATAAAGTGTAGTCTTCCTAAATGGTCGAGTACTGAATGGTTTGTTGTAAATAATCTCTTTTCCTGGCATAGGGATTTCTCGGGATGAGTCGGTGAAATGTAAAAAAATTGAATTTATTGTTTTACCAGCAATATCAACCGCTTCCCATTCCTTTCTCAAAATTGTTATTGAGAGGCTACTTTGATGGTCTACATCAACAAGTAGTACTTTGCTATCATGATATCTTGCCAAACCTGTAGCTAAATGCAATGCTATAGTAGTTTTTCCTACGCCACCTTTGAAATTAATGATGCTAATCCTTTTTGTCATACGTCTCACCTAAGTATTAGATAATGAGCTACAACTATAATAATTTTTTTGAATTTCTACTGCCTTTTGGGGAGCATGAGGATGAGCCCTTCGACATTACAAACCTAGGACTTAATGCCACGCCTTGTATATAGCGTTTTTTTGCATGGCGCTCAACGTATGCTCTTCGCCATATCGCAGTAATACTTCAACTTGCAGCTATGCTCAATCTGCGCCGTCACAAAATAAGCCTCTTCAATCGTCTTCCCGGCTGCGAACGTGCCGTGTGCAAAAACGATAACGCCTTTGTGGTCTTTTAGCGCTCCCGATGTGTTATCCGCAAGTTCTTTTGTCCCGAAGCCGCCCCTCACCACCGGAATCTCATGCAGGATATACTGTCCTTCGCTGTCAGGAGGAATTATCTTATCATGCCCCAGCAGCGACTCGATGACCGAAAATGTGGGATGGGCATGGATAACCGCAAGCGCCGTCGTATTCTTATAAATCACCCTGTGAATCGGGCTTTCAGATGAAGCGATGCTGTCATGGCTTGAAGGCTTATCGATATCCACCTCCACAACGCTGTTTTCCGTTATCTCATCAAGGGCGCACCCGCTCTTTGTGATGAGCATTCGGTTTCCGGCGCGCACGCTCATATTCCCGAAATGCGATTCCACAAGCCCGCGCTCCACAAGCTTCTTCCCGAATTTTGCCATATCCTGCCACATGTTCATTTCCTTTTGAAAAAAAGCCACGAATCCTTTCCTTTGAACCTGGTTTTTATCATGGCGTACCTGCCTGTTAATTTCCTGCCTTTAAGTTCAAAGAGCAGCTCATTATCCTTCTCGCTCTCAAGAATGAACTCGCCTTTATCCCATATCCGCACAGCCCCTGCGCCGTACATCCCTTCCGGTATCGCTCCTTCAAAATCGGCATATTCAATCGGATGGTCTTCTGTCTGTATGGCAAGGCGCTTTTCACCCTCTTTTGCCGGCGGCTCCTTTGGAACAGCCCACGAGCGAAGCACTCCCCCCATCTCAAGCCGAAGGTCATAATGCAGGTGCCTGGCATCATGCTCATGGACTACAAAAATATTCCCTGCATGTGGTAAAACGTCGCCTTTCGGTTCAGGCGATTTTGAAAAGTCCCTCAATTTCTGGTATTCCTCAAGCGCCATAACATCACCCGAAAGTAAATGCGCTCGGGCAGACCCTGTTCAAAAAACATATATCGCATTTGGGTTTTTTTGCATCGCATATCTCCCTCCCATGCCGTATCAGCCGGAGCGCAAACCCATCCCATTCGCTTTGCGGTATAATCGCCATCAGGTCTTTTTCAATCTTTTCAGGGTCTGTATTCTTTGTAAGCCCGAGCCTTGCAGAAACCCTTTTAACATGGGTATCCACCGCAATCCCTTCAATTTTCCCGAAGGCGCCTGATAATACTATGTTAGCAGTCTTTCTTGCCACGCCTGGCAGCGTTACAAGGGCTTCCATGGTGTCGGGGACATTTGAATTGAAATTTTTAACCAGAATCTCGCACAGCTTTTTTATGTTCTTTGCTTTGTTCCTGTAAAAACCGGAGGAGTAAATATCCTTTTCAAGTTCTTCCTGCGGGGTTTTTACATAATCCTGCGGCGTCCTGTATTTCTTGAAAAGCGTCTTTGTAACTTTATTTATCTGTTTATCCGTGCTTTGAGCCGAAAGTATGGTGGCAATCAGCAGTTCTAAGGGATTTGAAAAATCAAGGGCTATTTTGACATCAGGGTAATTTTTTTTCAGAAGCCCCATGATTTCATTAACCTTTTCATCCGCCATGTTTTCTATTTATACGATGCAAGATAGTTAAGACTTTTGACCGATACATATAAATCTCATTACTGTTAAGAATTAAATACAAACATAGTGGAGGTAAATCATGGCAAAGAAAAAAGCATCCAAACCCGCAAAGACAGCCGCGTCTTCGTGGTGGTCGGCGAGAAGTAAAATTGCATCAAGCGCAAGTAAACCTGTTGCAAAGACAGTAAAACCGAAATCAAAAAAGAAAGCAGGCAAAGCAGAAAAGGGTGAGATGTACTACTGTGAGGTCTGCGGAAGCGAGGTAGTCTGCGTCGAAGACAGCGCCGGTTCAATTGTGTGCTGCGAAGAGCCGATGTGCCTGGTCTGCTGACGCTCTAATTTTATTTTTTTTCATTTTTATACTGTTTACTACAGTTTCCATCTGCTCTGGAATTTCAAACCAGACAGTTCCCCACATTCTATTCCCTTCTTCTGTATAAGGACTTTGAAGGTCTCACCCATTTCCATCATCAGGGTCTTGACCCGGAGCATGTTTTTGTGGTAATTCACAGGGTCGCCCTGTTGCAATTTTTTCAGGTATTCTTCGATTCCAAGCCCGAGTAAGAAATGCGCAAGGTCGGTGAACCCACACAATTCCAGTCCGTTTTTACAGCCCCGGCGTTCAAGCGCCGAGAAATTTACATGGGATGTAATATCCTGCTCCCCGATATGCTGGTAAGGATTTTCATTTGCCGTATGTTTATGATAGCACATGAGCGTCCCTTTATTCCTGTACTCCTGATATAATTCAGATGAGGGATAGCCGTAATCTATCGTAATCACAAAACCTTTTTTAAGGGATGCCCCGACATCTTCTATCCATTTTACTGCATCAAGATTTATCTCGGTGCGGAATCCTGCGGGCAAAGACACGCCCGGTTCAGCGAAATATTCATTAAGTTCGCTTGATGCGGGTTTCAGTACCTCGACAAAACCGTCCTTATAGTCCACAAAGACTTCCATTAGCTCTTCTCCCATCACCACCTGATGCACAGGAAATGCATCCACAAGCTCATTCGAGAATATGCAGCCTGTTATTCCGGAAAGTTCTTTGAGAGAATCGCGCCAGCTAACATTTTCTCCCAGTCGCTTTCTCTGCTCTTCACGCAATGACGCGCTTTTTTCAATGATGCAGTAATCAAGGTCATGGTACAATTCCTGATTTTTTTTCAGATATTCAAGAACATCCTGCGACAGTAAACCCGTGCCTGCTCCCATCTCCACGACCGTAAACTCCTTTTCTCCGAGGATATGACACATCTCTTCAAGCTGCCTGCCAACCATTTCCCCGAAAGCGGGTGTTATGCCGGGACTTGTATAGTAATCCCCTTTTTTTCCTATCTTATCATTCTGCGAGGTGTAATATCCAAGCCCGGGATAGTACAATGCCATCTCCATGAAATCGCGAAAGGAAATTGCGCCGTGTTGCCGGATTTTTTGTATTATGGTTTCTGATAAGGACATCGAATAATCACCAGTTTTCAATATTCACTTTGCGGCATCTCTTCCCACTCCGTATCCACAGGCTTGGGATTGGGGCGGAGCGCAAGAACTATGGATTCGTCCCTGAGCTTGTGGTTCTTTGAATCCTTTTCCTGCACCCACATGGAAAGTTCACTGCTCTTTAACGTGGAGCGCAGCGCAAACTTGATGCTTCCCCCGTCCGGTTTTTGCCTTATATTCGAGCAGCCGTGTATCAACTTGATATACCTGAATCCATGCCCATACGCCTCTTTAATTTTCTGGCGCGCTACAAGGAGCGCAGTCCTGTGGGAATAATCATGCAGGTCAACCCTGACGCAGCTTTTGAAAATATCAGCTTCAAACCATGCCATAGTATTAATTTGAGAAAACCGCTTTTCTCACAGCTTCGATGGTTGCATCGATTTCGATGGGCTTGGGGCAAACAGAAAGCACATGCTCGGAATCCTTGAGTAAATGCCCTGTGGTGACGCACACAACCTTCTCGTCAATATCTATAACTCCCATCTCTACAAGTTTCCGCAACCCTGCGATTGAAGATGCGCTGGCAGGCTCGACGCCTATCCCTTCAATAGATGCAAGTTCCTGCTGGGCGCTGATAATCTCCTCATCAGAAACGGTTTCAGCGGTTCCGCCCGATTCCCGTATCGCGTTTAATGCCTTGATTGCATTTACGGGGTTGCCGATTCGGATGGCTGTGGCAACGGTTTCGGGTTTGCTTTCAGGGGTTATTTCAGGAGCGTTGTTTTTAATAGCCGCAACTACAGGGCATGCGCCTTCCGCCTGTATGCCTGTCATTTTTGGAACGCTGTCTATGAAACCAAGTTTCTTTAATTCCTTGAATCCCTTGTAAATAGCAGTTATGTTCCCTGCGTTTCCCACGGGCAGGATAAGCCGGTCAGGAGCCTGCCA
>JAQUQX010000064.1 GCA_028715885.1 Candidatus Methanoperedens sp.
CAATTACTGATATTGAAAAGCTGATGAATGAGAAAATCGGGTTGATAATCCTTGACTCTGCGGCGCTTTTCTACAGGCTCGGGCTTACGCAGGACGATTCTGAAGAACAAAACGTGGGACTCAGGCGCGAGCTTGTGAACCAGATTGGGATACTCCACGGGATTGCGAGAAAGTACGGCGTGGCTGTGGCAATCACGAACCAGGTCTTTAAGGATGTTACGACAGGCGAACTCTGTCCTGTAGGAGGGAATGCGCTTGAGCATCTCTCGAAGACGATTATCCTGCTTGAGAAGACAGGAATGAGCAAAAGGAGGGCTACGCTGCGGAAACACAGGTCAAGAAGCGAAGGGGTTTATTGCGATTTTATGCTGACTGATAGGGGTGTGGAGGGTTAAAGAATGGTGTGATGAGTATCTATGGGCTCAGGGCTGCTTTAACGGCTCTGTTGGTAATGGTTAGGGTGTTGTGGAGAAGTAAATTTCAACTCATGATACCTGCGAATATGACAGGAGATAATCCTGTATATTCCTGAAAACACTATGTTCTCATTGTCGTATAGGGTGGTGGGAGACCAGAACAACTTTCTAAGGCTAAAATAGGCGCGCATTGTTACAAAATATTGACAAACCGAGGGGAAAATATAAAATATGTCATCATTGTCTTATTTTACTGTGGATTAAGTGGCGAACCAAAACCGATATTAGATTTCAAGTGTAAAACCACCGTCACCTTTTTTTTATTTCCCCAATCCATATTAAAAAGAATATAAATCCGACTATTAAATATGCTCCGATGTCTCCTAAACTTGTAAGCCATTCAATTACTTGAACCCACCAAGGGATAGCAGATTCAGCAATAAATTCAGCTCCTTTTCCTATATGTTCGGGCGAAGGTGTGGTTGTCGATGCAATAATCCAGATTCCAAATCTGATTAAAAAAGGAAGTGTAAATAACAGGAATACTATTAAGATTGCAATTTCTTTAGCTTTCATAATCTAACTAATATATAGGCTGAAATTATTTAAGCTTTTGACAAGCAATGTGAAACTAATCATGAATCTAACAGATTCATAGATACTGTATGAAAAATTGCTTTTGTTCATACGAAGTATTATTTCTCATTGGCAATTTTTTTTCTTGAACGGTCATATTACCATTTGATAACATGAAAATCCAGTGTCAAAATAAATTCTGTGCATGAATTAAAAATGATTATATCTTAAAAAATACTATTGAACTGTAGAAAGTCAGATTTATTGATATTTCAACGGGTAGTATGACTGAAATACAACATATAGAGAAAAAAACTTATGAAAATGCAGAACTCTTAGAAATTGATGTTGGGACTAAAAAATTTGAAATACCTCAAATTAATAAGAACAATGGCAAAGTTTTCCATTTTTGGACGAATGTCGAAATCGTATTTGATTATGTGTGGTCTTATCTTTTAGAGAAATTCTCAGATGACATATTGCTACCTGAGGTGGATAGAATTGATATAATGAATTTAACAAAAAATATTCCAATTGAAATTCAGAGTACAATAGTCAATTTTTCTGCCGCAAGGTCAAGAGTTTTTATACAGCATAATCTTTTTTTCAGTCATGTTAAAAATCAGCTATATATGAATATTACCAAATATGGAAAGTGTTGGTTCTTTTTTGATTGGGAATATTTTGATTATATAATTGATGGAATTGGGAAGGATTCTATTTTTAGCTTATATGAGTTATTCGGTATATACGACCCCGATTCTCTTAAAGTATTCGTTGTCAGGTATAACGGAGAAATTAAAGAACTTACACCAAACCATGATATGCCAATTCTAAATAAGGATGAAGAAATGCTGGAAAAAAATCGCACGAAAATTCTCAATGATGTTTTAAAAAAATATGGTTTTACCTCAAGCGAGATAAAAAAATATAGAGATACGTATTTTAAGGAAGTTCATGAAAGTGACAGGTTTTGGACGTGGTTATTGACAAAAAGAGATGATAACAGGGCAATCTTATTATCACACATCATTCAAATTCAAAAGCGACTAAGAGAGATCAATATGCTTTTAGACCGTCAAAAAAAGCCATTTGCAAATTGGTTTACATATACAACATTCGCAGCGCGGACGATGGGAATAATATTTCTTGACCAAACAACAAAAAAATACGGATTCTTAGACCAATTTTCAATGTGTAAGTATTTTCCTGCATATCAACGAAATGAAGCTTTTTGGAATTCTTTAAATGGTAAAAAATTAAATCGCAAACAATTTAATGAAATTGTCTTTAAAAAGGGGGCTACCAAACTTGAAGACTATACAAGTTAGACTACAGAAATTCTCCTTTTGGGTTCTATAAATGAAAAATACCTTCGAATTTGTACTTGCGCCTGAATTGAGATGATGGAGACCAATCAAAGAAAGAAAATGCAAACCCTCGAGCATCCCACCGATGCCTGTGGATTTCAATCCGAGGTCGTTGAATGCTCTCCGCGCTCGTTCTCATGCTCCCATAAAGCGATAGAAATAAGGAAAATGTTAATCGACATAGGAGAGTGAGTTATATGCAGTCTCCATTTCATACTGCACAAAACTTTATATATTTGTGCAGTTAAGTGAGTTATATGAGAGAAGTCATACTGAGGCAGAAGCAGGAAAAGGAGCAGATATTAAAAACGGCTTACGTCCCGCGCGAAGTCTCAAAAAACATTGAAAAATACGTCCGGAGCGATATAATAAAAGTAGTTACCGGGATAAGAAGATGCGGCAAATCCGTATTCTGCTTCATGGCGCTGCGTAACATTGGCTTTGCATATGTGAATTTTGACGAAAAGGAGCTTGCAGAAGCAAAGAACTATGACGAAATCCTGAAATACATAAAGGAATTTTACGGCGATATAAACTATCTTCTTCTGGATGAAATACAAAACCTGCCAAAATGGGAGCTCTGGACAAACAGCCTGAAAAGAAGGGGATACAATCTTCTCATTACTGGCTCAAACGCAAAGCTTCTCAGCGCTGAACTTGCAACTCACCTTACAGGAAGGCATTTGTCAATTGAAATGTTCCCCTTCTCATTCAAAGAATCTTTGCAGGCATCAGGATTTGAATTCAAAAAAGAATACACGCAGGAAGAAATCGGAGAAATACTGAACCGGCTAAAAAAATACATCGATGTCGGGGGATTTCCGGAAGTTGCTGTCAAGGGCTATGATTACGCCTACCTTCAAAGCCTTTTCGACAGCATAATATTCAAGGACATCGTAAAACGATATCGTATAAGGTATTCGGATGCATTATACGATCTTGCAAAGTACCTTATGTCAGTGTTTGCCCAGGAGGCATCTTTTACAAAACTGAAAAACATGTTGAAATTCAGGAGCGTCCATACTGTTCAAAACTACGTCAGTTATATAGAGGAAACGTATCTTATTTTTACCCTTAACAGATTCTCTTTCAAGCAGAAAGAGCAGGTAACTTCCCCGAAAAAGATATACGCCATAGATACGGGCATGATAAATGCTATTGCATTCCAGTCTTCCGGGAATTTCGGTCGCCTAATGGAAAATGCCGTTGCCGTTGAGCTGCTAAGAAGGCGCTCATGCGAAGGAACGAATACCGAGATATATTACTATAAAGACTATTTTGGAAAAGAAGCTGACTTCGTAATAAAAGAGGGCATGAAAGTCAGGCAACTGATACAGGTGTGCTATGATATCGGGAATGCAGACACAAAAGAGCGTGAAATAAAAGGGCTGCTAAAGGCGTCAGATGATTTAAGATGCAATAATCTCGTTGTCATAACGTGGGATTATGAGGGCGAAGAAAAAGTTGATGGAAAGAAAATAGTTTATGTGCCGCTCTGGAAGTGGATTTTGGGGTTGTGACTGATGAAATTATATTCCCTTCAATCTCATACTTCCACTCTCTCCCCATTCGCCGGCGCAATTGCGTTTACACCCAGCTCTTCCTTTACCCAGCCTGCAAAACCTTCCGTGTTGTCGCCATGCACCGTGATAACCGTTTCCGTGCCGCTGCCAGTGAATTTCCTTACCAGCTCTTTTAACTGGGCATCCCCGCAGTGAGCCGAGAAATCATACAGCTCAAGCCTGCAATTGAGCCTGAGCGTATCCCTTCCGTCCACTATATGCCCGCTTTCCAGCGCCATTCTCCCGTTTGTATCATCAGCCTGGTAGCCTGTGAGATGTATTTTTGATTTCGGGTCGTCATGAATCTCGCCGATATAATAAAGCACGGGACCGCCGTTTAACATGCCGGCGCTGGTCACGATTATGCATGGCTCTTCTATAATCCTGCTTCTATCCTCCGGCTTTACGATACTGGAACTCACAAATGCTTTTTCAAGTTTATTCATATCGCGGACGCATTGCGGCTTTCTTTTCATCAGGTCAAAGACATCCACGCCCATGCCGTCCACGTATGCCTGAAGCCCGTGCTTTTTAAGAATCAGCATAATCTCCTGCGTCCTTCCGATGCTGAAGGCTGCAATTACAGCTTTCCCCCCGCTTTCAACAGTTTCCTTTACTGAGCCGATAAACCGCTCTTCCAGTATCTTCCTTGGCGTATGGTTCCTGCCGAAATACGTGCTCTCCACCATCAGTATATCGCTTTCTGGAAGCTCCATGTCCGCGCCTTTCTGTAGTTCCGTATCAATTGTGTTTATATCTCCGGTATAAAACAGGCTCTGGTTGTTTTTTTCAAGATACACCGAGGACGAGCCCGGAATATGTCCCGCATCATAGAGGCAGGCTGAATAGCCTGATGTCCCGAATTCCTGCCTGTACTCTACGGCTCTTGCTTTTCGCTCGAATTCCTGAATCTCGTCTGTATAATAAGGAATGACATGTCCCTTTTTTCCAGCTATTTTAAGCGTGTCCCTTGCAAGCAGGGCTGACAATCTTGCGGTTATGCCTGTACAATAAATTTCAGGCTCAAGGTCCATGAGATTCGGAGCAAGCCCGCTGTGGTCAAGATGACCGTGGGAAATTATGAGGGTCTTGGGACGAAGCCCGTTTAAGGGATATGCGGGCGGGTCTGCGGGCTTTATTCCGTAGTCGAGAAGGAGCTCTTCGTTTACCAGAATGGCAGACCTTCCCACCTCCCCCGCTCCTCCCAGAAATCGCAGATTAATATTATCGCCCCTTACAGCTCCACCCGAACAATCCGGGTTTTACTACCAGCCTCTTGCCTGCAGCACTTCTTTCTCGGTAAGACTCCTGATGTCAATCCCCTTCATGGCGCCGCCAAGCCCCTTTGAAATCTTTGCAAGCATGGCAGGATTATCGTAATTATTCACAGCCTCCACGATTGCGGAAGCCATCTTCTCGGGATTTTCAGCCTTGAATATCCCGGAGCCCACAAAAACACCGTCCGCGCCAAGGCGCATCATGAGCGCAGCATCCGCCGGCGTGGCAATGCCTCCTGCTGCGAAGTTTACTACAGGAAGCCTCTGCAGCTCTGCTGTCTCTTTCACAAGCTCGATGGGCGCCTCAATCTTTCGCGCCGCGGCGATGAGTTCCTCATTACCTTTGCCCTTGAGTTCCCTTATCGCGCCCATTATTGCGCGCATGTGCCTCACAGCCTCTTTCACATCCCCTGTTCCTGCTTCTCCCTTTGTCCTTATCATTGCCGCACCTTCATTAATTCGACGGAGCGCCTCGCCAAGGTCGCGTGCGCCGCAAACGAATGGTATGGTGAATACTGTCTTGTCGATATGGAAACTCTCATCCGCGGGCGTGAGCACCTCGGACTCGTCCACCATGTCAACGCCCAGAGCCTCAAGGATTTCAGCCTCAACAAAATGCCCGATGCGCGCTTTAGCCATAACAGGTATTGTGACTGCATCGATGATAGCCGCGATTACCTGCGGGTCTGCCATCCTTGCAACCCCGCCGGCTTTCCTTATATCCGCCGGCACCTGGTGAAGCGCCATCACTGCCACTGCGCCTGCATGCTCTGCTATCAGCGCCTCCTGCGGCGTGGTAACGTCCATTATAACCCCGCCTTTTTGCATCTTCGCAAAGCCGCGCTTTAGAAGTTCCGTGCCGTGTCTTAATTTTTCAAGCTGCATAAAATGTTATTCTTCCTTAGAATGTGAGATATTATACTTTGTGCCATTTATCTTTATCCCTGCTGTCGCTTGCGCCGGGGCATGTTATGTTGATAAGAAGGCTCTAGCTCCTCTTCACCCCAACCCTTCCCCCTTTATCAGAAAGAGCAAACTCGAGTTTTTTAAGATACCGCGCCGCCTGCCCTGTCCCGTGTATCAGGATTTCCGCAAGGTCTGCAACTTCATCGATATCCGTACTGAGGTTAAAAGAGTCAAAAACCCCGAGCTTAAGACCGTTTTTCTTTGCGATTTCGCAGTGTTTCAGGAAACTTGCGCCGTAGTAATCCACATGGAATCTTGAAGGGTTCCTGATAAACAGGGCATTGGTGCCGCCCATCCTCCCGGGCACGATTACGATATCTGATGACACGGCGGCAATATCAATTATATTTTTTACTGAGACAAGAGGTATATCAGCCATTATAATCAGAACTGGCTCGCCTATCGAGTGCGAGGTCATTTTCCTCAGGTATTCGTTGAGAGCCTCATTCAAGCCCTTTTCGGTCAATACGAGATTCGCACTCCCGGTTTCGATTATGGATGTGGACAGCACATCAATCGCATCAAAACATCCGCAAGCCTGTAAGGTTTCAACCACATCGCAAAGCATCGCCATCGCAAGCTCTTCGCGCTCATTTCCAGAGAGGAGCGCGGATAATCTTGATTTGGCGTTGTTTTTTTTAAACGGGATGACAGCCCTCATATTGCCCAGAAGACAGGGTATGGCAATAAAAAGCTTTTGAAACGGGTTTCAAGAAATGACAAATCAGTAGAAAACTCATCACTTTCAACATGTAACTGCGCCGCTGCTTCGCATCGGTGTAGCTAATGTTCTTTGGGTGCCCGTGAATTTTGTTTATACAGAATAATCAGGCTATACATAATTCAACAGACAAGGATAATACAAATAAAAGCAACGTAAGTGAAACCCAAGAAAAATATGATCAAAAAAGACGTTATAATCATTGGAGCGGGCGCATCAGGCATGATGTGCGCCATTGAATGCGGAAAAAGAGGGCGCTCTGTCCTTGTTCTTGACCACGCTTCCAAAATCGGGAAGAAATTACGTATTTCCGGGGGCGGAAACT
>JAQUQX010000065.1 GCA_028715885.1 Candidatus Methanoperedens sp.
ACCGTAATAGACTGGGAAAAGGCAGGCGAGGAATCTGTTTATGCCATCATCGAGCTAAAGGTCGCCCTGCGCTCAAGGACTGGGTACGATGCCATCGCGGAGAGGATTGCAAAGTTCCCTGAGGTCAGGTCTGTGCGGCTTATTTCAGGCGACCATGACCTCTCTCTTACAGTGCGCGGGAAATCCATGAAAGAAGTAGCTTTTTTTGTGGCTGAGAAAATAGCAACCCTTGAACAGGTGCAGGGCACTGTGACGCATTTTGTACTGAGGACATATAAGGAGGATGGAGATGTCTTATTCGAGAAAGAGCGCCCGGAGCGCCTTGCAGTATCCCCGTGATGTGATGCCCGAAAAATTCGTGTCGGAAAAAGTCAAAAACATCCCCCCCTCAGGCATAAGGAAATTCTTTGACCTAGTGCTTGAGATGGACGGCGTGATATCCCTTGGCGTAGGGGAACCGGATTTTGTCACGCCCTGGCACATCAGGGAAGCATGTATCTATTCTCTTGAGAAGGGGCAAACTTCATACACCTCAAACTCCGGTCTTCTTGAGTTGAGAGAATTAATCTCAAAATGCTACAGGAAGGACTATAACGTCGATTACGACCCAAGAAGTGAAATCCTTGTTACCACAGGTGTGAGCGAAGCCGCAGACCTTGCATTCCGGGCGATAATAAACCCCCGGGACGAGGTGATAATACCTGAACCGTGCTATGTATCATACAAACCCAGCGTTTCCCTTGCAGGCGGGACGCCGGTACCTGTTCCGACATATCAGGACGATGAATTCCGGGTGACAGCAGACCAGATTGAGAAAAGTATCTCGGACAGGACGAAAGCCCTTGTCTTAAGTTATCCCAACAATCCCACAGGCGCTATAATGCGGAAAAAAGACCTTGAAGATATAGCGGATGTGGTAAATGAACACGACCTTGCGGTAATTTCCGATGAAGTGTACGGGAAATTGACCTATGAGGGCGCACATACATGTTTTTCCTCAATTTCAGGAATGAAAGACAGGAGCATTGTTTTAAATGGTTTCTCCAAATCCCATGCCATGACCGGCTTGCGCCTCGGCTACGCCGTGGGAAGCGAGGCTCTCATCGGCGCCATGACGAAAATCCACCAGTATGCCATGCTCTGCGCTCCCGTAACAGCCCAGATGGGAGGAATAGAAGCGCTGAAGAACGGGGACGGGGAAATGCAAAAAATGGTCAGGGAATACGACAGGAGACGGAGGCTTATTGTGGACGGGTTAAACAGGCTCGGTCTTGAGTGCTTTGAGCCAAAAGGCGCGTTCTACGCATTCCCGAGCATAAAGAGCACGGGACTGACCTCGGAAGAGTTCGCAGGAAAACTATTAAAAGAGCAGAAAGTGGCAGTAGTGCCCGGCGATGTGTTCGGGGACTGCGGCGCAGGGTATCTTAGGTGCTCATACGCGACGTCGCGCGAGGAGCTTGTAGAGGCTCTTGGCAGGATAGAGGCGTTTATTGAGAAACTTTAAGTTTTTCAAAATCCACGCATGCGAGAGCATGCGTGTGTGCAGAGTTAAGCGATGCGTCGGTTATTGAGAAGCTTTGAGTTTTGCAAGGTCGTTTGGGTGAGCCAGAAGCTCGTTGAAATATAATTTCTTATTAGTCCTGTCCATGTAAAGGCGAGTCCACCAGAGTGTGGTCAACGGAGCAAAAACAAAAGCGCTTATGAACATACTGATAAAAGACCAGATGCTTTTAATGACAGGAATGGTGCCTATTACATCCCCGATAATCGTAAAAGTCACTATAATGATGCCTGTTATCAGCCAGAGCATGAATACATCAGACTTGTTTTTATTAAAAAAATTGAAACCTGCGGTTATGCCATCCACTGGCGCGAGATTTTCTATCACAAGGGCGTAGCTGAAAGCTACCAGCATAATGCTTAAAATCATTATATACACTAACCATAAAAAAATCCCCCCAAATATTAATAAAACATTAGCATCTGATAATGGTTTGATATCGGCTTTCAATGCCCCTGGCACCAGAAATACAACTCCAGCCATATATAGGAGCCCCACCAGAACTTCGGCGAGATAAAGGTTTGAAACATTCTTTTTCCCGGCATCTATCATGGTGGATAATTCTGATGTTCCTGTTTCAGTGGCTTTTTGCGCCATTCCGATAGCTCCAGCCATGAAAAATGATTGTAAGAACACGGAAACTAAAAAATATAAGAGTATCAGAACCCCGATTTCAATAATATGCTGTTTTACTATTGGATAAAGAATTGAGAGGAGAGCTTCCGGGCTTGTAACATTTTCAAGAGATGATAGGGATTGACCAAAAATACTGAAAAACCCAAAACCAAGCACGATAACAGCCAGCATGCCAGTTATAAAAATATTCAGAAAAAAGGGAATACCGAGATTGAGGTTCCTCGTATATGTTTCAAAACCGTTACTTATGATTTTTCCTATATCTTCCACCATTTCATGCCTTCCTGTATCTTAATGGCTTAATTATTTATTAATGTATTCCTGCTATTTCAGAAAAATTATCGAAAGCAGCATCAGCACAACCGCCATGACCATGAGGAGCAGCGCATACCTTTTGTCTGTCCCAAAAACAACAGGCACAGGACCGATTAATATCACTCCTCCGCCTTTTACCCTTTCTTCTCCGGTCTCTTTAAATGCACTATCCTCCAAACCTTCGCTCTCTTTGGCAGAACGCATCATGCCAGCGGCAACCAAAAAGAACCCCAGCATTATCAGTATCATCCCAAAAATTACGAGGATTGTCCAGTCAGGCATTTCTCCTCCCCATAAAATACGCAAGCATCAGGAGCAAGCCGATAATCATAGCAATTATTGTAATTCCGGGAGATGTACCGAAAGCGATAGGAAGGGGACCTATCATGATAAGCCCGCCCACGTTTGCATTCTGCGCAGATATTGTTGTTCCGATAAGAACCAGCGCAAAACCGATGAGTATCAGGTAAATCCCCAGTTTGGTTATATCCGTCATAGGCTTTTTGTTTTTACAATATCGCCTTCGATATCCTCTATCTCATGCACAAAAGTTTCTGCTATCTCCTGCGCAACAGGTTTCCAATCTTTTATCCCGAAATCCCCGATGGCGGCAGTTTTTACTTCAGGAGGCGTGCCTCTTGTTGTAATGTTAATCCCGCAGTGCACTTTCTCACTCGATACTCCGGCGCTGGCTATGCTCACCGTGAGCTTTCTCCCCTCGATAAACAGGTCGTCCCCATTCCTGGTTGTTTTTATTCCATGAGTCATAAGGACATCCCTGACGCAGACGATGAGCAGGCGCTGTATGTAATACGCAAGGCGCATACTTGCAGGAGAATCGAATCGCTCCACAATAATATGTATCAGGTCATCTCCCTTGATGGTCTTACCGGCTTTTTCGTCTTCGAGGTCCTTCATGTTCTCAAACGTTACATCCATTGCACCGTGAAAAACCACGATTGAATCGCCTTTTATCCCTGAGTTGTATGCCCAGAGCGGAGCAATTTGCGAGCCGTCGTATTTTATTGGTTCGGGGAGGATTCTGGAAATCATATTATTGCCAATTATTACTCACTCGCAGCCTTCACAAAAGCAAGAAATGGAGGAGAGGGCTTTCCGGGACGGGATCTGAACTCGGGATGGAACTGTGAGCTGAAAAAGAACTTGTGTCCCGGAATCTCAGCTATCTCCATCCTGTGGTCGTTCTTTCCTGTGAATTTCATGCCTTTTGCCTCTATCTGCGGTATGTACTTCGGGTTAACCTCATACCTGTGCCTGTGGCGTTCGATAAGAGTGCTGCTCCCGTAGATTTTTTGCGCAAGCGAACCCTCTTTCAGTATTGCCTCGCAGTTTCCAAGACGCATGGTGCCGCCCATATTTTTAACCCCCTCCTGCTCCGGCAGAAGGTCTATAACAGGATGCTCTGTCTTTGAAAGCTCGGAGCTGTTGGCGTCCTTCAGTCCCAGGACATTTCGCGCAAACTCGATAACCGCAAGCTGCATGCCGAGGCATAAGCCGAGATAAGGGATGTTGTGTTCCCGCGCATATTTTATGGCAAATATCTTACCCTCTGTCCCGCGCACTCCGAAACCGCCCGGGACAAGAATGCCGTTGTATTTCTTGAGCTTATCAATGGATCCTGCATTTTTCTCAAATTCCTCGGCATCAACCCAGTCGGTTTTCACGCGGCAGCCGCATTCTACGCCAGCGTGTTTGAGCGCTTCGTTTATGCTGATGTATGAATCCCCGAGGTGCGCATATTTCCCGACAACAGCGATACGTATCTCACGGTCGATGGATGCCATCTTTTCCATCAATTCATCCCACTCATGGGAGATTTCCCCCGGAGTAAGCTTGAGTTTCTGCATTAGATAGTCGGAAAGCCCTTCCTGTTCCATCAGACTCGGGACGTAATAAATATCCTTTGCATCATGCGCGCTTATCACAGCATTTGCAGGCACGTCGCAGAAAAGTGCGATTTTTGATTTGGTATCAGCGAGCACGGATTCCTTGCACCGCACAACTATTGCATCCGGCTGGAGACCAAGGCTCCGAAGCTCCTTTACCGAATGCTGCGTTGGTTTCGTCTTCTGTTCGCCCTGCGTATCAAGGGGCACAAGCGTCACATGCACGAAAACAATATCCTCTTCTTTCTCCTCGCTGTGCATCTGGCGAACCGCCTCGAGGAAGGGCATGCTTTCTATGTCGCCCACGGTGCCGCCCACTTCTATGATGCATATATCTGCGCCGCTCCTTTTAGCCACTTTCCTGATGCGCTCTTTTATCTCGTTGGTGATGTGGGGGATAATCTGAACGGTCTTGCCAAGGTAATCCCCCCGCCTCTCTTTCTCTATGACCGTCTGGTACACCTGCCCTGTAGTGATATTATGCTCGCGCGTCAGCTCGATGTCGAGGAAGCGCTCGTAATTGCCAAGGTCGAGGTCAACCTCGCCCCCGTCCTTGAGTACGAAGACCTCGCCGTGCTGGTACGGGCTCATGGTGCCGGCATCGATATTGATGTAGGGGTCGATTTTGATAGCGGTTACGTTAAAACCCCTGTTTTTTAGAATTCTGCCGATTGAAGCTGCTGTTATTCCCTTTCCAAGCCCGCTCATCACACCGCCAGTGACAATGATGTACTTCATGCACTTTTTATTGACAACATTGGGTTTATACTTAATGGAATCAACAGGAAAAAACTTAATACCCATACCTGCTTACATATAACAGGTGATTCAATGAAAGTTTATATCTGTGATAAAAGCTGCTGTCCTGCAGTTGAAATTCTTGGAGATGAGGTATTGATAGGCGAAGCCTCAAATACCGTCAGGCTCAAAAAGAACGAGTGGAACAGGCTGGTTGAGAAAATCCAGTCAGGCGAGCTCGGCTCGGTTTAAGAAAAGCCTTTCTTACCCACAAGGGGCACAAATACAACGCCCCCTTTGGCTTCTTTTTTTAATCCGTTGGTTTTCGTCACAAGATAAAGTTCCTGGAAATACCTGCCCACGGGAATGACGAGTTTTCCCCCGGCTTTGAGCTGGTCTGTCAAAGTGTCAAGAATCTCGGGTGAGGCGCATGCAACGCTTATTCTGTCGTATGGAGCATAAGCGGGAAGCCCGAGAGAGCCGTCTTCTATAATCACAGTCACGTTGGTAATGCCTGCTTTTTTCAGGTTTTCGCGGGCAAATTGCGCCAGTCCTTCAATCCTTTCAACTGCGTATACATGACCGCTACCCGCAAGTACAGCCATCACCGCTGCATGATACCCTGAACCTGCACCTATTTCAAGTATTTTCATGCCTTGCTGAATATCCAGAATATCGCACATTATCGCAACCATGTGGGGGGCTGAGATTGTCTGACCCCAGCCTATTGGCAGGGGATAGTCGGCATACGCGTTTCGTTGTTCTTTTTCCGGCACAAAGAGATGCCTTGGGACGCGTTTCATTGCTAAAAGCACGCGTTCATTTATATTATGCTGCGTTAACTCCTCTATCAGCCTGTTCTTTTGGATTTCAAACTCCATACAGACTCCCGCTTTTTAATCACAACCCGCTCCCCTCCTGCTCTTGATATCCGTTTTGGTTCTTTGATTCCCGAATCAGCGTAAATGCGCTTGATGTCCTTTGCAGCAATAGCAACGCCTTTCCTGCTTTTAAAGCCGCCGTCCCTTATTTTTATCCTAATAATTTTTAATTTGCGGTTATTTACCTCTACTTTATCCCCGATTACGAATTCCCGCTCACCTGAAACCCGCATCGCTATGGATTCTGTTGTCTCCCTGTGGCTTATTGCAAACTTCACGACCGCCTCGTCAATACCACGCGCCCAGATTGTTTTAATGTCTTCTGCAGATGCGGAATCTGTTCTTTTATCCCCTACTTCTATGGAAGTAACCCTCACAAGAGACGCTTCTCCCGTAGATTCGTCGTCTATTATGAGCTCATCATCCTTCCTGATTGTCCCTGAAAGCATGGCTCTTGCATGAATTGATTTCTCTCCCTTGCTCAGGATAACTCTTACCAGCACTTTTTTGGGTTTTTTCTCTTTGTGAACCGCACCACACCCATCGCATTGTAATAACTCTTTTGTGCCTTTGAGAATAATATGTGAGACAGGGGTTTTGGGCGAGCATGAAGGACAGAGTACTTCGATTTTTTCCATATCTCAAAATTGGAGGCTCTCTACATATAAATATCTAATTAGTGGACAAATATAAGGCATTGCAAGATATATTTATATACAAAGATGACTTTAAAAGATTAATCGGAGGTAATGGCATGAGGCTAAGCAAACAAAGTTTAATTATCGCAACAATTGTACCATTGATATTTGGTGTAATAATACTTTCAAATTACAAGGACGCATTAGATATATTGCAGCCGCTTGGACAATCCACCGCGCTGATATATAATCAAGCCGTGGTTATAGGTGTTTTTTCATTCCTGGCTCTCGCAGTGTACTGGTGCGTAATGATGTACCTGATATATCTGCTTCAGGAGAACCTGCTAACACTGGATGCGAATCTTGATAAGGCAGCGGACATCGGCGCCAAGCATCTTACAGAATCAAAGAACCTGCTGAACCAGGTTATAGCCATTCTGAAAAGATACGAATCAAACCAGTAATATGC
>JAQUQX010000066.1 GCA_028715885.1 Candidatus Methanoperedens sp.
CGGGCGAGGTCATGGCGATAGGAAGGACTATCGAAGAAGCCCTGCAGAAAGCCGTTCGTTCGCTTGAAGTGGACATGTATTTCGGATTCAAGGATTGGAACAGTGATGAAATACTGGATATCCTGCGTCATCCCACACATGAGCGCCTGTTTGTCATTTACCAGGCTTTGCGAAACGGCATGCCAATCGATGAAATTTCAGGGCATACCAATATCGACCCGTTCTTCATCCGGAAAATAAAGAATATCATAGACATCGAGGATACGATAAAAGAAGAGCTGTCGGCTGATAACCTGCGAAAGGCTAAACGCATGGGTTTAAGCGATGAGAGAATTGCATACCTTTGCGGAAGGACACGCGAAGAGATAAACGATATGCGAAGGGAGCATGGTATCATTCCCACCTACAAAATGGTTGATACCTGCGCCGCGGAATTTGCTGCAGCTACGCCGTATTATTATTCCACCTACGAAGACCAGTGCGAAGCAGCTCCTTCCAAAAAGAAGAAGGTACTCATTATCGGTTCAGGACCTATCCGCATCGGGCAGGGCATCGAATTTGATTACTGTACAGTTCATGCCGTGACCGCATTGAGGGAAGAAGGTATCGAAACTCATATCCTGAACAACAATCCTGAAACCGTTTCCACGGATTACGATACCTCGGATAAACTCTTCTTTGAGCCGCTCACGCTTGAAGATGTCATGAACGTGATAGACCGGGAGCGTCCTTATGGCGTGATGGTGCAGTTCGGGGGACAGACGTCTGTAAACCTTGCCATTCCGCTTAAAAAAGAACTTGACCGCCGGACCGACCTGAACACCATTATCCTGGGAACAACTCCTGACGACATGGATATAGCCGAGGACAGGGGACGCTTTAACGCCATGATGAAAAAACTGGGCATCCTCCAGCCTGAGGCAGGGTGCGCCACTAATTATAATGAAGCGTTCAACGAGGCGACAAGAATCGGATACCCGGTGCTGGTGCGCCCGTCATACGTGCTTGGCGGGCGGGCGATGGAAATCGTTTACGATGACCGCGACCTTGAGCGGTATCTGAAAGAGGCGGTAAAGGTCTCAAATGAACATCCCGTACTCATTGATGATTTTCTCGATAATGCCGTTGAGATAGACGTCGATGCTATATGCGACGGTAAAGAGGTGCTCATCGGCGCAATTATGGAGCATATAGAAGAGGCTGGAATCCATTCGGGCGATTCGGCATGCGTCATACCGCCGCAATCCCTGAAACCTGAAATTATCGCTACTGTTCGCGATTATGTAAAAAAAATAGCTCTTGCCCTTCATGTGGTCGGGATAGTCAACATACAGATGGCTACAAAGAACGGCCTGGTTTATGTTCTTGAGGCGAATCCCCGCTCAAGCCGCACCATACCTTTTGTAAGTAAGGCTGTCGGGTTACCGCTTGCAAAAATTGCAGCGAAGGTTATGGCGGGGCACTCATTAAAGGAGCTTGGTTATACCGGTGATATCATTCCAAAGCATGTTTCTGTCAAGGAAGTGCTGTTACCATTTGATAAACTGCCCGGCGCCGACCCTGTGCTCGGTCCTGAGATGAAAAGCACTGGTGAGGTAATGGGGATAGATTACGATTTCGGGAGAGCTTTTTTCAAGGCTGAGTGGGCTGCCGACAATACCCTGCCGCTTTCCGGGACTGTGTTCATGTCAATACGCGATGAAGATAAGAAGCTTATCATCGGGGTTGCAAAAAAAATGCAGGATGCAGGTTTGCATATCCTTGGCACACGCGGTACGGTTAGGTTCCTGGAAAAGAACGGGATAAAGATTGATATCATAAACAAGGTTAGCGAAGGCACGCCAAACATCGTGGACCTTATCCATAAAAAAGAAGTAGATCTTATAATAAATACCCCGAGAAGCAAGCAGACCGTTAAGGACGGTTTCCAGATAAGGCGTGCTGCTGTTGATTTCAGCGTTCCTTACATCACCACGATTCAGGCTGCGCTTGCTGCGGCTGATGCGATTGAGGCGATGAAGAGCGGGGAGATTACGATTAAGTCGCTGGGGGAATATCACTCATAAGGTTTGGATATGAACGGGGACATCATCAAAGGCATAAAGAAAAACGTATTCGTCCTGGGACTCGTAAGTTTCTTCACAGACATCAGCAGCGAGATGCTGTACCCCATAATACCCATATTCCTCACCACAGTCCTTGCTGCGCCCATGTCAATCGTGGGAATAATCGAGGGCATTGCAGAAAGTACCGCAAGCATACTGAAGGTGGTTTCAGGCTGGCTTTCTGATAAATCGGGAAAAAGAAAACCTTATGTCATTTACGGGTACAGCCTTTCAACCGTTTCAAAGCCGCTGCTTGCGTTTGCATCCACATGGCACTTTGTTCTTATCGCGCGGTTTCTCGACAGGTTCGGGAAAGGGCTTCGCACTTCTGCAAGGGATGCGCTCATAGCGGATTCAACAGAGGCGCAGTATCGCGGGAGAGCCTTCGGTTTTCACAGGTCGCTTGACACAGTCGGCGCTGTTATCGGACCTCTAATCGCCCTACTGCTATTGTATTTGCTTGACGGGAAGTATCCGTTGATATTCCTTATCGCTTTTATCCCTGCTTTAATCAGTGTAGTGCTCCTGTTCCTGTTTGTATCAGAGAAAACAGGAGAGAAAAAAGACGGTTTGCAGTTAAAACTCTCGGATTTTTCCCGCGAGTTCAAGATTTTTCTCATGATTACGGTAATTTTCGCGATAGGCAATTCAAGCAATGCCTTCCTGATACTGCGGGCAAAGAATATTTTTGAAAATTTCGGAGGCGTCCCATCGATAGTCACTTCGACATTCGGCTCGATAGGGGTTATTGCGGTGGTCGTATTAACTTATGTGGTCTATAATATCACATATTCGCTTGCTTCCATGCCTGCCGGGATTCTTTCGGATAAAATCGGCAGAAGAAATGTAATGGTGGGAGGATTCCTGATTTTCGCCATTGTTTACCTGGGTTTTGCACTTGCCAATGCCGGATACCTTGTCTGGCTCCTCTTTGCAGTATATGGTTTTTATATGGCAATGACAGAAGGGGTAAGCAAGGCTTTTGTGGTTGATATGGTGCCGCAGGATAAAAGAGGGACGGCGATAGGTTTGTATTATACCGCAACAGGGCTTCTGGCTCTTGTTTCAAGCATAATCGCAGGGTTCTTGTGGGATTACATGGGAGCCAGCGCCCCATTCCTGTTCGGGAGCGCGGCTGCGTTTGTGGCTGCGATGATGATGGTTACGCTGTTGCCAAAACATAATAATATCTCATAACGGTTGCAATGTCACGCAAAACAGAAATCGCCCTCCTTTTAAAAGCGCTTGATAAAGCCCTTAAAATAGACGAAAAGCAGCTTGCGGATGAGATAGGCTCCATCGGCTTCAAATGCAAGAAATGCGCCCGGTGTTGCCGGGCGGAATACGGAGATAACACGGTATTCATCTTTCCTTTTGAAATCCGGCGCATCTGTGAAAAAACAGGACTTGGGCGGGAGGATTTTGTAATACCCGCGCCATCGGAAGACCGTGATTCGCAGGGTAATATCCATACCTTTGAATGGGTTCTGCGGAAAAACGGAGACTGCATTTTCCTGAAAGGCGGTTTATGCGGGATTTACGAATTAAGACCGTATATATGCAAAACCTATCCTTTTTATTTGCTGGATGGACGCCTCATGATTTCTGAATGTGAAGGCATCGGAGGCGATATCACAGAAGAGGATAGCCGCAAACTCGCTTCTGTGCTCAAGGAAAGATATATTGCTGAGATTAAAGAGGCGATTGCACTCTTTGAGAAGTTTGAGGGCTTCAATCCTTCTGGAAAGGGGATATGCGTACACGACAGCGAAGGGGAGCACTGGGTTTGAAGGGGCTAGATTTCTGGGCGCATTTTAGAGAGACCATTACGTATTGGTAAATTGAAAAACAGAAATCTTACCGTCGAATTAAGTTAACTTTAATATCATTTAACAATATTTAGATATGTTTATATGCCTGAAAATGCGAAATCTGATGGATATAAATTTGCAGTAACATTCTTAGTAGCAATTACATCTATTATATACACGATTTTCAATTATCTTCAAAATGTAGCGGTTGATGAGAATTTTTTCTTCCTGAGTTGTTTTTTTATTTCGGCAGGAATTATCATTGCAGTTGGATTTCTGGTATATATTTTGATAAAAGGATTCACAATGGAAGTAAAAAATCAGAATCTAATTGAATATTTGAATCAAATTGCTAATCAAATTTATAAGTGGAATATAATAATTTTTATGCTTCTTATAAATTATTTATTAGCTGTTGTTATCACATTTTATATTTTTAAGTCAGGTTCACTTTATACCTTAGTTCCAATATTAGCCATTATCTTTGCACCTTTCATTTATATAATTCTTCATACTCGTAAGTTACGAATTACACAAATACTATCTACTAAAAAATATTTAATTATTATTAGTATTGTGACTGTCTGGATAATTTTAGGTCTTATTATTTCCTTTAATTCTCCAATGAAAGGGCAAGTTATCGTGGAGATGAAGGATATAAATTACAAGAGTGATACAGAGGTTCCTGTTACAATTCGAGTTACAGGTCTAGATCGAGAGATAAAACTGATGTTATTTAAAGACGAATCAGGTAATTTATATGAACTAGCTAATATTAATCTAACACGACCTATTTTGACTGATTCATATAATGAAGAAAAATATATTCATAATGATTACTTTATTGCTAATTTTCAGGATAATGGGAAATACAAGATTTTTATCAATTCTACTAATATGACCGCAGGATATTATGAACTATGGAGCATACACCAAGGTTATGGACCCCTAGGTTATGGACAGACCCTTGGAAAAGAAGGATTTTATTTAGTAAACAAGTCGGAAATCGTTGATTAAATGTTTCTTAAAATAGTAAAATATTGTATCTCAGCATAACCACCAACACCAATTGAAACCCCCTCATTTTAACATTACAATTATAACCAATTGAACTAATATTACACCCTATGAAGCTGCTTGCACTATCAGACCTTCACGGCGATTATTCCCATGTGGAATCTATTTGTGAGAAGGCAGGGAATTTTGACGCCGTATTGATAGCAGGCGACCTGACGAATTTCGGACCTGATGAACATGCGCTTGAATTGCTGAAAATGTTCAAAGAGCCTGTATTTGCAATACCGGGTAATTGTGATAACCCTTCCATCTTAAAGCTCCTGGATGAAAATGCCATAAACCTTCATAATTCAGTCCATGAAATGGAAGGTTTCACCTTTATCGGGCTTGGTGGCTCAAACCCCACACCTTTCAATACGCCGTTTGAGCTGTCTGAAAAGAAAATAGGCGAATACGTAGGAACGCTATTGGGCAGGCTCAACGGCAGGTCAGGCAGGAATAATGGAAAGACCATTTTATTGTCCCATGCCCCCCCGCTCAATACGACTGACAAACTGCCGCGCGGAAACGTAGGCAGTGCAGCATTAGCCCGGTACCTCGGGCGGTTTGACCTCGTCGTTTGCGGGCACATCCACGAAGCGCGGGGCTCGGTTCGCGTAAACGGCGCCCAAGTGGTAAATCCGGGCGTTGCATCCAGAGGGCAGGGCGCGCTGATAACGATTAACGATAGAATAACAGTAGAGTTTATTGATGTCTGATGTTTAAAATAGCAATCTCAGGTAAAGGCGGTGTGGGGAAGACCACGCTCGCAGGCACGCTGGCGCGGCTTTTTGCACGGGAAGGGTATGATGTTCTGGCAATAGACGCCGACCCCAGCATGAACCTTGCATCTGCGCTCGGTATTAAAAACCCTCCGAAACCCTTAACGGAATTCAAGACGCTGATAGATGAAAGAGCGGGCGGTCCTGCTGGCTTTTTCAAGCTGAACCCGAAAGTTGACGACATTGTTGAGAATTTCGGCACGACAGGACCCGACAACGTAAAATTGCTGGTCATGGGCACGATTGAGAGGGGGGGCAGCGGATGCATGTGTCCTGCAAGCTCTTTTTTAAAAGCCCTCATGCGCCATGTGATTCTCAAGATGAACAGCGTGGTTATCATGGATATGGAAGCGGGTGTGGAGCATCTGGGGCGCGGAACCACGAAAGGAATCGATTACATGCTTATTGTTGTGGAACCCGGCGCGAGGTCGATAGAAACTGCGGGAAGGATAGCGGAACTCGCGCGCCAGATTGGCATAAGCAAATTCGGGGCTGTTATCAACAAAGCCGGAAGCGATGTGAGTGAAATCGAGGATAGGCTTAAAGAATACCGTCTGCCAGTATTAGGCGTGATACCGTACGATGACGACCTTATCGAGGCTGACATGGATAATATTGCGCCAATAGAAAGAAGCGGAGCCGCACTTTCCGCCATAAAAGACATATTTGGGAAAATATCAGGAAACAGGAGCGAGTAGTTATTAAAAAACCTGAAAGAACTCCTTGCGGATGCAAATGCATCGATGATATGCTGGGCGGAGGATTTGAGGGGGGCATTGTCACCCAGCTTTACGGCGCTTCAGGGACAGGAAAGACAAATATCTGCATACAACTGGCTGTGGAATGTGTCAGGAGCGGCAGGAAGGTTATTTTCATAGACACCGAGGGGTTTTCATCTGAGCGGTTTAAACAGATAGCGGGCGATGAGGCGAAAAAAATTGCTGGAGACATAATCATTTACGAGCCTGCAAGCTTTGAACAGCAGTACTCCGCAATTACTGATATTGAAAAGCTGATGAATGAGAAAATCGGGTTGATAATCCTTGACTCTGCGGCGCTTTTCTACAGGCTCGGGCTTACGCAGGACGATTCTGAAGAACAAAACGTGGGACTCAGGCG
>JAQUQX010000067.1 GCA_028715885.1 Candidatus Methanoperedens sp.
CTTGAAATGACCCATACAAGGAACAGTATTAGCAGGGCGAACCACGTTTTTGTAATGATAACACCATGAGCGCCGGATGAGGCATACATGAATCGTGCAATCGGATTAATTTCACGCATGACGCCTGTTTTGTCCATCATGTAAGCTGCAGTTATACCATCTCCAATACCATACGTTAGAAATGACAATAAGAACAACAGGCGCCGAAGATTTGCTTTGCTTATAAGATATTTTACAGAAAGCGGGACTATATCCGATAGGGATATGGAGTCAACTCTTGATATGTGGTCTAATGCCTCCCCGGTCAATGTTTTCTGGACAGTTATTTTCATATATTATCCAGTTTGTTATTTCTCCAACACCTGTTTCATCCCGCCAAGAGCTTCACCTTCATTTTCGGTTAGAATAATGAAGCGGCTGTTTGTGACTTGTGCCGTACTGTTCAGGATACGGACAACCCGTTGCATATTATCAAAACCGTTTATTTTGACGAGCGCGTCGATACCATCCAGAAGAACAACAGCATTGCCGATTTTCTTCATGAAATTCATAAGTAATTTACTCAGATGCATAAAGTCATCAGGTTTAACTCCAATCTCGGCAGCTTCTTCCGAAATCCATACTATTGGTGTCGTAGTAAGCCCGTATTTTTCTTTTATCTCCTGCGGATGCCTTGTTGTTGCCACAAGACCAAAAGCGCCGGATTTAACCGCATCCAGGAATAGTTCGTACCCATCGCTCTTTAAAAAATACGTATTTCCGGGTTCTATGCAGTACTCGGGCTTTGTTAGATTGGACTCGAGTTTTTTAAAACATCTTTTTGATGTTCCTTTTCGTTTTGAGCATGTAATTATTTCCGAACAGTCGCCGCAGTCTTTGTATCCATTTCCAATAACACAATTGTAAATCTCGCAATTTTTGTATCTCTCTCTGTCGAATCTGCACCCCGGACAGTTACCTTCAAGGTATTCCGGGCACAGGATGCATTCTACACCGCAGAAGGAAGTGTGTGAGAGTTCAGGCATGGGTCTTACGATAAGCCCGTACTGGTATACGACGTATGCAAAGAAAATGCCCATTACTGCCGGCGCCAACGTTGAAAGTTCAAGGAAATATACGTTAAAGAACATGGGCAGTATTATGTTTATAATAACAGCAACCAATATCGCCGTTATCGCCCCGGTTAATATGAGTTTTGCCTGCGCTCGCTCCCTGTATTTGCTTGTCATGTAATACTTGAATAACAGGTAGATGCCTGCTACCCCGAATACTGTGGAGAAGAGGAAAAGCTCCGGCTTTGTTCCTGCTATTGTTGATAATGCAGCGCGCTTTATGCCTGAGATGTCAGAAGACCATACCATATACAGTAAATAGAGAGAGGGTACGAGCACCATGTAAATGAAGGGATTTTTAATGGTTGTTTTGGTTTTTGTGAGAGATATGGTAAAGAAGATGAACACTGTAAGGGCGATGATTACACCGCTTAACTCAAGTCTAATGTTCAGCACAACATCATCCAGCGGAGTGTTTTCTGCGATTATTCCAAGGTTGAATGTTCCCACAGCCCATATTATAAAAGCGAGCATCAGGAGGGCAAAAATCTGGTTGGTACGTTCATGCGGGTTTTTTGTAAGGACATATGTTCCAAGAGCCGTATAGAGGAATACGGTAAAGAGAGAAATTATTGTACTAATCATTTAAACCACTCATACCATTAATTTCGTTTATCTAATCAAGCATATATATGCTTTGATAATCTCTTTATATATTGTGCACAGTTACAATTTAAATGCAAAACACAGTAACGTATATATAAGATTAAACCCTCCTCCCCCTTCCCCCCGATGAAATTTATGAAAAAGGATGCAACGCTCTCAGAATCCAGAGACACTGTTTTTAGAGACCTCGTTTTAAAATCACCCGGCTGCGAGAAGATTCCCACATGCATGCAGTGCGGAATCTGTGCCGGCTCATGCCCTGTAAGCCATGAAATGGACTATACGCCCCGACAGCTTGTGCGGATGATACAGCTTGGCATGAAACAGGAAGTGCTGAACAGCAATACGATATGGCTCTGTACAACATGCTTTTCATGCTCCGTGCGCTGTCCCCGCGGGATTCATCCCACCGAACTCATGGAAGCTTTAAAACCCATCGCCATTGCAGAGGGAATAGATAATAAGAATAGCAGATTCGACCAGGTTTTCTCGGAAGTTGTCAGGAAAAACGGAAGAGCTTCCGAATTCCTATTAATCTCAAAATACAGCCTGAGAGAGCCTGGAATGATAAAACAAGCCCCTTTCGGGCTGTCCCTCCTGTCGAAGGGAAAACTTCCTCTCTCTGTCGATAAAATGGAAAATACCCCTGAATTGGAAGCAATTTTCAATCCTGTAAAGCCGGAGGCAAAACCGGAAGAAAAACATGCGGCTGGGAACGCAGGGAAAACAGCAGATAAAGAAGGTGAGCGCGAAGAATGAAGTACTCGTACTACCCCGGATGCGCACAGCACGGCACTGCTGTGGATTACCGAGCCTCTGTAGAAGCAGTATTTCGCAGCCTCGGAATCGAGCTTGAAGAAATCAGGAACTGGAACTGCTGCGGCGCTCTCCATGTGCCTGATCGGAACGTAAAAGCGGCGCTGTCCGGAAGAACCCTCGCCTCTTCAAAAGGGCTTGACATAGCGACGCCGTGCAACCTCTGCTATTCAAACCTGATGCGTGCAAATACTGCGTTTGAGGATGCCGCGAATAAAAACAGGATAAATGAAATTCTCACAAATAAATACGGCGGCAACACAAAACCGAAGCACCTTCTTGAAGTCATAGTAAAAGATTACGGGCTTGCGAAACTGGCACAGCATGTCAAAAACCCGTTGAAGATAAAAGCCGTGCCCTACTATGGTTGTTTGCTTACGCGTCCTGAAAACAAATTCGATAGCCCCGAAAACCCAAAATCCCTCGATAACCTTATAGCAGCTATCGGGGCAGAACCTGTGAAGTACTATTACAAGACAAAATGCTGCGGAGGACCGATTCTCATAACGAACGAGGACTTAGCCATAAGTCTTGCAAAAGACCTGCTTGTTATGGCAAAAGAAACCGGCGCCGACTGCATGGTGGTAACATGCCCCATGTGCCATCTGCAGCTTGATGCAAAACAGAAACTTGTAGAGGATAGATATAACATAAAGCTTGAACTGCCTGTTATTTATTTCACCCAGCTCATCGGTCTTGCCCTGGGCTTTGCCCCAAAAGAACTTGGCATGGATAAACACCTCGTTGCAACGGACAGGCTGGTAGCCGGAATAGGAAGGTAGCAATGCCAGAGAACGAACCTACTCATGAACCGCAGGTTGAATCAGCGCCTAAGAAGGTCGGCGTGTACCTGTGCAGGTGCGGAGGGAACATAAGCGATGTGGTTGACCTCCAGGCAGTTGCAGATTCCCTGAAGGAAAACAAAGACGTAGTTGTGAATATACAGGATTACCTGTGCAGCAGCGCAGGGCAGGAAAAAATAAAGAACGACATTGAAAAAGGAAAAGTTGAC
Organism: Candidatus Methanoperedens sp.; assembly: GCA_028715885.1. Classification (GTDB taxonomy): domain Archaea; phylum Halobacteriota; class Methanosarcinia; order Methanosarcinales; family Methanoperedenaceae; genus Methanoperedens. The sequence continues at coordinate 3,547 of JAQUQX010000067.1, forward strand.
CGCATAGTTATCGGCTCATGCTCGCCCAAGCTGCATCTTGAAACATTCAGGAGCATGGTTAAAAATGCCGGGCTGAACCCGAACCTCCTTGAAATTACGAACATAAGAGAGCAAGCAAGCTGGGTGCATGATAAAGCCGGGATTGATTCAAAGGTAAAAGGATTGGTAAAAGGCGCCATAGCCCGGATAAGTTCTATCGAGCCGCTTGTGCCGCTTGAAAAGAAGCTTGTGGACAGGACGCTTGTCGTTGGCGGCGGGATAGCTGGAATAACTACGGCGCTTGAACTGGCAGACGAACACGAAGTTATACTGATAGAAAAGATGCCTTTCATAGGCGGGCACATGATAGGTCTATCCAAGACCTTCCCAACGCTTGACTGCTCACAATGCATCCTTACGCCCAGGATGGTTTCGGTGCACAACCATCCCGGTATCACCATGTTTACCCGGACAGAGGTCGAGGAAGTAAAAGGCAGTCAGGGCGACTACTTAATAACACTGAGGCATGCCCCGCGATACGTGGACATAGATAAATGCATCTCATGCGGTGCCTGCGCCAGGAAATGCCCTACGGGTGCCATATTCCTGCCTTTTGCGCAGGCTGTCCCGCAGGCGTATATGATAGATATGTCAAAGTGCAAGCGCTGCGGTCTTTGCGTAAAAGTATGCCCCAGGGATGCGGTTGACCTCGATGCCGTGGAAAAGAAAAGCACGATTCCGGTGGGCACAGTCGCAATAGCAACGGGTTTTGAGCCAATTGATCCCTCGTTCATCGAAGAATACAACTATCCTGCCCCGAATTTACTCACGGCTGTGGAATTCGAGGAGATGCTCTCCGCAAAGAGCAAAACAGGAATGAGATTGCAGAGGGCGGACGGTTCGTTCCCCGGTAAAGTCGCTTTTGTGCTGTGCGCGGGAAGCAGGGATTTCACTGGCAGAGGCAAGAAATACTGCTCCAAGGTATGCTGCATATACTCGCAGAAACAGGCGCAGCTTGTCAAAAAGATGAAAGACGATGCAGAAGCATGGATTTTTTATATCGACATGCGGTCTGCGGGAAGGCGGTTTGAGGAGTTCTACCACCATACGCAGGAGAAGGGCGTAAACTACGTGCGCGGGAAGGTGGCGGAGATAATCCCGGGGAAGGACGGCAGGCTCATTCTGCAGTATGAGGATACGAACCTCGGCAGGAAAGGGCGTGAGATTTTCGATATGGTCGTCCTGTGCCCTGCGCTTGTCCCCTCGCCGGGTACGAAAGAACTGGCTGATAAGCTGGGTGTGCCTCTCGGGGACGACGGTTTCATCGAGGAAAAGCATGTGAAGCTTGACCCTGTAAATACTTTAAACCAATCGGTGTTTGCCGCAGGCTGCGTACTCGGTCCGAAGGATATACACGACTCGGTGACCGAAGGCATAAGCGCGGCGCATAAAATTTCCAGGTTCCTCGGAAAAGGCGTCATACTGATACCTGCGGAAAAACCCATGATTTTAGAGTGCAACGGTTGTGGTGAATGTGTGAAAGCCTGTCCCTATAATGCTCTCAATCTTGAGGATGGAAAAGCCGTTCTTTCGCCTCTTGCCTGCACAGGGTGCGGCATCTGCGTCCCCGCATGTCCGATAAAAGGCATAGAAATAAGGAATTTTACCCGCAGCCAGTTGAAAGCGCAGCTTAAGGCAATACTGAGCGAAGGGGCTGGCGTGATTGTTTTCCTTGACCCTTATGCTTATGCTGCGGCAGATATCGCCGGTGTAAACAGGCGCCAGTATTCTTCTCTTGTAAGGTTTGTGAGCTTGCCGTCTGTTCACATTCTGGATGCCGATGTTGTAAATGCCGCCTTCGAGTACGGCGCTGTGGGCGTGCTGCTAATCGAAGGTACGACTGACGAAAAACTCACATCGTGCTCGGATGAGCTGTACAGGAAGCTCAAAAAAGAGACGCGAAAGCACAAAAAGCCCCTGCGCTATTCGCACATCGAGACCGCGCAGTACGAAAAACTCACCGATTTGCTGAATGTGTTCGCTTCGCAGGCAGGCGCGAAGGCGGAGAAGAGGGGAAAGAAAGATAAGGGGGAAAGTGAGGACACTAAAGACGAGTGAAATCACCTGCAATTTTGAAAC
>JAQUQX010000068.1 GCA_028715885.1 Candidatus Methanoperedens sp.
ATCCATCACCACGCCTTCAAGCTGCTCAAACTCGGGCGTGTGCGTGGGGTCGATGGCTTCGCGCCGATATGCCCTGTCGATGCAGAAGGCTTTCACAGGCGGGTCGGGATGGTCTGCGAGATATTTTATCGTGACCGCTGTGGTATGCGTCCTCAGCACCTGCTTTCGCGCGACATCCTCGCTCCACTTACCGCCCCAGCCCCGTGATATTCCGCCGCCTTTTTCATGCATTTCTTTTACGGGTGCTATGTACTCCGCTGGCAGGTCGCATTCGGTAGCAAGGTGGAAAGTGTCCTGCATCTCACGCGCCGGGTGGTCCTGCGGCTGGAAGAGCGCATCGAAGTTCCAGAACGAGCTCTGCACTATGTCGCCTTTTATTTCCGTGAAACCCATCTCAAGGAAAATCGAGCGCATCTCGTTGATGAGACGCTGGTATGGATGGAGTTTCGCGCCGTAAACGGGTTTTACAGGCGTATGGATGTTGTAAGGGCGGATTCTTGCGTTCTTCCATGAGCCGCTTGCAATGATAGTCGGGGTAAGCTGGGCTATTTCCTCTTCTATGGTCAATCCTGCGGCAGCGAGGGTTTTTCCAGCTTCTGTGATTGATATTATGCGGGTCTTTTTTTCTGTTTTTTCAACAAGATTCCTTTTTATTAAATCCCGGACTGCGTCCCCGAGTTCTGAAAGAGGACCTTTTTTAAGTTTTGTAAGTATATTCTCATCTTCGCCTATCTCCGCTTTCCCGGAAGGGATTATATTTTCCCCCTCGATTCTTGCCCAGTTCTTCTTGCGAAGCCACCCCAGGGCAATACCCACCATCTGCGGCGGGAATTTCTTTTTTAGTTCGGACAGCGATATGGGCGCTTTGAGAGAATTGATTATCTGGCGCTCTGGCAGTGAGAGCTGCGCGTACGTTTCCCCTTCTTTAGTGAGCGTATAGATTGCAGTGACTTTTTCTGTTATCTCGCACAGACCTTTTTCAGCAAGGAGAAAAGCGGACTGCATAGCGGCTTCAATGCTGAGTCCTGATGCTGAGGTGAGGTCTTCGGGTGTGAATTTATCTTTTTTGAAGAGTACCAGTAAAACCTTTTTTTCGTTGTTTGTGAGTGAGTATTCTTTCATAAGCGCCATAAAACAGGCATTAGAATGAACAGCAGGATATTTAATGATTTGTGAAACGAGAACCAAAAAAACCTATATACCCCAAACAACATCTTACCCCTTCGCAGGGCCCGTGGTCTAGTCGGTTATGACGTCGCTCTTACACAGCGGAGATCCGGAGTTCGAATCTCCGCGGGCCCATCTTTTTAAACAAGCCTGTATAACGTATCCCGCTGCTTTGGCACCCGTTTTATTTCCCTGATGAGACGCCCAAATTCCTGGGACGCCATGTACTCGCCGCTCGTCGCCCCAGCGCTTCTTGATATCTTTTCTTCCATCAATGTTCCTCCAAGGTCGTTAGCCCCGCAATTCAAAGCTGATTGCGCAAGTCCCCTGCCCAGTTTCACCCAGCTTGCCTGGATATTTTTGATGTGCGGATACAGGAGCACCCTTGCCAGCGCATGCAATTTCAAATCCTCAATCCCGCGGGAAACTGTCATTCCCGCGCCGAGCGTGTTGTTGTACGGCATAAACGGAAGGGGGACGAATTCCGTAAAACCACCTGTTTTTTTCTGCACCTCGCGGATTACCAGGATGTGTTCAATCCGTTCCTGCAAAGTCTCGATATGCCCGTACATGATTGTTGCTGTCGTGGGGATTCCATTCCTGTGCGCTGTCCTTACAACATCGATCCATTCATGTGTGGTAAGTTTATCAGGGCAAATCTCTTCCCTCACCCTGTCTGAAAGTATTTCTGCCGCTGTCCCTGGCATCGAGCCAAGACCTGAGCTTTTAAGGCACGAAAGTGTTTCTTTTACGCTCATATTGCTGTTCTGCGCCGCATGGAACACCTCCATGGGGGAAAACGCATGCAAATGCAACTGTGGGTATTCGTTTTTGATGCTTTCCAGAATCCCGCAGTAATTGAAAACATCCCAGTCGGGAAGAAGTCCGCCCTGGATGCAGACCTCGGTTGCATTAATATCAACGGCAGCTTTTGTTTTCTCAAGAATCTCCGGGATGGACATGACATACCCGTCCTGTTTCCTGAACGCGCAGAATTTGCATGTCCCGGTGCACATGTTTGTGAAATTTATGTTCCTGTTAATCACGTAGGTGACATCGTCCCCGACTGCTTTTTTTCGAAGCTTGTCCGCCAGGGAAAAGAGAAAAGAAGGCTTATCATAGAGCGCCAGCGCATCGTCCACAGTAAACTTTCCAGCCTCGGCACGGCTCAGGCAATCATCCTGAATGCTTCGCAATTCCTGGACGCTATGTATTTTATGTATAGTAACACCAGAATTTTGCAGTCCTTATGAGATACTTACTTATATGTTTTCCGAAATCCTTCTGCATCAGAAAGCTTACGAATAATAGGCGCAATCTCGCTGGCGTACCACTTTTTTTTCACGTATGCCGGGTATATGGGCAGCCGTTCCCTAAGAGGCGTGTCCACCATGGCTTGCAGTTTTTTTATATCTGGCCATGGGGATTCGGGATTGATGTGGTCGATGGTTTCAGGCGAGATGCCTCCAAGGTCAGAGGCGCCGCATTTGACTAAATCCCCCGGCGGAATCAGGTTTGGGGAAACCTGTATAGCCACATCGTCAGGAAGAATCTGCCTTGCAATGGAGACCGTCTTTGTCATTTCGTTTATTCCCGGCGCTGGCTGTGAAGCCATTTTTGTTCCGGGTTTTGGGATGAAATTCTGTATTATTACTTCCTGTATGTGTCCGTATTTTTCATGGAGCTCTTTAATTGTACGGATTGAACGTACCCTGTCTTCCTGTGTTTCACCTATGCCCACAAGAATCCCAGTCGTGAATGGAATGTTAAGTTCCCCCGCATACTCTATGGTCTTTATGCGCGCCCCGGGAACCTTTCCTGCACATCCTTCATGCGCTGCAATTTCCCCTACAGTCTCGAGCATGAGTCCCATGCTGGCATTATATGGTTTTAATTTTTCAAGCTCGTATTTTTCAAGTATCCCGGGGTTGCTGTGCGGTAAAAGACCTGTTCGGAGGGAAAGCCTGCACAGTTCAACGAGATAATCTATGATGGTGTCGTATCCAAGCTGCAAAAGCCATCTTTTAAAGTCTTTGACTTCTTCCGGTCGCTCCCCGAATGTGAAAAGCGCCTCTGAGCAGCCTGCGCGCGCGCCTCTTGTAAGTATATCCGTGACCTCGGAAGGCGTAAGAAGTTTTGCCTCCGGATGCCCGATATCCCTCCTGAATCCGCAGTAACCGCACCTGTTCCTGCAAACATTGGTGAGCGGGATGAAGACATTACGCGAGAATGTAACGAAGGGTTGGGGCATAAACCATAATTGGAATAAATCCTACATAATCATGTCGAATAATACGTTAGTTTAAAGTAACCCCAACGATATTTAACCTGTCCCTCAAGCGGGGGTAACCAAGCGGCCAAAGGTGCAGGACTTAAGATCCTGTTTCGCAGGAATTCGTGGGTTCAAATCCCATCCCCCGCATTAAACCACTCATGGCTAAACAGGTTGTCCGACAAATGAGTGAAATTTTATGACCAAAATCTTCGAAATCACCCATCGCGACATAGCAGCCAGGATAGGTAAACTGGTTCTGGAAAAAGAGGTTTCAACTCCTGCAATTATCCAGCTTACTGACAAAGATAGCCCCATAATCGATTCCGGCTCTCTCTGGAAAAAAACTGCACCATCGGAGCCGGATGCCAAAAAAATAGTAATTCTTCCCCATAAATCACTGCCCCTTTACACAAGAGATGATATCGTAAAAGAGCTTCAGGATTCACTTGCGCAGGCGCCGCCTGTTGCTCATACAGGCACCGTCATACATCCATTCGCCCATGAATACCCTGAATCAGAATTATACGTTCTCGGCGCAACAGCGCAGCTTGAAAACAGGGCGCGCGAACTCGTAGAATCAGTCATCAGGCTCAAGGAAAACACGCGCGCCGATTCATTACTATATGCGCCAGCGCTTGCCACGCCCGAGAATCTTTCAATGCTTGTCTATCTCGGCGTGGACATAGTGGATGATACTTTGCCGATTATCAGGGGATACCAGGACATTTACCTCACAAATTCAGGCGAATTTCATCTCAACAGGCTGCATGAACTCCCCTGCGCATGCACCGTCTGCTCAACGAATACACCGCACGACCTCCTCAAACTACCCAAAAAAGAGCGCGCTGAGCTTCTATCAAAGCATAATTCACTGAAACTTGCCGAGGAACTGTGCGCCATACGCGAACAAATAAGATCGGGACAACTTCGCGAATATGTGGAACGCCAGTGCAGGGTGCGCCCATGGCTCACTGCAGCGCTTCGCTTAATTGATGCGCAATACGAATTCCTCGAAAAAAGAACCCCGATTTTCAGGACGGGTACGCTATATGCCAATACATCGGAATCTCTAAACCGTGTGGAAATCAGGAGGTTTGCAGAGCGTGTTATAGAACGCTATACAGCGCCAGAGCTGGATACGCTTGTCCTTCTTCCCTGCTCTGCGAAAAAGCCGTACTCAATATCCCTTTCCCACCAGAAATTCATCAACGCCGTGGGAAAATACCGTAAATATGTCCATGAGGTGATAATCACATCCCCGATGGGCGTGGTGCCGCGCGAGCTTGAATTAATGTACCCGGCTGCGCATTACGATACTCCTGTAACAGGGCACTGGGACCTTGAGGAAAGAGCATGGGTAGGAGGCTGCCTGAAGTCGTATCTTCTCAAAAACAAATACAAGAACATAATCGCTCATGTGCACGGCGCATACAGGGAAATATGCGAATCCGTGGAAAGCGAGCTCGGGCTTGGGTTTATTTATACCGCAGATGAAGGTGTCACTTCAAACACATCCCTTGAAAAACTGAGAAATGCCGTTTCAGGGCTTGAACACACAAAAAAGCGGGGAAACGAGAAAGCAAACCTCGACGTTATACGCGCCACCGCTGACTACCAGTTCGGATGCGGGACAGGCGATATGCTTGTCACAGATGGTGCAAATGTCCGGGCTCCGTATCCCAAATTCCAGTTATTCGTAGGTATGCAGCAGCTTGCAACATTAATTCCGCAGTACGGCACAATCGCCCTGACAGTGGAAGGAGGAATGCGACTTCACGACTATCCATGCTATAAGGTGAGGATAGGCGATTTCACTCCGCACAGCAGCATTCTTGCGCCGGGTGTGCTTGATGCTGACCCGCAGATTTGTCCCAATGACGAGGTGATTGTTGATGGAGAGAAGTTTTTCGGCGTGGGGCGCGCACTCATGAGCGGCTGGGAGATGAAAGAGTGCGGGAAGGGTGTTGCTGTGGAATTGAGGCATTCGAAGAAGGGCGATTAATTTTCTTCTTTTTTTGAGACAATCGGCATTAAAAATGTAAAGGTGCTGCCTTCACCGTACTTGCTCTCTACCCGGATTTTGCCTCCATGCAAATCTACAAGCTTCTTTGTAAT
>JAQUQX010000069.1 GCA_028715885.1 Candidatus Methanoperedens sp.
TGATATATGCCTTTTTTTGGAGCTGTTTCTTACCCAGTCTTCGCAGGGCGCTGTCAAGCATATTTCTCGTGCAGAAAAGCGTACTTATGAAAAGGAGCGATGCCAGGCTTATAAATATTAACGATGAAAAAAGATGCGTCAGACCAAGTTTCTCAAATACATCCGCCTGTACAGGGTGGTTGGTTCTCCATGTATTATATACATCGGATTTGAGCTGCGATTTCTGGGGTATGTGTGTCCCGACTATCGAAAACAGGATAATCAGGATAATAAGAACGATGGCAAGTTTGCGGGATTTAAAAAAATCGGCAATTTTTTTTCCTGTAACAAAACCCATTATTTTATCTTCCCTGATCCATATTATTTTGTTTATCTGAATGGATTTTCAGCATTATAGATTAATCCCATATAAACCTATAAATAGCTTTGCAGACGATGTAAACATAAGTCAAATGACTCCTAAAAATAAATTAATTACAGTTATCATCCTTGGTTTAGCCCTGTTTCTCATTGCGAACTGGGTAGAGGCTGCACTTTCAAAAAGCGATGGGGAATATATTAAACTGGGCGGGCTGTCCTTTTATACATCGATAGACACAGGAACTAAAGATGCCAAGAATCTTAGCAAACCGATTTTCCTTTATTTCAGGTCTGAAACATGTTATTGGTGCATAAGATTTGAAGAGGAGACTTTATCGGATAAATATGTTATCGATATTCTCAATAAGAATTTCGTTCTTATTTCAATAGATACGTTTAAGCAGAAAAACGTTGCTCTCAACCTGAACGTCAGAAGCACGCCTTATATGATTTTTTTTAACAAGGATGGGCAGGAAATATCAAGAATACCCGGATACATTCCAACCAACGAATTCCTGGTAAAACTAAATGAAGTTATGGATAAGTCCAAACTCAATTAGACTTCGTAATGCCATAGACGTACTTTTCAATAAACCGCTTGACCTTCGGGGGCATCTCCCCCTTCATCTGGCTTGAAAGGTAAGAATCATTAATAAGCAGCCGTGTAACATCTATCATGTAGTTTTTCTTAAACTCATTCATCTCGTCTATCCTCTCAAGCTTATCCATGTAGAACTCCCGGAATGCCCTGAGCAAATGCTTATTCAGCTCCTCCCGCGTCATATTAATTGGTTTCACTACAGGTTCAACAAGATTGTATTTTGAATAATCAAACTCCTCGACATAGGGCGCAAGTTCCGGATAAATATCGGAATAAGGCCACGGTGCAATCGCAAGGAAAAACGCAAGGTCGGGGTTATAATACTTCGCAAGTTTAATGGCGGAATCTATCGATTGGGGCGTTTCGTCAGGCATTCCAAGAACAAAAGAAGTTTCAGATATTATCCCCGCGTTATTTATCAGGTCAATAGCCTCCTTGGACTCCTCAACTTTAAGGTTTTTCTGGTAGCGGTCAAGGGTGTCCTGGCTTGCCGATTCGGCCCCCACGTATATGTGGACTGTTTTTGCTTTTGCGTATTTGTCCATTATATCTTTATCTCGCAGGATGTCGTCCACCCTCGTTTCCATCAAAAGCTCAAGGTCAAGATTCCTTGCAATAAGCAGGTCAAGGATTTCCTCCCAGCGTTTGCGGTCATACGTGGGGGTTTCATCCGCTATCATAGCCACGTCCACGCCATAAGTAGCGTTCAGGTATTCCAGCTCTGACACGAAATTCTCCGGGCTTCGCGCCCTCCATTTCTCCCTCCAGAAAAGCCTCTGTGAGCAGAAGGTGCACTTCTGCGTGCATCCCCTTGAAGAACTCACAACCGCAAGCGTAGAGTTCTTTTTGGTCTTGAAGGTATAATCCTTCCACTCCACAAGATTCCATGCTGCAGGCAGAGCATCCAGGTCTGATATAAGTTGGCGTTGTTCAGTACAGGTAATTTTCCCGTCGCGCGCATAAGCAATCCCAGCCACGTCAGGTTTCACCCCTGCAAAAACACGGTCAAGAAGTTCCGTCGTGGTTATTTCACCCTCGCCCCGTATTACGTAATCCACAACGCTGCTGTCTTTTTGTAGTATCTCTTCCCAGCAGAAAGTAGGATGTATCCCCCCGAGAAACGTGATTATCCCGGGACTGACTTCTTTGGCGGTTTTAAGGACACTGATGGCATCATAAATGCTTGATGTATATGACGCCGTCCCAACTGCATCGGGACAATAGTCCTTTATGTAGTTCATGATGTCATTAAACGTATCGAACTTCGCCATGGCATCATATATCCTGACCTCATACCCTGCATTTTGCAGGCTGCCTGCAACATATACCATGCCAAGCGGCATCCATGTGCCTGCCGACTCCAGTACGCCGCAGTGATACGGAGGTGTTATTAATAGAACTTTTTTTAACATAGCACCAGCTTTGATAATCTTATCCAACCATTAATCTCGAGCATTCATATCCATAATAATTTTTTTCAGGCAAACATCATCTTTGTTTTTTCCATAATTTAAACGTAATTATAATTAATATCAATAAAGAAAATATCAAAATGATGCTCATAGTATATGATTTTTCCACTTTCCTTACCACTTCTTTCCCATGGAAACTGGTGATTTGTCCAGTCACATGGCAGTTCCAGCAATCCTCATTTTTTAGTTTAGTATGATTTGAATCCGAAGGAAGTGGACGCGGATTACCCCATGCTTTTAATATAGCTTCATCTTCCTGTAAATGGCAAAAAACACAATTTTTAGAGTCTGGCATGAAATCCGCAGGTGCATTCCAGTGATAGGGGTCTCCCCTGTTGAACTTCACATCGGTATAATTCGTATTGAGTGAAAAAAACCCGCCTGATTTCACCTTGTTGGCAAAAGTAACGCCGTGGCAGGAACCTTGTCCGCTTACCGCATCAAAACCAAAGCACGAAGATTTTGTATTCCCGATAAAAGACTGGTCAGGCACATCAATTGAAGAACCGTTGTAATGTGAATAAACCCGTGGGATATATTTTGTAAGGTCGGTTCGTAAATTAGCCAGTGAACTTATCCGAGGCGCCCCTTTTACATGGCAATCCTCACAGGTATTCAATTGAGGGGATGTATGCTCCAGCATACTCACATGGCACACCGGACAGCTCTCATTCAACCTGTCCGCCCCTTTTTCATTGGCATTATCCCCCTCCCAGTCAAAACTATCGTGCATGAATCCCGGAGAAAATGGCTTTTCCGTATGCTTACCGCCAGAAAACGTGGTATTGTAATGACAATTTTCACAATTGTTGCCTGTTGTTCCGTGTCGTATTTTATGGCAAGACGTGCATTCTTCTGCTGCGGAAACGGTATGAAATAAAAAATAAATAGATATTATTAAAATAACAATTATTAAAATATTTTTTCTTGAATAAGGCATCATACTTACTCTATATTAAAACCTGATAATCTTTTCCACTTACATTCTTTTTATACTCAACCCCATAACCACAAGCGCAACCAAGACCCATAAACCCCCAACCGCATCTGCCCCGCGGGGCTCTTCCGTCTTTTTTAGAATTGTCACGTCCATCCCGCTGTACAACACATCCTTCACAACTTCTTCATTTTCATTAACCAGTTTTATGTCCTTCGGCTGGATTGCAGCACTGCCTGCTCTTTTAGCCCTGAATACAGCTTTTGCAAGAATGCCTTTTGCTTTCACGCCTGCCACGTTCCCTATCCTTGTTTCGGCATAGGTCATCTCACCTTTTTCATTATCTACGCTATTCACTACCAGCGACCCGCCAAAAAACGTTCCCTGCTCAAGATTGATGCCTTCCAGAAAGGTGTTATCAAATGACAGTTTTAATTCGGCGCCATAAACCGGCTCTGTGGACCTGATGAAAACATTAACCTCGAATTCACCCCCCTCAGGTACGCTGCCTGCCGGGGATAACGTTATCACGGTACTATCCGGATGCGTTAATTCCAGCTTATTGTTCTCGATTACAGGACTTGCAGTAGTTTTTGAAACCGCTGTTGGATAAACGCTTCCTGTGGAACCTGATGATGATGTCTCTGTAGATGTCTGGTTGATTGCCGGTGTTGGCGTAGATTGGATAATTGTTGATGTCGGCGTGACAAACCCGCTCACGTTCACGTTTCCTCCAGATGTGGTGCCCGGAATCTCTGTTGCATTTGGGCTACTGATGATCATATTTGCAAAATTTATCGCTGTGACCCCGGCATTTAATCCCCTTAAAGTAACCACTGCAAGGGTCCCGCTTGAATTAACACCTGTGCTTGTGCCTGAACGCGATAGGGAATATGTCACTTTCCCATTGGTATTGTCTATGCTCTTTACGCCTTCTATCGTGTTCGTTCCGAGCAAAGTTCCCTTATCGATTCTTAAAGCTTCAATTCTTGTTTTGTCAAATATAAGGCTGAACTGGGCACCATATACTTCACTTCCTTCAGGATCCAGCATTACGGAAATTGTAAAATTGTTTCCAGCAACTGCATCCTGGCTTTCGGGCAAAATGCTTAACCTCGCAGCCTGGGCGTTATTACCAAGTAATACGATAACCAGTAATGCCATGAGATGTAATCTGTTTAACTCCATCTCTTCCCTATTTTCACGGCATCAAATATATCTACAACCCCATCCCCGTTTACATCCGCACCATCCTCAAAATCGCTGTCCTGTATTTTTTTACCCCAATTCAAGCCCAGCAACGACAGGTCAAGCACATTAACCGCATCATCGCCGTTAGCGTCTGCTTCCGCATTAACGATAATGTTATAACCCTCGGTATCAATTTTATTTTTATTTTTTGTAACAAAAAGCTGGATATTATAAATCCCGGGTGCATCAGGAACCCAGTTAAGCTCCCTGCCCGTGCCTATGACCCTGCCATCGAGTTTCCATTCATACGTAAACGTCTCATCCTGCCTTGATGCCTTTAGACCGACCGGACCCCGGTTTGCAAAATACGTAACCTTCTGGTCCAAAAGGTATATGCCTTTACCAAAATCCTGGTTCTTCCTCTGGCTGTCAAACCTGACTTCTATTCTATATGTTCCGGGCAGGTCGTTTTTAGTGGATTTGAAGTTTGCAATATACCTGCCATCTTCATCGATTCTCACGGATTTTGAGCCGCTGCCGTATATTGCGCTGAATACTTCCCTGCCGTTTGGGTCAAATACCAGTACACTGACACTTTTATCAACCACACGATTGCCATGCTCTGATACCGTGAATTTTATGGGCACCATGCTCCCCGGCTTATAAACAGATTTGATTCCCTGCGTGCTCAGGCTTCCCATCGCACTCATTAATGATATATCACCAATTACAGGCTTCTGATTGAGAGTCCATTCCACCTCGTAACCTGCCTGGTTTACCGGGACAGTCTTGCTGCCTGC
>JAQUQX010000070.1 GCA_028715885.1 Candidatus Methanoperedens sp.
TACAGGAAGGAACGCTGATATACTCTACCGTGCCTGAGAACGTATCATTCAAGTACAAATCATGGGGTTTTTATAATGTAGTCGGATTCATGGCTGAGAAATACTTTGCTGCATATACGGCAGTTTCTACAGGCATAACAGGCGGTACGGTAATCAGCCCTATAGGCACCAAGCAGCTCCACAAGATATTAATGGATGACAATACCCAGCGCGCGGTGTATGCGGGAAGCACACTGACATTGAACGAAGGATACGTTCTGAAGGTCAAAGACGTGGATATAACAGGCGGGAAGATTGTCCTCCTCCAGCTTTTGAAAGACGGGAACGAAGTTGACACATCAGCGGTTCAATCAGGAGGAACATATAAATATACCAGGAAGCTTGGGTCGGTAAGCGACATCCCGGTTATCGCAGTTCATATAGAAACGGTATTCTCAGGCAGGGAAGCAAATGCGGCTTTCCTGAAGGGCATATTCCAGATATCGGAGAGCTTCATTTCGGTGAATACAGGCAATAGATACGGAATAATGGAGATAACAGCGGCGTCCGATACCGGAATAACGATGGTGAACAAGAACAGCATTTCACTGTCCGCAGGTTCTGTCAACGACGTGATGGGAGACATCAAGATAATAGTGGCTGACAACAGCAGCGTGCTGCGCTTTGCACCTATGGTACAGAAATCAGGGACGTATGAAGTGCGCGGCACAATATCACCATCTACGGACACGACCTTTGATTGGAACCCGTTAAGCTTTGAAGGATTCTATTACGACATAAACGAAGACGTAGGCTCGGAGAAATTATCACTTACAAGAAGCGACAGGACTATCAGCACAAATAGCCTCGTTTACACAACAACACCACAGCCTGTAAGTTTCAAGTACAAGAATTTTGGTACATATAATGTTATAGGGTTCATGGCTGAGAAGTATTTTGCCGGATACACATCCAGCAATAACATAACAAGCACTGCTATCAGCACAATAAACAGCAGGCAACTCCACAAGGTGCTCACGGATGACAATACCCAGCGCGCAGTGTATGCGGGAAGCACACTGACGTTGAATGAAGGATATGTCCTGAAAATCAAAGACGTGGATATCACAGGCGGAAAGATTGTCCTGCTCCAGCTTTTGAAAGACGGCGGAGAGGTCGATACTGCTGCAATCCAGGCAGGAAATATATACGTTTACAATAAGAAAGCCGGGTCGGTAAGCAACCTGCCGGTTATCGCAGTCCATATCGAAACCGTGTTCTCGGGCAGGGAAGCGAACGCGGCTTTCCTGAAGGGCATTTTCCAGATATCTGAGGTTTATACCACCGTCAACACGGGCGACCAGTTCGGAGCCATGAAAGTAACCGAGGTTTCCGATACCAAGATAGAGATGAAGAACCCAAGTTCTGTGAGCTTATCCTCTGCAAGCACCGTTGATGTTATGGGAAATATCAAGTTCAAGGTAGCGGATTCCGGCGATGTCAGGTTCTATCCTTTCATAATGCTCAACGGCAGCATGGCGGCGGCAAACCAGTTGTCAATCGATGCGCCCGCAACCCCGAGCGTAAAAGATGCAATTACAATCACTGTGACGGCAGGTGGAACCGCTGTTTCAGGCGCTTCCGTAAGTTTCGATAATACAGATATCGGAACAACCAACAGCACAGGCAAACTGGGTTATACCCTCACCCGCAGCGGCGTGCATAACATTACCGCAACCAAGCTCGGATACGAGAAAGCGGTTAAGACAATACAGGTGTCTGAATGGGTGGATAACAGGTTGAGCATCGAAGTTCCTGCTGTAATAGACCAGGGAGTGCAGATTCCAATAAGAGTGCTGTCAAACGGGACTGCTATTGCAGGCGCAAGCATTACCTTCGATAACTCCGTTATCGGGACTACCGATGCCAGTGGCGTTTTGAATTACACCTTCACTGTGGGCGGAACGCATAACCTTGGAGTTTCGAAGGATAAATATATCAGCGTGGTCAGGGAGATTAACATCAGGTCCCCCTTCTCCGAATATAAGGCTCTCGATATCATTGTAAGCCCGGGTACGGTTTTCACCAACCAGAATGCTGTAATAAGGTCGAACATCACAAACGCGGGCACAAAAGCGGATACAAAGCCTGTGGAGCTTATCCTTAATGGCACTGTGGTGGACAACAGGTCTGTGGCGCTGGCTCCTGGCGAGAGTAAGGAAATTAATTTCACGCGACAGGAAGCCCTGCCTGGCAATTATACCGTTGAAATCCTCGGGCAGAAAGGGTTACTGCAGGTCAGGGAAGAGCCGTTGAATTTACTTCTGATTGGCGGGATAGCTACGGGTTTCGGGGCTATTATCATCTATCTGCTCACTGCAAAGAGCAAGATTAGCCTTGAGTTATTAAGACAGAAATTAATGGGTAAGTCCATAACGAAGGGAGTAGAGGAAATTAAGAAAGTCGAGGAAATTAAGAAATAGGTAATTTTACAAATCCGGGCGCATAATAGCCCGTATTTTCTTGTTCGGGCACAACAACTGATTTATAATAAAAGAATAAATTTAGAATCGTGTCTTGAATGAAAAACCAAATAGATAAGCTAAAAGTATCTCATACTAAATTGTCAGAAGTTTTTTATTTACATGAGATTAGCCAGAAAACGAAATTAATAGAAATCCTATTGATAGTCGGCTCTTTAATCGTGGCGTTTAAAACCCCGGAAGCTTTGTACAGTAAATATATCGGTCTGAAAGATACCGCTGTAACAATGATTTTCATATTCTTTGCTTTATTTTCAATTACATATTATATTCTTGTCCAGAAAGAACTGAACGAAAGTTCAAAAAGAATCATAAATATAGCTTCGTTTTTTGTCGCGGTTTCATTCTCTGCAATCCCATCAAGTATCCTGGCTATTAGCATGGTGAAGAGCATTTCATCATTTTCCATGGCATTACTTTCATATTTCCTTGTGGTTTTTGTTTATCTGGGATTCTTTTCTACTGTAATCTGGGCGGCGCTCAGGGTAAAATGAGGTTCGGTAACCGAAAAAGTGAGAAAATCAGGCGACGAGAGGGGGACTTCCGGGTTGTAATGAGGAGCACTTAAAATATGTGGGCTCTACCAAGGACTCCATTAATACAGAAATTTTACGGAGTGTGCCCATACCAATACCACCTTTTTCGAAACAGCAGTCCCGACAGATAAAAATAAAAAGGAAGTTTACCATGACCTGCATCGCAGACCATGTATGCGGCTGAAATGGTCAATATCCCTGGTCACAAGTTCATCTTTATTTGCTATAACGATCCCTGCTATGAGGACATCCATGATATCTACAGGATTTCCTGAATTCATCAGTTCTGCATGAATATCCGCAGCCTTCTGCGCCGCAGTTTTATCAAACTCAAGTACATCAATAGACTTCAGTAAATAGCCGACTTCTAAAACACTTTTTTCTGGTTTTGCAGAGCGTTTAGCTCCATAGTAAAGCTCAAATGCATTAACGGTAGTAGTTTTTGGATCATCGAAAGAATCTGCTATATCCGAAGTACCTGCCTTGCCTCTGAGGAGATCTATTAAAAAATTAGTATCAAGTACCGTCATAGTATCACAACTTTACCTTATCCAATCTTGAAGTACCGGAGTGTCTCACTTCAAGCGCCGCGTTTTCAAATTGTTCATCATTTAATTGACCTGCGAACTCACTGAGACGTTTCTTCCGCAGAGGTGCAGTGATACGCTTTATAAGATTTGTAAAGCTTTCTCTCTCTTTCTTAAGTTCAGCCAGCGCTTCATAAGCCTCTTCTGAAATTGTTAGTGTTTTGTGTGCCATAATCATAAGTGTATTTATACGTGTATTTATACTTAACCAAATCCTTGTCTTCGATCACTTTACAATTTCCAAAATTCGCCGTCTCATAAATCTCTTTCATCACTTCTGGACTGGACTCTGTATAATGCCCAGCCAGCAAGCTTGCAGACGCTCTACAACAAAAGGCATCAGCAAACGTGGTCTCCTGCACGCCTGCCATGCTCATTCCCTCGTAAATGAAAATACCGACATGCAAAGCATCAGTACAAGACGACGAGAGGGGGACTTGAACCCCCGAGCTCCTTGCGGAACACAGGGTTAGCAACCCTGCGCCATACCGGGCTTGGCTATCTCGTCAGAAGCGATTAGACACGTATGGCGCAGCCATACGTGAATGCGCCCTCCAGAGGCGCGACTCTGGGAGCCTTTATCGACGGTTCCTTATTCGTTGTTTGCTATTTAACACTTTTTGCATTTCAAATAATATATAGCCGAAGAACCGGATAACAAATACCATGCGATGATGCTTACTGGCTGTTTCGGACTGGTTGATGCTTACCTTAATCATGTTCAAGACTAAAATGGTGAGGCATGAAAAAGGAATTACAGAGACCGGTAGTAAATGCGATATTCGCGCTGCTTTTGATTATACTGGTCAGGCTCTTTGCTATGATTATGTTGAAAAAAGTGGATACGGCTTAC
>JAQUQX010000071.1 GCA_028715885.1 Candidatus Methanoperedens sp.
GGAACTCGCTGATTGATGATGAGTATCTTGAGTGTTGAGCGCATTTTGTGATTGAAACTATCGGATTGTAAATACAATGTCAATACCTGAAATGCTTCTCATCGGCTTCGCAGTCGGGCTAACGGGCGCTATGGCGCCGGGTCCCATGCTCTTTGCCACCATTGAATCTTCACTGAAGACCGGATGGACGGCAGGACCAAAAGTAGTATTCGGGCATGCGCTTCTTGAGCTCTTCACCTGCACGTTGATAATCGCTGGAATGACTGCCGTGGTAAACGACAGTGTCATCAGGGCAATATCGCTCGCAGGCGGGATATCACTGTGTATATTCGGAGGACTAATACTCAAGGAGCGGAAAAATGCCCGGCTTGGCATTAAAACCCAGCCCGGAATCGCCAATCCCGCACTTGCTGGGATTATAACCTCAGCCTCAAACCCTTATTTCTGGCTCTGGTGGCTGAGCGCAGGCAGCGGTCTTATCATGGAAGGGCTCAAGACCGGATTAATAGGCGCCGGGGTGTTTGTTGCAGGTCACTGGATGGCGGACGGCGCCTGGTACTCGCTCGTATCGGTTTCTTTCAGCCGCGGGAAGACGCTCATGTCGCCGGGGGCATACAGGGGTATATTGATAATATGCGGGCTGTTCCTTATCGTGTTCGGGCTGTGGTTTGTTATGAAGGATTGAAATTCGCGATGATGAACTGCTATCACATTTAAAAATGCCGCTCCAACCGTATAGCCCTCGGCTTGCATGCGGTTACGCATAATGTACACCCGATACAGAAACTCCTGTCCACAACCTCAGCCACTTTCCTGCCATTCTTCTCCACAATCCTGTATATCCTCGGACCTTTCGGGCATACCCTGATGCACTCCCCGCACCCGGTGCATTTTTCTGCATCAACGAATATATCAATCATAATTTGTAATATTCAAAGCAGTTATATAAACAATCAAACTTAATTAAGGCTTATGTCTGGAAATACCTTTGGCACGTTGTTTCGGATAACCACATGGGGCGAGAGCCACGGCTGTGCAGTGGGTGTGGTCATAGACGGCTGCCCTGCCGGCATTCCGCTTGACGACGCAGACATCCAGAAAGAGCTTGACCGCCGCCGTCCCGGACAGAGCGAAATAAGCACGCAGCGCAGGGAAGAGGACAGGGCGGAGATTTTATCCGGCGTATTTTCGGGAAATACCACAGGGGCGCCCATATCGATACTGGTCAGGAATAAAGATGTTGATTCAAGTAAATATGAAGAGCTTCGCAATACTCCCCGCCCCGGGCATGCGGATTTGACTTACGAGCTAAAATACGGCTTCCGTGACTGGCGGGGCGGGGGCAGGTCGTCAGCGCGCGAGACAGTAGGGCGCGTAGCAGCCGGCGCGGTTGCAAAAAAGATTTTAGCCATTCATGATATTGAAGTTCTCGGTCATGTGGTGGAACTCGGCGGCATTCGCGCAAAACCTGTAAGCATTGACGAAATCTATGAGAATGCAGAGAAAAACCCTGTGAGATGCGCTGACCCTGAAGCGGCAGTGGAAATGGCGGCTATGATTCACGCTGTTCGAAGTGAAGGTGATAGCATCGGCGGGATTGTCGAAGTTATTGCCATCGGCGTCCCTGCCGGCGTAGGTGACCCTGTTTTCGATAAGCTGAGCGCCGGACTTGCCCATGGATTGGTGAGCATTGGCGCCGTGAAAGGCGTTGAAATCGGTGCAGGCTTTGGCTCAGCCCTTATGAAAGGGAGCCAGATGAATGACACGATTGCGATAAGGGACGGTAAAATAACGACAATTACCAACAACGCGGGCGGGATTCTGGGAGGTATCAGCAACGGTGAGCCTGTTGTATGCAGGATTGCCGTGAAACCCACGCCTTCGATTTCAAAAGAGCAGCATACCGTTGATATGAGAAACATGGAAGAGGCGAGAATAAAAATCAAGGGACGCCATGACCCATCAATACCGCCGCGCATCGTACCTGTGGCTGAAGCCATGGTGGCGCTCGTGCTTGTTGATATGATGATGAGGGGCGGGTTCATAAACACGTCAAGAACAGGATAATTACAGGAGAAAAGCAGAATCATGAAGTTCAATCCCGATGAAATCAAAGAAGTTACAAAGAGTGATTTTGACGCCGCATGGAATGAGGGGAGAAAATATGTTTCGCAGCCGGGTATCAATGAAAAATACCCCCGCTCATCCTTAAAATACGGCAAGCCCCATCCTGTGTTTGACACAATCCAGCGGCTTCGTGACGCGTACATGCGCCTTGGTTTTGAGGAATTCATGAATCCCATCATTGTCGAGGACAGGGATATCCACAAACAATTCGGATACGAGGCGCTTGCAGTGCTTGACCGCTGCTTCTACACAGGCGGTCTCCCAAGACCCAATGTAGGAATCTCGGATGAAAGGATTGGTGAGATTAAAACCATCCTGGGTGACATCGGCGATGAGGGAGTGGAAAAGATAAGACAGATATTACATTCCTATAAGAAAGGCGAAATAGAAGGCGACGACCTTGTGCCCGAGATGGCAAAGGAATTGAAAGTCCCTGATTCCAGGGTGGCTGTGATGATAGACCACGTATTCCCGGAATTCAAGTCCCTCGTTCCCGTATGCTCACAGAATACGCTTCGAAGCCACATGACTTCAGGCTGGTTCATAAGCCTCGGGGAGATGTGCGATTATATAAAGACGCCTCTGAAACTCTTTTCCGTTGACCGGTGTTTCAGGCGCGAGCAGGCAGAGGACGCCACGCGCCTCATGGCTTATTATTCCGCATCCTGCGTCATAATGGATGAAAATGTGAGCGTGGATGACGGGAAAGCCGTGGCAGCAGGGCTTCTGTCGCAGTTTGGATTTTCTAATTTCACGTTCAGACCCGATGAGAAGAGGAGCAAGTACTACGTTCCCGATACCCAGACCGAGGTATTCGCGTTTCATCCAAAACTTATGGGTTCAAAGACAAAATACAGCGACGGCTGGGTGGAAGTGGCGACCTTCGGGATATATTCACCGTCTGCACTCTCGCAGTACAATATCCCATACCCTGTGATGAACCTGGGAATGGGCGTAGAGCGCCTTGCGATGATACTGCACAATTCGACTGATGTCCGTGCGCTTACGTATCCCCAGTTCCAGTATAAGACCGGCTGGGTGATGCCTGACAGCGAAATCGCATCCATGATTTATGTGGAGGATGCGCCGGCGACTGAGGCAGGAAAGGAGATACAGGGCGCCATCGTCAGGATATGCGAGTTGCATGGAAACACCCCGAGCCCGTGTGAGTTCACAGCGTGGGAGGGACAGTTGTTTGACAGGAACATTCGCGTGAAGGTCGTTGAGCCCGAGGAGAATACCAAGCTCTGCGGTCCTGCCGCGATGAACGAGATTATTTCTTACAGGAATGATATCCTGGGGCTTCCCAGGACTTCGAGGTGGGATGAAGCTTTCAAGAACGGCGTTACGACAGGTATCAGGTACATCGATGCCTTTGCCGCGCGCTCTGCTAAAGAGATAGAAGAGGCTGTTAAGAACGGAAGCGGTTCTGAAACGAGGGCGAGAATAATCAAGGTGCCGTCTGAGATAAATATAATAATCGACCCAATCGTGCAGCGATATATTACAGGATTGAAGAAAAAAATCGATACAAGGGGACCTGTTTTTACGACAGTGAGAATGGAAATAGTATGAAACAATCTGGATATGCCTGCGCCTTCGGCGCCGGAACGATAATCAACGCAATAGCAACATGGAAAGGCGCAGCTTTCGGCATCGACCTTAAAACAGAAGCCGAAGTGATACTCACAGATGATAAAAAAATCCGTGGATATATGGAAGA
>JAQUQX010000072.1 GCA_028715885.1 Candidatus Methanoperedens sp.
AGCTCTACGGTGATGCCTTGTGGGATATATTTATAATATCATCCAACCCATTATGTTCTCTCATGGAGAAAGAAATCGTTGAGGATGAAATCGACCTTAGGGATTATCTCAGGGTTGTATGGAAAAACAGACGGTTAATTCTGGGTATTTTTTTTGTAGCTTTAATCTCGTCGGGTATCTATTCATTTTTTGTGCTGCAAGATGAATATCAGACTGAAGCAAAGTTATCATATATTTCAAATCAAAAAATCCCATTAGCCGATGCAGTTGAAATATTACAGTCCCAACCCATCATCCAAAAAACTGCTGCGCAGTATGGCGAAGCATCAAAAAACGAAGCCCTATCCACGCTTAGCAGCCTGAAAGTCGAAAACATCAAGAATACAAATCAAATCCTACTGAAGCTCAACGGGAATAAGCCGGAAATGATGGAGAAATATTTTGGGCAGTATATTAATGTGTCTGTTGACGAGCTTAACAGAAAATCCATTGAGAAATTATCTATCGAGAAATCGCAAAGCGACTACCCACGATTAGAAAATTTATCCATTTTTTATGCAAAGCAGCGCGAGGAGATTAACGCTGAACTTGAGAAAAAATTGGCAGAAGAAGCGGACTTAGAAATCCAGAGATTGAGAAATTTGTCCCTCATTGCAGCAAGGTATGGATATAAAGATAAACAGCTTGAACTAGAATATAAGATAGTTGACCTGATGTCAATAAAAGAAGGGGGTAGACTACGCTCGAATTTTACGCAGCAGCTACTGCAATCAAACTCAGAATTAACTCTATTATATGCACGACTTAATTCGATAGATGCAAAGCTTACTGATGTACAAGCTAAAATGATAGAATTGGAGTATCCCGACTCAGGCATTAATCCCAGTTTAAATGTTAGTACCAATTCAAATGTAGTGGAACTACTAACTCCACCCACAGACCCCATGGTAACAGGTCCGAAAAGAACCTTGAATGTTGCAATCGCTGCGGTCTTAGGGCTTTTCATAGGTGTTTTTGCAGCTTTCTTTAAGAACTATCTGGAGGAATCTGCGTCAAGATAATACGGCTTCTCTGGATTGCAGGGCTGATTGGCTATGCTGTTCTGATATTCTATTTATCGAGTCTGGAACCAAGAGACATACCCGTTCCTCAGCTATTCCCAAACCAGGACAAAGCAATGCACCTTATAGAGTACGTGCCTCTGGGATGGCTCAGTTTGAAGGCGTTCATGCCCTTAACCCCGGCAGCCTTTATGGCAAGCATTGGTTTATCCCTTGCGTATGCAGCATCGGATGAGGTGCACCAGAGTTTTGTCCCAGGGAGGGAAATGAGTTTTATGGACTGGCTGGCTGATGCTATGGGAATTTTAATATCAAGCTATGTTTATTATATTAAAGTTTTTAGATTAAAGGGATGTGCAGAAAAGTGAAGTGGAAGGTATAAGTATATCGAAATGGTTATAGATACCAATTCAAGCACAAATTTTTAATAACAGGCTATCGAAAAATGAGGTAATTTAAATGTCTTGCGACCATAAGCTTTGCGGAAATATCCAGAAAGTTTGGCTTCCTTATGAATTCAGGGGACATATGAAAGGATTGAAATCGCATCCATACTGCATCAAGTGCGGCGCTGTCAAGAACATCTCCTCGGACAGGGCAAAACCTTCAGGTTACTTTATGAATATCCTTTCGCATCTTCCTGTTACCAAAGTCCAAGTACGCCTGATTGCAAAGGATATAGAAGAACTCGGGGATTTTGATGATGGTTTTTCAATATCATCGTTCTTGCAGGAACAGATTTTTATTAATTTAGTTAAAAAATATTCAAGTTTATCGGAGTTTACTATTAAGGGAGCCTTATAGTACCATTTCTGAATTGATACGTTAATGTAGGTGATAAGAGGAATGGCGCTTATAGCGGATGCTGACAAAAACATCCCTGTAGGTATACAAATTTGCATTTTAAACTTACAAATGGCGCTGGGGCTGCGCCCCAGACCCCCCACGGAGGCGCCGCTCTCCGGCGGTGAAGGCGCAGGTTCTCTGGCCTGCTCCGCACAGCATTTAAAATATGGGGGAGTATGTTTTATCGTTGTGTAATTGAGTAATATTTTTATACGATTGAATACAATTTGTACTCAATGCTTGAAAAATTATTCACATCTAAAACAAGAGTAAAGTTGCTGACACTATTTCTTCTCAATCCAGAGACTGAGATGTATGTCAGGGAAATTGCACGAAGGACAGATGAGAACACCAATGCTATCAGGAGAGAGCTTAAAAATCTCGAAGAAATAGGCTTGGTTTCAAGCGCAAGAAAAGGCAACTTAAAATATTACGCAGTAAATAAAAACATGCCTGTCTATGCAGAATTGACGAATATCATACTCAAGACCGAAGCTGTGGGGAAGATTCTGACCGAGAATCTGATGAAAATCGGTGATATTAAAGCTGCATTCATCTATGGGTCTTTTGCCAGAGGAAATGCAGGAGGCAAAAGCGATATAGACCTCTTCATAATCGGGCATGTGCATGAAGATGAACTTATACGCTGCATAGAAAAACTTGAAACGCAGTTCTCACGCGAGATAAATTATGTTCTTTTTACACCCGATGAATTGGCAGGGAGGATAAAGAACAAAGATCCGTTTGTACAGAATGTACTTAAGGAGAAAAAAGTGATACTGATAGGTGAATTAAGTGGATATTGATGAACTTGAAAGAGCTGGCATTATAAAGAGGCTGCCGATCGATGAGAAAAAAGTCAGCGATGCACTTGACTTGGCGAAACGTGATTTGAAAGCAGCAAGGAATATGATGGGTGAAAATTGCGACTGGGCGTTCTCTATTGCATATAATTCAATGCTGCAATCGGTGAGAGCTCTTATGTTTTCAAAAGGGTACCGTCCATCTTCAGATGCCGGACATGTATCTGCTAGATTTGCAAAGCTTTTTTTGAAAGAAGATGATGTGATAATGTTTGACCGTATGCGAAGAAAAAGGCATACAGCAGTCTATGGTTCGGTGGGGACGATATCAAGGACGGAAGCTGAAAATGCGCTGTCAAGAGCGGAAAAGTTCATTCGGGAAATCGAGACGCTTATAAAACGTGGATAGTCAAAAGATTCAAATGAGAAACAAAAAAGTCTTGATTACTGGCGGTGCAGGCTTTCCCATGAAAAACTTCTGTTTTTCATGTTTCATGCATGAGCATTTGCTCATAAGTGTTTATAGGTTCAAACCTTGCAGAGGAGCTGGCAGAGGTGGACTGAACCCCATTTTGTGTACAACCAGTTAAGAAACTTTTTGAACATAAATGAGATACGAAATGTTATACATCAAAGGTAAATTTGTTATTTTTATTGAGGAAGTGAACTAAGTGATAGAGGACTTAAAAACTGGTAAAAAAACGTTAGCAGTAGTCGGGCTGGGATATGTAGGCCTACCTCTTACTATGGAATTTGGAAAAGTTTTTAAAAGAGTCATAGGTTTTGACATTAATGAAAAAAGAATTAACGATTTAAAAAATCACATTGATGTAAATGAAGAAACATCTTCTGAAGAATTGCAAAAATCAGTTATCGAGTTCACCTCAAACCCAGCATCACTGAAAGAAGCATCTATAATCATCATATCAGTTCCTACGCCAGTCACAAACCATAAAGCACCGGACCTCAAACCATTAGAATCTGCGTCAAAGATTGTGGGAGAGAATATTTCCCCTGAAGCTGTGGTGGTGTATGAGTCCACAGTATACCCCGGGGTGACCGAAGATTTCTGCGTCCCGAT
>JAQUQX010000073.1 GCA_028715885.1 Candidatus Methanoperedens sp.
AGCGGCGAGGCAAAGTCAAAGAGCATCCTGAAGACTATACTCTCGGAGGGCAGGAAATTCGGCATCGGTGTGTGCCTTGTTTCCCAGCGTCCGAGCAAGCTGGATGCTGATTCTCTTTCGCAGTGCATGACCCAGATCACGATGCGCATAATAAACCCGGCAGACCAGCAGCAGATTGCACAGAGCATTGAGTCTGCGAGCAGGGAGCTGATAGCAGAGCTCCCCTCACTCGCGAAAGGTCAGGCGATAATTTCAGGAGTGGCGATAAATACGCCCACACTTGTGAAGATAAGAAAGAGGCTCACGAGCGATGTAAAGGGAAGGAGCAAGGATGCTCCGGCGCTGTGGCAGGCGCAGAGGAAGTATGAGGAGAAGAGTCAGGCTCCGGAAGTGAGGGCGGATGAGGAGATGGATGTGGGGATTTGATTGAGATATATCGGGTAAAATGTTTGACTGATAGTCTATATCGAATTACCACTATCTTTTCCTGGGAAAACTGAGCGAAGTCTTTTTATAGAACTATAAACATGAAACATCACAACATCAAGGGCAACATCCATTATTGGGAAAGCCAGTGATGTAACTACATTTAATTATTTATAGGAGAATATATATGGCAGGTCAAATGGGCGGACAGCAGATAATCATTTTAAAACAGGGAACCGAAAGGACGCGAGGAGAAGAAGCTAAAAGAAGCAATATCGCGGCAGCCAGGGCAGTAGCGGAAGCCGTGAGAACCACGCTTGGTCCCAGAGGACTGGACAAGATGATCACGGACCCGGCAGGACTTGTAATTATTACAAACGACGGCGCCACAATACTCGACGAGATGAAAATCAAACATCCCGCTGCAAAAATAGTAGCAGATGTTGCAAAGACGCAGGACGATGAAGTCGGGGACGGGACGACCACAGCCGCGGTATTAACAGGGGAATTTTTAAAAGGCGCGCAGGAACTCATGGAACAGGGCGTTCATCCCACAACCATTATCCATGGGTATAATCTTGCTGCGCATAAGTCAAATGAAATCTTACGGGAAATGGCAATACCGTCAAACGATGAAAATCTCAGGAAAATAGCCACCACCGCACTTACAGGAAAAGGCATTGAGTTCTCAAGAGAAAAACTTTCTGACCTTGTAGTAAATGCCGTGAAGTCGATAGTGAAGCAGGAAAACGGGAAAAAGAAAGTAAACATTAAAGACATCTCTATAGAAAGACGCGGGGAAGGAAGCGTGGAAGACAGCGAGCTTGTACAGGGGATTGTCCTTGATAAGAAAAGGACCCATGACAGCATGCCTGCCAGAATAGAGAATGCTAAAATAGCGATTCTTGCAACGCCAATTGAAGTCCGAAAAACCGAAACTAAATCCGAGATATCCATTGAAGCGGTAGGGCAGACGCGCATGTTCCTTGAACAGGAAGAAAAACTTGTCCGCGATGCTGCTGAAAAAGTCATTAAAAGCGGCGCAAACGTTGTGTTCTGCCAGAAAGGCGTGGACGACATGGCGCGATACTTCCTTGCCAGGGCAGGCATTTTCGTGACCCACAGGGTCAAGAAGAACGACCTGTTGAAATTATCACGAGCCACAGGCGGAAAGATAATCTCAAGCCTGGATGAGATAACCCCTGATACAATCGGGCATGCAGGGCTTGTTGAAGAGAAAATGGTGGGCAACGGGGAAATGATATTCGTTACGCAGTGCAAGAACCCAGACACTTATTCCATATTATTGCGGGGAGGTACTGAACACGTTGTTACAAGCCTCCACAGGGCGATGCATGATGCCCTGCGCGTGGTTGGAGTGGCAATCGAAGACGAGAAAATACTTGCAGGCGGGGGCTCGCCTGAAATCGAACTGGCGTTGCGTCTTCGCGAATATGCATCCTCACTGGAAGGAAGAGAACAGCTTGCGGTTAATAAATTCGCGCAGGCGCTTGAAATCATCCCCAAGACCTTAGCCGAAAATGCAGGGCTTGACGCCATTGATATGCTTGCTGAAATGCGAAGCATGCATGAGCAGGGGAACACGAATGTGGGTCTTGATGTGTACGAAGGAAAGCCTGTGGACATGCTGAAGAACGGGGTCATTGAACCGCTTCGCGTGAAAACGCAGGCTATCACTTCAGCCACCGAAGCTGCATCCATGATATTGCGTATCGACGATGTAATATCTTCTGCAAAAGATGCGAACCCCAAGAAAAAACCTGATCTGGGCGATTTAGACTGAATTTTTTAATTTTTTTATCTTCTTTTCATTTTATCTGCAAGCCGATTTTACTGTCAAGTATCCTCAAAAACTCTTGCTTTGACTCCCGCGGTATGAATGCTCCTGCAGCTATATCATGCCCGCCTCCGGTGCCTCCCACAGCTTTTGCAGCCTCGTTTATTGCATCTCCCAGGTTTAACCCTTTTCTTATAAGCTCCTGGTTTCCGCGAGATGAGACCTTTACGCCTCCGTCGGAATCCGCAAAGGCGATTACGGGGAGGTTCCTGTTATTGACAAACGACATGCTCATCCCGGCAACTATACCTACGATGGTTTCCCTGATTTTATTTCCCGAATCAAAATACTGCAGGTTTTCCATCTGGATTATTCCCCGCTCTTTTACCAGATTCAATCCTTCTACAAGATTCTTCCTGTGTTCGTTAAGAAGGGAGCATGCCTCATCGAATTTCTTGTCCCGGTCGCCCATGCATACAGCCAGCCCTATATCGGCATGGTCGTAGCGGGCAGTCGCATTGAGAAGAGTGGAATATTCAGAGGCATCCCTTACCTCGGTGCCCTCGCGCTCGCGCGACAGTGTGTAAACTTCGCCCACCAGTCTTTCTACTTTATAACCCGGCATCCCCGAGGAAAGACCGAACTGGAAAAGAGCGGATACTATCTGTTTTTTTTCTGCAGGTTCAAGGTCTATCCACCTCCTCCATTTTTCCCCGTGCTGGCGTATGCCTATCCGTTTCAGGAATTCAATACTTGCATCTTCGCTGCCTGTAATTCCGGGCAGATATGGGTCTGTGGAATATTGCAGCAATTTGAATATGGGGCGCGTCTGTTTTCCGAACAGGAGGATGTCTTTCTCATAATGCATGACGTTAATCCTTACGCCCTCTTCCAGTATCTTCCTGTTCATGCCAGCCAGTTGCCCATGCTTTACATGCTGCAAATCCCCTACTGCCCCTACGATGGCAAGGTCAGCCAAATCTGCATTGCCGCCAATTGCGGATGCTATAAGATAAGTAACTCCCGACCCGCTTATTTCAGTCGCGCCGTTTATCCCGAAAAGATGCGGATTCAGGTGGTGCTCATACAATCCGTGAGGCTGGTGGTGGTCTGAAATGACTGCATTGAGCTTTAATGAACTGATTGTCTCTATCATACCGCTCCCGAGGTCGGTAAATATGACAAGATCAGGATTCCTGTCCGCTATTTCGGTGAGCGCCTGCATGTCAAGTTGCCTGGCAAAACGCGTCTTGTAGTCAATGCCTGCCCGTTCGAGCGCTTTTCCCATGATGGCAGCCGAGGTCAGTCCGTCTGCGTCGATATGCGATACCACGAGTGCAGATGTGTGTTTTTTAATATATTCGGCGCACTTTGCGGCTTTTTTCTCAAGCGTCATCACAACTTTCGTGGTGTTAATCGGTTAAATATCCTTTGATAGCGGG
>JAQUQX010000074.1 GCA_028715885.1 Candidatus Methanoperedens sp.
AAAATTCATCTATGAGCTATTAAAGGTTATTGGCTTTTGATTTCTCAAGTTCCAACAGTCTGGTTTTTATACCCACGCCTGCGGAATACCCGCCAATCCCGTTTTTCGCCACCACCCTGTGGCATGGGATGACAATCGGGATGGGATTTCGTGCAAGCGCCCCGCCAATAGCGCGCGCTCCCCGACACCCGATATTTCTTGCAAGTTCCGAATATGTGATTGTTCTACCATATCCGATTTTTTTCGTCTCCCCAAGCACTTTTTGCGTGAATGGCGAAAGATGGGATATGTCAATATCGCACGAAAAATCAATTTTCTCACCCTGAAAATACCGCTCCAATTCTAAAGTGGTTTCATGCGTCTTTTTTTCTTTTAGATTGCCTGACCTTGCAAACCTGATGGAACACAGTTTTGCATTATATCCTATTTCGATATAACAATCAAGCAAACGTGAAAAAATAATATCAATTGATTCCGGCATTGTTAGTCCCGATTTTAAATTGATTTTCAGACAATCTTGTTATCACCTGATATTTTCCAGAAGTCTTACCAGGCATCTTGCCAGCCGTTTAATTCCCTCTTCAATTTGCTCTTCATCAGAATTAGAAAAATTCAATCTCAATGTGTTATTCCTGGTGCCATCATCGGTATAAAACGGATTACCGGGAACGAATGCGACATTCTCTTTCACTGCAAGCTCAAATAAGTCCAGTGATGATACCCTTTCAGGAAGCGTTACCCATAAAAACATCCCGCCTTGCGGTTTTGTGTACTTAACCTCCTCTGGAAAGTACTCAGTCATCATATCAATCATCAAATCCCGCCGTTTTCCATAAGCAGCCCTTATTTTCATGATGTGTTCGTCTATATCGTTATCCATCAGGTACTGATGAACAATCCTCTGCGAAAGGGAATTCGAATGCAAGTCGGCAGCCTGCTTTGCGATAATCAATTTCTCCATTACTTCGTTTCCGGCGCATATCCATCCGATTCTCAATCCGGGTGAGATTATTTTTGAAAATGTACCCAAAAGAATTGTATTCTCCGAATATTTCCTGATGCAAGGCAAATCTTCCCCGGTAAATCTTAATTCGCCGTATGGATTATCCTCAACGCAAACGGCGTTATGCTTTTTGAGAATATTGGCAACATCTTTTCTTTTTTGTCTGGAGTAGGTAATCCCGGATGGATTCTGGAAATTTGGAATGGTGTAAAGAAGCTTTGCATCATCTTCGCTCAACGCTTTTTCCAGTAAATCAGTGTCTATTCCATCATCGAGAAGAGGAACGGATCGAAAATTCGGTTCGAAGATAGAAAAAGCCTGAATTGCCCCCAGGTATCCGGGTCTTTCGATAACAACCCTGTCTCCTTTGTTCAAAAAGACTTTTCCGATTAAGTCAATGCCCTGCTGCGAACCGTTAGTAATTAATATCTCATCGGGTTCAATCTTTAACCCGCTCTTCCTGAGATACCTTTTGGCAATGAACTCCCTCAAAGGTAAATATCCTTCACTCGTACTGTATTGAAGAACATTCCTGCCATCATCCGTTAAAACCTTTGTGGAAGCTCTTGCAATTTCTTCCGCAGGGAAAAACCCGGGATTCGGAAGCCCGCCTGCAAATGATATCACTTCAGGCTGCTGGGTAACTTTCAATATTTCCCTGATGAAGGACTTACTGGTGGTCTTCATCCTGTCGGCAAATCTGTTGTTCATATAGGTATCCTTTTAGTTCTTCTTGCAGTAATATACCGCAGTAAAGTCATCCTTATGAAGAATATCAAATATAAATCCGGATTTATGGAGCATTTCCTCTATGACCCAATCGAAGGTTGAATATTCTTCCTTAATATGCATTTCAGCTTCCTTTGCAAAATCAATTCCCACGTTTTGTTTCATAGTATCAATCCAATTGTCGATTTTATAGTCATATTCTTCAATTGGAAATGAAAAAACGATATCACCTATATAAAAGGTCCCACCATTCTTAAGCAATTGATAAATTCTTTTTAGAGCAATCATTTTCCAGAAGTCCGGCAAATGATGCAATGCAAAATTTGAAACAATCATATCCAAAGGATATCCGTTATGCTCATAGCTTAAAAAACCAGCCTGAAGAAATGAAACATTACTAATGCCCATTTTTTGCGCTTTTTGTTTTGCATAAGTTATCATTGCAGATGAAACATCGATAGCATAAACCTTATTACAATGCTTTGCTGCCTCAATTGAAAAATTACCTGTTCCCGTACCAATTTCAAGTAATGAATGTTCTCTCCTTAAGCTTATAGCTTCAATTATATCAGTTGCTTCTCTTGTAACATCTCTAAATTTTGCCATCTTCATATCATATTCATGAACATTTGAAATATCCTGATAGTCTGTGCCAACTTGAACTGTTTCATTATAGAACCATTTCGCATTTGATTTCATCTTTACCACCTTTTAAAGTCAAGTCGAATTTCGCCTTACTCGTTTATATCTGAACTCAGTTCGTATATATCTTTTCCATTTTGAGCGTATATCTCCGAACTAGATTGCTTACACTACTGCGCTTATGAAACATGATAACAAAAACAAACCATAGAGCAATCTATAAGCCATAATATTCTATTGAGTACCCCTATGTACCACCTCGAGTGCATCGAATGCCACAAAAAGTATCCCGAAACCGAAGTCATATACACCTGTACCTGCGGTGGTCTCCTCGATGTTATTTATGATTATTCTGAAATCAATCTCACCAAAAAAGACCTGAAAGGTCCCCTTTCCGTCTGGAAATACAGAGCACTTCTTCCTGTAAGCCGCGAGCCCGTGTCCCTGAAAGAAGGCGGGACGCCTCTATATCGCGTTGACAGGATTGCAAAAAGCATTGGCATGAGAGACGTTTATGTCAAGCACGAGGGGATGAACCCCACAGGTTCGTTCAAGGACAGGGGAATGACAGTTGGCGTTACCAAAGCCCTTGAACTTGGCATGAAAACCGTAGCCTGCGCCTCCACGGGAAACACATCCGCATCCTTAGCAGTATATGGCGCAAAAGCCGGCGTTCCCGCTGTTGTGCTCCTCCCTTCAGGGAAGGTAGCGCTGGGGAAACTGGCGCAGGCGCTCATGCACGGAGCCAAGGTTTTGAGCATCAGGGGGAATTTTGACGATGCGCTCAAACTCGTGCGCGACCTCTGCGACAGGGAAGGATTCTATCTTCTCAATTCCGTGAACCCGTACAGGCTTGAGGGACAGAAGACAATCGCTTTTGAGATTGCAGACCAGCTCGGATGGCAGGCTCCTGACCGGCTTATCCTGCCCGTGGGAAACGCAGGGAACATAACTGCTATTTACAAGGGATTCAAGGAATTAAAGAAACTTGGTTTCATAGACAGCGTTCCAAAAATGACAGGCATAC
>JAQUQX010000075.1 GCA_028715885.1 Candidatus Methanoperedens sp.
AGAAGGGCGATTAATTTTCTTCTTTTTTTGAGACAATCGGCATTAAAAATGTAAAGGTGCTGCCTTCACCGTACTTGCTCTCTACCCGGATTTTGCCTCCATGCAAATCTACAAGCTTCTTTGTAATAGCAAGTCCAAGTCCGGTACCGCCATATTTCTTTGAGAGACTTGAATCAATCTGTTCGAACTCGATGAATAGTTTTTTCATATCCTTTTCCCGTATTCCTATGCCGGTGTCCGAGAACGAAATTCGTACCATATCGTCTTCTTTTTTCGCTGTTATGGTTACAGTTCCTCCTTCCGGTTTGCTGAATTTCACGGCATTGCTGAGCAGATTGAAAAGTATTTGTTTGAGTCTCAGCCTGTCTGCCTCGATCTCTAATTGAGAATCAATATCTTTATTGATGACTATATTGTGTTTCATTGCTCTTTCTTTTACGAGATTAACGGCATCATCTATGTTTTCGGAGACGGAAATTTTCTCAATAACCATTTCAATTTTTCCAGCTTCTACTTTGCTCAGGTCAAGAATATCATTGATAATAGCAAGGAGGTGAATGCCACTAGTAATAATATTATTAATATAGTGTTCCTGTTTTTTGTTTAACTCACCAATCGCCTTCTGTACCAGAAGTTCTGAAAATCCGATGATTGAGTTCAAAGGAGTGCGCAGTTCATGGCTCATATGGGCTAAAAAATCAGATTTCGCTTTATTTGCAAGCACGAGTTTTATGTTTTCATAACGTGTATCTTCTATTTTCTTAAGTTCAGTAGCGTCGTGCATAATATGTACAGCGTTTATTAACTCGCCTGACTCGTTATAGACAGGGTCTATTGTAACCTGAAACCATAGTTTATGTTCTTTATCTTCAAATTCAAAAGATTCCCGCATCCCAATTTGTTTCATTCGCCTGAATGGGCAATCCTCAACAAATTCTGCAGTTCCATAGAGTATTTTGCAGCAATTATTACCTATTAAATCTTCAGTATTTATCCCTGACATACGTTCATATACACTGTTTGACTGCACAATACGCCCCTCTGAATCAAGAATAAAAACGCTGTCAGATATCGCATTGAAAGTATTCTGCCAGTTTTTAAGCGCTATTTTCAGCGCTTCATCAGACCGTTTGCGCTCCGTGATATCCCGGATTATTCCAGAGAGACCTATTACCTCATTATCTGCATTCAGCATCGGAGAGATTGTTATGCTCACGTCCATCTTTGTCCCATCTTTGCGCAGGCGTACGGTCTCGATACCGGTATATATCCTGCCAGTTAAGGCGTTATTAACAATCTGTTCCCTTTCTGTGCGCAAGTACTCAGGTACTAATAAAGATGAGAGCATCTTTCCCATTACCTCGTGCTCTGTCCACCCAAATAATCTCTCTGCAGCTTTATTCCATGAGGTAATCCGGTCTTCAAGGTCAGTTGTTATTATTGCATCATTAGCATTATCAAACAAATTGTAGTATTTCTCTTCAGCCGCAACACGAAGTTTATCCTCAGCCAGAGCCAGCTTTTCATATGGCAATTCTACACAAGACCTGTAAAGGGCAAGATGCATGAAGAAGAAACCAGTGATTAAAAGAAAATGTCCTGAAAATTCAAATGAGAAATAAACCAGATTGCTAAAAAGTAGTATGATAGAACCGTATATTAAAAAGATTAGATCCTTTTGCCCCGTTTCTTTGAATCTTTTTGCGTACAGGTAGCTTGCATATAAAATAATGGCTGAAATTATTGATAACAAAAATACCGTTATGTTAGAGAAGCTGTTAAAGTTATATTCTGTAAATAGATACTTGTTATAAAGGAGCACAAAAGCGAGGGAAAGAACAAGTAAAGCAATTGCAAAGGATAGCAAAACTCCTCTATTAATTAATTTGGGAAGCGTGTCTTTATAGATATACACGCTCGCAAGAAGTAATATAGCTAAAACGAGCCTTGACTCGATAAAGAAAAATGCAGCTTTATTATAAGAGTTGGGAGTGATGAGATCAGGCATAAATGGATAAGAAAACATATGGAACAGTATTAAAAACCCAATGATGAGAAATGCCCCCCCCATGAAAAGAGAATGGTTATCCCTGCTTTTATTGTATTGATACCACGTCATCGCGAAGATGGAAAAAGAAACGAAAACTGGTATCAGCTCGGTTGAAATTTCAAGATAAGCCTCTATCGAATCTTTGATATTTGTTGCTGATATATCGATTGCTTCTTCAATAAAATATCCTATAAGAAACACTGACACCACGATTGTCAGCAATTTCAACATATGTTTTACATTGTCATTTTCCACAACAAGTAGTTTTTTCATTTATTATATCCTATTTTTATTTCCTTTATCAATGAGGATAGTGTTTCCCCACTATTAATATTTTTGTCGCGTAAATCACATATTCAAACAATGGATTGGGATTAGGAGAAAAAGAAGAGCTTGAAGGCACAATCGTGGATACCGGGAGTAAAGCCCCGATCTTAAGCCTCCGGCTAAAAACTGGTAACTAAAAAAAAGATTGCGGGCAACGATATAATATCAGCGCCCGTTTTATGTTATTTAATATCTCTTTGGTCTATGGTTCTGGTAGCATTCCCTGCAGTATACAGGTCTGTCGCCGGATGGCTTGAAGGGAACTTCAGTTTCCTGTTTGCAGTCAGCGCATGTTGCTTTGTGCATTTCTCTCGGACCCATGTGCATATCTCTAGGACCACTTGGTCTGAAACCGCCACTGCGTTCGCCTTTTCTTTCAAAATTCATGTATATATCTCCGTTGATTTATTTCTTCTAGTTCTTTTGCGCAAGTGCTGCAATTGCAAATTTTCGCATTACTCGCTCAATCTTTATCGTTACCTGGTCTCCGACCTTCGTGCCAGGCACAAAAATCACTAAACCCTGTATGTGTGCTATTCCATCTCCTTCCCTTGCAATGCCATCAATAGTTACATCGTGGACATCACCTGTTGAGACAGGAGAATTTATATCTTGTTCTAACAAATTTTTACCTCTGTTTATTTATTCAATCTACCTAAAAAAGCACAAACAGATGGTCAATTCCAAAATCTATAAGTTACTAATTAGCTAACTGACAGAACGTTAATGCACCTTCTTCATATATAAACTCTTTGTAGAAGAAAGCCTTGTGTAGAGTACGGATATTATTTCGTTCGGCTTCTGGCGAGCCGATGGTCAAACTTACAGATAAAAACATAAAATGGATAATTCGCCATGCAGAGACACAGAAAGATGAAACTACAAAGAGCATTTCAT
>JAQUQX010000076.1 GCA_028715885.1 Candidatus Methanoperedens sp.
CTTTTCCCGTTTCCCTGTCAGCATAAATATTCTCTGCCTGCAAAGGCGTAACCTGGCTGTCTTTCGCAATCCCGTAATTAACTGCTGTTATTATTACCGCTGCCGTAAGCAGGAGAATTGCAAACATCGCAATTGTATAGCCCATATTTATCACCTATGGAACGATAGCATAATCAGATATCCCGTTTTCCGTGATTATTTTTAGTCGTTTTCCTGTGCTGTTTGTCACAGCAATTGAGATGTTCGCATTATTTTCAGAAGTCCATGTATTACTTGGAGATAATAAGTTGTAAGGATATTTTACCCCATCCAGAAATGCATCCAGCGCGCTTGCATTGAGCGTGGTTTTTCCTGTATTCTTTAGTGTAATATTAAGGGACGATGTCTTATTTGTGGCATTAATTATCGTGATGTCCGTTTGCATTTTGGCTTTTTTCATGGTATCCTGGTCTAACTGGGCTTTTTTTACAAGATTTTGACTGTAATCAACAGTCGAGTAAATGGCTGTACCCACAATCAGGAACCCAAGAAAAAGTAATGCTATCACAATAGAAGTTTCCGCGCCCATAATTCAAATCCTCTGCAGCTTCATTATGGTTATAATGAGGTATCATTTTACTTAAAGGTTGCGATTGAAAAGAAAAAAACGATATACCTTACGGGTATATCGCTACAGTTGTACTTGCACCTACTGCTGGAAGCGTAATTGGCAGGTTGAATGTGGCACCCTTTTCCGGTGTCAGGGCAATTGGCATGGATTGCTTCGATGTTAGAGCTGTTAAGCCTGAAGAAAATACATCCACGTCGAGTCTTACCAATGCGCCTGCTTTGAGTGATGGGCTACCACTACTGGTATATTGATTGATTGAAGTAGCGCCTGTAGCAAGGTCCCGGTCTCTCAATGCGTACACTCTGTAAGTACTTGCTGCGGGTGCACCAGTAGTGCTGTAATTAAAGTTCTGAGTTTTCACTTTCAGGATGAGCTTGCTCAGGTCAACGTCTGAACTGCCTGCTGCGAGTTTTATTGTAACATTAAGCCCGATCAGGTAATTTGTGCTATTAGATATTGCATCCACCGATTCGACAACAATATTCTCACCTATCGTTGCTGCAGCTTCCTTTGTTGTAGATGTACTCTTGGACTGCATCACACCTGATGTCTGGATAAGCACAGCCGCGGCGACAGCAGCTACAAGCACCATCGCAATGAAGATGATAAGCGTGCCGACGCCTGCCTGTGCCTCCTCATTTTTTATTAATGTTTTCATATATTGTTCCTCCTTCGTTGGGTTATCAAAAGAAAAAAACGATATACCTTACGGGTATATCGCTACAGTTGTACTTGCACCTACTGCTGGAAGCGTAATTGGCAGGTTGAATGTGGCACCCTTTTCCGGTGTCAGGGCAATTGGCATGGATTGCTTCGATGTTAGAGCTGTTAAGCCTGAAGAAAATACATCCACGTCGAGTCTTACCAATGCGCCTGCTTTGAGTGATGGGCTACCACTACTGGTATATTGATTGATTGAAGTAGCGCCTGTAGCAAGGTCCCGGTCTCTCAATGCGTACACTCTGTAAGTACTTGCTGCGGGTGCACCAGTAGTGCTGTAATTAAAGTTCTGAGTTTTCACTTTCAGGATGAGCTTGCTCAGGTCAACGTCTGAACTGCCTGCTGCGAGTTTTATTGTAACATTAAGCCCGATCAGGTAATTTGTGCTATTAGATATTGCATCCACCGATTCGACAACAATATTCTCACCTATCGTTGCTGCAGCTTCCTTTGTTGTAGATGTACTCTTGGACTGCATCACACCTGATGTCTGGATAAGCACAGCCGCGGCGACAGCAGCTACAAGCACCATCGCAATGAAGATGATAAGCGTGCCGACGCCTGCCTGTGCCTCCTCATTTTTTATTAATGTTTTCATATATGTTCCTCCTTCGTTTATGGTCATCTCATGATAACCATCATCATATTCAGATTAAGTCTTCTTTATATATATAGTTGGTGGTTGTAAATTCTTAACAGCCAACAGATTCAGGGATTTTAAGCAGGAATTCTCTCGATTATTTGCTCTACTGTTTTAACTTTCTTGTAGTAATCTGACGTGGATTTAATAAAATCCGCCGCCAGCAAACCTTTATGCGTTATTATATAGCCCCCGTGACCCACCTTTATCGCCAGCCCTTCAAGCTGGAAAACCGCCTTTAACTTGCTGCCGATGCTCCCCCTGTCCGCTACTTTATCTGTGTATTCCCTGATTTCTGAGAAGCGCGTCACCTTATCTTCCCCGTTTTTCGCCAGGACAAGAAGAATCAAACGATACTGTATATCCCCGGGACCTGCGGTAATTCCCATAGATTGGTAGAAGGTTGCTACTTCCTGTTCAAACTGGATATTAATTTCCATAGCCCCTCACTCATTTTCATCCTCAAAATCCAGAAGTTCGGTCTGGGATAAGCCGAACCTGTCCTCCAGTTCAAGCTTCCGGTCCATTAAAGGAGTGAAATAAACAAAGAAACCCATAACCACGCCGATGAATGTGAAAATCCTCGCCGCCATCTGGGTGGCGCCGGAGGGCGCTATGTTATCAAGGAGCATGAAATCGAATATCAATGAAATTGCCACAAGGGAAAATGCAATCTTATTCTGCAGCCGCTTCGGAACCCTCTGGAGCAGTATGAGAAGCAATAGACCCATAATCATGCTGGTTGGCACGATAAATAATCCTGAGAGATATACATTTATAGCAATGCCGCTGTTAATCTCAAACGTTGAGCCCCATTCCGTAGTGAAGGGACCGATAACCCCAAAACCAAAAAGCGCGACTAAATAAACCCCGCCGAAAATCAAAAAAACTGTTGATACCCCAAAACTGACGCGTGTATCCCCGAGAATGATATAGACTATAAAATAAACAAGCGGAACTGTAATGACGGCAAACGGAATTGAGCCAATATAATACAGGTATTTTGCAATTTCCGTGAAATTTCCATAAGTCGCCAGAATCCGAAGACCTGCAAATAAAAAAAACGCCCCTACAAGCGACCAGAAGATAATGAGAGCGTTGACCGTTGGTCTGCTCTCTATTTTCTGGTTCTTTTTATTATGATGTAAACTCACCGCAAAAGCAGATGTGGCAAGCACAATAGCGAAACAAACGA
>JAQUQX010000077.1 GCA_028715885.1 Candidatus Methanoperedens sp.
CAGTGCCTCGGGCGTGATATAGCCGTTGGTCACGTATATTGTTTTCAGTCCTGCTTTTTTTGCCAGCACCGCGCAGTCATACGTATATTCATGCCAGATGGCAGGTTCATTGTACGTCCATGAAATGGACTTGCATCCCGATGCAAGGGCGCGTCTGACTGCTTCTTCAGGCGTTATCTCCTTTGTCCACGCCTCCTCAAGTGTTACCTGCGAGATGTTCCAGTTCTGGCAGTGCTCGCAGCGAAAATTGCATCCGATAGTCCCCAGAGAGTACGATAACGTGCCCGGCAGGAAATGATACAGCGGTTTTTTCTCAATCGGGTCAACCGCTTCGCTCGAAACCGTATTATAAATTAACGTGTAAATCTTCCCGTTCTTATTCTGCCGTGTCCTGCATATCCCAAGTTTCCCCTCCGCTATCGTGCACCTGTGCGAGCATACTTGGCATCTGACCTTATTATCGGGAAGCTGGTCAAAAAGTACACCCTCTTTAATCATTGACTTACACCCCTGCTAATGCAACATGCATCCTCGGACAGGAGTTCATGCATATATATCAGGTCTGCTCTCTATCTGTTTTGAGCGCCTCTTCCGCAATTCGTCTTTGAGCTTTTCATAATAACCCATTATATCAGATGTCACCGAGGGACCCGTATCCCCTACCGCAGCGAGGAAATGCTCCTGCCTGACTTTTTCGGCATTTATATCCTCACGCATTGCGAATCTTCCTGCCTTCTTGCACACAGCCGCAATATCGGCGCCTGTGAAATCTTCCGTAATCCCGACAAGTTCTCTTATATTGACATCATCAGCAAGCGCCATTTTTTTTGTATGGACTTTGAAGACTTCAAGCCTTGTCCTTTCATCGGGTATTGGCACGAGTATCATTTCATCAAACCTGCCCGGGCGCAAAAGAGCCGGGTCGATAATATCGGGTCTGTTGGTAGCGCCGATTATAACAACGCCACGCAGTTCCTCAAGACCGTCCAGCTCCGAGAGCAGTTGATTCACTATCCTCTCTGTCACATGAGGCTCGCCCAGGGCAGTTCCTCTCATGGGAGCCAGCGCATCAAGCTCATCGAGGAATATTATGGCAGGTGCCACCTGTCTGGCTTTTTTGAATATTTCTGCTATGTGCTTTTCAGATTCGCCGTACCATTTCGATAATATATCGCTGCCTTTGACCGTCATGAAATTTGCTTCGCTTTCATTGGCAATGGCTTTTGCAAGCAGGGTTTTTCCCGTACCGGGAGGTCCGTAAAGAAGCACGCCCTTGGGGGCTTCCACTCCTATCCTGCGAAATGACGCAGCATACCGAAGCGGCCATTCCACAGCCTCCTTGAGAAGGGATTTCACATTGTCAAGCCCTCCGATATCATTCCATGTCACGTTGGGCACTTCGAACAGAATCTCCCGCAGCGCAGAGGGCTGTATTTCCTTCATGACATCTTCAAAGTCGGAACGTTTGATAATCAGTTTATCCAGCGTCTCTTTAGTAATCACCTTTTGTTCAAGGTCGATTTCCGGAAGGATGCGGCGCAGTGAAGTCATTGCAGCCTCGCGGCACAATGCAGCAATGTCTGCGCCCACGAATCCGTACGTGCGGTCGGCGAGAGCATCAAGGGTCACGTCCTCAGCAAGCGGCATCCCGCGCGTATGAATCTGGAATATCTCACGCCTCCCTTCACGGTCAGGAACGCGCAGCTCTATTTCGCGGTCAAACCTGCCGGGGCGGCGAAGCGCCATGTCCAGCGCCTCAGGTCGGTTGGTTGCGCCTATCACTATCACATTCTTCCTGGATTTCAAGCCGTCCATGAGGGAAAGAAGCTGCGCAACCACGCGCCGCTCCACTTCGCCTGTGACCTCAGCGCGTTTAGGCGCGATGCTGTCTATCTCATCTATGAAAATAATAGCAGGCGTGTTTTTTTCAGCTTCGTCGAATGCCTCTCTAAGCTTGTGCTCGCTCTCCCCGTAATATTTCGACATGATTTCAGGACCATTGATAGTGATAAAATAGGCGTCGCTTTCATTTGCCACAGCCTTTGCCAGCATGGTTTTCCCGGTGCCCGGAGGTCCGTGAAGCAAAACACCCCTTGGCGCATCGATGCCCAGGCGGTTGAAAAGCTCAGGATGCTTCAGGGGCAGTTCAATGATTTCTCTGATTTTGGTCAGGGCAGGCTTTATCCCCCCCAGATCCTCGTACATGACCTCGGGTATTTCCTGCGGAAGCGCCACAGCCTCTGGTAAGAGTTCAATTTCTGTAATATCGGTTATCTTAACTATCCCGGCAGGCAGCGTTGAGACCACATGGAGTTTTATCTCCCCGAGACCAAAGGAGCTTCCGAAGAAGTCCTGGAATACATGCTCGAACATCAAATCGTTGCCAAAGGATTCCCTTGGTTTGCGCACGCTTGTTGTTGAGATAATATCTCCTTTCGAGACGGTCCTGTTATGGAAAATAGCCCGCAGGCTTTCACTCGGGGCATAGATATGGATATTCTTAATCACCGGGGATAAAGTGACCTTTTTTGCTTCTTTCCATTCAGCCTTCATTACTTCTACGTATTCTCCCAGGCTTGTTTTTGCGTTTGTGCGTATCAACCCGTCCATTCTTATTACATCGAGTCCCTCATCCTGCGGATACGACCTTCCCACTACTGCTGATGTTGCGCGTTCTCCCTTTAGTTCCACTACGTCAAAAATATTTACGCCCACAATATTGCGGAATTTCTCATCGATGCGGACGATGCCCTTCCCGACATCCCTCTGGTCTGCTTCTGCTACTTTTAACCGTGCTGATTTTTCCATGTTACCCCTGTATTAT
>JAQUQX010000078.1 GCA_028715885.1 Candidatus Methanoperedens sp.
ACCTGCCAGCGCGGACGAGGAATGATTACCTGTGCATCTGCCTCTTGTGCGAGGGACTCGCGCCAGCAAGATTCTTAATGAGCGATAAGTATTTAAATGTAATCATCTATTCATAAGATACGAGGTTATAATAAAATGAAACTAATAACAACTACGCGGGTAACGGTGAACAGCAGCATAACCCTCAGCCCCGAAGTGAAGGAGCTGTTAAACATAAAGCAGGGGGATATTATCGCTATCCATGAGGATGAAGGTAATGTCGTTCTGAAAAAAGCAAGTCTTGTTGTGGAGGGATAATATGGACACTAAAACAAGAGAAAAGATTGAAGTTTTGTTAAAAAAGGCAGGATTCACGAAAGTTACAGGTAAAAACGTGTTTGTTGCTGGAATGGTTCCCAACATGCGCGTGGTAAACTTAGAGAAAGACCCGCCAGAGATAGGTATCAGGGGAAGTGCGCAGCAGTGGATAGAAGCTGAAAATTCAGGAATTGCAGCTATCCAGGACATCAAGACGGAAGTCTTAAATTTATACAATCAAGAAGTTAAAAAGCCAGCGGAGCAGGTAAAATCTTCTGTGGAATTACCACCTCCGCAAGAAGAGCCCCCTATGAAATCACAAGAGCCTGCATCTGCTGGTGAATCTCATCCCTTCGTTTGCTCTGCCTGTCTGGTGGGTATTTCAGCGGAGCAGCGCAGTTCATCAGTCAAGGAGCATAAGAGGGCGCTGTGCGAGAAGTGTATTGCGAATCCAGCGCAGCCAGAACCAATAAAGCCGAAGGAAGAACCCAAGCCTGAAACCACAAAAGAGCCAGTAAAGGAACCCAAAAAGGAAAAGGAGAAAAAGAAACCAATGGTAAAAGATGAAACTAAAACTAATGTACCGGCAGTGCAGGAAAAAGCACAGCCTCCAGCACTGAACGACCAGCAGATTGACGACCTAATTGAACGAGCAAAAGCCCGGAAGTTTGCAGAAGGGCAGGGGAGTAGCTATAAAGTGCAGGGCAAAGAGCGTCCTGATTCAGCGATGATACAGAAAATCAGCAACGAGGCGTGCATCTCAACTGAAATTCTGTTTGCAGAGCAGACTGATTCGTATTCCCATGTAGTTACCAGGGGACATCTTGGGGATACCTACGTTGATGCAGTTGTTCATCATGATTTCGCTGTTGAGTTCCAGCTTAAGACTATGGAAATTATCGAGAAAAATCCGAAAATTCTTGACCACTACGAGGGCAACATTCCAGTAATCAAGGAAGGCGCCACAATTACAAAAAGAACGGACAGAGGGGTTGAACAGATAGACGCCAAATATTATCTCGTTCACGCATTGCTGAGTTTCAAGAAGTTTTCGTTGAGGGATGCTGCAACGAAGAGCGCAGCGATTGTTCAGCTTAAATTGCTCAACCGTGATGCCCGTGACCCCGAAGAAGTGAAGAGCGAACAGGGAGAGCGTGACCTTGTGGAGAAGAATAAGAGAAGGTGAGTGCTGTGTATCTCAATCAAATAATAGTCCTGCAAAAGCATATATGGGATTTGAGCGAGCAAAACAACCGCTTAGCACGCATGCAAAACACTGCGGAAAAGGTAGAGGTAAACGCAGAACTGTCTAAGCGAATTATTAAAAACGGAGGGGAGCAGGTCGAGACGCTTCACGCAATCAGTCTGTTAAAGATGGACGCAATCCGTAACATGAGGGATGAGTTGTATGATGCGTTGCCTGTTGGTGATGTGTCTGCTTTAGACCTTGTAAAACTGATAAAAAAACACACCGCTAAATTGGACGAATTGATAAACACAGGAAAGGTGAATTAAATGGAAAATACAGAAAAGATGCGGGCAGAGAAAGTTTCCGTATGCTCTCAGTGTTACGAGTACGTAACGCTCAAACAGGAGATTTTTGAAGGCAATGAGAACCCGGTTGTGTGGACGCCGTACTGTCCACGATGTAAAACCACAGTCGTAAACCCGAAGCTGATGGATATTGCTGAGAGGCAATTCCTGAACGTGCGGGCGATGCGGAAAGCGAAGGAGATGTAAAAACGAGCGAAATCACTGACAAGACAGCGGACGTTATACCGCCTGTCTCTGCACTCACTCCTGCGCAAGTGATAGAACCCGAAGTAGCGTTATCTAACCTACTCCGAGAGTACAAAGAGAACAGCGATGCAAGGAACACAGCGATAGAAAGCACCCTAACGCAGATAGACGCCTTATCTTCATATATGGACGGTCTGGCTGCTCCGTATGACCAGATATTGAACGAACTGCAAGGAAAAATCCAAGCCATCATGTTCGAGCGCAAGGAGCGGTTCATTTGCGAGTCCGGGAAGGTCACGTACTTCAAGGGTGGGGTGAAGCGAAGCTGGGATTTGGATGCGCTTGATAATACCTGCAAATTCGACCTGTATGTGAAGCAGACGATATGGATGCACCGCAAGGAGGCTCCGTTTGAC
This sequence comes from Candidatus Methanoperedens sp., assembly GCA_028715885.1. Classification (GTDB taxonomy): domain Archaea; phylum Halobacteriota; class Methanosarcinia; order Methanosarcinales; family Methanoperedenaceae; genus Methanoperedens. The sequence continues at coordinate 2,454 of JAQUQX010000078.1, forward strand.
CCGCGCATACAGATTAAAGTGGAGGTATAATATGACAAACCAAAAAGATTTACAGGGAAGAACAATCGAAGAACTGGATGAGGCTATACTTCAATGCCTCAAGTATCGAGAGAGAAAAGCAAGCCTGAAAACCATATACCCAGGCAAATACTTCAACATCACAATATCCAGCAAGGAAGCAGAAGGACTGGATGATATTGACACCCC